>NZ_CAKLBV010000035.1 GCF_920984675.1 Methylobacterium sp. Leaf118
GCCCCCGTCGCGGTCAAGCGCCTCTCGGGGTCCGGCTTCGACACCGCCATGGGGCTGGTGACGGCGCTTCTCGGCGGGCTCGGGCGTCGGGGTGGCCGGGCGCATCGCGGCGATCTGGAGCGGCACGAGGCTGTAGCGGTCTCCGTTCTCCGCGGCGGCGGCGAGGCTCTGGCCGTCGCGGCTGCGGGCGAAGGCCAGGACCGGCCGCACATTGCCGTCGACGAGGCGGATCCCCGCCTCCGTGTAGAGCCAGCCGCCGATGCCGGCGAGCAGCGGCAGCGCCCGGCGGCAGCCCGCGGGGAAGCGCACCAGCCGCCCGCTCGGACCGCTGTCGGTCGAGAGCGTCAGCACGCAGCGCCGCTGCCCGCCCGTCAGGGCAAGGTCCCAGGTGCCGACGGCGCCGGCGAGGCTGTCGGGCAGCGGCGAGGGCCCGCCCTCCCCCGGGGCAACGGGGGGCGTCACCGCCTGCGGCCCTGCTTCTTGCTCCGATCCTTGCCCCGTTGTCTGCCCCGCCTCCTGGCCGAGCGCCGGGGCGCCCGCCAGCAGGAGGAGGGCGAGGAGGGCGGGCCGGAGGGCGCCGATCCGGGGCCGTGGCGCGCGGGGATGTCTCATCGCGCCCGGCTCCAGGGCGTCTCCGGAACCGGGGTCAGCGGACCGTCCCCCTCGAACCACGAGACGAGGTTGTCGGTCAGGAGCCGCCCCATCGCGGTCCGGGTGTGGTGCGAGCCGGAGCCGACATGCGGCAGGAGCACGGTGTTCTCCAGAGCGATCAGCGCGTCGGGCACCTGCGGCTCGTTCTCGAACACGTCGAGCCCCGCCGCGTGGATCGTGCCGGCGCGCAGGGCCTCGATCAGCGCCGCCTCGTCGATCACGCTGCCGCGGGCGATGTTGACGACGATGCCCTCGGGCCCGAGCGCGGCGAGGACCGCCGCATCGACGATCCCCCGGGTCTCCGGCCCGCCGGGAGCGGCCACGATCAGCACGTCGACCGCCTGCGCCAGGCCGATCAGGCTGTCGTGGTAGGCGTAGGAAACCTCGGCCCGGGGCGTGCGGCCGTGATAGGCGATGCCCACGCCGAAGCCTTCCAGCCGCGTCGCGATGGCCTGGCCGATCCGGCCGAGGCCGAGAATGCCGACCCGGCGCTCCCGCAGGCTCGCCGTGAGGGGGAAGCTCGCCGCCCGCCAGTGCCCCGCCCGCAGGTAGCGGTCTCCCTGCGGGATGCGCCGCACGGCGGCGAGGAGGAGGCCCAGGGCGAGGTCGGCCACCTCGTCGGACAGCACGTCGGGGGTGTGGGTGACGACGATGCCGCGCCGGGCCGCCGCGCCGACATCAATGGTGTCGTAGCCGACGCCGAAGCTCGACACGATCTCCAGGTGCGGCAGCCGATCGAACAGGGCGGCATCGATCGGGCACATCGCGCCGACTGCGAGGCCGCGGATGCGCGGGCCGATCGCGGACAGGACGGCGTCGCGGTCGGGCGCGTCGTCGAGCCGGTGCAGGCGAAAGCGCGCGGCGAGCCGCTCGGCCACGTCGGGCCGGGTCTGGCGGATGAGCAGGATGTCAGGGGTCTGGTCCGGCGTCACGCACCCGCATCCTTCCGGCGATGCCGGCGCCGCCGCCGAGGGGGCGGTCGGGCACCGTCGCCGAGCCTCGGGGCCCGGCCGTGCCGGCCGGAGTAATCCCGCGCCGCTCGCCGGTCCAGCGGGCCCGGGTTACAAGTCCGGACGCGTTCGCGCCCGGCGGGATCGGGGGCCGAGGAGCCACAGGGGATGAAGCGGCCGTCACGACCGAACCCGGACGGGTCCGGCGCCCTGCCCCCGCTCCGCGCCCTCGCCGAGGCGGGCCGCCTCCTCGCCGGGCACGGCTTCCGCGAGGTCGCCCGCAACGATCGGGGGGACAGCCTCTATTTCGCCCGTGACGCGGGCCCCGAGCGGCTCCGCCTCTCCAACCATGCCCGCACCCCCAAGCAGCGGCGCGGCCATCCGGAGGTGGTCGCGAGCCTCGTGATCCGCCAGCCGAAGACCCGCGGGCAGGTCGCCGCCCTGGTCGAGGCGACCCTGCGGAACGTCGCGGGTCACCGACTCCGCGCCGCTCAGGCCGGCACCGCCTCCCGCGCGGCCGCCGATCCCTCGGCGGAGGCATCGGAAGGGTCGCCCTGAAGCCGGGCGATCAGATCGGCGATCGCGTCGGGGAGGTCCGGCTCGCCGTCGAGGCCGAAGGCGCTGTCGAGGGCGGGCATCACGCTGTCCAGGAAGGCGCGCGGCCGCCAGCGCGGGCGCGCACGGGACGCGGAGGGCGGGGAAGCGGGCATGGGGTCCGAGGCACCGGTGCGCGGGAGCGCCGTCGCGGGGACCGGTCCCGCGAGGCCCCGCACCCTGCGCCCCCGCACTTGAACCGGACCTGAAAAGCCAAGCTCAGTCCGGCGCGTCGCGGGCGAGTTCCTCGGGGACGAGGGCGGCGGCGTCCTGGCGGGCGATCAGGGCGGACAGGCCGACCGGGCGGTCGTCCCAGGCATCGACGCCGACATCGCAGGAGCGGGTCGTGTCGGGCAGCGTTCCGTGGGTATGCCCGTAGAGGTGGCGCGTGCCCCGCCACAGCCCCGGCCAGGCCCGGTGCGCGTAATGGGCGAGGAACAGGCGGCAGGGCGCGCCGCTCCCGTCCCGCAGGGTGATCCGGGCGCTCTCGACAGGCGGATCGGCCCAGGGCAGCCGCAGCACCCGGTTGCTGTCGTGGTTGCCGCGCACGAGCCGCTTGACCCCGTTGAGCCGGGCGAAGACCGCCGCGCAATGGGCCGGCTCGGCATGGGCGGCGAAATCGCCGAGATGCCAGACCTCGTCGCCCGGCGCGACGACGGCGTTCCAGCGGGCGATCAGGGCCTCGTCATGGGCCTCGATGCTCGGAGAGCGGTGCCCACGCTGGCGCAGGATATGGCGGTCACCGAAATGGGTGTCGGCCGTGAAGTGGATCGCCATGCTCCGGTCCCTCTCCCTGATCCCCCTCGGCGACGCGGATCCCGCCCCGTCGAGGCCCCCGAACGACGGCGGGCGGCGGGCCGTCCGCCGGTCGCCGGGCGGCCGACCCGCGATCGGCCTCGATGCCGGTGGGTCCAACGTCCCAAAGGGTCCCGCGAGGTGGCGCGGCCGGTCCGCCGGGGCAAGGCGGTGGCAAGGTGGTGCGCTGACGCGTGCGCCGCCGGAGCGGCTCAGAACCGGGTGGTCAGGGCGTTCAGCCAGTCGGGCGCGGCGTCCACGAGGGCCGTCTCGATCGCCTTGTCGAGGCCGACCAGCACGGCGAGGCCGGTGGCGACGAGGAGCGCTCCGAGCCCCGCCTTCAAGCCCCGGCCGAGCCGCATCAGGCCGCCGCGCAGGCGCAGGAGAAGGCCCCGCGACACCGCCCCGAGGACGAGGAGCGGCAGGGCGGCGCCGAGCCCGAACATCGCCATGGTGGCGGCCACACCCGCGAGGTCGCGCCCCTGCGCGGCCAGCAGCGAGGCGGCGCCCAATGTCGGCCCGACGCAGGGGCTCCAGACCGCGCCGAGCAGCAGCCCGAGACCGAACTGGCCCGTCAGGCCCGCGGTGGCGCGCCCGCCGAAGCGGCGCTCTGCCCAGTCGGCGATCGGGCCCGCAGCCACGGCGAGGCGGGTCTGCGCCGCCGGCACCAGCAGGACGAGACCGATCCCGACGAGCAGCACGGCCGCCCCTGTGCGGAACAGGGCCGTATCGAGCCCGAGCGCGAAGCCGACGGTGGCCACGAACAGGCCGATGGCGGTGAAGGACAGGGCGAGCCCCGCGGCGAGCGCGGCGGGACCGAACCGATGCGCGCTCGCGGCCGCCCCCAGCACCAGCGGCAGCAGCGGCAGCACGCAGGGCGAGAGCACCGACAGAAGCCCGGCGAGGAGGGCGAGGCCGAGGGACACCGTCACGCTTAGAGCCTCTCTCCGAACCGGAGCCTTGCACGTCCGCGGGCCTGCCGCGTCGCCCGTGCCGGGCCGAACCGGCAATCCACCCTCGCAGGCCCGTCATGACGCAACCGCCGGCCGATGCAAGGCTGGCGAAGGCCGGCGCCCCCTGCCCCACGCAAGCGTGTTGACGCCGCCCCGATCCCGGCCTATTGGAGCCCGGCGTTCGTTCGGCCACGCCGAAGCCCCTGGCTTCCATCCGCCGACACGCTCCCGGTGGGGGATAGTTTAACGGTAGAACCGCGGACTCTGACTCCGCTAGTCCTGGTTCGAATCCAGGTCCCCCAGCCACTCGTTCTCCTAAGCCATTCAGTTCGTTGCGCTTCTCGCTGAGCCGCCCTGCGGACTGAGCCGGTTGCTACATTCCGCTGCTACAAAGCCTGTCCGCGGGACAGCGAAGGAGCGGAGGGGCCGGGCTGTTCAACGTGGTCCTGCGAGGGATCGTCTACCACTTTCGGCGCGGTGTTCCGGACGACTTGCGCCAGCGACTCAACCGGCGCGAACTGGTCCGCAGCCTGGGCACCGGCGATATCCGCGCTGCCAAGCTGGCTGCATGTCGGTTATACGTGGCCTCCGAGGGGCTATTCTTGGCCCTGCGCGGCGCGCCGATGCTCACCGACGGACCCGATCGCCCATCTCGTCCAAGACTTCTACGCGTACATCACTCGACGGAGAGAACGCCGGGGCGTCTCGCTCGCAGCCCACTTCCGGCCAATGTACGCGAGATGCGTGTCACCGAGTCACCGTCACGCCCACCCTCGTCGACCACTCGGCCTACGACGCCTACACCCTGCTGATCGAGGCAGGCGGACAACGCCTGTTCTACTCCAGTGACGTGCGCGGTCACGGTCGCAAGGGCGCGCTGTTCGAGCGCCTGCTGCGCGAGCCACCGCGCGACATCGACACCCTGCTGATGGAAGGCTCCAGCCTCGGCCGGCTCGACCCGGACCGGACCTTCCCGAGCGAGGATGAGATCGAGGCGCGGCTCGTCGCACTGTTCACCGAGGCGCCCGGCATGGCGCTGGTCGCGGCCTCCGCCCAGAACATCGACCGGGTCGTCTCGCTCTACCGCGCGGCCAAGCGCACCGGGCGTACGCTGATCCTCGACCTCTACGCCGCCGCGGTGCTGGCCGCGACCGGCAACCCACGCATCCCGCAGTCGAACTGGCCGGGCGTCGCGGTGTTCGTGCCCCACCACCAGCGGGCCCACGTCAAGCGAACCGGCCGCGTCGACCTGCTGACGGCGCACGGGCACAACCGCGCTTACGCCGAAGACCTACCGGCGCTCGCCCCGCGCGTGGCACGGCTGTTCCGCCACTCGCTGCTGGCCGACCTCGACCGGGCCGGCTGAACGAACTGGTTCGCAGCTGCGCCGACCGGCAGGGCGCCGTCTACCTCGATCCCGGCCGTGCGATGGCCGACGCCTCGGGCCGCATCTCGACCCAGGTCCTCGACTCAGGTCCTCGACCCAGCTCCTGTTCGATCATCTGCACCCGACGATGGTCGGCGACGCCATCCCCGGCGGCGCCATCGAGGAGACGGTGGGCCGGAGGATGGCGCGATGAGTTCCGGGCGACGCCCATCGCGGCACGGGACCGTCGGATCCCAGGAAGGGTTTGGTCCCGCACCGGGACGATTCCGCCACCATTGGTCGACGTGAGGCGTCGGCTGGACGGCATGCGGATTGCGCGAAGTCGGCCGACAGATCGTTAGGATGTCCTGCTTAGTGTCTCTCACGCACCTCCTGCCGAACCGCCGAGGCGGAGGCGACGCCGCCGTGGGGCGGGCGTTCTCTGAGCGACACCCGAACGGCGGACCGGCGTTGAGGGCGGACACATACGCGCCGTGCTGGGTGCGCGGAGCCTGAGGATGCTCGACGGACCTCTTAACCTCCTCTCCAAACGCCCTCCGGCGGCGGCGGAGCGTCTTGCCGGCTACGCCGAGGTGGCCTCGTGGCTCCTGCAGCGCTGGAGCCTGATCGCCGTAGCAAGTTGCCTCTGCGCGTTCCTGACCTACGGCGCGAGCCTGCTCGTTCCACCGAGCTTCGTAGCCACCACGACGCTGTTCATCGACAGCCGCGGCATCCAACCGCTCGCCGGGGCGGCCGGTCAGCCCCCGAGCGGAGACAACAACTTCGAGGTCAGCTTCATCGAGAGCCAAGCGAGGATCGTCACCTCGCGCAGCGTCCTGTCGCGGGTCGTCGCGGCGCAGGGGCTCGCCGACGATCCGGCCTCCGGCGCGGGGACGACGCTCGCGGATCGGTTCAAGGATTTCATCGGCGCCGCTCCCGCGGAACCGCCGTCCGCGGAGAGCCGGCGCCTGAAGGCGCTCCAGGCGCTCGCCGACCGCGTCACGGTCAAGCGGCCGGAGCGGACCTTCATCATGGAGGTTTCGGTCCGAGCTTCCACTCCCGAGACGGCGGCGCGCCTCGCCAACGCGGTCGCCCAAGCCTATCTCGACGAGCAGACCACAGCCCATGCCAGCAAGGCCCGCCGTGCCAACGACGCGCTGACGAGCCGACTCGACGAGCTTCGCAACCGCCTCCGGCAGTCGCAAGCCCGGGCGCAGGCGTATCGGGAGAAGCATGGGCTCGTCGGGACGCGGACGCAGCTCAGCAGCGAGCAGCAACTGACGGAAGCCAACGCGCAGCTCGCCCAGGCACGCCAGCAGCGGGTTCAGAGCCGCGCCCATCTCGACGGCCTGTCCCGGGCGGAGGGCGGCCAGGGTTCCGAGGGCGTCTCGCCCGAGGCGGTCACCTCGCTCACGATCTCCCAGTTGCGCAGCAAGCAGGCCGACGCGAAAAGGCAACTGGACTCGGCCCTCACCCAGTTCGGGGCGCGCCATCCCGCCGTCCGCGATGCGCGCGATCAGCTTGCCAGCATCGACCGGTCGCTCCAGGCCGAACTCGTGCGCATCCGGCAAGCGGCGCAGCGCGAGTACCAGCGCGCTTCGGCCGCGGAGAGGGCATCCCAGGCGATCGTGGATCGGCTGTCCAACGAAGCCACCGACACAAGCAGCGCGCTGTCCGAACTGGCGCAACTGCAGCAGGAGGTCGACGTCAACAAGAACCTGCTCAACACCTTCCTCAGCCGGTCCCGGGAGATGGGCGAGATCGAGCAGCTCGACACCAGCACTGCGCGGATCATCTCAACTGCTGAGCCGCCCTTGCAGCGGGCTTTTCCACCGCGCGGCATCGTCTTCCTGGTCCTGGGCGGGGCCCTCGGCTTCTGGCTCGCCGTCGCCTGCATCGTCCTGCAGAGGACCCGAATCCTCTCGACATGGGCCGGACGCATCGCACCCGCGACCGGAACGGCCCTTCGCAGACTGGAGCAGCGCGACCTCGTGTCGTGACGGCGGATCCGGCGGGAAGTCTGACGCGGGCGGTTTTCAGCCGATCAGGTCGTCGGCGCCGTAGGACCGGCAGAGGCGCGACAGCCGGGACGAGGCGCCGGTCACGTGCCATCCCCGCCCCGCGTCGAGCCGGGCCTGCCGCAAGAGCATCAGCACGGCCACGGCGGCGCTGTCGAGCCCGGTGGTGCCGCCGAAGTCGATCGACAAGCGCTTGTCGCTGCCGGCCTGTGCCTGAAGCGTGTCGCGTAGAGGGCCGAGGCCCGGCGCGCGCCAATTTCCCTTCATGCGGATCACCGCATCGCGCTCGTCCTCGACCACCTCGACGGCCGAAGGGAACGCCCGTGATCCGCGTGGCGACGGGAGGCGGGCCATCCCGGCGTTCCACGATGTCCGCGCCAGCATGGCGAGGGCCGCCGAACCGTCCGACAGGTAGCGGCGCCACAGGGCGGGCTCCCGGTAGATCCGCCACGCCCATTCGAGGCCGGCCCGCTGCAACCGGGCCGGGGCGCGGCGCACGGTGCCGGCGGTGAAGTTGATCACCGCGCCGAGATGGCTGACGACCGGAACCTCCAGCGCCTCCCGGTTGCGCTCGATCCAGCTCTGACCCTTCTCGGCGCCGAGCGCCACGAGCAGGAAATCCGCGCCGCTCGCGTTGATCTCCCGAATGATCTCCGGATGGCTGATCGCCTCGACGCTGCCGTAGCCTGGCGAGCGGTAGCCCACACATCGCAGGCCGCCGCCCTCAGCGTTGAGCCTGTCTGCAGCGAGGCGGGCGACGCCGTCGGGGCCGCCGAACAGGTAGACGTTGAGGCGCTCGGCCGGGTCGCGGCTCCGCCGCAAGCGCTCGAACAGGTCCGCGCCGGTGACGCGGCCCTTAACCGGCACGCCGAACCACCGGCCGGCCCAGACCAGCGGCATCCCGTCGACAAGGCTGAGATCGCTGCGCAGGATCGAGGCGTGAAACGCCGGATCGGACGCCGCGCGCACGACGAAGTTCAGGTTGGGCGTCGCGATCGTAAGCTTGCGCCGCGTGCGAACGGCCTCACGGATGACCCGCAGCACCTCGTCCATCGCGACGTTGTCGAGCGTCACGCCGAAGATGCAGAACGCGGACCGTGAGAAATCGGGGACCGGCTTCGGCACCGCGCGGCGCGTCCCGTGGTCCGGTCGATCGAGCGGTTCGTCGGCCAGCCTCACCGAATGCCTCTCATCATGCCGCTGGCGCCATGTCGGTCCGCGCACCGTCGCCTGCGGATACCGTCGGCGCGTCGATCGACGACGTCTGTCGGCATGATCGAGCCGGTGACGTGGATCATGCGGGCCCGAGCCGTTCACGATACGCGATGCCGTCGAGACATGGTCTCTCGACAACGTGATAGACCAACCGCCCGACCGTCGCGCCGAGAGCGATCCGCCCCGACCATGAAGGCGACTGTGATGGATGGCGCCGACCGCTGCAAGACTGATCCCTGCAAGACCCTTTCGAGACGCGTCGCGCCTCCGGAATGTTGCATAAGGCCCGTCATCCAACGGTCGGCGAGGCTGGTCGCGCTTCCCGCTCCCCTGTCCGGTGCGTTTTCATGATCCTCTCGGCGGACACGATCGACCACGGCACCGAACTCCCCTGCGATCTCTGCATCGTCGGCGCGGGCGCGGCCGGGATCACGCTCGCCCTTCAATTCCTCCGGAGCGGCCTGCGCGTCCTACTCCTCGAAGGCGGCGGCTTGAAGCCGGACGCCGCCGCGCAGGCGCTTTACCGGGGTGACGTCGCCGATCCCGATCTCCATCCCCCGACCGACCGCTACCGCCAGCGGACGATGGGCGGCACGACCACCGTCTGGAGCGGCCGCTGCATCCCGTTCGACCCGATCGACTTCGCCGCGCGGCCCTGGCTCGGACAGGACGGCTGGCCGATCGCCTACGACGAGGTGGCGCTCTGGTATCCAGCCGCGAACGCCCTGTGCGAGGCTGGCGACTGCACGTACTCGGCCGCCGCCGCCCTGCCGGACGGGATGCGCCCGACGATCCGCTCCTTCGCGCCCGAAGGGTTCGACTCCGACCGGATCGAGCGGTTCTCGCCGCCCACCGATTTCGGCGCCCGCTACCGCGCCCGGCTGGCGGCGAGTTCGGACGTCCGCGTCCTCGTCGGCGCCAATGCGCTCGAACTCGTCACCGACCCGGACGGCACCACGGTCCGCCGCGTCGCGGTCGCCACCCTCGCCGGCCGGCGCTTCGCCATCGCGGCCGGCCACGTCGTCGTCGCCACCGGAGGGATCGAGACGGCGCGGCTGCTGCTGGCGTCGCGCCGTCACCGGGCGGACGGGATCGGCAACACGCACGGCCTCGTCGGTCGGTTCTACATGTGCCACATCGCCGGCACGATCGGGACGGTCAAGCTGTACGTGCCGCGCGACTACGTCTGGAGCGGCTACGAGCGGGCCGAGGACGGCGCCTATTGCCGGCGGCGCTGGACGCTGAGCGAAGCCGCTCAGCGCGAGCACGGGGTCGCCAACGGCCTCCTGCGCCTGCACTTTCCCACCATTCCTGATCCGCGCCACGGCAGCGGCCCCCTGTCGGCGCTCTACCTCGCCAAGCCGTTCATCGGCTACGAGCACGCCAAGCGGTTGCACAACCGCGGCGGCGGGGCCGCAACTTGGCTGCGCCATCTCGGCAACGTCGCCCGCGAGCCCGCGGCGACGGCGGGCTTCTTCCTCCACGCCGTGCGGCACCGGGCGTTCGCCGCGCGGAAGTACCCGTCGGTGATCGTTCGCCCACCGGGCAACCTGTTCAGCCTGGACTATCACGGCGAGCAGGTGCCCAATCCCGACAGCCGGGTGAGCCTCGGCCGGGAGACCGACGCGCTCGGTCTTCCGCGCGTCCACCTCGACTGGCGCCACTCGCCCGTCGACATCCGCACGGCGGAGGTCGCCCTGTCGCTGCTCGACGGCGCGCTGCGCCGCTGGGGCCGCGGCCGGCTCGACTACGATCCAGCCGCCGTCGCCCACCACATGCTGCGCGACGGGGCCTATGGCGGCCATCATATCGGCACCGCCCGCATGGGCGCCACGCCGGCCGCCGGCGTGGTCGACACCGAGTGCCGGGTGCACGGGGTACACAACCTGTTCCTTGCAGGCGCGGCCGTGTTCCCGACCTCCAGTCAGGCCAACCCGACCCTCACGGTGGTCGCCCTGGCGCTCCGGCTCGCCGACCGGCTGAAACGAAGCCTCGTTCCCGCCCGCGCGGCGTGAGCGGGCCGGACGGCATCCGCCCGGTCACCCCGACGTCCGGAGCCAGTCCGCGGCAGCGGCGATGGCCCGCGCCGGGGGCGTGCGACGGAATGCCAGCACGGCATCGGCCCGGCGGTGGTCGAGGGTGATCTCCTGCCGCCACAGCCGCGCCATCGACGGCGTCACCGCCGGTGGCAGCTTAACTCGTACGGGGGACCGGTCGAGCACGCGCCCGGCCACCACGAGGGCCGGGGCGAGCAGCCGGACCTCGGCGGACAGCCGGCGCCCAGAGATGCGTGCGACCGGCACCGCGCCGATCGCGCGGCCGAGCTCCGTCAGGTAAGCGTTCCAGCTGCGCGGGTTCGGGTCCGACACGTTGACGATACCACCGCCGACCTCCGGCCGGCGCAGAGCCGCCAGGATGGCTTGCACCATGTCGTCGATGAAGGTGAGGTTGCAGGTTCCGTCGCCGTTCTCGCCGAGGTCGCCGATCCGATGCCGCCGCAGCAGCCGGCCGATCCGCTCCGTCCATTGCGGGCTTCCGGGACCGTGGATGCAGCCCGGCCTGAGCACGACCGACCGGGCGGCAACCGTGGCGGAGGCGGCAATCATCGCCTCGCAATCAACCTTGGCGCGGGCATAGGGACCATCGGATCCGTCGAGCGGGCTCGTTTCCCCGACGGTGCCGGAAACCGGCCCGTAGACCGCCATGCTGCTGAGGTGGACGAGGCGCTGCACGCGCCCCGATTCGGTCAGCGCGACGAGGTGGCGCGTCACCGCTGTCATCGCGGCCTCGGTCCCGGCGATGCAGTTGACGACGGCGTCGATCCCGGCGAGCGCTTGCCTGAGCGCCTCGGAATCGGTCGCGTCGGCTCGGCGCAGCGGGACGCCGGGCGGGAGAGCGTTCGCAGCGCCGCGCATCAGGGCCATGGGCTCGAAGTCCGAGTCAGCCGCGAGCGCGGCGACGAGGTGGCGGCCGACGAACCCACCGGCACCGAGGACGAGGACGCGCGTCATGTGGCTCGGGTTCCTTCATCGTGGTGCGCGGCGCATCAGGCAGTTCATCTCCTGAATGGCGCCGGCCCGGCGCGACACCACCGTGAGATCGGTGAGGGCGAAACCCGCTGCTTCGTAGCGGGCCAGCGATTCGAGGTAGTGCGGCGATCCGGCGTAGATCGGCAGCACCGAGAGTTCCGAGTACAGCGCCCGCACGGCGCTGAGGCAGCCCTGCGCGCCGGTAAAGCAGCGCAGGTCGTAGCCCTGCGTGTCCATCTTCAGGAGGATGCGGCGGGTGGCGTGGTCGGGCAGGAGGTCCGGCAGCACGTGGTCGAGGCGGCGGATGGCGACCTGCTCGGTTTCGAGCCGGCGCGAGGCGGTGATCGGCGCCAGGAGCGAGTTCATCACGGTCAGACTCGGCACGACGTTGATCGCAGCCGTTCCGTCTGCATCGCCCAGCGCGATGCGCAGCCCGGTCCAGAGCGGATCGCCCCGCATCCGTTGCGAGGCCGCATCGAAATCCCGGCGCACTGGCTCGAACGAGAGGATGCGACCGGCAAAGCCCGCCTGCCGCAGCCCTTGCGCGAACTGGCCGGTATTGGCGCCGACGTCGAGCACCACGTCGATCCGCTCCTGCCGGATCAAGTCGCGCAGGCCGACATGCTCTGCCAGCGCCTGGAGCGGCCGGCCGGGTAGCGGCAGCCCCATGCGGACGGCCTGCAAGGCGAGCCGCCGGCTCCCGTCCCTCCAAGCGTGGTGGAGCGCGTTCATGGATGCCTCGTCGTGACGGATCGGTGTCGGTGCATCGCTCATCCCGTGCCGGGCAGAGGCGATCGGCCGGCCAGCCGCCGGATCGCCCGTCGGAGCCATGTCACCCGCTTGGCGCGCGCGCGAAGGTCCTCGCGCATCGAGACCGCGGCGAGGGCGAGGCGCCCGCGCATCGTCACGGCACTCTCGCAGCGGAACAGAAGCAGTTCGGTGTCGGCCCATTCCCGCTTGTAGGCCTCGTCGCCGACCGTGAAGTCGAAGACCTGATGATCCTCGTCGATCGCGGCCTTCATCATGGCGTCGATCATGAGACGCCCGGTGCTGAAACGCTGCCAGTTGCCGGATTCCCATCCCAGCAGGAGCAGACAGAAGCGGCCGCGATAGACCAGTCCGAGATGGGCCGCCACGATGGTGCCGGCCACTGTGAGGGCGCACCCATGGACGCGGCCCTCCGGAACCGTCATCCGACTCATCGCGTCGTAGAACCCGGCGAAGGCAGGGTCCGCGAACCAGTCCCTGTCCCCGGTTTCCAGCCAGCGACGGGATTTCATCCGCTTCAGGCCGACGAGGAGATCTCTCATCGCGGTGGCGTCGGTCGCTACGGCGAAATCCGTCGATCCCACCTCGGCGAGGCGGCGCCAGCGACGGCGTGTATCTGCCGCAAACTGGTTTCTCAGAGATCCGACCAGCGTCGCGTAGCTGTCGGGAAGAGTCACGCTCCGCGCGACCCCGGCGGCGGTCGCGCCCGGCAAGTGGACCAGCGGGTTGGGCACCCGCCCCGCAGCGGCCCCCTGCGGCGGGTCGAGCGAGGCCGGCATCCGCAGCAGGCGGACGGTGTCGTGCGGCGGCAGCGCCGCGGCGATCCGCGTCCAGAGAGCCCGGACGGAGGCGGCGTCGAGGGCCTCGACGAAGGCGGGATCGGCCAGCGGGGAATTGTAGTCGGACACGACCCCGCCCAGGAATTCCAGCACGCGCAGGCCCCTGCGGCGCACGAGGCCGAGCGGGACCACCAACCGCACTTGCGTGTCCGCGACCACGACGATGGCGGGCGCTACGCCGACGCCCAGCGTCTCGTGCCAGGCCCGCAGCCACACGTGGCGCCCAAAGGCGTAGCCCGCGAGACCGGGCGTTTCGAGATCCGCCTCGGCGTCCCGCAGGGAGGCGTGGACGCGGATCGTCAGCCCCTGTGCCGCCCCGTGCATCATCGGTGTCCCCGCGGCATCGTCCACCATAGGAGCTTGCCCGAGACCTGCGCGATCTTGAGCCGTCGCGATCCGGCGTCGGGAGCGCCGCGCAGGCGGGAGGCCGCCCAGGCGGCGGTCACCAGCGTGAGCTGGACGCCCGCCCGCACCGCGATCGACACGGCCGCGAGCGCCGGCCGCCGCGCACGCCGCACCGCGACGCTCGCCCATTGCTGGCCCCCGCGCCGGTTGCGCCTGAGCATGTAGTCGAAGCGGGTCCGCTCGGCCGGGACGACCTCGTAGACCACCGCCTCGCCGCACCAGACCATGCGCCGGCCGGCCCGGTCGAGGCGGACGAACAGGTCGTGATCCTCGCCGCCCGAGCGGCCGAGCCACGGGTCGAACGGCGCGTCCCCGACGAGGCAGGTGTCGCGCCGCAGGAGCGCGTTGCCGGTGCCGATCCAGCGTCCGCTCGCGCCCTGATCGTGGCGGAGGCCCATGCGGGTGCCGCTGGGCCGGTCGAGCCGGCGCTCGAAGGGGCGCCCGCTCGGATCCCAGTCCGGCGGCCCGTCGGGGAAATCGGCCAGGACGGCGCCGAACACGATGTCGGCCCCCGTCTCCCGCGCGGTCGCGACCAGCGCGGCGAGCCAGCCCGGAGCGCACCACTCGTCGTCGTCGAGGAAGACGACGAGCGCCCCGGCCGTCCCCGCCACGCCGCGATTGCGCGCGTGGGAGATGTTCGGCACCGGGTGGGCGAGGTAGCGCAGCGGCAGCCCGGCCTCGCCGGAGAGCGCCGCGACGACGGGCTGGGCATTCCCGTCCGGCGCGTTGTCGACCACCACGATCTCGGCGGCGACGTCGGGTGGCAAACGCTGCTCCCGCGCGGTCCGGACGGCGCGGGCCAGCAGGGTGGGACGGTTGAACGTGCAGATGACGACGCTCACCGTCGTGACGACGGTCGGCGTCGTGACGACGCTTGGCGTCGTGACGGCCGGCGCCTCCGGCTTGTCCGCGACCGACATCACCGCCCCCTCGGTTCGGGAGACGGAGTTCGGCCCGCCGCCGCACCGCTTTCGAGCGCGGCGACCGCCCGCCCGGCCTCGCGCCACAGCAGCAGCGTGATCCCGACATAGCCGGCCGCCAGCGCCACGAGGTTGCCCTCGGCCCCGTAGAGCAGGATCATCGGAATCACGCCGGCCAGCACCGGACCGACCGTCCACAGGTTGATCATCGTCAGTTCACGGAACCGCTTGGCGACCTGCATCACGGCCGAGAGGTTGGCGTCGACGGCCTGCAGCAGCAGGACCACCGTCCACAGGGCCACCAGGGGGCCGATCCCCTCGTAGCGTCCGCCCAGCACCCGGCCGATGAGCCAGTCATGGGCGAGCAGCATCACCATCGCGTAAAGGGCGACGATCGCCACGACGGCGGCGAGGGTGCGGTTGGCGGTCCGGGTCATCTCCGCGACGCGCCCCTCCGCCGCCAGCCGCGCCATGGCGGGGGTCAGGGTCCGCCCGACCCCGACGATCAGGAGGCCCATCGGCATGATCAGCATCCGGGCGGCGTTCAGCTCGGCGATCGCCCGGGCGCTGCCGAGCCAGCCGAGCAGGTAGACGTGCCCCTGGTTCTGGAGCGCCGTGACGGCGGCGCCGCCCAGTGCCCAGCGCCCCTGGCCCCAGGCGACCGCCACCGCGCCGAGCGCCGGCCCCCCTCCGGTCCGGAGCGGCAGCCGCGACAGGGCGAGGCCGAGGCCGGCCGCCACGCCGGCCGACAGGCCGAAGGCGGTCATGGCCGCAAGGGAAAGGGAGGGCACCGGGCCCGCGCCGAGGCCGAGCGTGCCGGCGGCCCAGCCGGCGACGAGCAGGAGATCGAGCGTCACGGCGTCGAACGGCCGGTCGACGAGGAAGAAGTAGCTTCGCAGGAAGTCGTGCGCCATCACCGCCGGGCAGGCCAGGGCCGACACGACGAGAAGAGCGCGCAGGTCGGGCGGCAGCACGCGCTCCGGGAGCAGGAGCGCGACCGCGAGACCGGCCAGCGCGAGGCACGCGCTGAACATCAGCTGGCCGCGCAGGAGCGAGGCGGCGAAGCCGTCCCGGTCGTACCGGGGACGCTCGTGGTAGGACACGGTGAGCTGGGCCGCGAACACGGCGTTGGAGAAGCCGTTCAGCAGGATCAGCGTCATGTAGCAGAGGCTGTAGAGCCCGTACTCCTCCTTGGTCGAGGCCCGCAGCACCAGGAGCCCGACCGCGAGGTTGCCGATCCCGACGACGCCCTGATCGACGATGCCCGCCAGCGTGCGGTGGCGCCGCCGCAGGAGGGTGAGTCCGCGGGAGACGCCCTGTCTCATGCGGAGGCCGGAGCGATCTCGCCGGCCACGGCGCCGACGGTGGCGACGCGCAGGCCGGCGCGCCCGATGGCCGCGACCAGCGCGGCGAACGAGGCGGGGCTGCATCCCCAAGGGGAAGGGAACGGCGTCACGTCGTGGGTGTAGAAGATCGCCCAGCCCCCCGTCGCGGCGAGCCGACCGATCACGTCCCGGGCGGCGGCCAGCCAAGCGGCATCCTCGTAGAGCGGATTGGCCGGCAGCAGCGCGAGGTCGACGCTGCCCCGGGCGATGCCCGCCATCGTGCTCCGGCAGGTCACGGCCCGCGCCATGGCGGCGCGCTTGGCGCCCACCGTCACGCCGCCGAACGGATAGGAGAAGGAGCGCACAGCGTGCCCGGGCAGGAGGTCGGCCAGGACGCGGCGATTGTCGTCGATGTCGCGGCCGTAATCCTCCGCCGCGACGGCGCGGGCGTCGAGGTGCCGGCAGGTGTGGTCGCCGATCTCGTGGCCGGCCGCGTGCAGCCGGGCGACCTGATCGGGAGAGGCGATGGTCCCCACCGCGCTCGGCTGCCCGAGCAGGCCGCTCGCCACGTACCACGTCGCCGCCATGTTGGCGTCGCGGAGGATCGGCCCGGCGGCGTCCACGGCGGAAGCGGGAAAGTCGTCGAAGGTGAACGAGACGGTGGGGGGGAAGTCGTCCGGTAGGACGGCGGGACGCCGCGCGCAGGACCGCGCCAGAGTCCGCCCGACCACGCGGCGCAAGCGCGGGACGGTCCCGTCGGCGCCCGGGCTCACCAGTAGCATCCCTGCTCGACCTTGCGGGCCGTTGCCGGCGCCTCGTCCCCGCTGGGCCTGACCCAGGCGACGTTCCGCTGCGCGGCGACGGCAGCCGACTTCTCCCAGCGCCGCCCCAGGATGCCGAACAGGATCTGGGTGAGGCCACCCATGTGGAAGCCGACCTTGCCCGAGGCGCAGGCCTGCGCCGAAACCGGAAGGGAGATGCCGCCAGCGCCGACGATCACGACGTCGTAGGGCCGAGATTCGATCTCGCCGAGGAGATGGTCGAACTGCTCGTGCCAGCTTCCGTATCGCGGCGGCGCCAGCGCGGGGCTGAGCGGCATCCGCACCGTGCGCAGGTCGAACTCCGGCAGGATTTCACGATTCTCCCACACCTCCCGCCGTCGGGCGTATTGTCGCTCGATCGTCGCCGCGAAGGGATGAAGCACGACGACGCGCTTGCCCGAGAGCGCCCCGGACCACGGATCGCGGTGATACCACGGCTCAAAGCTGTCGATGTGGAGGAGCGCCCTCGGCGCGGCCTCGGGGACCGGGGCCTGCCGCAGGATCTCGGCCTCGCCAGGTTGTCCCCAGACCGCCAGGAGGTCGATCCGCGCGAGCGCCGCGAGATAGGCCTCGCAGAAGCGGTCGATGCTGTCGGGCGTGCCGGGAAACAGCCCGACATTGGTGACCAGTTGCTCCATCAGCAGGGGCGGGTAGCCGGTCTGCGCGAGGAAGGAGGTCAGGGCCTCGGCCTCCAGCGAGCCGATCTTGGCAATGCCGTGCGGCCCACCGGACAGAATAGCCTCACGCAGGAGCCCGTTGCCAGCCTCGGCGTCGCGCACGCTCCCGTGCTGGTTCAGCTCGCGCCGACGCAGGAGGCGACGCAGGTAGTGGTAGGGCGGATGCGCCGCGTCATGGAGGCGGGGATGCGCGCGCAGGAAGCGGGCGAGGCGGCGGCGCAGGGCCGTGGCGGGAGAGGTCATCGGGCGAGGCCCCGCGAGGGTGCCGAGCGAAACGCCTCGGCGACGGTAGCGCGCAGCGGCTTGGGGCGGAACGCGGTGTCGTAGAGGTGGGGCCGCGAGACGAGCCCGTCGGTGCGGCGGGTCCGCGGATTGCCATCGACCCACGAATGGGCGTCGCTGACCCCCCAGGTCACCACCAGCCGCACCGACGGCTCGGCCAACGCGGCGGCGAGGTAGGCGCGGGTCTCCTCCGCCGCGGCCCGGTCGCGGACGGCGACGTCCCCGGGAAGCGTGCGGTCGGTGATGTCGAGTTCCGTGATGAAGACCGAGAGGCCCAGGCTCGCGACCGCGCGGATGAAGGAACGAAACACCTCGGGATCGAACGGCCCCTTGGCGGGATCGAGGTGACCCTGGATGCCCAGCGCGCGCACCGGGACGCGCTGGCGCACGAGGCGGTTCAGCAGCTCAAGCGTGGCGGTCCGGCGCCGGGCCTGCCAGTCGGTGTCGCGTTCGAGGTCGTACTCGTTCAGTGTGAGGATCGCGTCCGGGTCGGCCTCGGCGGCGAGCGCGAAGGCGCGGGCGATGTAATCCTCGCCGAGCGCCGCGAGGAACGGCGTGCGGCGCAAACCTCCGGTCTCGCCGCCGGAGGGTTCGATCGCCTCGTTGACCACGTCCCAGGAATGCATGCGCCCGGCATAGCGGCGGCACAGGGTTCCGATGTGGCGCGACAGTGCCGCGCTCATCTCCGCGCGCGTCAGGCCTGTCGTCATCCAGGCCGGCAGGGCCTCGTGCCAGACCAGGGTGTGGCCGCGCGAGCCCAGGCCGTGCTCGTGGGCGAGGTCGACGAGGGCGTCGGCATCGGCGAAATCGAACCGGCCCGGCCCGGGCTCCGCTCGCACCCATTTCAACTCGTTGCCCGGCACGAGCATCGCCGACTGGGCCAGAGCGATCGCGGCGAGCGGGGGCGCCTCCCGTACCTGATCGCAGGTCAGCGCCATGCCGAAGACGACGCCCTTCGCTGCCGCGAGCGCGGCGAGGCTCGGTGCGACGGCGCGTGCGTCCGGCGCGCCAGGCAGCGCCGCGGCGCCCGCGGCCGCCAGAGCAGAGAGGAGGCGGCGCCGGTCCAGGACCGGGCCGCGGGCCGCGGGTCCGTCAGCCGCCGGCATGGTCGGCCCGCCTCATCATCGGGTGGCCGAAGGGGGGAACGGGCAGACGCTGCCGCAGCCGCATGTGCTCCGCCGAGCGTTCGCGCCCGACGACGAGGGCGCGCAGCTGGTAGGCGCGCACGAAGGCCAGGTAGCCCGGCGCGTCGAAGCGCTTCACGCCGCCGGCCCAGGCCTTCAGGTACCCGCACAGCATCGCGACCGCGCCGAGCACGCGCGGGCGCTTGTTCAGCCGGTACACCGTCGCGGCCAGCATGAAGAGCGGCGGGGTGCCCATCACCCAGGCGCCGAGGCCGTGGCGCATGCGCCCGTGCCACAGGCTGAGATGGCTCGATCCCATCGGGCGCAGGTGGACGAAGGCGAGATCGGGATCGGGGAAGCTGACGGCCTTCAGTCCATGCATGCGGCAGAGATGACAATCGATCCCGTCCCAGCCGATCGAGGTCGGGAAGCCGCCGATCAGCCGCCACGCAGAGACGCGGTAGAATTTCGTCATGCCGACCGAGAACTGATCGGCGATGTGCTCGCTGATCAGCGCGCCGGTGCGCGGGTCGGGGAAGAACGGCTTGCCGCTGCAGGTGGCGATCGCCCGGTCGGCGTCCATCCGGTCCATCAGCGTCTCGAAGTACCGCGGCGGCAGCGCGACATCCATGTCGAGCTTGCACAGGAACTCGACCGTCGACAGGTCGATCCCGGCGAGACCTGCGTTGAACGCCTCGACCACGCCGGGGCCGACCTTGCGTACGCCCCGATCCGAGCGGCGGACGACGCGCAGGTAGGGCATCCGCGGCGCGTACTCGGCCAGGATTGCCTGCGTGTCGTCGGTGGAGCCGTCGTCGACGAAGACGAGATGGGCCGGCGCCACCGTTTGCGCGAGCAGGCTGTCCAGCGTTCGGCGCATCGTCCCGGCCTCGTCGCGGCTCGGTGCGATCAGGGCGTAGCGACGGCGCGCCTTGGGATCGAGGCTCTCAATCATGACGGCGCGCACCCGACGGGAATCGAAACCCGCACGGCTTTGACGAGGGTGGGCCGGGACGCGCGCGGCGAGGTCGACACATCTCGGATGCCCGTGAGGCTGCCGACGACGCGTCGACTTCGATCGAACCCCTAGCTTAGGACGCGCTAAGAATCCGCTTACGGATTGGGGGTCGGTCGATCCCGTCTCGCGGCGGCGCGCGCAGAACGCGTGCCACGGTACCGGCCCGTTCCCACGACACTCTTTCTTCAGGCGATGCCCCGATGATGCGGGCGGCGTGCGACGAACGGATCGACCATGAAGGACAGGGCCTCCGCGATCGATCGGCAGGGGCGCGGTGGCTTGGGAGGCCCCTCCGGAGCGGGCGCGCCGTCGCTCGCGGGCGTACCCTTTTCGGAAGTCGCCTACGCAGCGTTCGGGCTCTTGGTCTATCTTGGCGTGCATGTCGGTCTCAACAGCACGGGCGGCGACGCCGAACCGACCGTCGACGGCATGGCGACGCTCAACCAAGCGATGGTGCTGCTCCTCGGCCTCGCCTTCGTGACCCGCCACCGGCTGATCTGCACGGCCGCCCTCGCCGATGTTCGGCCGTTCCTGCTGCTGTTGCTGCTCGCCGCGGCGTCCAGCCTCTGGTCGCAGGCGCCGGAGGCGTCCCTGCGGCGTTCGCTGACGCTGGCGACGCTGATGATGTTCGCCGTCTACGCCCATGCCGTCCTCGGAACCCTCCTAATCTGCCGCCTGCACGTGATAGTCACGGGGGTCGTGGCCTTCGCCAGCCTCGCCATGGCGGCGATTGTTCCGTCCTCGGGGTTCGATGTCGGCGGCTATGCCGGCGCGGTGCGCGGCGTCTTCTCACAGAAGAACAGCCTCGGCGACGCGATGGTCGTCGGCACGGTGGCGCTCAGCGGCCTCGTGCTGCACCGCCGCAGGGTCGTGGTGACCGACCTCGTCTGCCTCGCCATCGCGGCCGGCACTTGCATCCTCGCGCAGGCGACAACGTCGTTCCTGCTCTGCGGCGCCGTGGCCGTCATTACGGCCGTGATCCTGCTCCTCATCGATGCCAGCGCCCTCGCCGTGTTCGCCCTCATGACGGGACTGATGGCCGCCGTCCTCGCGCTCTGGATCGTCTGGGTCGTACCGGTCGACCTGTTCGAACTGCTCGGCAAGGATTCCTCGCTGACGGGGCGTACCGAGATTTGGGCCGCCGTTCGCCGGGCCATCGCGGACGGCTCCGTACTGGGGCACGGCTACTCGGCGTTCTGGCTTCCCGAAACGCCCACGGCACGCAACGTCTGGGCGGCGATCGGCTGGGTGACGCCGAGCGCCCATAGCGGATATCTGGAACTTCAGCTCGAACTTGGCCTGCCCGGCCTGCTGCTGGTGGCGGTGCTCGGCCTGACAACGCTGTGGGTCGTCGCCCGCGCCTGGGGGGCGGGACGCTGGGCCACGGCCGGCTGGGCCGTGATCGTCCTGACGACCATCGCGATCATCAACTACGACGAGTCCTCGCTGCCCCGGCCCGACATCCATCTCCTGCAATGGATTCTCGCCTTCGCGGCCTGCAGCGCAGGCGCGCGGACGGGCGAGATCGTGCTCGCCGGGCCGGTTCCTGGCGGATCGCCGAGGCAGCCGTGATGCGCGCGGCCGAACCGAACCGGAGCCCGGGATCGCTGCATCCCCCGGTCGCGCGCCTCGATGCCCTGACCACCCTGCGGTTCCCCGCCGCGGCGGGCGTCGTCGCGTATCACTACCAGAACGTCCTGCACTCGGCCGGGCCGGCGCCGTCGATCGGTTGGGCGGCCTACGGCGCGGTCACGTTCTTCTTCGTGCTCTCGGGATTCATCCTGACGCACAATTACCGATCTTTCGGGTTCGACCGGCCGGATGCGAGGCACGCCTTCTACCGCGCCCGGATCGCCCGGATCGTTCCGCTCTACCTCGTCTCCATCGGCCTCGCGTTGCCGTTCTTCGCGGCGCATTTGGCCAAACTCGCCCCCGTCCCGCCTCTGATGGCGGCATCCGGGCTGCTCACGCCGCTCGGGCTCCAGGCATGGCTGCCGGGCGCGGCCTGCGCGCTGAACTGCCCAGCCTGGTCTGTCTCCGCGGAGTTGACGTTCTACGCCCTGTTCCCGCTCCTGTTGCCGCCGCTGCTGCGCCGGCCCGGCCGAGGCGCCCTCGTCCTGCTCGTCGCGTGGTGCGCCATGGGCGTGGCCGCGAGCTTCGCATGGGACGCACGGGCCGCGGGCGCCTCGCTCCTCGCCCCTGAGCCGGCCGGCCCGGACGCCGTGCTCCTTGCGCAGTTCATCAAGTTCAATCCGCTGCTGCGGCTGCCGGAATTCCTGTTCGGAATTCTGCTCTACGCGGTGTGGCAGCGCTGGGCGGTGGCTCCGCTCGTGCTCCTTGCCCTCGCAGCGGGCATGGCGCTCGGGCTCGTGGCCGCCGCGCCGTCGATCCCCGAACCCTTGATGCACAACGGACTGACCGCCCTCGTCGCTGCGCCCCTGATCCTGTCGGCGGCGGCGATCCGCAGGGGGCCGCTCACGTGGCGGCCGCTGGTCTTCCTCGGCAAGATCTCGTTCGCGGGCTACCTCCTGCACGTTCCGGCCTCGGCGGCGATCCAGGCGCTCGACCGCATCGCCGCCGACGGCGCGCTCCGTGCGCATCCCTGGACCGTCATCGCGCTGGCCTGCGCCCTCACCCTCGCGGCCTCCACGCTGCTTCACCTGCGGCTGGAGGAGCCGGCCCGCCGCCTGATCCTGCGCGGCGCGACGCGGCCCACCTTCTTGGCCGGCCGGGAGAGGGCCTGACCCGATGCCGCCCGCCGCCGCCGTACACAGCGAACCGGCGCCGTCCCTTTGGCTGTCGCTCCAGCACCTGCGGGCGGTCGCCGCCCTGCTGGTCGTCGCCTATCACATGCACCATTCACTCCAGAAGCTCGGCTACGACGGCGGATGGCCGGACTGGACCCAGCGCGGCGTCGACGTGTTCTTCGTCATCAGCGGCGTCGTCATGTGGTTGACGACGCGCGGCCGGCCCATTGGCCCCCTGGCGTTCTACCGGCGCCGCATCCTGCGGATCGTGCCGCTCTACTACATCCTCACGACCCTCGTCGTCCTCACCCTGGTCGCCGTGCCGGCGGCCGTGCAGAGTGGCCGGTTCGACGGTCTTCACATTTTGGGCTCGTACCTGTTCTTGCCCGTCCAGCACCCGGTCCTCGGCACGCCGGTTCCGGCGCTGGTTCCGGGCTGGACCCTGAACTGCGAGATGGTGTTCTACGCCGTTTTCGGGCTCACGCTCTTACTGCGGGAAGGCCTGCGGATTCCTGCGACCCTGACGGTGCTGGCCCTGATCGTCCTCGCTGGCGCTCAGGCTCCCGCCGACAGCGCGGCGGCCGCTCTCTACGGTTCGAGCATCATGCTCGAATTCGGACTGGGCCTCGCTCTGGGCGCGTTCATCGGTGGCGGCAGGTCCCTGCCCGCGCCCTACGCCTGGGCCAGCCTCGGGCTCGGAACACTCGCCCTCGCCCTGGCGGTCGCCCCCGAGGCGCCGCGGTTCCTGACGGCCGGCCTTCCCGCCTGCGCGATCGTCGGCGGCGCGCTCTCGCTCGAGCGGCGAGGCCGCATGCCGACGCTGCCGCCGCTCCTCCTGCTCGGCGACGCGTCCTATGCCCTCTACCTGTCACACGGGATCGTGCTGTCGGCCTGCACCCAGTTCGCCCTCAGGGCCGGCCTAGGCCCATCGGCCGGGGCGAGCCTCGTGTTCGCTGTCGCCGGGCTGTGCGCGGTCACGGTGTCGGCTGTGGCTCTGTATCAGTGCGTCGAGCAGCCTTTGCTGCGTCGCATGGCTTCAGCACGTGCGGGTTGACTTGCCCGCCGTTCCGGCGACCAATCTTTGAATTATCGTAGGACGATGTTCAACCTCTCTGTGTTTGGAATTTCTCATACCAAATCCGCCATCCCGAAGGGATCAACCGGATTTGGTATGACGACTTTATACCAACCCTCTTCGATCGGAACTCTCGGGGTAGCCTCGGCGACCGAGGGGTGATTCTGTCTTCGGGTTTGGAGCCTGAGGAGGATGTCATGGCTGCTCCTGTGCTGCTGCGGCCGGACTTCGACGCCGAGGGCCTGCGCGCCTTGGCCAAGGGCGCGCGCGATCCCGCCCAGGCCCGCTGGCACACGACGAAGAAACGCGCGGTGCCCGCCAACATCACGCGGCTGCCGCTGCCGGCCCGCTCCCCCGACCTCAACCCGGTCGAGAACCTCTGGCAGTTCCTGCGCGACAACTGGCTCGGCAACCGCATCTTCAAATCCTACCCCGACATCCTCGATCACTGCTGCGACGCCTGGGACATCCTCATCGACCGACCCTGGCGCATCATGTCCATCGGACACCGAGACTGGGCACATGCGTGCTGATCAATGAGAATTGGTATTAGAGCGCTCTCCGCCGAAGTGGAACCCGGTTCGGCTGAAGAGAGCGCGACACAACAAAGACTGAGAGCCGTGCTCACGTTTCAACGTGATCGGGCACGGCTCTAGTTGCGCATGGAGCAACGCTGCCGAGACCTCGAAGCCGAGTCCGGCATCCTGCGTGACAACACACTCTTCCCGTGTTGGCCGCAGCAAACTCGGCCGAGCTGATCAAGCGAAAACGGTATGACGCTCACGGGACGAACCGTCCCACTCGCTCGTTGAGCTTGCGATCCCTTCCGAACGGCTCGGCAGATTTAGCCCGCTTCAGAAATCGGAGCGGGGCTTTTTCGTGTTTGATCTCGCATTACACGACAAAAAAATCAGCTTCCGTGAGCGCAGTCTTGTTATCGAGGACTGCAATCTTCACTTTCAGGCTACTGCCGGAGCCGTCGGCGTCGTAAAACAGTTCGCCAGTTGTCTGCTTGTAGAGAATGCGATCGTTCGCATCGACTGAGCTGATGCTGATGTTTTTGAACGCCGTCGCGTCGAGTTCCCCCGTCGCGAGGGTCGTGAAGATGCTCTTCGACAACTGGATCGTGTCCTCGGATGCGAAATCGGTGATGTGGTCGATGTTGCCCGTCCCCGGCCAGTTGGCGAAGACGAAGGTATCGGCGCCGCCCCGGCCCGTCAGCACATCGTTGCCCCAGCCGCCGTTCAGAACGTTGGTCCCGTTATGGCCGATCAGCGTCTGGTTGAGCGCGTTGCCGATCAGGGTGATCGCCCCGTCGCCGGCTGACGAGAGAACCCGCAATTCCTCGATCTCTTGGCCGGCGGCGAGGGTGTAGCTCACAGAAACCGCGACCGAGTCCCAACCTCCACCTTTGGCCTCGATGATCTGGTCGCCCGCATTGTCGACGATATAGGTGTCGCTGCCGATGCCACCGGTCAGGAGGTCGGCACCGGCTCCGCCATCGAGCCGATCTGCGCCTGCCCCGCCATCGAGCACGTTGACACCACCATTGCCCTTAAGGATCTGCGCGAACTCATTGCCGGTCAGGCTGACCGCGCGATCCCCCGCGATCCAGGCGACCCGCAATTCCTCGACTCCCTGGCCGGCAGCGAGGGTGTAGCTCACTGCCGTGGCGATGGTGTCCCGCCCACCGCCGATCGCCTCGGTCACTTGATCGCCGACATTGTCGACGAGATACACGTCGTTTCCGGCGCCCCCATCGAGATGGTCCGCGCCAGCGCCGCCATCGAGCCTGTCGGCGCCCCCGCCGCCGTAGATCGTATTGTCACGCGCGTCGCCGATCACGGTCTCGGGGTTCATGTCGCCGATCGTGATGACCACGTCCTGTTCGAACGCGTGGCCCGCTCCGTCGACGACGTTGACACGGATCGTTTCGGTCTGACGCTGCTCGTAGTCGAGTGAGAGCCCATCAGCGACGATGATCTAATCGTGGCGAACACCGCCGAGCTTGAAGCGACCGCCGTCGTCGTCCATCAGCATGTAGGTGAAGGCGGCGTTGCCCCCGCCGACCGCCAGGAGCGCGCCAACAACCGCGCCGTTCCTCGCGTTCTCGTTGACCGCCGCGTGGGAGAGCGAGATCGACGTCGGTCCCTGTGCGACCGCTGTCAGAACCACGTCGTTGCCGTCACCGCCCACATAGGAGATCTTCAGGGTCTGGCTGCCGAGCGTCGTCGTGGCGCCTTCGGCGAGGCCCGCAAACGTGCCATAGACGGCGCTCGCGCTGCGATTGTCGACGATCGTGAAGCTCTGGCCGGCCGTCGGCGTGAATCCGTTGATCAGGCTGAGGCCCAGCGTCGCGCCGTCGATCGAGACAAATCCGTGGTCGAGCACGACCGTCTGATCGTAGCCGCTGCCGGCCGCCGATCCGCCGATCTCCTCCTTGAAATGCGCGCCAGTCATGACGTTCAGCATGATGAAGGTGGACTGGCCGGCGGCGCCGTCGCCCGGCGACAGGACGCCGCCGGCCTCGACGAGCGCACTGCCGATCGATCCGCGCCCGCCGAGCGTCGCGCCGGCCTTCACGTCGACGGCCGAGTACGCGAGCGAACCGTCGACCAGCAGCGTGCCGCTCGTCACCGTGGTGGCGCCGACGTAGAGGTTGGCGCCTGCCAGGTTGACCGTCCCGGATCCCTCGATCGAAACCCCGGCAAACGGGATTCCAACGTAGGACAAGTAGAGCGGAAAGGCGTTTGGCTCGTGCTGCGCCACGTGGGCGAAACCCTCTGCGTATTTGGGATCGTAGAGGATCGTCGCGGATGCGGGGTCGGAAATGACGCCTGAGATCGTGGTGCGTTGTCCCGCCGTCTGGCCGGCGCCGAAGACCCGGATCTCGTTGGCCGCAAGCACGATGTCGCCCGGCCCTGTCCCGATCGTGGCGGGTCCACCGCCGGAGCCGGCGGCGACGTTCGTCAGCGTGACGTCGTTGCCATCCCCGCCACGGTACGAGATCCTGAAATAGTGCGTCCCGTCATTGGTGAAGCTCGAGCCCTCGGCGAGACCCGCGAACGTGCCGGAGATCGCCGCCGGTCCCCGGTTGTCGATGATCTTGAACGTATGGCCGAGCTCCGTCGGGGCGTCGGACGCCAGGACGAGCTGGAGCGTGGCGCCGCCCAGCGTTACGACGCCGGCGCCCGGACCGGTCCCATATCCCGCGCCCGTCACGACCGTCTGGTCGTAGCTGCTCGCGCCGATCTCTTGCGTGACGATCGCGCCGGACGCGAGCGCGAGCCCCGCCATCGTCAGCGTTCCGTAGCCGTTGCCGGGCGACAGGGTTCCACCCGCGTCGACCGTCACGAAGGCCGCCGAGCCGAGGCCGCCGAACGTCGCGCCGTTCTGCACGTCGATCGACGAAAACCGGATCGTCCCGTTGACCAGCAGCGTGCCGCTCATCACCACGGTCGGGCCGAAATAGGTTTCGAAGCCGGTCAGGACGACCGAGCCGAGGCCCTGGATCGAAACGCCGCCGGGGGCGAGGTGGGAACCGGGTCCGCCCGCGAAGGTCGTGATGTAGAAATCCGGGAGGGTGGACAGGCCCAAATTCTGGACTTGGGCCCATGCTTGGTCAGAAATGTGCTTGGAGACGACCGTCGTCTCACCTTCGGTCTGGTCGGCGCCGAATGCGCGGATCTCATCGGCTGCAAGTTTGATGTAGGTCGCGCCCGTCTCGCCCGTCCAACCCGGAAAGCCCGGCAAGTCCGGAAAGCTTGGCAAACTCGGAAAGCTTGGCAGGCCCGGAAAGCCGGGAAAGCCGGTTCCTCCGGTCCCCCCGGTCTCGTCGTTCGTCGCGGTGAGCACCGTCAGCAGCGTGCTGCCGTCGGTGTCCGCAACGACGCTGAAAGAGACGCCCGTCGAACGTCCCAGCGAGAATGTTTCGGTGGTGGCGCCGTCGGTCACCGCAAGGGTCGATCCGTCGACCGACCACGTCACCGAAGGCGAATAGGTCATCCACTGGAGGTCGATGGTGTCGCCGGCGTCGATGCCGGCGAGCGTGTTGCGGAACGCGACCGTCGCGCCAGCCGCGATCGCCTGGTCCAGCCGCAATTCGACGTTCGAGCCGGCGAAGCTGATGTCGCCGAATCCCGCCGACGCATTGGTGACGAGTTCGAGCGTTCCGGAGACGATCGTCGTGACTTGGCTATAGGTGTTCTGGCCTGCCAGGACGACGGTGCCCTGGCCGTCGATCCGCAGCGCGCCTGGTTCGACGACGGGCCCCTCGGGAATGCCGAGAGCGAGCTTGAGAAGGTTTACCGGAACGTCGGGAAGGATCGATTTGAGCGCGTTGAGGGTGACTTCGAAGATCCCGAAGGGATCATTGCTCGAGGTCAGCGCACGTTCTGCGGCGATATCGCCCGAAATCGTCGTCACCTCATCGGCGGCCTGGCCGCCGCCCAGCGTGATCGTCGTCCCCTCCCGCAGGAAGATCGAGCCGCCCTGGCCCTGGCCATCGCCGCCGCGGCTGCCGCCATGTCCTCCCGTCGCCGTCCCTCCGGCGAGCGTCCCGCCGGCGATGGTCAGCGTCCCGCCCTGCTGCACGAAGACGTCGCCGCCGGCCCCGAGACCGCCGCCGCCGCCGCCGATGCCGTCGGATATGCCGAGGTCGATGGAGCTGCCGGGATTCGCGGCTTTCATGGCGTGTTCGACGATGGCTAAGAGCTGGTTCGTAAAGTTGCTCACGCCGCCGCTGCCGGCGCCGTAGCCGCCTAGCCCTCCGAATGCCAAGAAATCGAAGCTGTTGCCGAAGCCCAGAGTAAAACCGATGGAGCCGCCGCCGCCTCCGAAACCGCCGGCTCCGCCAATGATGCCGCTGGCGCCGCCGAGGCCGAACCCGGCCTCACCTGGCAAAAGGAGATCCCCGAACGACGCGGCGGTCGGGGAGAGACCGATTACGGCCTCAAGAGAATCCGCCAATGCCTTGTCCTTAATTCGACACTCCGCAATGAGCCGGTCGTATCCAGGGAGGGCAGAGTAATTTAAGCCAAACATTTGACCGCCGGTTGCAAAATATTGCTCCGCGGTTGTGGGCAGTAATGACCGTATGGACCTGACAAAATCGAGGCTTCCGTCGATCGAATAGGTCCCATTTTCTTTCGTTGCCGAGGCGATCAGCCCCAGCACGTCGATGTCTGGGTGGGCCGCTTGATATTCGCTCAAGGTCAGGGGAGTGACCCCGGGACCGAAGTGTCCATTTCCGCCGACCGCGCTGTTGCCGGAAAACGCGACGTTCCGCGTGACGACGTCGGCGTCCGCCCCCACGAACAGGCCGCCGCCGAGACCCGCGTCGCCGCCGCCGCCGAACACGCCGTCGGCGCCCTTGGCGAGCATGTCGGCGAGCGTCAGGTTCTCGATCGTGACGCCACCGGACGTGACCGTCAGGCCGCGGAACGCGTCGGCGCCGTTCAAGGTCGCGCCGGCGCCATGGATCGTCAGCGTGTCGGCGCCGGAGAGCTTGATGGCGGCGAGATCGGCGGTCTCGGTCAGCGTCGCGCCCGCCGCGAGCGTGATGGAATAGTGCACGCCGCCGCCGCCCGAGGCGGCCGAGGACTGGTTGATGCCCGTGATGATCGTGGACAGCGTCGCGGCGTCCGACACGCCCGCATAGTCAGTGCCGATGACCACGTGCGTGTCGGCGTTCACGGGCGTCAGGCTCGTCGCGGTCTGGTCGGTGATCGTCAGCGTCGTCGCGGAAGGTTGGCCGGGCGTTCCGGGGCCCGCAAGCAGACGCAGCGCCTGAAGCTCGGCGGTCACCGCGGCGGCCGTCCCCTGCAGGGTGTAGACCGCGTGTCCGTCGACGATCGTCTTGGCCGAAAGCCCGCTGAACCCGTCGCCGTCCGCGAGCCCCGCATTCGGATCGCCGATCGTGATCGTCACATGATGCGTCGGCGCGCTGGCGTTCTCCTCGCCGATGACGACCGTCGAGAAAGGAGTGTACGAGGTCGAGCCTCGTTCGACGCTCGTGCTGTCAGCCATGCCCGTGATCGTCGAGACGACGCCGTTGACGACCTCGACGCCGCCAGCGCCGTCGCTCTGCACCGTCAGCGGCCCGGTCAGGGCGTTGAACAGCGTGAAGGTCTCGCTGAACTGCCCGCTCGTGACGACCAGAACGCCGTTCGAGACCGTCGCCGTGGCGGACGCCGAATAGGACAGCCCGGCGAGGTCGATCACGTCGCCGAAGCCGAAATCCGCCAGGGTGTTCCCGAAGGTCGCATGCGAGCCCAGGCTGAACGCCGACTGATTGAGCTGCAGGACCTGAACACCGTCGCCGAAGGTGATCGCGCCCGAACCGGCCGAGCTGTTCTGCCCGAGTTCGAGCGTGCCGGCGTCGAACGCGATCCCGCCTGAAAACGTGTTGGCGGCCGACAGCACGACCGTGCCCGCGCCCGTCAGATGGAGCGAGCCCGCGCCGGCTTCCGCGCCCGTCCCGCCCGACCCAGTCTGGTCGGCGACGACGCCGGAGAGGGTCAGCGTGTCGCCCGCGTCGGGGGCGAGCGTGATCGCCGTGTCGCCCTGGATGAAAATTCCGCTGCCGAGGCCGAGTGCCCCGTAGCCGCCCTGCACAACGCCGCCGGCGAGCGAGCCGCCGCGCACGACCAGCGTCGCGCCCTCCTGCACGAACACGGCGCCGCCCGCGCCAAGGCCGCCGCCGGCTGCGGCGAGAGCGTAATCGCCGTCTCCGGCGCCGAAGCCGCCCTGTCCGCCAGGGCCGCCATAGCCGCCGCCGCCGCCGAACCCGCCGTTGCCGCCCAAGGCGCGGAAATTGGTGAGGGTGGTTCCGCCACCGCCGCCGCCGCCGCCGAACCCGCCGTCGCCGCCGTTGCCCGCGGTGTACAGCCCCGAGCGGCCGCCGCCGCCGCCGCCGCCATAGCCACCGACGCCGCCGGTGACGTGATCCGCGCTGGCCTGACCGCCGACGCCGCCGCCGGTCCCGGCGACGCCCGAGCTGCCGTTGCCGCCGGAGCCGTAGGGAACCGCGACCGGAGCAGCGGCGGGGTCGGTGCGCGAATCCGCGCCGTCGTTGAGGAGACCAGCCGCGCCGGCGAGCCCGCCGCCGCCGCTGGCGCCCGAAAAGCCGCCTGCGCCGCCGATGGCGCTGGTTCCGACGAAATCGACGTTGTCGATCGTGACATGGGCGGCCGAAACGCCGCCGGCCGTGTTCGCGGCGACGAACAGGCCGCCGCCAAGGCCCGCGCCGCCTCCCCCGCCCCCGGGGCCGCCCGAGCCGCCCTGCGCGACCGTGTTGGCGATCGTCAGGTCCGAGATGGTGACGTCGCCGGAATAAACGAACAGGCCGCGCTGGTTATAGGAAGCGCCAACGGGGCTTTGCCCGTTCAGCGTCGCGCCATTGCCGAGGATCTCGAGCGTCACGCCGGCTTGCAGGTTGATCGCCGGCAGCGCGCTCGTCAGCGCGATATTGGCGTTGGCGGCGAGCGTGATCTGGAACGCGCCGCTGGTCTGCTGCGCGGCCAGCGCCAGCGCCTGGTTCAGCCCTTCGACCGTCGTGATCGGAGCGTTGGGATTCAGAATCGTCGCAGACATACACCCGACCCTATTCATTGGCGGGGCAAGCTCTGTGGCCGTCGACACGGGCCATCGCCCGCGTCGGTGCGCCTTCCACGATCACCCATTCGTTGGCGCACAAACCAACGCGCGAATATTGCTAAAAATGTATTCTCCGCGCGGTCAACGGAGCGGCTCGCCCGATCGCTGAAATTGAGACGGACGGTTCACAATCTGAGACGCCTTGCACAAGATGCATGATGACTCACAGAGCTTTCGATCTGCGGCGTCCTGATCGCGACCACCTTGCGCTCAGGGTGTCCGCTTGACCTCCGGCCAGCTCATTGCTTGGCTAGCCAACCAGACGGCTGGGACGTATCGCACAATGGGGCAACGGGCCCTCACGACGACAATGCGAACCGGGTAAGCGATGTCCGATCCAAGCCCGAAAGCCGGATCGCCGGCCCGTTTCAGCCTGAAGGTTACGCGCGGGGCGCCCAACGAGTTCGAGATGTGGCGGGCGGCTGTATCGCCGATGTTCGAGATCGCCCCGCTCTCAGCCGCGGAGGCCGCCGCCTTCGGCATGGACACGACGGGCTATTTCCTACCCGGCCTGGCGATCACGCGGACGACCTCGTCGGGCTGCGCGTTCGAACGCTCGCGATCGGTCATCGCGAGGAGTGGCATCGAGAACATCATGGTACAGGTCTATCTCGAGGGTGGATACGTCCTCGACGCGGAGGGCATCTGCTCCGAGATACACTCCGGCGATGTCGTGGCGATCGACCTGCGACGCGAATGCGTCATCCGCGCAGAGCCCTACGCCAACCTCGCGCTGACCGTGCAGCGCGACATGATCGCGCCGATGGTCATCGACATGGAGAAGCTCCATGGCCTGATCATCCGGAACGGTGAGTCCCGCAACGCATTGCTAAAGTCCCACATGCTGATGCTGCACGCCGAGGCCCCAAATATCGGCGTCGCGGAGCAGTCCGCAGTCGTACAGGGGACCGCAGCGCTTCTGGCCGCCTGCCTCGGGCCATCGCTCGCGTCGCGCGAGATCGCACCCTCGACCGAGCCGCTCTCAACACTCCAATTGATTCGTCGGGCGATCGACAGTCGCCTCAGCGACGTTGAACTGGGGCCGGTGTCGCTCGCCAAGCAGTTCGGCCTCTCGCGCGCCTCGGTATACCGGTTGTTCGAGCCACTCGGCGGCATCCGGGCGTACATTCAACAACGGCGCTTGATGCACGCCTATCAGCTCCTCACCAACCCTTCGCACGTTGACGAGCAGATCAGCGCGATCGCGCGGCAGGTCGGCTTCGCACAGAGCACCGCCTTCAGCCGCGCCTTCCGCAGCCTCTACAAAATGACGCCCAGCGACGTTCGGGCGGTTGCGCAATCAGGCTTCATCTCGGCGCATGACGAGCCGCGCTCCGGCGATGCATCGTTCTGGATGCTCAACCGTTGGCTGCTTGGCCTCGACGCAAACGGTCGATGATCGGAAGCAGGCAGCAACGCGAAAATTTGAGTTGGCATGGTTATACCAAAGTGATCGACGACAACTTGAAGATACCAGTCAACATGATCCTGCGCAGCGACCGGCAATCGAGTGGGGCCGGTTCTTTCAGTCAATCGCAACTTGACCTAACCCCATCCGGTGGATCAGGAACTATGTTATGGTCTGCAGCAGCTTGAGGCGGTTGACCTGCCCCTCGTCCTGCCCGCTGCTCCAGGACAGGCGAGGCCCGGCGCGAACGGCAGCCCCGTCCTGAGCAAGGCTGGCGGCGAAGCTCTCAGCCACCGTCACGCCGCAAGCCCGGCGTAAAACGCCTTCGCGATCGTCATCGGCCGAGCTCTTCAGCGGAAATGGGACGCTCGCGCCGATCCATCGATTCGCGTTCGGGCCCGGAGTGCGTCGGGTTCATCCATTTGCGCGAGTTCAGCCCTGCCACCACCGCGTGAATGCGGACGAGATTGACCGCCGGGCGGATCGCCCGACTTTCTGCAGCCAGCTGCCACGTGGCTTCGCATCGGGCTGCCGCGAACAGGTGCGCCTCCGGTGGGGGCGCAGGCTCTGCCGCGTAGGCCGCGAGCGCCGCCGCATCGGCGATCCGATAGCCGTGCTCGTCGCGCAGACGCGCGAAGATCCGCTTGGCCGTGTGCCGTTGCTTGATGGGGCGATCCGGTCCGCCTCCAGGATCGCATCGATCGCCGGCAGCAAGGGCCCCAGCTTCGGCTTCTCGATCGGCCTGGTGCGGGTGTAGCCCAGCGGCAACGAGAACCGGCACAGCTTGGCCATCGTCTCGCGGCTCAGCCCGAACACCCGGACTGCCTCACGACGGGAGTTGCCATCGTTGAATACGAACTGCCGAACCGCCGCGTAGACTTCCACGGCAAGCACCCCGGGGCCCCTCCCGAAAGAGAAGCCTCGCACCTGGCCGGCTTTTACACCGGCCGCATCAGCACCCCGCCGACGCTCCAGTGGATGGTTTTGTCACCGCCCTGCACGCTCTTAGGACGGTGTCCACCAAACCGGCAGCAGGCCAGGCGTCGATGCGGTCGCCGTCGAGGGCCCGTGCGCGGCGGTTCTGGCACGCCCCTTGAAAAGTGGTCCTTCTGAGGTATGGCTTCGCACCATCCTGCGGTATGGCATCGCGCCATATGGCGGACGTTTTTATGCGACAGAAGATGTCGACGGAGGGATGTCCGGACCGAACAAACTCTACCACCGTCGGAAACCGAGGACCCACTGCAAGCCGTGCAGTCAAGACCTTCGATCATAACGAGGCGGAATGCTGAACGCGACGCTTCGGGCGGGAGTTTCAGCTTTCTCTAATACTTCAAGAACAAGGGTAGGACGAACATGAGCTATGAGATTCTAGACTGCACACTGCGCGACGGTGGCTATTATACCAATTGGGATTTTGACGACGAGCTTGTCAAGACATATTTTCATGAGATCGCAAAGCTACCAATCGCGACGCTCGAAGTAGGGTACTGCAATCATCCGCAGCCCGGCTATCGCGGCGAATGGTGTTACCTCGACAAGACCCGCCTCGACTGGGTGCGCCAGCAGATCCGGCCGGATCAGCAGCTCGGCATCATGCTCGACGCCAAGGATTGCACGCCCGAGCGTATTCCGGAATTGCTCGGCTCTCTGGTCGGCACGGTCGATCTGGTCCGTATGGCCGTGGCGCCGAAAGGTTTCGCGCACGGGGTCGCGCTCGCGCGCGCGCTGAAGAAGCTCGGATTCCGGGTGGGCTTCAACACGATGTACCTTTCGACCTATTCCGAAGACATGCGGGAGTTGCGCCCCATCCTCGAAGGCGCCGACGTCATCGATGTCCTCGCGGTCGTCGACAGCTATGGCGGCTGCACGCCGACCCGGGTCGCCGATCAGATCCGCCGGACGATCGCGATGTTCCCGGGCATTCCGATCGGCTTCCACGGGCATGACAACACCTGTCTCGCCTACGCGAACGCCCTGGCGGCGGTCGATGCGGGAGCGACCGGCCTCGACTCGACCTTCGTCGGCATGGGACGCGGCGCCGGCAATGTCCGGACCGAAATGCTACTGGTCCACAAGTCGGCCCATGACACATCGGTCGATTTCGATGCGGTGGCGAACATCGTCGATCAGTTCGAGACCCTGCAGAGCAATTATAAGTGGGGCTCAAACCTCGCCTACATGCTGTCCGGCGCATCCAATCTGCCGCAGAAGGACGTGATGGATTGGCTCGGCAAGAACCGGTACTCGCCTGTTTCGGTCGTGCGTGCGCTCAAGAACCAGAGCAACGCGCTTCTCGATGATCGCGCCTTCCCCGATCTTCAGCCGAACTCCGTGTCGGCCGAGAGCGGAGACACGGTCCTGATCGTCGGCGGCGGGTCGAGCGTGGTCCGGCATCTCGATGCCATCCGCCGCTACGCCAAGGCGAGCGGCGCCCACATCATCCATGCCAACACGCGCCATCTCGATCTGATCGGCACGTTGGGGCAACACGAACTGGTCTGCCTGCCCGGGCATGCCGCGTTGCAGCTGCCAGAAGGCATCGACCAGACGTCGGCGGCGAGCTTCGTCGTCTCCCAGCCGCCCCGCTTCCTCAACACGGTGCCGGACTCGATCACCGGTCCCGTGTTCCAGGCGGCGCCCTATCCGGCGACCGGCGCGAGCATCCTCGGCCCCGTCTCGGATATCGGCCCGCTCGCGCTGGCCTTCGGCGTCGCGCGTGCCCTCTCGGCGCGCAACGTGTACCTCGTCGGCTTCGATGGGTATCCGAACGCGACGATCGCCCAGCAGGAACTCGCCATCGAGACGCAGGCCACGATCAATCGTCTCGCATCCGAGCCGGGCGTCACCGTGTCGAGCCTCACGCCGACCCTGTATGAGGTGGAGACGCGCTCGATCTACGCCGAAGCCCTGGCGGTTGCGGGCTGATCATGACGTCGCGCCTCTCGAACTACGACATTGTTGTCTTTGATTGCGACGGTGTCATCCTCGACTCGAACACGTTCAAGACCACGTTGTTTCGAGAGGTGCTCGCGGGGCACGGCTTCCCCGATGGCGACATCGAGGCCTTCTCCGCCTTCCAGAGCGCCAATTTCGGCCTGTCGCGCTACCGCCTGTTCCAGGCGGTGCTCGACGGCCGATTTGGCGCGATGCGCGACATCCCCCTCGAGACGCTCCTCGAGGATTTCGGACGGCGGTGCCGGGACGGCTATCTGGCACAGCCCGAGACGCCGGATCTGCAGGGGGCTCTGGCGCGTGCCGCCGAGGCCGGGCGGCCCCTCTACATCGTGTCGGGGAGCGCGGAAGAGGAGATGCGCGATGTGCTGAACGCCCGCGGCCTGTCGCGGTATTTCACGCACATCTACGGCTCCCCCACGACGAAGGCGGACAACCTTCGTCGTGTCTTCGCGCACCGGGCGGAGGGAGGCACGGCGATCCGGGAGCGCATGCTGTTCGTCGGCGATGCCTTCGCCGACATGCAGGCGGCCGAGGAAGTGGGCGCCGACTTCCTCTTCATGGCGGCGTTCTCGACGGTCCGTCCCCGCCTGGAAGCCGCGGCGCGGGCCGGCGGCTGGGATGTCATCGAGGACTTGTCGGAACTCAGGTGATCGACGGGCCGTGCTTGGCCAGGGCGGCCTCGACCTTCATGACATCGTGGGGGGTGTCCACCGGGATCGAGTTGTCCGACATGGCGAGCATCTGAACCGTGTGGCCGAGTTCGAGCAGCCGCAGGATTTCAATGTCCTCGACCTGCTCCAACGGCGTCTTTCCGGGATGCTTGGCGAAGGCATCCAGGGCTTGCGCCGGGAAGGCGTAGGCGCAGACCTGTCGGTATCCGAACTGGAACCGTGCTTCTTTTCCTGCCGGAATGGGAGCGCGGCTCATGTACAAGAGCTTCCCCTGGCCATCGAACACCACCTTGGGCGTCATGCGGCTGGTGAATTCTTCCTCGTCGCGGATTGAGCAATAGCCGTTGGCAATCACGTTTGGCGCATTCAGGGCGTGATCGTAGATGATCTGCAGATCGTTGGGGTCGAACAGCGGCTCGTCGCCCTGGACGTTGATGTACACGTCCGCCGGCAGGCGGCTGGCGACTTCGGCCACGCGATCCGTCCCGGTCAGGTGCGTCGTGCTGGTCATGATCGTGCCGATGCCACGATTGTTGCAGGCCGCCTCGATCTCCGGCGCATCGGTGGCGACGACAATCATCTCGCGGTTGAAGACCTTCGCGCACTGCTCATAGGTTCGCACGATCATCGGAACGCCGGCGATCTCGATCAGAGGCTTGTGCGGCAAGCGGGTCGATTGCAGCCTTGCGGGAATCACAACGCGGACTGTCGGCCTCATGACACATTTCCTATGGGGCTCCGCCTGAGTGGTGGCGTCGCCCAAAATCCTAGAGCGTAATGTCCTTGGGTACCAGCCGGAAGCGTGGCCTCAGGCCGGCCGGGGCCGAGGGTCGTGCGCTGCCGGACCCGATCGCGCGTCAGGGCGCCGGCCCCCTGCGCCGGCCCCCTGCGCCGGCCCCCTGCCCCGGCGCCGGTTCGGCACGGTGGTCCCGCCCAGGGACCGGGTCCCGGCGCCCGCGCTGCGCGCCCGCGGGCCCAACAGGCCGGGCCGCCTGTCACACGAGGGGGGCGGTCGGGACCGCGACGCCTCGGCGCCGATCGTGCATCTGGCGGGACCCGGTGGCGGCGCGGTCCACGGAGCCGATGGGCTGTTTCGGCCGGGGGCGCGCGCGCCCTGCAACAGGATGTGCGTCAACGATGAGACAGGGCGAGACGAGCCCCCCGACCGACCGCGTCGGAACGATCTGCCGATCCCTCCGAAGGGCCATCGTCGAGAGGGCCCTGACCCCCGGTGATCGGCTCCCCGAGGACGCCCTCGGCGAGCGGTTCAGCGTCAGCCGCACCATCGCGCGGCAAGCCCTCGTCCAGCTCGCGGGCGAAGGCTTGGTCGAGCTGCGCCGCAACCGCATCGCCGTGGTCGCGAGCCCGAGTTGGGAGGAGGCGCGCGATACGTTCGACGTGCGCATCAGCCTGGAGCGGCTCGTGGTCCAGCGGCTGGCGGGCGGCCTCAGCGCCGAGCAGCGGGCCGCGCTCGAAGCGCATATCGCGGGCGAGGAGCGGGCGAGCGGCGGCCCGGAGGCGGCCTCGATCCGGCTCGCCACGGAGTTCCACCTGCTGCTCGCCGAGATGACCGGGAGCCCGGTGCTCGGCCGCTACGTCGCCGAACTCGGCTATCGCTGCGCCCTGATCCTCTCGCTCTACAGCCGGCCGCACTCGTCCGACTGTGCGGTGAGCGAGCACCGGGAGATCGTGGCGGCGCTGGTGGCGGGCGATGCCGGAGCGGCGGTCGCCCTGATGGATCACCATCTCGATGCGGTGGCCGAGCGGGCCCGCATCCTCAGCGAGCCCCGGCGCGAGCGCGACCTCATCCGTCTGCTCGCCCCCTATGTCGAGGGCTGATACGGGCTCCGCTTGATCAAAGCGGAGCCCGTATCAGTCCAGCCCGCGCGGCGTTTGAGCGAAGCCCACATCCGCCATCCCGAAGGGATCAACCGGATTTGGTATGAGGCGTCGGCCGCCGGATCGTGTCCGACGGGTCAGGCCGACACGCCCTGCCGTTCGAGCAGCCGCTCGGCGCTGTCGTTCCACACCTCCATGGACACGATCAGGCCGTCCCGCACGGTGAAACGGTCGACGTAGCGGTTCCCCTCGAACGGGGTGCCGTCCGGCCAGGCACCGTAGAGCGTGCCGAGGCTGTAGACGGTGGTGACGCCCTCCCCTTGCACCACGTCGAGCCGCTCCATCCGCTTCTTGACCCAGGCGTAGCGGCCGGCGTTGAACGCCGTGACCTCGCGCGGATGCCGGAACACCCGGCCCCCGGTGAAGACGATGCTGATGCCGGGCGCCATGTAGCCCGCGGCGGTCTCGGGATCGGGCACCATCGAGGCCTCCAGATAGGCCGTCACCGCCGCCGCATCGCGCGCGGCCTGCGCTTCCTTTGCGTCCATGCTGGACTCTCCCTGGGGCTCGGCGTGCGTCCGGCGCGGCGCCGCCGACCGAGCATGGCGGAGCCGAGGCAACCTTGCATGCAGAAAGTGTATGCACTTTGTCGAGGATTTATGCACACTTCGTCCCTGGGCCACGAACGATTCGGAAAACACGAGCAGAATCAACGGCGCGTTGGCTGGCACGGCTGTTGCGGTCGTCGGTCGACCACATACGGGATCGGACCGCCATGCCTCGACGCCTCACCGCCGCCCGATCCCTCTGGCGGCGCCTCGCCCTCGGCGCCCTGCTGGCGGGGCTCACGAGCCTCGGACCGGCGCGGGCCGCCGAACCGGTCCGGATCGGTCTCGTCACCGCGCTCAGCGGCCAATCGGCGAAATCGGGCGAGGCGATCTCCCGCGGGATCGGCCTCGCGATCGAGGAGATCAACCGCGCCGGCGGCGTCCTCGGCCGCCCCCTGGAACTCGTCGCCCGCGACGACGAGGCCAACCCCTCGAAAGGCGTGCTCGCCGCCCGCGAACTGATCCAGCGCGCCGGCGTCGTTGCGCTGATCGGCGGCCTCGACACGCCGGTTTCCATGGCGATCGTGCCGATCGCCAACCAGATGAAGGTGCCCTTCGTCGGGCCCTGGGCGGCCGGCACCGGCATCACCCGCAACGGGGCGGCCGACAACTACGTGTTCCGGGTCTCGGCGGTCGATGCCCTCGTGGACGAGGCCCTCGTCGCCTACGCGGTGAAGACCTACGGAGCGAAGAAGCCCGGCGCGATCCTCGTCAACAACGCCTGGGGCGAGTCGAACCAGCAGGGGATCGTCGCGGCGCTGAAGGCCGCGGGTCTCCCGAGTGCCGGCATCGAGAAATACGAGGCCAACGACATCGACATGGTTCCGCAGCTGTCCCGGCTGCGGGAGGCCGGTGCCGACGCGCTGTTCCTGGTCGGCAATGTCGGTCCCTCGGCCCAGGTGGTGAAGTCCCTCGCCCGGATGGGCTGGGACGTGCCGGTGATCTCCCATTGGGGGCCGGCGGGCGGGCGCTTCGACGAGCTCGCGGGCCCCGGCGCGGCGCGGGTGCATTTCGTCCAGACCTTCACCTTCGCGGGCAACGACAGCCCGAAGGCGAAGGCGGTGCTCGAGGCCCTCAAGGCGAAGTACCCGGCGATCAAGTCCATGGCCGACGTCACGCCCGCCGTCGGCATCGCCAACGCCTACGACGCCACGCACCTGATCGCCCTGGCGATCCAGGCGGCGGGCGCCACCGACGGGCCGAAGGTCCGCGACGGCTTCTACAAGGTCCCGGCCTATGCCGGCCTGATCAAGACCTACGAGAGGCCGTTCGCGCCGGACCGGCACGACGCCCTGAGGCCGGACGACTACATCTTCGCGAGCTTCCGGAACGGCGAGATCGTCGCGGTGTCCAAGTGATCAGTTTCCAATTGATCGGTGTCCAAGTGACCGGTGTCCAAGTGACCGGTGTCCAAGTGATCGGTGTCCAAGTGAGGGGCGCCAGGAGCCGCCCGGCCGGGCGCGAGCGGGAGACGGCGCCATGCTGACCAGCATCCTCGTCAGCGGCCTCGGCCTCGGCAGCATGTACGGGCTGGTGGCGCTCGGCTTCCACATCACCTTCGCGGTCTCCGGCACCGTGAACTTCGCGCAGGGCAGCGCCGTCACCCTGGGGGCGGTGCTGGGCTACACCTTCGGGGTCCAGCTCGGCTGGCCGATGCCGCTGGCGGCCGCCGCGGCCCTGGCCGGCTGCGCCCTTCTCGGGCTCGCCGTCGAGCGCCTGCTGGTGCGCCCCTTCGTCGTGCGCGGCTCCGATGCGTGGCTCCTGGCGACGGTGGCCGGCGGCATCATCCTCGACAACGTCCTGCTGTTCACCTTCGGCAAGGAGCCGCGCAGCCTGCCCTCCGCCCTGGTCGCTTCCCCCGTCCAGGTTCTGGGGGCCGGCATCTACCCGCTCCAGCTCGTGATCCCGGTGGTCGGCGTCGCGGCGGCTCTGGCGATCCGCGCCGTGTTCCGTGGGACCGAACTCGGCCGCGTGCTGCTGGCGGTGGCGCAGAACGCGGAGGCCGCGCGGCTGATGGGCATCGACGTCGGCCGCACCGTGGCCTGCGCCTTCGCGCTCTCGGCGGTGCTCGCGGGCGCAGCGGGCCTGCTCATCGCGCCGCTCTTCTCCGTCTCGGCCGAGATGGGCGCCCTGTTCGGCATCAAGGCCTTCGCGGTGGCGATCCTCGGCGGGATCGGCTCGGCCACCGGCGTGGTGCTGGCGGGCCTCCTCTACGGTCTCGTGGAGGCCGGCGTCACCGCCACGCTCGGCTCCGGGGCGACCCAGATCGTCGTCTTCTCGGTCATCATCCTGGCGCTGGCGCTCCGCCCGAACGGCCTGCTCGGCCGCGCCGCCGTCAACAAGGTCTGAGATCATGCGCGCGCCTCTCGGAGGGCCGGCCGTCATGCCGCTCGTCATGCCGCTCGTCATCCTGGCCCTGACGCTGGCGGGGCTCGGCCTCGTCGCAGCGACGAGCGGCTACAGCCATTTCGTCATCGCCCTGGTGGCCCTGACCGTGCTCGCCGGCACCGGCCTCAACGTCCTGCTCGGGCTGGCCGGCCTGATCTCCTTCGGCCATGCGGGCTTCTACGCGCTGGGCGCCTATGCGAGCGCGATCCTGACGCTGAACGGCGTGAGCTTCTGGCTGGCGCTTCCCGCCGCGGCCGGCCTCTCCGCCCTGGTCGGCGCGGCGCTCGCCGTGCCGTCGATGCGGGTGCGCGGGCCCTACCTCGCCATGGTGACGATCGCCTTCGGCTTCCTCGTGGAGCACGCGCTGATCGAGGGCGGGGAGCTGACCGGCGGCCAGAACGGCCTCGTCGTCGCGACCGGCCCGAGCCTGTTCGGCGTCCCCCTCGGCGAGCGCGATCTCGCATGGCTCGCGGTGCTCGGGGCGGGCCTCAGCCTCTACGGCTTCCACCGGCTCCGCCATGCCCGTCTCGGGCAGGCCTTGCGCGCGGTGCGCGACGCGGATGTGGCCGCCGCCTCGATGGGCTTCGATCCGGTCCGGGTGAAGACCGCCGCCTTCGCGATCTCGGCGGCGCTGACCGGGCTCGCGGGCGCGGTGCTGCCGCCGCTGATGCTGTTCATCGCGCCGAGTTCGTTCCCGTTCACGCAGTCGATCCTGTTCGTCCTCTCGGTGGTGGTCGGCGGGGCCGGCACCGTGCTCGGGCCCCTGTTCGGCGCGCTGGTGACGGTGCTCCTGCCCGAGGCCCTGGCGGGGCTGGCCGAGTACCGGCTGCTGTTCTTCGGCCTGACGACCCTGGTGGTGCTCTGGCTCGTGCCGGCGGGCATCGTCGGCAGCCTGGCCCGCCTGCTGCCGCGGGGCGGCGAGGCGCGCCCGGAGGCGCATGCGAGCGCGCCCGACTTCCTGCACCGCGCCGAGGGCGAGCCGCTCGCCGTCGAGGGGCTCGGCATCGCCTTCGGCGGGATCCGGGCGGCGGACGGGGTCGCCTTCGAGGCTTTGCCCGGCGCCATCACCAGCGTCATCGGGCCGAACGGCGCCGGCAAGACCACCGTCCTCAACATGATCTCGGGCTTCTACCGGCCGAGCGCCGGCACGATCCGCCTCGGGGGGCGCGACCTCGCCGGCCGGCCGGCCCATGCGATCGCCCGCGCCGGCCTCGCCCGCACCTATCAGACGACCCGGCTGTTCGGCTCCCTCAGCGTCGTCGAGAACGTCGTCCTCGCCCGTGCCCCCGGGCGCCTGCTGCGCCGGGCGCAGCCGCAGGACCGGCAGGAGGCGGCGGCCCTGCTGGCCTTCGTCGGCTATGCCGGCGCCCTCGACCGCCCGGCCGCCGAACTGCCGCATGTCGACCGGCGGCTGGTGGAGATCGCCCGCGCGCTCGCCGGGGCGCCGCAGGTGCTGCTCCTCGACGAGCCGGCCGCCGGCCTCGCCCGGGCCGAAACCGACCGCCTCGGCGGGTTGCTGCGCCGGATCGCGGCCTGCGGCATCGCCGTGATCCTCGTGGAGCACGACATGCCCCTGGTGATGGGCGTGTCCGACCGCATCCTCGTCATGGATGCGGGCCGCCCGATCGCCCATGGCACGCCCGCGGAGGTCCGCCGGGACCCCGCTGTCCTGCGGGCCTATCTCGGGGCCGCCGAGACCCCGGCCCGGCCGCGGGCCGCGCCCTGGAGCGGTCGGCCCGAACCGGTGCTGGCGGCCCACGATCTGCGGGCGGGCTACGGCGCCGCGCCCGTCCTCGACGGCATTGCCCTCGCGGTGCGGCCCGGCGAGACCGTGGCGCTGCTCGGCGCGAACGGGGCCGGCAAGTCGACGGCGATGCGGGCGCTGTCCGGGCTGCTGCGCCCGGTCGAGGGGTCGGTGGTGCTGGCCGACGGCGCGATCGCGGCGCTGCCCGCCCACCGGATCGCGCGCCTCGGCCTCGCGCTGGTGCCCGAAGGCCGGCAGGTCTTTCCCGAACTCACCGTGGTCGAGAACATCCGCCTCGGCGCCTGGAGCCGCGGCGGCCGGGTCGATCCGGCGGAGGTCGAGGCTCTGCTCGACCGCTTCCCGCGCCTGCGCGAGCGGGCGGGCAGCCGCGCCGGCCTGCTCTCGGGCGGGGAGCAGCAGATGCTCGCGATCGCCCGCGGGTTGATGGCGCGCCCGCGCATCCTCCTGCTCGACGAGCCCTCCCTCGGGCTCGCGCCGGCCATCATCAACAGCCTCTACGCCACGGTCGCCGAGCTGCGCGATGCCGGCACGACGATCCTGATCGTCGATCAGATGGCCGCGCTCGCGCTGACCGTGGCGGACCGGGGCTACGTCCTCGAACAGGGCCGCGTCGCCGCCTCGGGCACCGCGGCGGAGCTCAAGGCGGATGCGGCGCTCGAGGCGGCCTATCTCGGCGCCGCGTGAGGCCATGCGCGTCCCCGCAACGACAGGAGCGAGACCATCCCCGTGACGACATCGGAGCCGAACGCCTCCGGCCATGGCCGCTACGCCTATTCCGCCCTGCCGGACCGGCCGGTCTACGACTGGCCGGGGGGGAAACGCCTCGCCGTCTATCTCGCCCTCAACCTCGAAACCTTCCGGTTCGGCGACGGCCTCGGCGCCGAACTGGCACCGGGCGGGCCGCAGCCGGACGTGCTGAACTTCGCCTGGCGCGACTGGGGCAACCGGGTCGGCGCGTGGCGCATCCGCGACATGCTCGACGCGTTGGGCCTGCCGGCGAGCATCCTCGTCAACAGCCGGATCTACCGGGACTGCCCGGGCCTGATCGAGGCCTTTCGCGCCCGCGGCGACGAGATCGTCGGGCATGGGCGCAGCAATGCCGAGCGGCAGGGCACGCTCCCGGAGGCGGAGGAGCGGGCGCTGATCGCCGAGGCGACCGCGGTGCTGACGCGCGAGGAAGGCCGGGCCCCGGCCGGCTGGCTCGGACCCTGGATCTCGCAATCGCCGGTCACCCCGGATCTGCTGGCGGAGGCGGGCTATCGCTACCTGCTCGACTGGTGCCACGACGACCAGCCGACCTGGTTCGCGACGCGCGACGGCGGACGCATCCTCTCGGTGCCCTATCCGCAGGAGCTGAACGACATCCCGGCGATCGTCGCCCGCAAGGAGACGGGCCGGGCCTTCGCCGAGGCCATCACCGACGCCTTCGAGGAGATGCGCGAACAGGCGCGCCACGCGCCGCTGGTCATGGGCATCGCCCTGCATCCCTACATCGTCGGCCAGCCGCACCGGCTGCGGCCCCTGCGGCAGGCGCTCGAACGGATCGCCGGTCACCGGGACACGGTCTGGATCACCACGGCCGGCGCGATCGCGGCGCACGCCGCCGGGTTGGCGGCCTAGCGGCACCCGGCCGGCCTCACATCCCCGGGCGATCCTCGCTCGCCCCACCTGAACGGAAGCCCCGGGGTGCCCCGATGGATCGTCGCCAACACCCTCACCCCGCCGCGCCGACCGCCACGCGGCGCGCGCTCCTCCTGACCTCCGCGGCTGCCCTGGGGGCTTCGACCATGCCGAGCCGACCCTTCGCCGAAGCGGGCAGCCCCCGCGGCGCCCTCGCCCGGTCCCGCCAGGGCATGGTGACGAGCCCGCACGAGCTCGCGAGCGAGGCCGGGCGGGAGGTCCTGCGGGCGGGCGGCAACGCCATCGAGGCGGCGATCGCCATCAACGCCACCCTCTGCGTGACCTATCCGCATTTCTGCGGCCTGGGCGGCGACGCCTTCATGATCGTCAGCGACCGCAACGGCGCCAGCTTTACGTTGTCCGGCATCGGCCAGGCGGCCGCGAGCCTGCCGGATGACGGCCGGCCCATTCCCGTGCGTGGCCCCGGATCGGCGATCACGGCGGCGGCGGCCGTCGATACCTGGGAGCAGGCCTTCACCTTCAGCCAGCGGGCTTGGGGCGGGCGGCAATCGTGGAAGAGCCTGTTCCAGCGCGCCATCGCCTGCGCGTCGGACGGCTTCCCCCTGACGCCGTCGCAGCGCTTCTGGGCGAATTTCCGCGCCAAGGAGATCGGCACCTGGCCCGATGTCGTGCGCGCCTTCACCGCCGACGGCCGCATCCCGGATGTCGGGGAGACCTTTCGCCAGCCCGACCTCGCCCGCACCCTCACGGCGCTTGCGGAGACGGGCGGCCGCGACTTCTACGAGGGCGACCTCGCCCAGCGGATCGCGCGGGGCCTGGCGAAGGCGGGGTCGCCCCTGACCGCGGACGACCTCGCCCGCTGCCGGGCCCGGAACGAGAGCGCCCTGCGGGTGCCCTACCGGGGCGGGGAGCTCCTCAGCCTGCGCCCGCCGACCCAGGGCCTCACCACCCTCGCGATCATGGGCGTGCTCGACCGATTCGACCTCGCCTCCGTCCCCGAGGGCAGCGCCGACTATTACCACCTCCTCGTCGAGGCGGTGAAGCGGGCCTTCATCGACCGCAACCGCTTCATCGCCGATCCCGATTTCGTCGATGTCCCGGTCGAGCGGCTGCTGTCGGCCTCCCACCTCGATGCGCAGGCCCGCCGCATCGATCCGCGCCAGGCCGCGCCCTGGCCGCACGTCTTCCAGACCGGCGACACCGTCTTCGTCGGGGCGGCCGACCGGGACGGCAATTGTGTCAGCCTGCTGCAGACGATCTACTTCGATTGGGGGAGCGGCGTCGTCGCGGGCGATACCGGCATCCTCTGGCACAATCGCGGCGCGGCGTTCAGCGCCCAGGCCGGCAGCATCAACGCCCTTCGCCCCGGCAAGCGGCCGTTCCACACCCTCAATCCCGGGATGTATCTCACGGATGGCCGCCCGCGCCTGCTCTACGGAACGCAAGGGGCGGACGGGCAGCCGCAGACCCTGGCGGCGGTGCTGACGCGCCTGATCGATTACCGCTTCGACCCGCTCACGGCGCTCGCCCGGCCCCGATTCCTGCTCGGAAAGACCTTCTCCGACAGCCGCGACAGCCTGAAGCTCGAACTCGATGCGGGGCAGGCGGTGTTCGACGAACTCAAGGCGCGGGGGCACGCGATCAGCCCCATCCCCGCGCAGAGCCCGCTCGCCGGCCATCCGGGGGCCATCCGCATCGAGGAGGATGGCGGCTTCGTCGGTGCGCACGATCCGCGCAGCGACGGCCTCGCCCTCGGTCTCTGACGCCCAGGGGACGCGGGACCGGCTCCGCGGCCGATCGCGTCTTGCCCTGAACGGTCCATGCTGCCCAGCCCATGCGGCCCGTCGGCCCGGGCTCGCCCGGACGGGGGAGCCTCTCCCCTCACCACCCTTGCGGGGGGCGGGATCCGTTGCTGGCGCGCGCCGCGGCGGGGGCGGCGGGCGATGCGGGCAGCGCGTCGGTCAGGAAGCGCGGGCGATCCGTTCCGCCGCCGGTGGTCGCGGGGCGCGGCACCGTCGGGATCGCCGGTTCCGCCGCGGCGGGCGCGGCCGGCGCCAGATATTGCGGCGCCGCCGAGGCCTGCGGCAGCGTCACGAGGGTCCGGCTGCCGTTCACCGCCACGGTCGGGCTCGTCCGCACGGGGGGAGCCGGGACGACGGTTGGGGCGACGGCCGTGGCGACCTCGACCGCCTCCGGCTCCGGCGCCTGGATCTTCGGGCTCGCGACGCGTCGGCGCTGGATCCCCGCGCCCACATCCTGGACGGGGCCGAGGCGCATCCGGGTGAGGTCGGCCAGGAGGGCCTCGGCCGTTGTCGACTGTCGCCGGCAATGCTGCACCCGGATCGAGGCCGCGACCGGCCCGCGCAGGGCGCCGCGCCCCAGTTCGACGCGATCGAGCCCGTCGATCCATTGCCACGCATAGGCGCAGCGCTCGTTCACGGCCACGCCCAGGGGGCCGTAGGCGTTGTGCACCGGCCGGTGCAGGATCCGGTAGGCCCCGCCGCCCTCGAGGCTCGCCAGTTCGGCGGCGATCCCGGCCCGGCTCGGCCGCTCCATCGCCGGATCGTCCCAGACCCGGCCCGACGCGATCGTCAGATCGATCCGGCCGCGGGTGGCGCCGTGAACGATGCGCTGCCGGAGGCCGGCGCTCGACTGCGTCTCCGTGACGGCGGTGACGGGGCCGCTGTTCGGCAGGGAGACGAGGGGCCGGTTGCCGGTCGATCCGAGGGCGCTGAAGGCCGTCTCGAACCGCGGCGCCGTCCGGCGCGCCGTCGCGCTCTGGCAGGCGCCGAGCAGGGTGAGGCCGAGCAGGACGCCGATGCGAACCGGCGTCCGGCCGGTGCCGCGGTGCGGCCGTTCGAGGGAGAGCGGCGATCCGATCATCGATCCTGTCCTGCCATGCGCGGTTCGCCGCGGCCCGTGCCGGCCGTATCGAAGGGGCCGAACCGCTCCCCGTCCCGGAACGGCGCCGGCCGCGGCGCCCCGTTCGGGACCAGTGTGCCGGTCTCGGCTTGCGCGAGGGTGCCGATCGCGGGCGTCGGCGGGCCGGCCTGGAGGCTCGCCCGGTCGGTGCCGTTCCAGGCCGGCAGCAGCGCGAAGCCGTCGCGCTCGTAGGGCATCGGCCCGACCCCGATGACGCGGCGGGCGATCAGCGGCGGCGCGGCGCGGGTGTCCCGCAGGAACTCGCCCTCTCGGGGCCGGGCCGGGCCGGCGCTCCCCTCCCCGAGCCGCAGCGGGTTCTCGGCGCC
>NZ_CAKLBV010000036.1 GCF_920984675.1 Methylobacterium sp. Leaf118
GCGCGGGCGCCCTCGCGACGGGCAGCCTCGAGGCGCGCGCTCGCCTGAGCCTCGGCCGCAGCAGCCTCGCGACTGGCCCGGTCGGCGCCGGCGAGTTCGGCGTCGAGGGCGGCGCGGCGGGTCCGCATGGTCTCCGCGAGCTGGCTCAGTGCACAGTCGTCGTGGCGATGGGGATGCTCGCGTCCGCCGCAGACCGGACAGGGCTCGCCCGCGACGAGAAGGCTGCGCAGCCGCGCCGCCTCCCGCGACAGGCTGCTCTCCGCGAGCTCCGCCAGGACCGCGATCTCGCCCCGGGCCCGCGCGGCCGCCTCGCGGGCCCGCTCGGACACGGTCCGCCTCTCGCCCGCCCGTTTCCGGTCCGCCTCGGCCGTCTCGGCCGCGGCCTCGGCCCGGGCTTGCTCGCTCGCCGCTTCCCCGTATCGACGGGCGAGATCGGCGGTCTCGGCCAGGGGATCCGCCACGGCCGCCAGATGCTCGGACCGCAGCCGCGCCCCGTCCTCGTCCAGGCCGGCCCGCTCGGCCGCGAGGGCGTCGCGGGCGGCGGCGTGGCGGAGGCGGGTCGCCCGCGCGACGTCGGCCCGGAGGCGGGCCTCGGCCATCGCGGCCTCCGCCGCCGCCACGCCCGTTTCCGCTGCGGCCAGGCCGTCGCGGGCGGTCCGCAGGGCCTCGGACAGCGCCGCATGCTTGGCGAAGAGGCCGGCGATCTCCTCCGCCCGGTCGGCGAGGGGCGCGGCCATCGCCCCGTCGTCGAGTTCCCGCGCGAGGCCGTCTCGCGCGGCAAGACTCTGAGAGCGCTGGTTCTCGGCCCGGGCTGCCGCGGCCTCCGCCCGCTCGGCAGTCTCGGCGGCGGTCCGCGCCCGGGCCTGCGCGGCGTCGGCTTGCGATCGGCAATCGGTGATGCGGGTGTCGAGCCGGTCGGCCTCGCGCCAGAGGGGCGTGAACGCGTCGAACTCCGCTGATGCCGCCTCGTCGGCGCCGTGGGCCTGCGCGAACCCGGCCTCCGCGGCCTCGCGGGCGCGCTCGGCTTCGTGGCTCTCCCCGTCTGCCATCGCCAGAAGGCCCTCGGCGGCGGCCGCCGAGGCTTCCGCCGCTGCGAAGGCCTCGGCCGGCCGGCGCAGGGGCTCCACGGCATCGAGGGCGGCGAGACGCGCGGCCTCGGGACCGGCAGAGGCGATCACGGCCTCCGCCGCGGCGAGGGCCGCCTCCGCCTCGTCCCGTCGCAGCGCGGAGACGGCCCGTCGCCCGGCGAGATCGAGGGCGGCCCTGAGCGCGGCGTGCTCCGCCTCCAGCGCCGGCAGGGTGTCCACCGTGCTCGCCCGCTCCGTCCGCATCGCGGCCCGGGCCTCCTCCGCGAGAAGACCGATCGCCGCGTGACGGGCGTCGAGCAGTCCGACCGCTGCCCGCTCCGCCCCGGCGCCGGCATGAACCTGCCGGGAGACGGCGGAGTAGATCTCGGTGCCGGTGATCTTCTCCAGGAGATCGGCCCGCTCGGCCTCCCCGGCGAGCAGGAAGGCGTCGAACTCGCCCTGCGCCAGCACCACGGTGCGGCGGAACTGGTCGAAGGTGAGGTCGGTGCGCGCCTCGACCGCTGCGGCGACCGCGCTCTTGCCGCTCGCCACCGCTTGGCCGTCGGCGATCCGGGTCAGGGTGCGGGTGTCGGCCTGGAGCCGCCCCTGCGCCCGCAGGCGCGCGCGGTTCGCCGCCCAGCGGGCCCGGTAGGCGATCCCGTCCTGGGCCAGGAAATCCACCTCGGCATAGCCCTGGCCGGCGCCGCGCCGCAGGATGACGCGGCCGTCGCTCGCGGCGAGCGCCTGACCGCTCGGATCGGGCACCTCCTCCCGCCGACCGACGCTGACCCGCGGATACTGGCCGTAGAGCGCGAGGCAGAGCGCATCGAGGATGGTCGACTTGCCGGCCCCCGTCTCACCCGTGATCGCGAACAGGCCGGTCAGCGCGATCGGGCCCTCCGCCAGATCGATGGCGAAGGGCTCGGCGAGGCTGGCGAGATTCTCGCCGCGGATCGCGAGGATGCGCATTCCGGGTTCGGGCTCAGGCCGCCGCCGCCCGGGCGCGGTGGAACACGTCGAGATGAGCCGCCTCCGGTGGGCAGCCGTGGGTCCGCTCGAAGGCGAGGCGGAAGAGATCTTCGGGATCGCGCTCGGCCAACCGCGCCAGGACCGCGCCCGGCGCGACGAGGTCCACCTCCGCGTGGTCCGGCGCGGTGACGCGAACGTCGACGACCCGCACCGGAAAGGCGGAGGCGACCCGGTCCACCTCGGCGCGGAACCCGGCGGGGAGGCCGGCGCGGGCAAGGCGCACCTGCACGAAGGGCTGCGCCTCGGGCGGCAATGTCGGATCGAGGGCGAGGGCGGCGAGATGGTCGCCGAGATCGGCCAAGGCGATCTCGCCCTGTTCCGGGAGACGCCAGAACGGCACCGGGCGGGGCAGGGCCAGGTGTTCGACCCGCGGCGCCGGACCGTCCCCCAGGGTCACGAGGCTGACGCCGTGCTGGTAGGGCTGCTCGGTGGCCGAGAGGGGGATGAGCGAACCGCAATAGCGTACCGTCCGCCCGCCGCTGCCATGGCGGATCTCCTGCGCCCGGTGCAGATGGCCCAGCGCCACGTAGACCGCCGCCTCGGGAAACACGTCCGGGGGCACCGCATGCTCGCCGCCGACGAGGATGCGCCGCTCCGCGCCCTCCGATTCGAGCCCGCCCGCCACGTGGAGATGGCCGGTCACGAGGAGGGGCAGGCCGTCGAGACGCGGCCGGGCCGCCTCGTAGAGCCCGTCATAGAGATTGCGCACGCCACGAACGATCGGCGAGACTTCGCCAGCCCGCATGAGTGAGGCGAGCGGCGGCAGGCAGGAAGCGGTCGGGTAGGAGACCGCGAGCACCTGCGCGGCCACCGCGCCGGAGGGGTCGCGGATCGGCACGAGATGGCGGCCCAGATCGATCGCGCCGTCGCGGCGGCGGACATTGCCGACGACATGCACGCCGATCGCTTCGAGCAAGGGGCGCGGCGCTTCCAGCCGCCCGGCGGCGTCGTGATTGCCCGCCGTGATCACGATGGTCATGGACGGCCGGACGGCGTGGAGCCGGGCCATCAGAGCGTAGAAGCGGGCCTGGGACTCGCCGGACGGATTCTGGCCGTCGAACACGTCGCCCGCCACCACCAGGGCATCGACCTCCCGCTCTTCCACGAGTCCGACCAGACGCGCGAACACGGCGTCGTGCTCCCGCTCGCGGGAAAAGCCCCGCAGCGTCTGTCCGATATGCCAGTCGCCGGTATGAAGGACGCGGATCATGACAGGCTTCCCGCCATCCCCTACACGCCACGGCCGATGCCGGGCGGGCCGGTTCTAGCGGGTTGCGGAACCGGCTTCGAGGGCCGCGGGGCCGCGGGGCCCGATCTCCTGTGGTGAACGCCGCGCCTCCGCCATCAGGCGGGATTTGCCTCCTGACGCCACGGGAGACGGTCAGCGGCAGACGTTGACCGTCTTGACGATCCAGCCCTCGCTCTCCTGCCACAGCTTGCGCCGGACGCGGCTGCAATGGGCCGGCTCGGGCTCGGCGGCGGTCCAGGTCGTACCGGGCTTCGGAGCGGGATCGGCCGGCGCGGTACGCGCAGCGGCCGGCGAGACCTTGCCCGCGGCCGAGGCCTCGATCGGCAGAGCCGGCGCGAGACAGAGCAATCCGAGCGAGAGGCGGAGGAGAAGGGGGCGCACGATGGGGGGGTCCGTGGTCGGGGCCAGACGGCCACGGTTGATCTAGGGATTGCCCGTCCGGATGCAATCGCCGCCTGCCACGATTTCGCCGTCATCCGCACAATTTTTTCGAAATCCTTAACGTCCTGCGATCCCGGGGATCGGATTCATCGGTGTAACTTCCCGGACACAATGTTCACATCAGCGTCGTGCTAAGCCACAGGCCTGTTGTGGGGGCCGCGTGACGGGCGCCTACGGTCTTGCTAGTCGTCAAGCGGGGCAGTTCAGCCGGCCCGGACGGTCCTGACCGTCGGCCCCGTTTGTTGGGGCGATCCGGTCATTTCTTTCGAGCGATCCATGTCGAACCAGAACCGCCGTAAGCTTCTTTTCGGGGCCGCGACGTGCCTCGTCCTCGCGGGGCTGCCGGCCCCGGTCTTCGCGCAAGCCTTCGACGGCTATGACGACGACCGCCTCTACCAGGATGCCGCGGGCGCGCTCTACCGCAAGCGGGGCGGTCAGTACGTGCCCTATTCGGGGCGTGTCGTGCATGGCCGTCCGGTGCCGGGCTCCGACGCCGACCTCGACGCCGAGGCCTATGCCCGGCGCCGGGCCGAGCGCTACGGCGAGCCGCCGCCCGAAACGCCGAACCCGTCCGCCCCCGGCGGCCAGATCCAGACGCCGCGCCCGCCGGCGCCCGGTCAGGCCGGCTGGCAGCTGCCGCCGCAGCAGCCCGACAACGGGCCGATCGACTATGCCCGCGCCTACGGCACGGTCTCCGGCGAGCCGTTCCCGGTGGCGGCCATTCCCTTCAAGAAGTTCAATCAGACCTATCTGCGTCAGGAGGTCGATTTCCGCACGACCGAGCCTCCGGGCACGATCGTGATCGATCCCAAGGCCCGCTTCCTCTACCTCGTCCTGCCCGGCGGGCGCGCCCGCCGCTACGGCGTCGGCGTCGGCAAGCAGGGCTTCGCCTGGTCGGGCACCGCGACGATCAACTCGAAGCAGGCCTGGCCCGACTGGTATCCGCCGAAGGAGATGATCGCCCGCCGGCCCGACCTCGCCGGTCAGGTCGACAAGCTCCAGAGTGGGCTCGGCGTGCCCGGCGGCGCGCGCAACCCCCTCGGCGCCCGGGCGATGTATCTGTGGCAGAACAACAAGGACACGCTGTTCCGCATCCACGGCACGCTGGAGCCGCATACGATCGGCCAGAGCGTGTCCTCCGGCTGCATCCGCATGATCAACCAGGACGCCATCGACCTGTTCAACCGCGTCGAAGTCGGCACCCGGGTGGTGGTGCTGGGCTGAGGCAGCCTTACCTCTCCCCGCGGGGGCTCCGTGAGAGCCCCGCGAGGCGATGCCATGGTTGACCTGATTCCGCGCGAGCACCTGTTCGGCAACCCGACGCGGTACGGGCACCAGCTCAGCCCGGATGGGCGCCGCCTCGCCTGGGTCGCGCCGTATGAGGGTGTGCTCAATATCTGGACGGCGCCCCTCGACGCGCTGGACGAGGCCGTCCCCGTCACCACGGACCGGCGGCGGGCGGTCGACAGCTTCGCCTTCGCCTATGACGGGCGCCACCTGCTCTACGTTCAGGATGCGAACGGCGACGAGAACGACCACGTCTTCGCCGCCGACCTGGAAACCGGCACGCACCGGGACCTGACGCCGTTCCCCGGCATCGCCGCGGGCATCGTCGGCCTGAGTCGGCGGGTGCGCGACCGGGTGATGCTCGCGCTTAACGACCGCGACCCACGCTTCCACGACCTCTACAGCGTCGATCTCGCCACCGGCGACCGCCGCCTGATGGCCGAGAATCCGGGCTTCGTCGGCTTCCTCGTGGATGAGGATTACGCCGTGCGCTTCGCCATGCAGGCCCCGGCGAACGGTGCGAGCGAACTCCTGATCCGGGAGGGGGAAGGATGGGCCCCCTGGCTCACCTTCCCGGCGGAGGACGCCCGCGCCTCCGGCGCCGAGAACCTCGACGCGGCGGGACAGGCGCTGTTCTGCCGCGACAGCCGGGGCCGGGATACGGCGGCCCTGACCCGGATCGACCTGGCGACCGGTGAGACGAAGATACTGGCCGCCCATGACGAGGCCGATATCGGCACCGTCCTGCGGGATGCCGACACGCATGAGCCCATCGCCTACGCGGTCACCCATGCCCGGCGGCGCTGGCACGTGCTGGACGAGCGTTTCCGGGACGACTTCGCCTTCCTCGACGGCCAGGGCCTCGGCGACTGGACTCCGGCAAGCCGCAGCGAGGACGACACCCTCTGGATCGTCGTCGCCGGCTCGGACACGCGGATCGGCGAGGCGTTGCTCTACGACCGGCGCGCGACGACGCTGCGTCCCCTCGGCAGCGCCCGTCCGGAGCTCGACGGCGCGCCGCTCGCGCCGATGCATCCGGCGGTGATCCGCTCCCGCGACGGCCTCGGCCTCGTCTCTTACCTGACACGCCCCCTCGACCGGGTGGGGCCGGGGCCTCTGGTGCTCCTCGTCCATGGCGGGCCGTGGGCACGCGACACGTTCGGCTTCGACCCGATGCACCAGTGGCTCGCCAATCGCGGCTACGCCGCCCTCAGCGTCAACTTCCGCTCCTCCACCGGCTTCGGAAAATCCTTCCTGAACGCGGGCGACGGCGAGTGGGGCCGGGCCATGGACGACGACCTCAGCGATGCCGTCGTCTGGGCGATCGCCGAAGGGGTGGCCGACCCGGCCCGCGTCGCGATCCTGGGCGGCAGCTATGGCGGCTACGCCACCCTGATGGCGCTGGCCCGCAACCCGCACATCTATGCCTGCGGCATCGACCTCGTCGGCCCGGCCAATCTCGACACCCTGCTCAGGACGATCCCGCCCTATTGGGAGGCGCTGCGGGCGCAATTCCAGCGTGCCATCGGCGATCCCGGCACGGAGGCTGGCCGGGCCCAGATCCGCGAGCGCTCACCGGTCCACCACGCCCACCGGATCCGCGTGCCGCTCATGATCGTCCAGGGGGCGAACGACCCGCGGGTGAGGCAGGCCGAATCCGATCAGATGGCCGCAGCGATGGCGAAGGGCGGCGTTCCGGTCACCTATCTGCTCTTTCCCGACGAGGGCCATGGCCTCGTGCGGCCGGACAACCGTCTCGCCTTCTTCATCCGCGCCGAAACGTTCCTGGCCCGTCACCTTGGCGGGCGCTGCGAGCCGGTGCGCGAGGGCGAGGCGGCGGAGAGTTCGCTGCTGGTGGTGCGAGACGATGAGCGCATCGTCCCGGAGATCGGATCCAGGACGAGCCTCTAGGACAGAGGCGTGCGCTGCGGCCCGTAGGGCGGCCGGGGGATCGCCCGGTGGGCCGCGCGCAACGCCGCCGACCAGCGCTCGCGCAGGTCGTGGAAATAGGGCTCGCCCGCCTCGATCCGGTGGTTGACCTCAAGGTCGAGGCCATCGCTGCGAAGGACCGCGATGTCGATCGGCAGACCGACGCCGAGATTCGAGCGCATGGTCGAGTCCATCGAGACGAGGCTGACCTTGAGCGCGTCGTAGAGTTCGGTCTCGTAGGTCACCGCCCGGTCGAGAATCGGCTTGCCGTATTTGTGCTCGCCGATCTGCAGGAACGGGGCGTCGCGGCTGCATTCGATGAAGTTGCCCGCCGAGTAGATCATGAACAGGCGCATCGCTCCGGCGCCGATCCGGCCGCCGAACAGGAACGAGACGTCCATGCGGAGGTTCGCCGCCTCGAACCCGGCCCGCTCGATCGTCTGGACCCGGCGGATGGCACGGCCCACGAGCTGGGCGGCCTTGAACATGCTCGGCGCGTCCCGCAGGCGCGCCGGTGGTTCGCCCTCGGCATCGTCCACGCCCTCGGCGAGCATGCTGACGACGGACTGCGTCACCGAGAGGTTGCCGGCCGAGGCCAGCAACATCACCCGCTCGCCCGGCACGTTGAAATGGTGCAGCTTGCGGTAGGTCGAGATGTTGTCGAGCCCCGCATTGGTGCGGGTGTCGGCGATCATCACGAGCCCACCCTCGACGAGGACTCCGACGCAATAGGTCATGATGCAGCCCGCCCGGGCCTGTGCAGGAAGATTCGGACCGCCCGGATCGCACGAGGCTTGGCCGGACCGCAAGGCCAACCTCGCGCCAGTCAGGCGGAGCCGGTGGATCGGCTCCTCTTATACTGTTTCCCGTTGATCCCTTCGGTCTGGCCTCGCCCGTCATCCCGAAGCCGCGCAGCGGAACCCGGGATCCACCCGTGATGCGACGCGCGAGCATGGCGTCGCAGCCCGTCGTCGATCGCACGCCTCCGGCGCGCCCCTGCGGGTCCGGGGTCGCTTCGCGCCCCGGAAAGACGGGATCGGGGGCTGAAACGAAGCCGTCAGCCGGAGACCGTCTGACTCGACCCCGCGCTCGCGGCGCAGGGCTCGCAGGGGGCGCTTACCACTTGTAGCTGATGCTTCCCAGGATGCGGCGCGCCTCGCCATAATAGCAGTTGGACGCATCCTGGCAGGCCGAGACGAAGCGGTCGTCGCCCAAGTTCGCGCCGGTGAGCGATGCCCGGATGCCGTTGTCGAAGTCGTAGTGGATCGTGGCGTCGTAGAGCAGGTATTCGGGCACCACGAGCCGTGCTTGGAGGGTGTTGTTGACCGCGTAGGAGCTGCCGACGTAACGCAGGCCGCCGCCGAAGCCGAAACCGCGCAGCGGACCATCCTGAAAAGTGTAGTCGGCGAAGACGTTCGCGAGGACTTGCGGGGTCGCCGTCGGCGTCCGGCCTGCCACCTCTGGCAGTGTGTTGGAACCGTACTTGATGTCGTAGGCCGTGACCGACGCCGTGATGTTCAAGCCTTCCGCGAGCGTTGCCACGAACTGGGCCTCGACGCCTTGCGAGGTGACTGCGCCGATCTGTGTGAAGCTGGTGATGAACGGCGCGATCGGGATCAGGGGATTGCTGCGGGTGAGGTCGAAGGCGGCGAAGGACAGGATCCATCGCTGGCCGACCGGCGCATAGCGGAAGCCGACCTCGATCTGCTCGCCGTTATCTGGCTTGAAGGTCGCGCCGGTCCGGCCGTCGAACCCGATCTGCGGCTGGAAGGACGTCGCGTAGGAGACGTAGGGCGCCAAGCCGAAGTCGAAGTTGTAGACACCGGCGATACGATAGGTGAGGGCCTGATCTTGACGACGGGTGCTGTTAAGCGGGGCCAGCTGCTTGTCGACGCTGGTCGAGGCGAAGTCTGCACGAAGACCCGCGATAATCGAGAACCTGTCGGTGATTCTGATCTGATCCTGCGCGTAGAACCCAAGCTGCTGGAAGCTGTCCTTGTCGATGAGGTAGGATGAAACCGGCAGCGGTGTCACGCCATAGACGGGATTGACGATATCCAGCGCCGGCACGCCGGGAAACTGGTAGCCGGACGCCTGGTTGTCGTGCAGCTGATAGTTCTTGTAATCGACCCCGAACAGGGCGGTGTGGCGGAACAGGCCGTCGGAGAAGTCGGCCTGCGCTTGGTTGTCGATCTGGAACAGGTTCACGCGGGAGCTGTCGCGGAACTGGTATCGGGCGAGCTGGGTCTCGTTCGTTCCAGCCAGATAGCCGAGCTGCCCGATGAACGAGTTCTGGAAGGCTTGGCTGAACGAGTAGCGCGCGTTCTGGCGGATCGTCCAGGTCGCGTCCAGAGCGGTCTCGAATTCGTAGCCGATGAACGCCTGTTCGCGGCGGAAGGTGTTGAGCCTCGTGTCGCCCACGTTGAGCGAGCGGGGGATGAACAGCCCGCTCGCATTCGGCACGACGGTGCCGCTATAGGGCAGGAAGTTCGCGGTGACGCCGGTCCAATCCTTCTGATAGCTCGTCAGAAGGGTGAACGAGGTGGCGCCGTCGGGCCGGTAGGTCAGCGCGGGCGCGATGTAGATGCGGTCGGCATCGACGGCGTCGATCTGCGTGCCGCCGCCCCGGCCGATGCCGGTCAGGCGGTAGAACCAGTGGCCGGAGCTATCCACAGGCCCGCCGATATCGAACCCACCATAGGCATTGCCGAACGAATCCGCGCCGGCCTCGACATAGCCGAACGGCACGGCGGTCGGCCGCTTGGTGATCGTGTTGATCATGCCGCCGGGCGTGCCGGAACCGAACAACAGGGACGACGGGCCGCGCAGCACTTCGACCCGCTCCAGGCCGAACGGATCGGTGCGGAAGTAGTTGAATCCGTAATTCAGAAGCTGCAGGCCATCCTTGTACAGCCCATAATCATGGGCGACGAACCCGCGCAGCAAGAACCAGTCGAGGCGGGCATCGTTTCCGAACACGCCTGAGTAAACGCCGGGCGTGTATTGAGTGGCCTGCGTGAGCGTCTGAGCGCCCGTGGCCCGGATTTGCTCCTGGCCGATCACGCTCACGGATTGGGGGGTTTCCAGCAGCGAGGTGTTGGTCTTGGTGGCCGTGGACGTGCGGGTCGCGACGAAGCCGTCGACAGGACCGCGCGGATCCTCCGTCACGACTTGGCCGGGCCGGACGATGGTGCTCGCCGGCAGGCCGCCACCCGGCAGCGTGGTCGAGCCCACCCGCCTCGCGCCGCCCTGACCTTCCACCGCGATTTCACCGAGGGTTGTCGAAGCTTGCGCCCATGCCGTACCGAGACTCAGCGTGAGCGCGAGCAGAGACAAACTCGCCAGAGCTGCGGAACGGACAGACGCGGAACCTGAAGACTGAATAGGCCCAACGAGAGACATACGAACCCCCAAGGGCAGGACGAGGCCTGCCGTCGGCCGCGTCTTGCGTCGCAGCGGCCGTTGTTTAGAATGATGATAAGACGTTGTGCCGGAAGGGCATTCCTGAGTTGGCAGTAGGGTATGCTCAAGAACTCCACAAGCGACCCTGCGAAGGCTGTCACGGCATGTTGCCAATCAGCAACGGCAATTCGTTAGAATTATTCAAAATCACTATGATTGGCGCGTCTATTTCTACCATAGACTTTCGCATCAAGCCTGCTGCTGGTTGCGTGCCGGGTCGCAAATTGGGGCGAAAACCGCAAAAAGGTGCTGTTCCAGCGCCGGGCGACGCCGGGTCGGTGTCGCATGGGTCGCACTTGCCCTCGGGAGCGCGCAATGAGGCCGCGCCGTCGGCGGGAGCGGTTCGCTGTGGATGGGGGCGAGCGGCGCTCGGGATATCCGGCTCGTTCGGCCGATGCGAAGGCGCTCGGGACCACGCCGCGAGGGCGCGCAGGGTCGCGTCGCGCCCGAATCCGTCTCCGGATCGGCGCGCCGCACGGCCGTGGCGTCGTGTCTCTCTCAACACGACCCCTGCGCCGTCACGTCCCGAATGGGAACGGCCGGCGACCGGGGGGGGATACGGGCTCCGCTTGATCAAAGCGGAGCCCGTATCCGGCAAGCCCGCGCGGCGTTTGAGCGAAGCCCAAATCCGCCATCCCGAAGGGATCAACCGGATTGGGTATGAGGCGCGCTTCGTCAGCCTTGGGACTGGCTCTGCCGGCTGTGGGCCCGGCCCGGCCCGGCGACCTGCTCGACATGGAGCTTCACGTCGAGGGTCTCGGTGCCGCCGCCCACGCGGCTGCCGCGGATCGGAGCCGCACCGAGATAGTCGAGGCCGATCGAGACGCGGACATGCGCCTCGGTCGCCGAGAGACCGTGGGCCGGGTCGAAGCCGACCCAGCCGAGGCCGGGCACCAGCGCCTCGGCCCAGGCATGGCCCGCCCGCTGCTCCCGCGGCCCCTCAGCGTCCTCGTCCCGGCGGAAATAGCCCGAGACGTAGCGAGAGGGGATGTCGAGGTGCCGGGCCGCGGCGAGGAAGATGTGGGTGAGGTCCTGGCTGATGCCGCGGCCGGCCGCGAAGGCCGCTGCGGCGCCGGTGCCGCCGCTGGCTGGGCCGGGCTCGAAGGCCACGGTCTCGTGCAGGGAGGCCAGCAGGCGGTGCAACAGCGGCAGCGGCTCTCGCCCGCTGGCATCCGCGACCTTCTGGGCGAAGGCTTTGATCTCCGGGTTCGCCTCGGTGAGGGACGTGTCGCGCAGGTAGAAGAGATCGGGCAGGCGCTCGACCGCACCGCGGACGATGCCGTTGGTTTCAAACGTTTCGATCTCGCCGGTCACCCGAACCGTCAGGGCATCGGTGGGGTCGTCGGCCGAGAACCAGTGGACGAGATTGCCGAAGCCGTCCTCCCGGGCCGTGAGCCGGCCGTTGACCGACGGCTCGATGCGCCATTCGCGCACGTGCTGCCCGTCATGGTCGCGGGGGGTTAGCCGCAGGATCTGGATCAGGCCGCGGGCCGGGTGTTCGTAGGTGTAGACCGTATCGTGGACGATGCGGATGCGCATGGCGGGGTTCTGTCTCGGCGGGTCGTCGCAAGCTAGGGCGCTGGAATCGGTTTGGAAATCCGCGGGGCTGCTCAAAGCATCGGCAAGTCAGTCCGTTTCGGCCGTCCATCCTGTCGCAGACCAGGCAGAGTGCCGCCCGTAAAGGCCGTTCGACCCCGCCCGATCGGTATCCCACCTGCTGACGGCGCCGGCAACGGTCGGGCGCGGACCGTTCCTCCCCGTCCGCGATCGCTGTTTTCACCCGCGGTCGGGCCGCGGCGGGACCCATTTGCGCCCCTGCGGAATGCGGACAGCAAAATTTTCGCTATGATTTCTATGCATATTTTCTGGCAAAAATCATGGAACTGTATTTATGCTGTTTTAGATTTAGGCCACGCAATGCAGATTTTTCTGAGGGAAGTACGTGCTCAAGCAAATGCGCCTCGCAGCTCTCGCGACCACGTTCGTCTTCGGCGGCGCCGCGCTGGCGCTGGCACAATCGTCCTCGACAACCGGCGACGGCGGCTCGTCCGCGGGCGGAGGCACCAGCTCTTCGACGGTCGGCACGGGTGGCACGTCGACGGGGGGCGACGGCCGCACGGGCTCCTCCCTGGCGACCGGGAGCAGCGCGGCCGGCGGCAAGCCCTGGAGCGGTCCCGCGTGAACGAGACCGGCAATGGCGGGCTCGAAGCCGGTCAAATCCACGACGACCACCGGCCGGTAACGACCGCCCCCGGCGCCGTATCCCGGTGCCGTGGTACGGTTCCGTCCGGGACCATCGGCCTCTCGGTCCGATCGAAACGATTCCGGCGCAACCGGCCGACCCCATGTCCCGGGTCTGGGCGGTCGAGTCGCAGTTCAGTCCTCGCCGTCGTCCGGGATGTTCAGCAGCTTGCCGCAGGCTTTGCAGTGGACGGCGTCCGGCTCGTGGCGCTGCAGGCCGCAGGCGGTGCACGAGAAGCGCACCTTGTAGGGGCGGAACACCACCTGCGCGAGGCGGAAGAACAGCGTCACGCCGCAGATCATTACGAAGACCGAGAGCAGCCGGCCTGTCGGACCGGGCAGGGTGATGTCGCCATAGCCGGTCGTCGTCAGCGAGGTGACCGTGAAGTACAGCGCATCGATCGGCGTCTGGATCGCCGGATGAGTGCCGTGCTGCGTGGCATAGACGATGCCGGTCATCGTGAAGACGAACACCGCCAGGTTGGTGGCGGCCAGGATCGCGTCCTCGTTGCGCCGGAACAGGTCGCTGTCCTGCCGCAGCCGCTCCCGCAGGTGATAGGTGCGCAGCAGGCGCAGGGTGCGCAGGATCCTCAGAAACCCGGCGCCCTCGACGAGCAGGGGCGCGAGGAACGAGGCGATCGCCACCACGTCGGTCCAGGTGCTGAGATGCTGAAACTCCCGCAACGGCGCCCGGCTGATGAAGAGGCGTGCGCCGAAGTCGAGGAGCACGCAGAGCCCCAGAACCACGTCGCCGACGATGATCCACCCCGTCAGGGGTAGGAACGACGTGACGATGACGAAGGCGATGGTCGCAAGATCGAGGACGAGAAGCGCGTAGCGGAAGCGGTGGGCCCGCCGCGTCGTACCCTCGTACCATTCGCGCAAAGTGGCCGTCAGCGTCGTCATCGCCGACGGGGTTGGCCCGGCCGGCGCCCCGACGCAAGGGGCGCCCGCTCCCGGCCCGTGGCGCCCCGGCACCGCCCGCCCGGCTTCAGACGAGGTACTGCTCGCTGATCGCCGCGCCCAGCGCGTTGTTCTCGACGACGAAGCCCTGGATGAACTCGTGTAGGCCCGAGGCGAAGATGCGGTCGATGTCGGCGCCTGCGAGCTTCGCCCGCATGTTGCTGGCGAGCCGCTGGCTCTCGCCGCGGCGCCCATAGGCGTCGGCGATGAGGTCGAGATGCTCCACCAGCATGCGGTAGCAGCTCGCGAGCGAGCGCGGCATCTCGGTATTGAGGATCAGGAGATCGGCCACCAGGACCGGCTTGATGCTCTCGCGGTAGACCCAGTGATAGGCGTTGAAGGCCGAGACCTCGCGCAGGATCGTGGTCCACTGGAAGTAGTCGAGCGAGCCGCCGACGCGCTCGGTCGCCGGCAGCAGGATCTGATATTTCACGTCGAGGATGCGGGCGGTGTTGTCGGCCCGCTCCACCGCCGTGCCGGCCCGGGTGAACCAGTAGGCGTCGTTGCGCAGCATCGTCCGGTAGGCCGAGCCGTCGAAGGTGAGCGAGACCCGCTTCACCCAGTCGAGGAACTGCGTGAATTCCTCTCGGCTCAGGTCGCGGCCCTCATAGGAGCGCAGCTCCAGCCACGCGCCGTTGATCGAATCCCACATCTCGGTGGTGAGTGCCGTGCGGATCGAGCGGGCGTTCTCCCGCGCCGTGGCGAGGCAGGAGCGGATCGAGGACGGGTTGTTCGGCGAGAATGCCAGGAAGTTGCACACGGTGCTCTCGTTGACCGTGTCGTACAGCGTCTTGAACAACTCGGGATCGCCCGCCGAGGACAGGGCGGAGGCCCATTCGTTCGAGGTGCGCCCCCCGTAGCCCGTCGGCAAGGCGGTGAGGCGCAGGGCCGCGTCGAGGATGCGGGCCAGGAAGTCGGCCCGCTCGGCGTAGCGCGAGAGCCAGTAGAGGTTGTCGGCAGTCCGTGACAGCATGGGCGTTCAGCTCGCAGACGCGGTGATAATCGGCGCGGCACCTGCCTCGATCTCAGGCACAGGATTCGCTCCGGACGCACCGGGGACGCATAACGAATGGGCGATCGGCTTAGGCATCGAGCACCCATGTGTCCTTGGTGCCGCCGCCCTGGCTCGAATTGACCACGAGCGAGCCCTCCTTCAGGGCAACCCGGGTCAGGCCGCCCGGAACGATGCGGATTTCGTCGGCGCCTGCGAGCACGAAAGGGCGCAGATCGACGTGACGCGGTGCGACGCCCGAGGCCACGAAGGTCGGGCAGGTGGACAGCGACAATGTCGGCTGGGCGATGAAGTTGTCGGGCGTGTGCCTGAGCTTCTTGGCGAACTCGTCGATCTCGCGCTTGGTGGCGTGGGGGCCGACCAGCATGCCGTAGCCGCCCGAGCCGTTGACCTCCTTCACAACGAGGTCCTTGAGGTTGTCCATGACGTAGCCGAAGGCATCCTTCTCCCGGCAGCGGAAGGTCGGCACGTTGTGCAGGATCGGCTCCTCGCCGGTGAAGAACTTCACGATCTCCGGCATGTAGCTGTAGACCGCCTTGTCGTCGGAGATACCGGTGCCGACGGCGTTCGAGAGCGTCACGTTCCCACGCTCATAGGCATTCATCAGTCCCGGCACGCCCAGAACCGAGTCCGGGCGGAACACGAGCGGATCGAGGAAGTCGTCGTCGAGGCGGCGGTAGATCACGTCGACCCGGCGCGGCCCCTCGGTGGTGCGCATGTAGACGACGTCGTCCTTGGTGAAGAGGTCGCCGGCCTCCACGAGTTCGACGCCGAGCTTGTCGGCCAGGAACGAGTGTTCGTAGAACGCGGAATTGTAGCGCCCCGGCGTCAGCAGCACGACGGTGGGATCGCGGGTCGCCGAGTGAGGCGCCAGGCTGCGCAGGGTCGCGAGCAGAGCGTCGGGATAGTTCTCGACCGGGGCGACGCGGTGGCGCGAGAACAGCTCCGGGAAGAGCCGCATCATCACCTCGCGGTTCTCCAGCATGTAGGAAACGCCGGACGGGGTGCGGGCGTTGTCTTCGAGGACGAAGAAGTCGTTCTCGCCGGTCCGGACGATGTCGATCCCGGCGATGTGGACGTAGAGGTCGTGGGGCACGTCGAAGGCCCGCATCTCCATGCGGTAATGCGGGTTGCGGTAGACGAGATCGGCCGGGATGATTCCGGCCTTGATGCACTCCTCGGCCCCGTAGACATCGTTGATGAAGGCGTTGAGTGCCGTCACCCGCTGCTTCAAACCGCGCTCGAGAAAATCCCATTCGGGCTTCGTCAGGACGCGGGGGATGATGTCGAACGGGATCAGCCGCTCGGTCGACTCGTTCGCACCGTAGACCGCGAAGGTGATGCCGATGCGCCGGAACAGCATCTCGGCCTGACTGCGACGGGTGTTGAAATGCTCCGGCGGCATCTTGTCGAGCCAGGCCTTCAACGTGTCGTAGGCCTGCCGGACGGTGCCGGCATCGGTCAGATCTCCGCCGATCCCGTTCATCTCGTCGAACGCCGTGAGCGCCATCCGCGCCATTCCCCCAGTTGTGCCATGCTGCCGGAGCAAGAGGCAGGCCACGGCAGCGTCCGTGGCCCGTCAGCCCGGCGCGTTGTCTCTTCGCCCGATCTCCTTCGGAGTTGGGCGCCGCGAGCCTGTCCGCCTCGATGTAGCGGACGCATCGCGCAGGCCCATCCCCGTCGGCGCGGGCAGGCTCAGATGACCATCGCGATTTCGAAGCGATGCCCGTCCGGATCGCTGAACCGGACTGCGTAGATGCCGCTGTACCATCGCGCCTCCTCGACATCGCCTGCGCCGAGGCGGATGACGAGGTCGTGCGCGCGATCGACCCGTTCGATATCGTCGACGCACAGGACAATGATTCCGCCGATCCCGCCAACCCGGTCGGCGCCCGGCGCGGCCTCGCGGACGATGATCCGCGGAAGGAAATCCGCCGACGGGTCCCACAATATAGCCTGGGGGACGGGACGGACCTCGACGATTCCGAACTCTCCGGACAGCCCCTCGTAGAAGGCGACCGCGCGCGTCCAGTCGAGCGTTTCGAGAATGATGGCTTCAACGATCATGTCTGAACCGCGACAGGCGGCGCTGCCCCACGGGCGCCCACAGGAGCACCGCTCACCCGATCAGCTTCAACCCCTTGAGGCTCGCATGTCCGTCGCGGCCCAGAATCACGTGGTCGTGCACCACGATACCCAGCGGATCGAGCACCGTGACGATCTCGCGGGTCATGCGGATGTCGGTGCCCGAGGGCGTCGGGTCGCCGGATGGGTGGTTGTGGGCCAGGATGATCGCGGTCGAGGAGAGTTCGAGCGCCCGGCGCGCGACCTCCCGGGGATAGACCGGCGTGTGATCGACGGTGCCGCGGCCCTGCACCTCGTCGGCGATGAGGTGATTGCGCCGGTCGAGGAAGAGCACGCGGAACTCTTCGCGGGCCGAAAAGGCCATGGTGGCGCGCAGGTATTCGAGCAGCGCCGCCCATGAGGCGAGGAGCGGCCGGGCCGCGATGGCACCCTTGGCGAGCCGCCGTCCCGCGGCCTCCATCAGCTTCAGGTCGGAGATGACACCCGCGCTGACGCCCTCGACCTCGGCGAGCCGGGCGGGCTCGGCGCTGAGAACCTCGGCAAAGGAGCCGAAGCGTCGAATCAGCGCCTTGGCGAGCGGCTTCACGTCCCGCCGGGGAATCGCCCGGAACAAGGCGAGTTCGAGGAGTTCGTAGTCGGGCAGCGCCTCGGCGCCGTGCTCCGCGAAGCGGGCACGCAGGCGCTCGCGATGGCCGTGATAGTGCGGCGCTTCCGCGGATGGGGCCTCGGCGAGACCCGGCAGGCCGGGGGGATCGAGGGGCCGGGGGGCCATCGGCGGCAGTCCCGCGTCGCCCGGCGCGTCAACCCTGCGGCTTCGGCTGGTCGAGTCCCTTGGGCGAGAGGGTGAAGATCTCGTAGCCGTCTTCCGTCACCGCCACCGTGTGCTCGAACTGCGCCGAGAGGGAGCGATCGCGGGTCACCGCGGTCCAGCCGTCGGAGAGGACCTTCACGTCCGGGCGACCGAGATTGATCATCGGCTCGACGGTGAAGAACTGGCCGGGCTTGAGCGGCACGTCGTAGCTCGCCTCGACGTAGTGCAGGATCGTCGGTGCGTCGTGGTAGAGGCGCCCGAGGCCGTGGCCGCAGAAATCCCGCACCACCGAGCAGCGCTCGGCTTCCGCGAAGGTCTGGATCGCGCGGCCGATGTCGTTGGTCGAGCCGCCGGGCTTCACCGCCCGGATGCCGCGCATCAGCGCCTCGTAGGTGATCTCGCACAGGCGCTGCGCCTTGCGCGGCACTTCGCCGATATAGGCCATGCGGCTCGAATCCCCGTGCCAACCGTCGAGGATCAGGCAGATGTCGAGGTTGACGATGTCGCCCTCGCGCAGGGGCTTGTCGTTGGGGATGCCGTGGCAGACGACGTGGTTGATCGAGGTGCAGATCGACTTGCGGTAGCCGCGGTAGAACAGCGAGGCCGGATAGGCCCCGTGGTCCATCCCGAACTCGAAGGCGAGTTGGTCGAGATGTTCCGTCGTCACCCCGGGCTGGGCCGCCTCGACCAGCAGGTCGAGGGCCTCGGCGGTCAGGCGGCCGGCCCGGCGCATGCCCTCGAATCCCTCGGGCCCGTGGATCGGCGGCTCCGGGGCGCGACGGCCGCCCTCGGCCACGGCTTGCTCGTCTCGGCTCATGGATGTCGGGCGCTGTGCAGTTCGGAGGCGGCGGATCGTTCCGTCTTACGCCGCGGCGGGCCTCTCGCCAACCCGCCGCTCCGGTCCCGAGGGCCCGGCTAGGATTACGGCGTCGAACGCGCTAGACGAAGGCTCCGGCTCAGGGACGTGCGATGGCTGACAAGGCGGTTCCCCATTATCACAACCAGCCCGGCATGCGGGTGGTCTCGGTGGGCTCCAAGGAGTTCATGTGCATCGGCGCCCTGCCGCCCTTCGACCATCCGCACGTGTTCCTCGACATGGGCGCGGACAGCGAGATCATCTGCCAGTACTGCTCGACCCTGTTCCGCCACGATCCCGAGCTGAAGGCCGGCGCCGCGAAGCCGGAAGCCTGCGTCTGGACGGACACCGTCGGCGGAGCCACGAAGGCGGCCTGAGCCGGCCGTGGCGCCGCTCTCCATCGCCATCGTCGGCGCGGGCATCGGTGGGCTCACCGCCGCCCTCTCCCTGGCGGGCGCGGGCCACGCCGTCACCCTGATCGAGCGCCGCACCGGCTTCTCGGAGGTGGGCGCGGGCCTCCAACTCTCCCCGAATGCCAGCGGCGTGCTGATCCGGCTCGGTCTCGGCGCGGCGCTCCGTCGGGCGGCCGACGAGCCGCCGGGCGTCACCGTCCGCGCCCTGGCCACCGGCCGGGTGATCGGCGGGATTCGCCTCGGGGCGAGCCTGCGCGAGCGGCACGCCGCGCCCTACTACGTCATCCACCGCGCTGACCTGCAGACGCTGCTCCTCGATGCCGTGCGCGGTCGCTCGGGTATCCGGCTCGGCATCGGGCGCACGGTGGCCGATCTGACCGAGGATGCGGGCGGCGTCACCCTGTCCGTGTCGGGCGTCGATGGAGGGCGCCGCGAGACCCTGCGGGTCGATTGCGTGATCGGTGCCGACGGGGTCCGCTCGGGCTTGCGGAGCCGCTTCGACAAGCGCCCCCTGCGCCAGCACCGGCAGGCGGCGTGGCGCGCCCTGATCCCGCGGGAGGCTGCACCGGAGGCATTCCAGGGCGAGGAGACCGGGCTCTGGCTCGGGCCCCGGCGCCACGTGGTCCATTATCCCGTGGGTGGGGGACGGCGACTCAACGTCGTCGCCATCGCGCCCGAGCGTGAGGGCGACGAGGATTGGGGCCGGATCGGCGATCCTGCGGCCCTGCGCGATCACTTCCCCGATGCAGCGCCCGCGCTGGCCGAATTGCTGCGGACGCCGGACGCCTGGGTGGTCTGGTCCCTCGTGGATCGTCCGGCGGTGCGGCCGATGGCACGCGGGCGCCTCGCCCTCCTCGGCGACGCCGCCCATCCGGTCCTGCCCTTCCTGGCCCAGGGCGCGGCGCTCGCCATCGAGGATGCGGCCGTGCTGACCGCGCAGCTCTCGGCTGCGCCCGACGTTCCGACCGCGCTCGCGGCCTATGCGGCGGAGCGCGCCACCCGCGTGAGGGCCGTCCAGCGGGCCGCCCGCGGCAACGGGCGCTTCTACCATGCCGGCCGCCTGGTCGGCTTTGCCCGCAACACCGTCATGGCCCGGCTCGGCCCCGAGGGCATGAGCGCGCGTTATGCGTGGCTCTACGGCTGGACGCCACCGGCTTGATCTGCCCCCGCCGCCCCGCTACCGCTGGCGCCAGGCGCACCCCGGAGATCCGACCGCCGCCGCCTCATCCAGCAGGGGAGGCGACGCGAGACATCTCCCGAACGCGCCTCATGCGGACGTGGCGGAATCGGTAGACGCACGAGACTTAAAATCTTGCGGCCCCACGGCTATGCGGGTTCGAGTCCCGCCGTCCGCACCACATCACCAATCGGGCAAAGCGCTCACCGGAAACGGGCCGGAACATGGCCCCACGTCCGCCGGTGGATCGCCCCCTAGGGGCGACCGTAGCGTTTGAGGGCCGCGCGCGCGGGGCTCAATCCAGCCCGAGCATGAGAACGAGATTCTGCACCGCCGCGCCCGAGGCGCCCTTGCCGAGATTGTCGAGGCGAGCGACCAGCACGGCTTGGCGGTGGTCGTCCGAGCCGAACACCCGCAGCTCCAGTCCGTCGGTATCGTTGAGGGCCTCCGGCTCGATCCGCTCGCGATGGGCGCCGGCCTCGGCGCCGGGGACGAGCCGCACTTGCGCCGCGCCGGCATAAGCCTCGGCGAGGGCCGCTTCGAGGTCGCCGGCGGTGGGCAGGCCGGGCAGCGTGTCGAGGTGGAGCGGAATGCTCACGAGCATGCCCTGACGGAAATTGCCGACGGACGGGATGAAGATCGGCCGACGGGTCAGCCCGCTATAGGTCTGAAGCTCCGGCACATGCTTGTGCGCGAAGCCGAGGCCGTACAGCTCGAAGGCCGGAGCCTGTCCCGCCTCGTAGGCCTCGATCATGCTCTTGCCGCCGCCGCTATAGCCGCTCACGGCGTTGACGCTGATCGGATGGTCAGGGGCGATCAGGCCCCGCTCGACCAATGGGCGCAGCAGCGCGATGCCGCCGGTCGGGTAGCAGCCCGGATTGGCGACCCGCCGCGAGGCGCGGATGGCGTCGGCCTGTCCGGGCGTCAGTTCGGCGAAGCCGTAGGTCCAGCCCGGGGCGACCCGGTGGGCGGTGCTGGCATCGAGAAGCCGGGGGCCGCCGCCGGGGAGGGAATCGGCGAGCGCGGCCGTTTCGCGCGAGGCGTCGTCGGGCAGGCACAAAACCACGAGGTCGACCTGCTCGAGGATGGCCCGCTTGGCGGCGGGGTCCTTGCGCCTCTCGTGCGGAATGCTGACGAGCTCGACGCGGCCCTCGTGCTCCAGGCGTTCGCGGATGCCGAGTCCGGTCGTGCCGGCCTCGCCGTCGATGAACACCTTGGGGGCGGTGGCCTCTGGCATCGTGATCCTCGCTCGGCCGGGTGCGGCCGCCTCGTTGCTGGCGCGCAGGTGGAAGCTTCGTCCGGCCCTGTCAACGCTCATGGCCTCCGGCACGACGCGCGCCGCCTCCTGTGGAGCGCGCGGGCGCGGCCCGGAACTCACCCTGCGGCCTCCTGTTGACAGGCGAATGTCGATCGACCGGGTCGCGGAGTGGATGATGGCGGAGCGCGCGAAGAAGACCGATCCTAAGCTTTGGGAGAAGGTCAAGGACGAGGTCACGAACTCGTCGAAAGGCGGCAAGCCGGGCCAATGGTCGGCCCGCAAGGCGCAGATGGCGACCACCGAGTACAAGAAGGAGGGCGGCCGATACGAGGGCCGCAAGTCCGACGACAACAGCCTCAAGCAATGGACCGACGAGCAGTGGGGTACGAAGTCGGGCGAGGCGAGCGGCAAGACCGGCGAGCGCTACCTGCCCGAGAAGGCTCGTGAGACGCTCACGGCATCCGAGTATCGCCGCTCCACCGCGAAGAAGCGGGCCGATTCTGCCCAGGGCAAGCAGCACTCGAAGCAGCCGGCCGACGTGGCCAAGAAAGCGGCTTCGGCACGCAAGACCGGCAAGACCGCGAACGCCTCCGGAGGGGACACCAAGGCGGAGCTGATGGAGCGGGCGAGAAAGCGCGACATCGCCGGCCGCTCGAAGATGACGAAGGGTGAACTGGAACGCGCCCTCGGCGCCTGACGCCAGGAGCCGGTGACCACCGGGCGGCGTCGCGAAGGGTGACGGAACCGAGCGCAATGCGACCGCCCCGCTTCCGCGGCGTCTCGGGATGGCGACGGCGAACCGATCGCCGTCGCCGCGCGGTTCAGAGACCCGCCGCGGCCTTCAGCGCCGCGTTGATCCGGTCATGCCAGCCGGGACCGTCCTTCTGGAAATGCTCCAGAACGGCCTTGTCGATCCGCAGCGACACCGTTTCCCGCGCACCGGGGATGGCGGCGGGGGCCGGCGCGGCGGGCGCTGCTTCGGGGGTCTTCCGGGTCACGGCGCGGAAGGCGGCCTCGGCCGTCTGACGCGGATCGCTGGAACGGCGGCTGCGGTGGTCGATCGCCATGACGGTCAGACCGCCGCCTTCTTGCGGCTGCGCTTGGGGGCGGGCGGCGGCGCGGCGGCCCGGACGGCGGCCTCTTCGGCTTCCTTCGCCAAGCGCAGGGCCTTCAGCCGCACCGTCCGCTCATCGACCGCTTTGACCGCCGCGAGATGCTCCGCCATGGCCTGCTGACCCTCGCGGGCCATCCGCTCGGCCCGCTCCGCGCGATCCGCCGCGCGGGTTTTGGCGTCTGTGTCGTCACTCATCGCAAAGGAAACTTTCAAGTTTGATCCAACCCCTCGGGGCCGGAACGGACGGTCCGTTCGGCCACAATCCATCGGAAGGGTGAGCACGCGGCCGGATGCCGTGCCCGAGGATCTGCCTGTTACCGAGACGATTAGCACGAAAGGGGAGGCCGTGACGAATCCGGTCAAGACCTTGCGGCCGAGTCGTCCGCAGCGTCCTGACTTGCGGGAGGGAACATCACGGCGAGCGCGTGCGACCGCCCCGTCCGCACACCCTCAAGTGCCGAACGACGATCGCTCCAGGCCACCGGCGACTTCTCGCGCGACGGTCCGGATTACGCCCGCAACACCTTGCCCGGGTTGAGGAGCCCGTCCGGGTCGAGGGCGTGCTTGAGGCGACGGGCCAGAGCCATCTCCTCCGGACGGCGGCGCCGGGCGAGCTCGTCGACGCGGTATTGCCCGATTCCATGCTCGGCGGAGATGCTTCCGGCGAAGTGATCGACCACATCGTGGACGATCCGGTTGATGGTGGGGCTGTCGTGCTCGGGTCCGATCAGGACATTGTAGTGCAGGTTGCCGTCTCCCATGTGGCCGAACACGTTCGGGACGGTGCCGGGCGCGTCCTCGGCCAGCGCCCGGTCGGCGGCCTCCAGGAAGGCGGGAATCGCCGGGATCGGCACCGAGACGTCGTGCTTCACCGATCGCCCCTGGTGGGCTTCGCACTCGGTGATGCGCTCGCGCAGGCCCCAGAGGCCCGCGGCCTGCCCCTTCGATTCCGCGAGTACGCCGTCCAGGGCGTCCCCGCGCTCCAGGGACCCGCCGAGGGTGCCCTCGACCGCGTCGCGCAGGCCCGACAGGCTCGAGCCCGCCTCGAGCAGGACGCACCAGGGCGAGGGGGGCAGCGGGCTCGTCATCCCGGCATGGCGCTCAAGCAGATCGAAGGAGCAGCGTGAGATCAGCTCGAAGGCCTGGATCGTGTCGCCGAGGCCGTCCTGCGCGGTGGCGAGCACCCGCAAAGCCGCCTCAGGGTCGGGCACGGCCAGAAGCGCGGTCTCGGTGAAGCGCGGCCGGGGCACGAGACGCAGCACCGCCGCGGTGACGATGCCGAGGGTGCCCTCGCTGCCGATGAAGAGCTGCTTCCAGTCGTAGCCGGCATTGTCCTTGCGGAGCGCGCGCATCCCGTCGACGACGCTGCCGTCCGCGAGCACGACTTCGAGGCCGAGCACGAGGTTTCGGGTCATGCCGTAGCGCAGCACGTTGATGCCGCCGGCATTGGTGGCGATCATGCCCCCGATCATCGCGGAGCCCTCCGCCGCGTAGCTCACCGGGAACAGCCGGCCGGCGGCCTCCGCCGCCGCCTGGGCCGCCTGCACCACGCAGCCCGCCTCGACCGCCAGAGTGAGGCCGACCGGATCGACCGCGCGGACGGCGTTCATCCGGGCCAGCGAGAGCACGATCTGGCGCCCCGACGCGTCGGGCGTCGCCCCGCCCGCAAGCCCGGTATGACCCCCCTGCGGCACCAGGGCGATGCCGGCCTCGCGGCACAGGCCGACCACGGCCGCGACCTGCTCCGTGCGCGACGGCCGCACCACCGCGGCGGGCCGGCCGGGGAACAGGCGGCGCCAGTCGATCGCGAAGGCCGCGCAATCGGCCTCGTCCGTCAGGAGCCCGCCCGGTCCCAACGTGGCGTCGAGACGGGCGAAGAGGTCGGACGGCAGGCCGGTCGCGCTCATGGTGAAGACTCGGCTCCTCAGGTGATCCGGGCCTGGATCAAGCGGGTGCGCACCGTGCCCTCGATGGCGTTCAGCTCGGCGAGGATGCCGGCACGGTCGGCGGGGTCGGCATCGGCCTCCACCACCACGTAGCCCAACTCGCCCTCGGTCTGAAGGTACTGGGAGTCGATGTTGACGCCGCGCCGGGCGAGCGCTTGGTTGACGCGGCCGAGCACGCCGGGGACGTTCCGGTGCACGTGCAGGAAGCGGACGCCGCCTTGACGCGGCGGGATCTGGACCTGGGGAAAGTTCACGGCGCCCAGCGTCGAGCCGGTCTCGACATAATCGACCAGCTTGCGCGCGACCTCGGAGCCGATCCGATCCTGCGCCTCCTCGGTCGAGCCGCCGATATGCGGCGTGAGGATCACGTTCGGGATGCCCTGGAGGGGGGAGACGAAGCGCTCGTCGTTGGAGCGCGGCTCGACGGGGAACACATCGACCGCCGCGCCCCGCAAGCGGCCTTCCTTGAGCGCGAGGGCCAGCGCGTCGAGATCGACCACGGTGCCCCGGCTGTTGTTGATCAGATAGGCGCCCGGCTTCATCCGGCCGATTCGCTCGGCGCTCATGAGGCCATGGGTGAGCGACGTCTCCGGCACATGAAGACTCACGACGTCGCTGGCAGCGAGCAGGGCGTCGAGGCTCTCGGACGGCTCGGTATTGCCGTGGCGCAGCCGGTCGGTGAGATCGAAGAAGATCACCCGCATGCCCATCGCCTCGGCGAGGTTCGAGAGCTGCGCGCCGATATTGCCGTAGCCGACGATGCCCAGCGTCTTCCCGCGCACCTCGAACGCGCTGTCTGCCGATTTGTCCCAGCCGCCGGCATGGGCCGCCTCGGAACGCGGCGTGATGCGGCGCAGCAGCATCACGATCTCGCCGATGGTCAGTTCGGCCACGCTGCGGGTGTTGGAGAACGGCGCGTTGAAGACCGGGATGCCGCGGGCGCGGGCCGCTTCGAGATCCACCTGATTGGTGCCGACGCTGAAACAGCCGACCGCCACGAGGGCGGGGGCGGCGTCGAGCAGGCCGATCGTGACCCGGGTGCGCGAGCGAATCCCGAGAACGTGAACGCCGGCGAGCGCCTCGGCATCGGCCGATCCCACGGCGCGCGGCAGGCGGCGCACGTCGCGGATGCCGGCCCGCGCCAGAACCTCCACCGCCGACGGGGCGATGTTCTCGGCCAGAACGATGTTGACCTGATCCTGGAGCGTGAAGCTGTCCGTGCCCGGCATGGTGTCGCCTTGCGCCTGTCGTCGATGAGCGACCGCCATTGCATCAATGGTGCGGTGCGGCAATCGCCGGTCGGTGGCGTCGGGCGACGCCGGGCGCGATTTGTGACGCGGTTCTCCCGGAGGCCCTCATCCGGGAAACATCCTCCGCCGCGTTCGGTGGGACGGGGCTGACCTCCGCTTCAGATCGCCGCGAATCCCCGCTGCACGGCGGGGCGGGCGAGCAGCGTCTCGAGCCAGCGGTGGACATGGGGACGGTCGCCGATCACCACGCCCTGTTTCTCGTGGAACTTGGCCCAGGGCAGGCAGGCGATGTCTGCGATGGAATAGGTGTCCGCGAGGTATTCGTGGTCGGACAGCCACCGGTCGAGGACGCCGTAGAGGCGCTTCGCCTCCTCGGTGTAGCGGTCGATGGCGTACGGGATCTTCTCCTGCGCGTAGATGCGGAAATGGTGCGCCTGCCCCAGCATCGGGCCGAGCCCCCCGACCTGCCAGAACAGCCATTGGTCGACCGCCGTGCGGGCGCGTTCGTCGGCGGGATAGAAGCAACCGGTCTTGCGGCCGAGATATTGCAGGATCGCCCCGGACTCGAAGACCGAGATCGGGGCGCCACCGGGCCCGTCGGGATCAACGATCGCCGGAATCTTGTTGTTGGGGGAGATCGTCAGGAAGTCGGGCGCCAATTGCTCGCCCTTGCCGATGTTGACCGGCACGACCCGATAGGGGAGGCCGCACTCCTCCAGCATGATCGGGATCTTCCAGCCGTTCGGCGTGCTCCAGGTGTGAACCTCGATCGGCTGTGCCGTCGCGACCGCCATGCTGCATCCCGGACTGACCCGGGCGACCGGCCCGTGCCATGGAGGTAGCGCGGATCCGTGTGAGGGCTCAAGATGTCGGCCGCGCTTCGAGGGTCGCGCCCTCGGCTTCGTTCGCCAGGGGGCGGGGGCCGGCGCGGGCGATTGCTATGCGTAAGTTGTAAGCGGCGCTTGCGCTTTGTCCTCGGATGCGGCCTTGATGCCGCCCGCGCGGACGGCGGGGTCGCCGGGCCCGCCGACCGGAGTTGTCCGATGCTCACCCGTCTCTTCGCCGCGGCCCTCTTCGCCGCGCCGCTTCTCCTCGCCCAGGCCGCCGCTGCGCGGGACGCCGCACCGACCGCAAAGGAGGCGAAGGAGCCGAGTGCCGGACAATCGGCGGCGCGGGATCGGCAGAAGAAGTGCGGCGCCGAGTGGCGCGCACTCCCGGCGGCCGAGAAGTCCGCCCAGGGGCCGAAATGGCCGCAATATTACAGCAAGTGCGTGAAGCGCCTGAAGGAACAGAAGGCCTGACGCCGGCCTCGGCGCCGTTGTGACCGGATCCGCCCGATGGGGCGAGCGGTTCGTCGACGCCGCCGACCGCTGGGTCCCACCGCCCTCCGCCTGGGCCTTCGCCCTGCGGATCTGGATCGCCATGATGCTGGCGCTCGCCGCCGCCTTCTGGCTCCAGCTCGACAGTGCCTCCTCGGCGGCGGTGGGTGTCGCGATCCTGGCCCAGCCCAAGCGGGGGCAGGCGCTCTCGAAGGCGTTCTACCGGTTCTTCGGGACGCTGGTCGGCGGCATCGTGGCGATCGCACTCCTGGCCCTGTTCGCGCAGGACCGGGTGCTTCTCCTCGTCGGCTTCGCGGTCTGGCTCGGTCTCTGCGTCTTCGCCGCGCAGTTCCTTCAGGACACCCGCGCCTACGGCGCGATGCTGGCCGGCTTCACCGTGGCGATCATCGCCATTGCCCATATCGACGCGCCGCAGACGGCTTTCGAGGCCGCGATCGGGCGCGTCGCGGCCATCGCGGTCGCGATCGTGGCGATCACCTTCATCAACGACGCGCTCGCCTCGCCGACCACGTGGCAGGCCCTGCGCCCCCGCCTCGCCGATGCGGTCGCGCAGGTGAAGGCGTTCGCCCGGGAGGCCCTGGAGACGGGAGATCCCGGTCCGGAGCGCAGCGCGGCCCTGATCGGACGCATCGCCCCGATGCGGGCCGACGCGAATGCCATCGCGGGGGAACTCGACGACGGCGTCAACCGGGCGGCGGGAGCGCGCAGCGCCATCGCCGCGCTCTACGTGCTGACGGCCGCGAGCCGCGCGCTGTCCGCCGCCATGGCGCGGGTCGAGCGAACGGACCGGGTCGTGCAGGAGGCCCACGGCATCGCCCTGCGCGCCGTCGCGACGGACGGCTCGGCGGAAGCGCTCGCCCGCGACGGCGCACGCCTGCGCGACCTGATCGATGCGAGTCTGCGCGCGCCGACCTGCTCCGTGGACGCGGTGATGGCGCTGCAGCGCGCCCTCGACGTGACCAACGCCGCGACCTTCGCCGCCGATGGTCTTGCGGCGTTGGGCGACGGGCACGCGCCGTTGCGCGATGTTGCGCTGCCGACCCATCGCGATTTCCAGGTGGCCCTGCGCGCGGCGCTTCGGGTCGTCATCGCCTTCGGGCTGACGGCCAGCTTCTTCATCCTGGCCGGCCTGCCGCAGTCCTCCTTCGCCCTGGTTCAGGTGGCCGCGACCTGCTCCCTGTCCGCCGTGACGCCCGATCCTCGGAAGTTCGCGCTCGGCGTCCTGATCGGGATGCCGCTGGCCGCCCTGTGCGCGGGGACGATCCTGTTCGCGGTTCTCAACGGCAACCAGGGGTTTCCCCTGCTGGCGATCGCGATGGCGCCGGTGGTCTTCCTCGCCTGCTTCCTCGCGCTCCATCCGCCGACCTTCACGGTGGGGTTCATCACCCTCGTCTTCACGCCGGTCCTGCTCGCGCCGGAAAACCCGCAGAGCTATGACCCGCAGGCCTTCCTGATGAACGCGCTGCTCGTCGTGATCGCGGCGGTGATCCTGTTCCTGACCGTGCGGCTGGTCCTGCCGATCGCGTCCTCGCGCCACCGGGCTTTCGCCCTGGAGGAGGCGCGGCGCGATCTCGCCGAGGCGCTGGCGGGGGGGGGGGGCGACGCCACCACCCGTACCAGCCTGAATGCCGACCGGCTGTTCCAATTCTCGGCCTGGAATTCCGGAAACGGTGCCGTGCGCCGGGCGAGCCTCCATCACGCCTTCGCCCTCGCTCAACTGGAGGCGGCGGCGGCCCGCGCCCACGCGCAATTGCGCGAGCTCCGCCGCGTCGGCGGCCTGACCGCGCGGATCGCTCAGGCCCGCGAGGCGCTCGTGACCGGATGCTCGGCCGACCTCGAGCGGGCCGCGCAGGCGCTGATCCGGGCCGCGCCCGGCGAGGCGCGCGACGTGCGCCTGAAGCTCGCCCGCGCGACGACCGATCTCGCGACCGCCGCGCAAGTGATCCAGCGTCACGGCCGATTCTTTCGGCGCCTGTCCCTCCCGAGTTCCTGAGGATGCCCCACGACCTTCCCCTCGGCGGCGTCCTGGTCTCGCGCTTCGTCTTCGACGCGCTGATCGCCTTCGCGATCCTCCTCGCCCTGAGGGTCGTGTTCCGCCGCATCCGCTTCGCCCGCTTCGTGGCGAACCCGCCGCTCGCCGAGGCCGGCCTCTATGTATGCGTCCTCGCCCTGATCGTGGTGCTGCTGTGAACCGTGACGCCCCTTCGTCGCAGGAGGACCGGACTGCGGAGGACGCGCCCGCCGACGCGCCGCGCGCGCCGGATTCCGGGACGCGAATGGCGGACCGCCCCCGCGCCGGGCGGCGCGTTCGGGTCGGCAAGGCGCTGCGCCTCCTCGCCACCGCCCTCATCCTGATCGGCGCCGCCTTCGCGGCGAGCCTCGTCTGGCAGTTCTACGTGACCGCCCCCTGGACCCGTGACGGACGGGTGCGCGTGCAGGTCGCCAACATCGCCCCCCAGGTCGCGGGCTCCATCAAGGAGCTGAGGGTTGTCGACAACCAAGCGGTGAAAGTGGGGGACATCCTCTACGTGATCGACCCGTTCGATTTCGAGGTCGCGGTCACGGCGGCCGAGGCCGAGGTCACGACTCGCGAGGCCGACCTCGCGGTGAAACAGGCGCAGGCTGCGCGCCGCGCGGCGCTCTCCACGGTCTCGACCTCGGTCGAGGAAAAGCAGCAATTCGCCGGCACCGCCCGGATCGCCGAAGCGGCCCTGGAGACGGCGAAATCGCAGCTCGCCCAGGCGCGAAAGAACCTAGAGCGGACGCAGGTGCGCTCGACGGTGAACGGGCGCGTCACCAACCTGCTGCTGCGCGTGGGCGACTATGCGTCCACCGGCACCGCCAACGCCCGGGTGATCGACACGGATTCGTTCTGGGTCGATGGCTATTTCGAGGAGACGAAGATGGCCCATATCCGGGTCGGCGCCTCCGTCGAGGTCGCCCTGATGGGCTACGGAACGCCGCTTCACGGCACCGTCGAGAGCATCACCCTCGGCATCTCCACCGCCAACGCCGCGCCCAGCACGCAGAGACTTCCTAACGTCGATCCGGTCTATACCTGGGTGCGCCTCGCCCAGCGCGTGCCCGTGCGCATCCGTCTCGCGCATGTGCCGCCGGAGGTGACACTGGTGGCGGGCCTTACCGCGACCGTGGTGGTCGAGGACGGCGATGGGGGCCGGCTGGCCTGGGCGAATGCCCTGCGCGCACCGTTTCTCGGCACCGCGCACCGGACGGCGCCGCAGGCCGGCTCCGCCCCGTAAGCGTCGCGGACCGCAGAGGCGCGCCGTCGAGGCGAGATCGCGAGCGGGCGTGAACCCGCTCCGCCGGACGCCGGAGGCGGGTGCGGCCATCGGGAAAAGTCGGTAGAGGAGCGCCATGGTCGCCTCTCCGCTCGTTCGCTTCGCCCCCTCGCCGACGGGCTTTCTGCATATCGGCAACGCCCGCCCGGCGCTCTTGAACCTCCTGTTCGCGCGCCGCCACGGCGGGCGCTTCCTGCTGCGCCTCGACGACACCGACCGGGAGCGTTCGACCGAAGCGTTCGCCGAGGCGATTCGGGCCGATCTCGCCTGGCTCGGCGTCGCGCCGGACCTGTTCTATCGCCAGAGCGAGCGCACGGCGCTCTACGACGCCGCGGCCGAGCGGCTGAAGGCGGCCGGCCGGCTCTACCCCTGCTACGAGACGCCGGAGGAACTGGATCGCCGCCGCAAGCGCCAGCTCGGGCGCGGACAGCCGCCGATCTACGATCGGGCGGCGCTCGACCTCACGACGGGCGAACGCGCCGCACTGGAGGCGGAGGGCCGGCACCCGCATTGGCGGTTCAAGCTCGACCATCGCATGGTCGCCTGGGACGACCTCGTGCGGGGCGAGAGCCACGTCGATTGCGCTTCGCTGTCCGATCCGGTCCTGGTGCGGGCCGACGGCAGCTACCTCTACACGCTCCCCTCCGTCGTGGACGATGCCGAGAGCGGCATCACCCACGTGATTCGCGGCGAGGACCACGTCACCAATACGGGCGTGCAGGTGCAGCTGTTCGAGGCTCTGGGCACCGCCGTGCCGCGGTTCGGCCATCACAACCTGCTCACCACCGCGGACGGGGAGGGCCTCTCCAAGCGCCTCGGTCACCTCTCGCTGCGCAGCCTGCGCGACGCCGGCTACGAGCCCGCCGCCCTGCGTTCCCTCGCGGTGCTGACGGGTTCGGCGGAATCGGTTCGCCCGGTCGCCTCCCTGGAGGCCCTGGCGGAGCTCGTCGATCTCGCCCACCTGTCGCGGGCGCCGGCCCGATTCGATCCGGCCGAACTCGACGGTCTCAACGCCCGCCTCGTCCACGAGATGCCATTTCCAGAGGTGCGCGAGCGCCTCGCCGGACTCGGCATCGCGGAGGACGCGGCCGAGGCGTTCTGGGGCGCGGTGCGGGCCAATCTCGGCCGGGTCGGCGAGGCGGCCCCGTGGTGGCGCGTCGTAGCGGGACCGGTGACGCCGGTCGTGACGGATGCCGCCTTCGTGGCCGAGGCCGCGCGGCTCCTGCCGAACGCGCCGTTCGGTCCCGGCACGTGGAAGGCCTGGACCGAGGCCGTGAAGGCGGCCACCGGCGCGAAGGGCCGCGCCCTGTTCATGCCGTTGCGCCTTGCCCTCACCGGGCTCGATCACGGGCCGGACTTGGCAGGCCTGCTCCCCTTGATCGGGCCCGAGCGGGCGGCCCAGCGGCTCGCCGGAGACGCGGCGTAGCGAATCGTCCCGGATGAAGGCGAGCCGGATGAGATCGGGCGCCTCGTATCGGAGCCGGTCTCCGGGACGAGACGCCGATTCGCGGGGGCCCTCAGGGCGCGACGCGACCGACCGCGGTCTGTGGCCCGTTCATGAACGAGACCGGCATGTCGCAGAAGCAGCGCGCGCCGAGCGGACGCGGGCCGGGCAGGGGGCAGGAATAGGGCTGGGCGCCGCTGATGCCCGACTGGACCGCGTCGCAGTTCAGACCCATCGGCCGCGGCGGGGGACGATCGTAGCCCGGCTCACGGTAGATTCGGCGCGGCGGCGGACGGTCGTAGCCATCGTCGTAGTACTGGGCCTGGGCGGGGGCGAGGCTGCCGGCCGCGAGAAGAGCCATGGCCGCGAGGCTCAGGCGACGGACAGGACGCATGTGTCGGTAACTCCGCTGAGTCGCCCCCGGCCCAGGGCGGGCGGGAGCCTGTCTCGCGCGGGACACTGGCGCTGCCGGGCGGCGAAAAGACGGCGGACGGGGACGCCAACGAGAAACGGCCCGCGCCGAGACGCGAGCCGTCGAAGAACGGGTCGGGCGCAGTGCCCTCCGGACTTACTGGTGGTTGGCGGCCTTCTGGACGTCGGAGGCGTTCTCACGGGCGGTCTCGACGCCCTGCTCGTAGGCCGAGCGGGCCTCGTTGGCACCCTGCTGGATCGCGCTCTTGGCGTTCTCGGCGCTCTGCTGGAAGGCGCTCTGGGCCAGACCACCGAACTCCTTGGCCTGGGCCTGGATCGCCGCGAACTGCGAGCGGACGTACTCGGCCTGGTGCTGCATCGCCTCCTGGACGTCGCGCGAGCGGACGAGCTTCTGCGCGAGGTCGAAGGCCGCGTTCACGTTCTGCTCGGCGAACTCGAAGCCGCGCGACGACAGGCTGTTGGCGTTGGAGCGGGCCAGATCGCTGGAACCCTGGACCGTGTCGGCAGTGCGGCGAGCGGCGCCGATGAACGAGTCGAACGCCTTGCGGGCCTGCTCGACGCTCTTCTCCGCGAAATCACGCATTTCGGTCGGGATCTCGTAGTTCGGGGTGTTGCTCACTGCCATCTCCTTCGGTTGTGGACCCAATCGCATTGTGCACTGCAACATAGCAGGGTGACCGCGCTTTCGCCAGCCCCGGCATGCGGATTAAGGTTTCCAGTTGATAAACGTGTGTCGGTAAGCTCCGATGTCTATGTCTGAGGCGCGTTAAGTTGCACAAGCCGCCATGCGGGGGACCGTCCGCGGATCGGGGATTCCGATCGGCCTCCGATTGCGGCGCCGTGCGTAGGATCGCGAAGTCCGGCCGTTCGGGCGTTGTTGAAGGGGCAGTCTTGACCAGGGGTCGGATGTCGGACCGCGCAGTGCAAGGCCTCATTCCGGAGGATCAGGAGCTCGTCCGCGCCGCCGTCGAACGGTGGCGCATCGATCCGATGACCGCGCACCTCGTCCGAGAGGGCGCCGCGCTCCTCGTGCTCGACGACGAGGCGCGCCGTCTTCTTCATGCCGCGGGCCCGGCGGCCGCCTTCGGGGCTGGCATCACCAGCCCGGACGGGACGCTCCTGCCCTCCCTTCGCCTGCCCGACCAGATCCGCCGTACCGGAATGATCGGGGGCCGCCCGCGCATGGTCCGTCTGCGGATGGATCCTCGCGGCGTCGCCCCGCCCGTGGTCGCCCTGCTCGCGCGGGTGTCCCTCGACGCCGAGCGCGGCGCACTCCTGATCGCCCCGCTCGGCTCGTTGCCCGCCCTGCGCCCGACCGAACCCGCCGTCGCGCCCGCGCCGACGGACGAGGCGGACGCGGACGCATCGACGAGCGCCGCGTCCCCGGCTCCTTCTCTCCTTTCGGCCTCCGCGGAGGCGGAGGCGGAGCCCGCGGATCTCCCGATCCGCCTCGTCTGGCGCAGCGACGCCGATGGGGTGGTGACGCAGGTGTCACGGACCCATCCGGATCTCGCACAGGCGCTGCTCGGCCGATCCTGGGCGATGCTGACGGCCGACGGGATCGTGGAGGGCGATGCCTTGGCCGCGGCGCTCACGGCCCGCGAGACGTTTCGCGCCCTGCCCGTGGTCGTGCAGGGTCGTACTCTCGCCCATGCCCTCGATATCTCCGGAGCGCCGTCGGGCCGGGTGACCCGAGACTTCTCGGGGTTCAGCGGGTTCGCGATCGTCAAAGAACGCCAGCCGCGACCGGCCCTCGGGGAGGATGCGCCGGCGGGCACCGACGGCGACGCGCTCGAGAGCTTCGAGGACACGCCGGATGTCCGTCATGAGGACAGTCCGGCCGCGTCCACCGTAGCGGAAGCCGAGGCGCTCTCCGTCAGCGAGCACGCCGCCTTCCGCGAGGTCGCCCGTGTTCTCGGCCTGCGCTTCGCGCATGACGAGAGTTCGGCCGCGACCGACGCGCCCCGGTCCGATCCCGCCCCGGGCGGCTCGGTCACGCCCTTTCCGACCCCGCCGGGGCGGGTGGCGGAGACGGAAGCCCGGGTTCGGGGAACGCTGCTCGAAATCCTGGAGAGCCTGCCGGTCGGCGTGCTGGTCTACCGAGAGAGCGAGGTCCTGTTCGCGAGCCGCGCCTTCTTGGCTCTGACCGGCTACGGCGACGCGGCGGCTCTCGCGGCGACGGGTTTGCCCCGCCTGTTCCGGGGCCTGTCGCCCGGTGAGCGCGGGATCACGCCGGGGCGGACCCTGCCCTTCGCGCGGGCCGGTGGGGACACGGTCGCTCTGGTGGTCGATCACGCCCGGCTCGACTGGGACGGCGCGCCCGCCGAAATCTGCCTCGTCCGGGCGAGCGATCCGGAGACGATTCCCCCGCCGCTCCCGCCGAACGCCGCGAGGCTGCGCGCGGAAAAGGTGCTGGACAGTCTGGAGGAGGGGGTCGTCACCCTCGACGGCGAGGGACGGGTGGTCGGCCTCAATCCCAGCGCGGCCGAACTCGTGCACGCCCATCCCAAGGAGATCGTCGGCGGTCGCTTCGCCGACCTGTTCGCGCCGGAGAGCCTGCCGGCTCTGGAAGCCGCCGTCAGCGATTCGCAGCGGTCGGGCGCGAGCGAGTTGCTCGGCATCACCGCGCGTTCCGGGGCGGCCGCCCTGCGCCTGCGCATCGCCCGCCTCTTCGGCGAGGATTCGCCCGGCTATTGTGCCAGCCTCCGGGAAATCCGCGAGGAGGTCGCGGCGGTTCTCCCGGTTGCGGCGCCGGCGGCCCCGGCGCCGGCCCCCGAGGATGCCAGCGCCGCCGCGGCGCCCTGGAAGGCCAACGCCCTCGCGCGCGTCAGCCGCGAGATCCGCACGCCGCTCAACGCGATCCTGTCGCTGACCGACATGATGCTGTCCGACCGCTTCGATCGCGCGGATGCCGAGCGGCTCGAGGCCTATCTTCGGGAGGTCCGCCTGTCGGGCGGGCGGATCGCCGGGCTGATCGACGACCTGCGCGATCTCGCCGAGATCCAGGCCGGGCGCAGCGCCCTGACTTTCACCCGGATCGCTCTGAACGACCTCGTCTCCGAATGCATCGGCACGATGCAGGCCCAGGCCGCCCGCGATCGGATCGTGGTGCGCACCAGCCTCGCCCCCGACCTGCCCGTGCTCCAGGCGGACGAGCGCTCGATCCGGCAGGCGACCCTGACGGTGATCGGCAACGCGATCCGGGTCACGGAAGCGGGTGGGCAGGTCATCGTCTCGACGACGCTGGCGGAGCGCGACGAGGTCGCCTTGCGGGTGCGCGACACGGGCCCCGGCATGTCGCCTGAGGAGGTCAGCAACGCCCTCGAGCCGTTCCGCGAGGGCGCCGGCTCGACTGCCGAGTGCGGCGGATTCGGGCTGACCCTGACCAAGGCGCTGGTCGAGGCCAATCGGGGCCGTTTCCGGATCAGCAGCCGTCCGGACGAAGGCACGCTCGTCGAGATGATCTTCCCTGCGCCCTGATTCGCCCCTTGGGCCTCGGCGTAGCCCGATCCGTTTGAGATTCCAGCGTTTCGCGTCCGCGGCGCGGCGCGATCGCACCATCGAGTCGTTCCTAAGAAAATTTTGTGCAATTGAATTGCGCAAAATTCCCATGTTCGACTTTTTGGCGCTTGCTCGTCCTCTTCACATGCGATTATGACTTTTGCGGAAGCCCCGGCTGCGCGCCTTCGCGCGATACGATCGGGCACCGTCCAGGGAAGAAACGACATGAGCGAGAAGGTCATCGACGTTCAGGACGCATGGCGTGAGCGTGCTCTGATCGACGACGCCAAGTACGGAGAAATGTACGCGGCCTCTGTTTCGGACCCGGACGCATTCTGGGCCGAGCACGGCAAGCGCATCGATTGGTCGACGCCCTTCACCAAGGTCAAGAACACCAGCTTCGCTCCCGGTGACATCTCGATCAAGTGGTTCGAGGACGGCAAGACCAACGTCGCCGTGAACTGCGTCGACCGCCACCTGCAAACCCGCGGTGATCAGACCGCGATCATCTGGGAAGGCGACGACCCGAACGAGTCCCAGCACATCACCTATCGCCAGCTACATGCGGAAGTGGGCCGGATGGCCAACGTTCTGCGCAACCGCGGCGTCGGCAAGGGCGATCGGGTCACGCTCTACCTGCCGATGATCCCTGAGGCTGCCTACGCGATGCTCGCCTGCGCCCGGCTCGGCGCGATCCACGCCATCGTCTTCGGCGGCTTCTCCCCGGATTCGCTGGCGAGCCGCATCAATGGCTGCGGCTCGAAGGTCGTCATCACCGCCGACGAAGGCCTGCGCGGCGGGCGCAAGGTGCCACTCAAGGCCAATGTCGACGAAGCGATCAAGCGCGTCGAGAAGGACCTCGTGGACCACGTCATCGTGGTGAAGCGCACCGGCGGCAACGTGGCGATGGAGCCCGGCCGCGACGTCTACTACCACGAGGCCGCCGAGCAGGTGACCGACGAATGTCCGGCGGAGGCCGTGGAGGCCGAGCACCCGCTCTTCATCCTCTACACCTCGGGCTCGACTGGCCAGCCGAAGGGCGTGGTGCACACCACGGGCGGCTATCTCGTCTACGCCTCGATGACCCACCAATACGTGTTCGATTACCACGACGGCGACGTCTACTGGTGCACGGCCGACGTGGGTTGGGTCACGGGCCACAGCTACATCGTCTACGGCCCACTGGCGAACGGCGCGACGACGCTGATGTTCGAGGGCATTCCGACCTACCCGTCGAACTCCCGCTTCTGGGAGGTGATCGACAAGCACAACGTGAACATCTTCTACACCGCGCCGACCGCGATCCGCTCGCTGATGGGCGGCGGCGAGGGGCCGGTGAAGAAGACCTCGCGCAAGTCGCTGCGCGTGCTGGGCTCCGTCGGCGAACCGATCAACCCGGAAGCCTGGGAATGGTACTACAACGTCGTCGGCGATGCGCGCTGCTCCATCGTCGACACGTGGTGGCAGACCGAGACCGGCGGGATCCTCATCACGCCGCTGCCCGGTGCCACCCGGCTCAAGCCTGGTTCGGCGACCCGGCCCTTCTTCGGCGTGCAGCCGGTGATGGTCGATGCCGAGGGCAAGGAGCTGGACGGCAAGTGCGAGGGCAACCTCTGCATCAAGGATAGCTGGCCCGGGCAGATGCGCACGGTCTACGGCGACCATGAGCGCTTCGAGCAGACCTACTTCGCGACCTACAAAGGTCTGTACTTCACCGGAGACGGCGCCCGGCGCGACGACGACGGCTATTACTGGATCACTGGCCGCGTCGACGATGTCATCAACGTCTCTGGTCACCGCATGGGCACGGCGGAGGTCGAATCGTCTCTCGTCGCTCATCCGAAGGTCTCGGAGGCAGCGGTCGTCGGCTATCCGCACAACCTCAAGGGTCAGGGCATCTACGCCTACGTCACCCTCAACGAGGGCGAAGAAGGCGACGACGCGCTCCGCAAGGAGCTTGTCACCTGGGTCCGCAAGGATATCGGCCCAATCGCCTCGCCGGACCTGATCCAGTTCGCGCCCGGCCTGCCCAAGACCCGCTCGGGCAAGATCATGCGCCGCATCCTGCGCAAGATCGCCGAGGACGATTTCGGGTCCCTCGGCGACACCTCGACGCTCGCCGAGCCGGCGGTCGTCGACGACCTGATCGAGAACCGCCAGAACCGCGCCAAGGCCTGACGGTGCGCCGTCCCCTCCGTCCGTCAGGGGGGAGGGGAATGCGCGAATGCCCCCCCAATCTCGCCGTTCGAGCCCTCCTCCCCGCCCGGGGAAGGGGGGCCCGAGCGCGCCGCGATGCCAACGAGAAAACAAACCAACCGCCGGCCCACTCGCAGGGCGCCGGAACAGGGTGGGAGGAGATTCATGAACACGATCAAGACGATCGGCGCATCCGCGCCCTTGGCGGCCACCACGGTTCACGGGGCCGGTGACGGGCTCGAGCCCGATCCCCGACTCGACCGGGTGGCCGCAAACCCGATCTTCCAGACGCTGGTGCGAGAGCGGACCCGCTATGGCTGGATCCTCACGGGCGCGATGCTCGTGGTCTATTTCGGCTTCATCGGGCTGATCGCCTTCGACAAAGCCCTGCTCGCCACCAAGGTCGGCGGCACCGCCTCGCTCGGCTTCTACATGGGCATGTTCGTCATCGTCTTCGCTTTCCTTTTGACGGGCATCTACGTCGCTCGCGCCAACACCCGCTTCGACCGGCTCTCGGCCGAACTCGTCCGGAGCCTCGCCAAATGATCCGCATCCTCCCGTTCCTCGCCGCGGGCCTCGCCCTCGGCTTCGCCCCGGCGCTCGCCGCGGGTCCCGACCTCGGTGCGGTGGAGAAATCGCCGACGAACTGGCCGGCGATCGGCATGTTCCTCTTCTTCGTGCTGTTCACCCTCGGCATCACCTACCGGGCGGCCAAGGGCTCGAAATCGGCGGCCGATTTCTACGCAGCGGGCGGCGGCATCTCGGCCGGCACCAATTCGCTCGCGATCGCGGGCGATTACATGTCGGCGGCCTCGTTCCTCGGCATTTCCGGCCTCGTCTACTCGTCGGGCTTCGACGGTCTGATCTATTCGACGGGCTTTCTCGTCGGCTGGCCGATCGTGCTGTTCCTCATCGCCGAGCGCCTGCGGAACCTCGGCAAGTTCACCTTCGCCGACGTGGCGAGCTTCCGCCTCGATCAAACCTCGGTGCGCATCATCTCGGCGACCGGCACGCTGGTGGTGGTGGCCTTCTACCTGATCGCCCAGATGGTCGGTGCCGGGAAGCTGATCCAGCTCCTGTTCGGGCTGCCCTACCTCTACGCGGTGGTGCTCGTCGGCGCTCTGATGATCATCTACGTCGCCTTCGGCGGCATGAAGGCGACGACCTGGGTGCAGGTGATCAAGGCCGGCCTCCTGCTCGGCGGCGCGAGCTTCATGGCGGGGGCGGTTCTCTATCAGTACGGCTTCAGTCCGGAGAAGCTCTTCGCCGCGGCCGTCCAGACCCACCCGAAGGGCGACGCCATCATGGCGCCCGGCGGCCTTGTCACGAACCCGATCGACTCGATCTCCCTCGGCGTCGGCCTGATGTTCGGCACCGCCGGCCTGCCCCACATCCTGATGCGCTTCTTCACGGTCTCGGATGCACAGGCCGCCCGCAAGTCGGTGTTCTACGCCACCGGCCTGATCGGCTACTTCTACATCCTCACCTTCATCATCGGCTTCGGCGGCATCGCCCTGCTGATGTCAGACCCGAGCTACTTCAAGCTCGGTGCCGACGGCACGACCTATGACAAGCTGAAGGACATGCTCGGCGGCACCAACATGGTCGCGGTCAACCTGGCCAACGCGGTCGGCGGCCCGTATTTCCTCGGCTTCATCTCGGCGGTGGCCTTCGCGACCATCCTCGCGGTGGTGGCGGGCCTGACGCTGGCCGGCGCCTCGGCGATCAGCCACGACCTTTACGCCCAGGTCTTCGCCCGCGGTCGAACGACGGAAAAGGCCGAGGTCAACCTGTCGAAGGCGTCCGCCGTCGGCATCGGCATCGTGGCCATCGTGCTCGGTTACATCTTCGAGAACCAGAACGTCGCCTTCATGGTCGGGCTGGCCTTCTCGGTCGCGGCGAGCTGCAACTTCCCGGTTCTTGCCATGTCGATCCTGTGGCGGGGCACCACGACCTGGGGAGCACTGCTCGGCGGCCTCGTCGGCCTCGTCGCTGCGGTGAGCATGGTGGTGCTCTCGGACGCCGTCTGGGTGAAGACCTTCGGTCACCCCGTCGCGCTCTTCCCCTACGCCAACCCGGCCCTATTCTCGATGCCGCTCGCCTTCCTGACGATCTGGGGCGTCTCGGTGCTCGACCGGACGCGGCGCGGCAACCGCGAGCGGGCCGCCTTCGACGCACAGTTCGTGCGTTCGGAGACCGGCATCGGAGCCTCGGGCGCGCACGCGCACTGAGGCAGACAGGGACGCGACATGAAGAAAGGGCCCCGCCTCGCGGCGGGGCCCTTTCTCGTTGGCCCGCAGGTTTCATCTCGGTCGAAGCCGTTCCAGGAGAAGCCCGGGCGTGAAATGCCGGCGCCCTGGGCTCAATGCCGGAAGTGGCGCACCCCCGTGAACACCATGGCCAGCCCCGCTCCATCGGCCGCCTTGATCACGTCCTCGTCCCGCATCGAGCCGCCGGGCTGGATCACCGCCGTGGCGCCGGCCTCGGCCGCGGCGAGCAGGCCGTCGGGGAAGGGGAAGAAGGCGTCGGACGCGACGGCCGATCCCTTGGCGAGGCTCTCCGACAATCCAAGGCGCGTCGCGGCTTCCGCGGCCTTGCGGGCGGCGGTGATCGAGGAATCGACCCGCGACATCTGGCCGGCGCCGATCCCGACGGTGGCGCCGTCGCGGGCGTAGACGATGGCGTTCGATTTCACGTGCTTGGCGACCCGGTAGGCGAAGCGCATGTCGGCGAGTTCGTCGTCGGTCGGCGCGCGCTTCGTCACGACGGTGAGCGTCATGTCCTCGACCGTCGCCGCGTCGCGGCTCTGCACGAGGAAACCGCCGGTGACGGTGCGGATCGTGTCGCCCTTCGCCCGCGGATCGGGCAGGCCACCGGCCAGCAGGAGCCGCAGGTTCTTCTTGGCGCCGATGATCGCCTTCGCCTCGTCCGAGGCGTCGGGGGCGATGATGACCTCGGTGAAGATCTCCACGATCTTGCGGGCGGCCTCGGCGTCGAGGAGCTGGTTGAGGGCGACGATGCCGCCGAAGGCCGAGGTCGGGTCGCAGGCCAAGGCCCGCTCATAGGCCGAGAGCAAGCTGTCGCCCTGGGCCACGCCGCAGGGATTGGCGTGCTTGATGATCGCCACCGCCGCCTGGCGGGCGGGATCGAACTCCGCGACGCATTCGTAGGCCGCGTCGGTGTCGTTGAGATTGTTGTAGGACAGCGCCTTGCCCTGGATCTGCCGGGCGGTGGCGATCCCGGGGCGCAGGATTCCGGGCAGGCGGTAGAAGGCGGCGGTCTGGTGCGGATTCTCGCCGTAGCGCAGGCCCTGGGCCAGGGTGCCGCCGAGCGTCCGGAAGGCGGGCGCCTCGGCCTCGCCCTCGACCTGGGCCAGCCAGTTGGCGATGGCGGCATCGTAGGCGGAGGTGCGCGCGAAGGCCTTCCGCGCCAGCCGCCGCCGTGTCGCGGCGGTGAGGGTGCCCTCGCCCCTGCGCAGCTCGTCGAGCAGGACCCCGTACTCACTGACATCGACCACGACGGCTACGTCGGCATGATTCTTCGACGCCGCGCGGATCATGGCGGGTCCGCCGACATCGATGTTTTCGACGCAGTCCTCGTAAGGCCTGCCCGCCTTCAGCGTCTCCTCGAACGGGTAGAGATTGACGACGAGCAGATCGATCGCACCGATCCCGTGGGCCGCCAACGCGGCCTGGTGTTCGGGATTGTCGCGCACGGCGAGCAGCCCCCCATGCACGGCCGGGTGCAACGTCTTGACCCGCCCGTCCATCATCTCGGGGAAGCGCGTCAGCTCGGCCACCTCGGTGACGGCAAGGCCGGCCTCGGAGAGCGCCCGGTGGGTGCCCCCGGTCGAGACCAGCTCGATTCCGAGGTCGGCCAGTGCGCGGGCGAAATCGACGAGCCCGGTTTTGTCCGAGACGGAGAGGAGGGCGCGGGTCACCCGGATGTGGTCGCGCGGCATCGTGGTCGCCTCTGCGGGAGAAAGTTGGGGGCGGGTAGCACGGATCGGGCCGCGGCGGCCAGTTGCACTGCAGCAAGTGCCGGCCGCGCCTTCACTTTGTCCCCTCCTCGATCGGTCAGACGCGCTCGATCCGCCACCGCACCCGGGCGTCCTCGACCACCGTGAGGTGCAGGACGATCTGGGTGGTCTTGCGCGCGCCGACCACGCCCGCGAAGTAGACGCTCTCCTCCAGGGCGAGCGTCGCGCCCTCGGCGGTGAAGAGCCATGCCTCGCCGGTCGTCAGCGTGAGCGCGACGCCGCCTTCCGGATCGGCCCGCGCCGTCACGGAGGTGTGGAGATGGAAGCGCACCGCGACCGCCCGCGGTCGACCGCCATGGCGGCCCTCGCGGCGGAAGGCGTCCTCGCCCTCCAGGCATTCGGGATCGGCCGAGAGGCGCCAGCGGCGCTCGTGGATCACGCCGAAGGCCGCGAGATAGCCGTCATGCCGGGCGGCGAGCACTGCGGCCCCCGGCTCGGTGCGCCGTTCCACGGTGACGGGGCCGGGACCACTCAGGACCACCGGACCGCGCCGACGCAGAAGCCAACTGGCCGCGAGGCGCCCGCCGAACCAGCCCTCCGGCTCGCCGAGGAAGCGGCAGGAGGAGGTGTCGGCGACCGTGGCGGTGGAATGGGCGGCGGTGCTGCGGGCCATCCGGCGCAGCTCGTTCCCGCTCGCCGGCATGCCGCAATTGACGACGATGCGCTGCGCCCCGCTCGTCAGCTCGAAGGAGAGGCAGCCCGCACCGGCATTGCGCGATTGCGGCAGGGGAGGGGGCGGGCCGACATCGCATACGACGACGACGCGGCCGGTCTCGAGGCGGGCATAGCCCGAATGGGGCCCATACATCAGCGGTTCGGTGCCGGCGCCGGCATAGACCAGGAGCGTGGCGAGGTGGTCGGCCGCGGTGACGCCCATGCCGTTGAAGTGACTGAGCGAGGCGTCGCCGTGGCGGAGCAGGCGCAGGGCCGGCAACATCCGGTCGACGGCGCGCAGCAGCGCCTCCGGCGGGTCGACGTTGCGGCTGAGGAAGCTCTGGCGCAGGGGCAGCAGATCGAGCAGCAGCTCCATGGCAAAGCGCGGATCGCGGGAGCGATGCCCGCCATCGGGCAGGATCTGCCGGTCGAGCTCGCGCACGAGAACGCGGGTGGCCCGGCGCAGGATCGCCTCGATGCCTTCGCAGCACAGGCCCGCATAAGTCAGCGCCACCGCCGCGAGGAGCCGCGATTGCGGTGGAGCCGAACGGCTCAGCGAACGCTCGAGTTCCCGTGCGCCGCGCCCGACGATTTTCAGGAAGCCCTGATAGAAGGCGTGGTCGGCCCCTTCGAGCACCAGGGGCGACTGGCACAGGAACGAGATCAGCCGGCGCGAGGCGACCGGGACGAGGCTGGCGCGCGCGGCCTCGCCGCGACCGTTCATGAAATCCGATACGAACGCGCGCGCATTGGCGCGGGCGAGCGCCGTATCGGCGGCCCGCAGGTGCCGGAGCCAGCCGAATCCGTAGAGGGCGTCCGCCCATTCGGGCGAGGGGGGATCGTAATCGAAGGGCGAGCGCCCGCTCACCACCAGGGAGCGGCCGGCGAACACGAACAAGCCGGCATAGATATCGTCCGCGAGCGAGGCATCGCTGGTGCGCAGATCGTGCGGGGCGATGACGAGGCCGGTGACCCGGGCGCGGGTCAGGATATCCGGCCGCGCCGTGAACCGGCCGACCTGCTCACGGGCGGCACGGACCACCTCTCGGCCGAGCAGGCGGTAGAGCTGCCAGCGTTGGGGGCCTCTGGCCAACCCGTTTCCTCCGAACCGCGCGTGTGAGATCGACCCGATTGGGGTGGTGAGCGCCCGTATCCGCGGGCGAACCTCCCCGCAGGTCGGACCGGCAACAGCCGAGCTTAGCCGGACCCTCTTAACCTTTCGTTGAGGCTGTGTCGTCCGGCTTCCCCGCGACGTCCCCCGAAGTCGCGCATCCGAGAGAGAGGCCGCACGGAGCGCGGGGGATCAGGCGGCCGGCCCGGTCTCCACGGGCCGCGCCGCGTCCGATCCCCATTCCGACCACGAGCCGTCATAGAGGGCGCGCGGCGGCCGGCCGAGGGTTTCGAGGGCGAGCGAGACGATCGCCGCGGTCACGCCCGAACCGCAGGTGGTGATGACCGGCCGGTCGAGATCGACCCCGGCCTCGGCCATGGCGGCCCGCAGCGAGGCCTCGTCCCGCAGGCGACCATTCGCCTGGAGGGCGGCGTAATGAAGGTTCTTCGCACCTGGCATGTGGCCGGGGCGCACGCCGGGGCGCGGCTCCGCCTCCTCGCCCCGGAAGCGCGGGCCGGAGCGCGCATCGACCACCTGGGCCGCGCCACCGCTCAGCGCCCGGGCGATGTCGTTGGCGTCGGCGACGGCGCCACCGTCGAGGCGGGCGGTGAAGTGGCGTCGGTCGCGCGGGCGGCCGTCGCCGTCTTCCGTCGGATAGCCGGCCGCGAGCCAGGCGGGCATGCCGCCCTCGAGGATCGTCACGTCGCGCATGCCGAAGGTCCGCAGCATCCACCGCACCCGCGGCGCCGAGAACAGGCCCAACCCGTCGTAGACGACGACCTGGGCTCCGTCGCCCACGCCGAGCGCGCGCATCTTCGAGGAGAACACCTCCGGCCGCGGAAGCATGTGGGGCAGGAGAGAGTCGGTGTCGCTCATCGCGTCGAGGTCGAAGCGGATCGCGCCCGGGATATGGGCGGCGAGGTATTCGGCCTGGGCATCGCGCCCCTGTGCGGGCAGGTACCAGGACGCGTCGAGCACCACGAGATCGGGCGCGCTGAGATGCTGGTGCAGCCAGTCCGGCGTGACGAAGGGCGATGTCGCCATGGTTGTTCCCGTTTGCCCGGATGCCCCGTGTGAAGTCATCACATCCGGCATCGGCGCCGGTTCGGCAAGGCCGAAGCCCTGTTTGCCGCGACGCTCCGGGGCGATCGTAGGGGCCGGGCTGGCGCGCGGCGCCGCCACCCCCATCTTCGCCCAAAGCCGGAAGCGGCAGCCTCGAGGAAACGGACCGCGTGCGAGAGACCTACCATATCGAAGTGCTCGGGCCCGAGGAGCCCGAGGCGCCGGGCGGCGTGCAGCAGCGGATGTCCGTGCGCGTGGCCGATCTCGAAGGGGCGACGGAGCGAGCGCGTCGTCTGTTCGCCCGGGCCCGGGTGCCGCAACGCTCCGGCACCGCCCCGGAGGCGGTGCGGGTCATCGACGGCGCCGGCATCGAGGTGTTTCGCATGAGCCGGTTCGACGAGGCGTAGCGCGCGGGTCGCACGATGTCTCGCGCGATCGCCGCGTCTCGGGCCCGGCCTTGGCGCAATGTGTCACGGCCCGCGTCCGGCCGCGACGCGAGAATGCTGAGAGTCCGGCCGTTTCCTGCGCAATGCCGGCTGTCCTCAGCCTCAAACTGGTCTAAGGAGCGTGCTGCCGACGGTCGCGTTCCGTGGCCCGTCGGCCGTGCGGCCGGCCCGTGGACCGGTCGCGCCGTGTTTCCCGAGGAAGGGTTTCCCGTCGGCCATGACCACTCAAAGCAGCGGCCCTTATAGCTCCGAGCGTCACGAATCCGGGCCGCTCCGTCCGCAATCGCAGCTCGTCACCGTGTTCGGCGGCTCCGGCTTCCTTGGCCGCCACGTGGTGCGGGCCTTGGCCAAGCGCGGCTACCGCATCCGGGTCGCCGTCCGCCGCCCGGACCTCGCGCTGTTCCTGCAGCCCCTGGGCAAGGTCGGCCAGATCGTCGCCGTGCAGGCGAATCTCCGCTATCCGGACTCGGTCCGCCGGGCGGTCGAACACGCGGATATCGTGGTCAACCTCGTCGGCATCCTCCAGGAAAGCGGCGTCCAGCGCTTCTCGACCCTGCAGACGGAAGGGGCCGGCACGATCGCCCAGGCCGCGGCGGCGGTCGGCGCCCGCATGGTCCATGTCTCGGCGATCGGCGCCGACGAGACCTCTCCATCGCTCTATGCCCGCTCGAAGGCCCTCGGCGAGGCCGAGGTTCTGCGGGCGTGCCCGGAGGCGGTCATCGTCCGGCCCTCCCTGGTATTCGGCCCCGGTGACGGGTTCTTCAACCGTTTCGCCTCGCTGGCGACCTTCCTGCCGGCCTTGCCCCTCGCGGGCGGGCAATCGCGTTTCCAACCGGTCTATGTCGGCGACGTCGCCGAGGCGGTGGCCCGGGCTGTGGACGGGCAGGCCCGAGGCGGGGCGGTCTACGAACTCGGCGGGCCGGAGGTGAATACGCTCGAATCCCTCGTTCGCTACATGCTCGAGGTGACGATGCGCCGCCGCCTCGTGGTGGATCTGCCGCGACCGGTGGCGCGGCTCCAGGCGCGGGTGCTGGAAGCGGTCGACACGCTCACCTTCGGACTTCTGCCGGATACGCTCAAGCTGACGCGCGATCAGGTCGTTCTGCTCCAGAGCGACAACGTCGTCTCGGAGGCCGCGAAGGCGGAGGGGCGCACCCTCGAGGCCCTCGGCATCGTGCCGACCGCCATCGAGGCCGTGGTGCCGGGCTATCTGTGGACCTACCGCAAGGCCGGGCAATTCGCCCAGGGACGCGGCACCGAAGCACAAGCTGCCGTTCCGGACATGATCGCCTCGCAGAGCCAAGCGACGGAATCCCAGCACCGCCCGGAGCGCGCGAGCGGCCCGGCGATTGGGCAAGAGGCGGCCGGCCAGAGCCGGATGGGCGCCCGCTGGGGAACGCGGGGCTGAGGCGGCGCACCCCTTCCTTGGACCGGCCCTCCGAAGCGTCCGGGCGGCCTGTGGCGGGCGCGGCGCGGTTTTTTTTGATTTTCCGATTGACGGTTGGGTGTTGGGGCCGTAGAAGCATTTTCACCGACGGGGCGCCCCGGTCCACCACTTGGCGGGCCGGGGCGAACAAGCGGTGATCGGGATCTGTTGGTGGAGCGGCGCTGATCCGGGCGACTGGATCGGTCGATTGCTGTCCTTCTGGTTCTGGTGTGTCAGCCGGTTTGGCCGCTCTTGCGGTTTGGATGTCGGGTTGACAGGGTGGTTGGCCGGCTCTAGAAGCCGCCCACCGCTGAGGCGGGGCTCTGAGCAGGGACTTCGGTCGCTGCCGCTGACGAGCCCGCCGCGGACCAATCGCTGAGGACGGGGCTGATCGGGCCGGGCAACCGGAGCGATGACGCGTCTTCAGCAGAAGGATTGTACCCTTGGGTACAGGCTTCGCGCTCTTTGACAAGTTGAGATTGAGAAAGAGAAACGTGGGCGGCTTGTTTTCGTCCTTGCGGGTCTGGCGTGAGCTGG
>NZ_CAKLBV010000037.1 GCF_920984675.1 Methylobacterium sp. Leaf118
CCCGCGCTTCGGGCGTTCGGGGTGAGAAGAGGACGGTTCGGGTCGGGCCCTGCTCGACGGCCCGCCCCCCGGCCAGCACGATCACCGTCTCGGCAAGCCGGGCGACCTGCCCGAGATTGTGGGAGACGAGGAGGATTGCCGTGCCCTCCCGCGCCATCCCGGCGACGAGGCCTTCCACGATCTCGGTCGCGGCCGGGTCGAGGCTCGCGGTCGGCTCGTCGAGGAGGAGAAGTGTGGGGCGCAGGGCCCAGGCCCGGGCCAGCGCCAAACGCTGCTGCTCGCCGCCGGAAAGGCGCGTCGCGGCGTCCCCGGCCCGGCTCGCCAGGCCGACGTGGTCGAGGGCGGCGGCGACCCGCTCGGCCCGCGCCCGGCGGGACAGCTTCAGCGGCGCCAAGGCCAGGGCGAGGTTGGCGGCCGCGCTCGCCCGCACCAGCGCGGGGCGCTGGAAGACGAGGGCGGAGCGGCCGGGCTGCACCGCAAGGGTGCCGGATGCAGGCCGCAGCAGGCCGTCGATCACCCGCAGGCTCACGCTCTTGCCAGCGCCGTTGGGCCCGATCAGCGCGGTGATCCCGCGGGCGGGCACGTCGAAGGTGAGCCGGTCCAGGATCGGCCGGCCGCCGAGCGCGAGGCTCACGCCGTCGAGGCGGATGGCGATGTCGGGGTCCGGCCGGTCCCGGCTCACCCGTAGGCCCTCGCGGCGTGGCCGCGCAGCAACGCCGCCGCGGCGTTCACGGCGACGACGAGGCCCATCAGGACCACGCCCAAAGCCAAAGCGAGGCTGAGGTCGCCCTTCTGCGTCTCCAGCGAGATCGCGGTCGTCATGGTGCGGGTGTGGCCGTCGATATTGCCGCCGACCACCAGCACCGCGCCGATCTCCGAGATCGCCCGGCCGAAGGCGGCGAGCGCGGCCGTCACCAGGGAGAAGCGGACGTCGTAGATCAGCACCATCGCCCGGCGCGGGGCCGAGAGGCGCAGCGAGCGCAGCTGCTCGCCGAGATGCGCCTCGGCATCGGCCACCACCTGCCGGGACAGGGCGGCGACGAGGGGCGTCGCGAGCACCGCCTGGGCCGCCACCATCGCCCCGGGGGTGAACAGGAGGCCGAGCGGCCCGAGCGGACCCGAACGCGACAGGAGCAGGTAGAGCAGCAGCCCGACGATGACGGGCGGCAGGCCCATGAAGGCGTTCAGTGCGGCGACGAGGACGCCCCGGCCGGGGAACCGGGCGACGGCCACGAGAGCTCCGAGCGGGATGCCCAGGAGCAGGCCGATGCTCACGGCCGTGAGACTGACGCGCAGGGAGAGGGCCGCGATCGCGACAACGTCGCGGTCCAGCGTCCACAGGCGGTCAAACGTCTCGTGAAGCGTCTCGATCATCGCCGGAGCCGGCGCCCGGAGCTGCGCCTCGACATGCCGGATGCTACGCGGGTAGATGGAAGATCAATAGGAAAGGCGTTGCATATGAGGGTCAGCCTGCGGCTGGACGGGCGCGCCGGCCTCGGCCGGGCCGAGATCGCCCTCATGCCCACCCTTACGCTGCTGGAGGCCCTGGACCGGACCGGCTCGCTCCAGGGCGCAGCCTCGGAACTCGGCGTTTCCTACCGCTCGGCCTGGGGCCAGCTCGCCGCGCTCGAACACGCCCTCGGCCGCGCGGCGGCGCTGAAGACGAAGGGACATGGCAGCGCGCTCACCCCCCTGGGGCGGGACCTGCTCGCCCTGCTCAAGGCCTCGCAGGTTCGGCTCGGGCCGGCCTTCGCCGCGGAGGAGATGGCCCTGTCGGAGGGCTTGCAGCGCTTGCTGGAGCCCGCCGCCGCCCGCATCCGCCTCGCGGCGAGCCACGACCCGCTCCTTCTCGAGGCCCTCGAGACGCGCCGGGAGTTCGACCTCGGGATCGCCGGAAGCCTCGATGCGCTGGCGCGCCTGCGGGGCGGCGCGGTCGATGCGGCGGGCTTCCATTTCGGCGCCGACGGGGCGCCCCCGCCGCCCTTCGACACGGTGTTCCGCGATCCCGACCTCGCGGTGCTGCCGCTGTTTCGCCGGGAGCAGGGGTTGATGCTCGCCCCCGGCAATCCGCTGCGTCTCGGCGGGATCGCCGACATCGCCGCCCGCAAGGCCCGGTTCGTCAACCGGCAGCACGGCGCCGGGACGCGCATCTGGTTCGAGCGGCTCTGCCAGGAGGCGGGGACGCTCCTCGAGACCATCGTCGGGCATCAGACCGAGGAATTCACCCATCAGGCGGTGGCGGCGCTCATCGCCACGGGCGCCGCGGATGTCGGCATGGGCACCCGCGCGGTCGCCGAGCGCTTCGCCCTCGACTACCGGCCGCTCGGCTGGGAAACCTATTACCTCGCCGTCCGCGCCGCCCTTCCGCCGGAGCGGCTGGCGCCCCTGCGGGCACTCCTCGCCCGGCGGGCCGAGACGGCCTCGGGCTACGCCCCACCGCGGGAGGCGAGCGCTCACCAGAGGAGCGCGTGAGGGTGGAACGCCAGAATGTCCCCCGGTGCGACGTTGGTCATGTCGTCGGGCAGTTCCACGAGGCCGTCGCTGCCGGTCAGTGAGGTCAGCACGCCCGCCCCGTCCCGGGAAAACTTTCGGGCTTCCCGACCCTCGGCGCCGGCCTCGAGGGTGACCCGGACGAATTCCCGGCGTCCCTGCTTCTTCCGATAGGGGAAGCCCGCCCGGACCGGGAAGGTGAGGGGCGGCTCGTAGAGGGCCCCGCCGAGGCGGGCGAGGAGCGGGCGCACGACGAAGAGCAGGGTCACGTAGACCGCCACCGGGTTGCCCGGCAGGCCGATGAAGGGCGTACCGGCCACCAACCCGGCGGCGACCGGCCGACCGGGCTTGATCGCGAGGCGCCACAGCACGAGCCGCCCCAGGCGCTCGACCGCCGCCTTGACGTGGTCCTCCTCGCCCGTGGAGACGCCGCCGGAGGTCAGGATCAGGTCGTGGTCCCGGGCCGCCTCGGCGAGGTGGTGGCCCAGGGTGGCGGGATCGTCGCGCAGGATGCCGAGATCGTGCACCGTGCAGCCGAGGCGCCGCAGCAGAGAGGCGAGCAGCACCCGGTTGGAATCGTGGATCGCGCCGGCCGGAAGCGGCGCGCCGGGCTCGGCCAGCTCGTTGCCGGTCGAGAACAGCGCCACCCTGAGGCGCCGCCGCACGAGAAGGCGGGCATGGCCGGTCGCGGCGGCCAGGGCGAGGTCCTGCGGGCGCAGGCGCCGCCCGCCGGGGATCGCCAGCGCCCCCCGCGCCAGATCCTCGCCGGCCGGCCGGGCGTTGGCGCCGAGCTTGAGCCCCCGGGGCAGGGCGACGCGCCCAGCCTCCAGACGCACGTCCTCCTGCATGAACACCGTGTCGGCGCCGGTCGGCATCGGGGCGCCGGTGAAGATGCGGATCGCGGCGCCCGGCCCCAGGGCCTGCGCGGCGGCGCCGGCGGGCAGGCGGCCGGTCACCGGCAGAACGGTCTCGGCCGCATCCGAAAGGTCGGCGTGACGCACCGCGTAGCCGTCGACCGCCGAATTCCAGAAGGGCGGCAGGTCGTGCCCCGCATAAACGTCCTGGGCGGCGACGCGGCCATCGGCCTCGTGGAGGGGAACGGTCTCGGACCCGGCGATCACGGGGAAGCGCTCGCCGATGCGGGCCAGCGCCTCCTCGATCGGCAGAAGCTTGCCGCCGAAGGCGAAGCAATCATCGGTGAGCTGGGCCATCAGCGGGGCTCCGGACGGGGTTCCAAGCGCGTCAGCACCGCGTCCAGGGGCTGTGCCCGTGCGAGCACCAGATCGGCGATGGCGGCGACGTCGTCTAGCCCGACCACCGGTACCGCGGCCTCCGGGAACGGCACGTCGCTGGCGATGCCGACGATGTGCGGATCGTCCGGATGGAGCGGCGGCCGGCCATTGGCCGCACGGAACACTTCGAGCTTGGGATGGGCCTCGCGCTTGAAGCCCTCGACCAGGGCGATCCCCTCCGGCGTCAGGCGCCGGAGCAGATCGGGCAGGCGCGCCTCGGCGCCGTCGGCGACCTCACGGATCTGCGCCCAGCGCCGGGCCGAGGAGACGATGACCTCGCGGGCGCCCGCCTCGCGGTGGACGTGGGAATCCTTGCCCGGATGGTCGATGTCGAAGCCGTGATGGGCGTGTTTGAGGGTCGCGACCCGGACGCCGCGGCCGACCAGGAGCGGGATGAGCCGCGCCAGGAGCGTGGTCTTGCCCGCCCCACTCCAGCCGGCGAGGCCGATGACCTTGAGGCCGCTCATGCCGCGTCTCCCGCCGGTGTGAAGCCGAGTTCGCCCAGAGCCGCCGCGGTCTCCGGCGCGCCGAGCAGGGCCAGGAAGGCGGCCAGAGCCGGCCGCGCCTCCGTCCCCGCCGTGTAGGCGAAGTCGTAATGCTCTTCGGTCAGCGGCAGGAACCCGAGGCCGTAGGGAGCCGCCACGCTGGCGATGGCCACGCCCCAATCGGCCCGGCCCTGCGCCACCGCGGCCGCGACGGCGTTGTGCGAGCGCGGCTGGTTCCAGAAACCGGCCGGTCGGGCCCCGCCGAGGAGCCCGTCGACGAGGAGGCGGGTGCCGGAGCCGGCGTTGCGATTGACCATGACGGCCCCCGCATCCGCCAGGGCGGCGGCGACGCCCTCCGGCGCGCTCCGGCCCTCGAAGCGCCCGTCGCCGGGGCGGAACACCACACCCTGGAGGCGGCGCCAGCCGGGGGCCAGGCGCATATTCGGAGCGAGGAGCGGCGCGTTGTAGCGGCCGGTCTCGGGATCGAGCAGGTGCATGGCGGCGAGATCGCACTCGCCCCGGCGCAGCGCCGCGAGCCCGCCGGCCGACCCCACCCAGACGGTGCGGGCGGAAAAGCCCCGCTCCGCGAGCAGCCCGACCAGCCGGTCGAGCCCGACGCAGTGGCTGCCGACAAGGGTCAGGTCCGGCGCCCGCACGCCCTGGCCGAGGCGCATCACCGAGACCGCCTCGCCCGCCTCCAGCCCGGAGCGGGCGGCGGGGATCGCGAAGAAGCCGTCGGCCTGGGAGAAAGCGGTGACGGAGCCCGAGCCCTTCGCCAGCGGCAGGGCCACCGGCCCCGCCGGTCCGCGGGCCAGGGAGGCCATCACGAACTCGGTGCGGCCGAGTTCGGACGGGACGCGCTGCGGCACGACGGCACTCACCGCCTCCTCCTCCCGCGGCGGCAGACCGCCGAGGGCGCGCACCAGCGGCAGGACGAATTCGTGGAAGGTGAACATCGCCGAGGTCGGGAAGCCCGGCAGCACCACCACGGGCGTATCCTGGGCCACCGCGAGACAGAGCGGCTTACCGGGCTTCAGGGCCACGCCGTGAACCAGGATGCCGGGCGCCCCGAGACGGTGAAGGATGCGGTGGGACACGTCACCCGCGCCCTTCGACGTGCCCCCCGACAGGACGACGAGGTCGTGGCCGGTCATCGCCCCATGCAGGGCCGCCTCCAGGGCGGTCTCGTCGTCACGCACGATCCCGAGGGCCACCGCCTCGCCGCCATTCTCCGTGACCGCGGCGGCGACGATCGCCCCGTTCGAGTCGTAGATCGCGCCGGGCGCCAGAGGCGCGCCGGGCTCGGTCAACTCGTCGCCCGTCGAGAGAACCGCGACCCGGGGGCGACGCACCACCGGCACCAGGGCGAGCCCGCAGGCCGCCAGCATCCCGATCTCGCGGGCGGTGATCCGGAGGCCCTTGCGCAACACGGTCTCGCCCAGGGCCATGTCGGCACCGGCGTAGCCGATGAACTGGCCCGGCCGGACCGGCTGGAGGACCTCGATGGCGAGACGTCCCTCGTCGAATTCCGTCTGCTCCACCATCACCACCGCGTCGGCCCCGCGGGGGATCACCCCGCCGGTGGCGACCGGAGTAGCCGTGCCGGGCCCGACGGCGAGCGCCGGGGCGACGCCGCAGGCCAGGATCTCGCGGTTGAGGGCGAGGCGGCAGGGGCTCGCCGGGCCAGCCCCCTCGGTGTCGGCGGCGCGCAGGGCGAAGCCGTCAACGAGCGCCCGGTCGAAGGGCGGCACGTCGATCGGCGAGGCGAGATCGCAGGCCAGCACCCGCCCCAAGGACGCGGCGAGCGGCACGGACTCGGCCGGCAGGGCCACATGCGGCACCGCGGCCCGGAAGATGGCCAGAGCCTCCTCCCGGCTCATCACCGTCAGGAATTGCTCCTGGCGGGACGCTGCCGCGAGGCGCCGGGTGAAGTCGCTCCCGTCACTCACAGATCCAGAACCTCGACCTCTTTCCCCTCCGGATAGCCTTCGCAATCCGGCGGAACCAGCAGGGCCGCCTCGGCCTCGCACAGCCGGCGCAGCGGCAGATCGACCGCGCCGAGGGGCTCGACGCCCCCCGGGACGCGGCGCAGATACACGATTTCGCTCAGGCCGATGCCCGAGGCGACCTTCCGGGCCAGCGTCGCGCGGATCGCGGGCGAAGGGGTGGCCCCCGAGAGCGCCGCGACGAGCGGTTGGCCGAGCGCCAGATAAACGGCCAGAGCCGCCTCGGGACGGCCCGGCAGGAGCAGCACGGGACGTCCGCCCGCCTCGCCGAGGCCGGCGGTCTCGCCGGGGCGCAGGGCGATGCCGTGGACGAGGAGCCGGCCGGCCCCGGCGAGCCCGGCGGCGCTGTGATCGGTGCGCCCGAACCCGGTCCCCCCGATCACCAGGATCGTGTCGGCCGGGCTGCCGCGAAGGGCGTCGACGAGGGCGCCCGGCTCGTCGGGCACCGTCACGGTTTCGGCCACGCCGCCCTGCCGTGCCACGAGGGCGGCGAGGACCGGGGACAGGGCATCGAGCTCGGGCCCGCCCGTCACGATGAGCGCGATCCGCGGGCGGCGCACCGCCACGGTGGCGACGCCGCAGGCGGCCAAGGCCAGGAGATGGAGCGGGCCGATCCGTTCGCCGGGCCGGATCAAGCCATCGCCGGCCTGAAAATCCTCGCCCGGCGCCCGCACGCCCTCCCGCGGGGCGAGATCGGCCACCGCGTCGCGCCCTTCGAGGCCCTCCGGCGGCAACACCGCATCGGTGCCGGGGGGCAGGGCCTCCCCGGCCTCGACCCAGTCGGGCGCCTGGGGCAGGCGCAGCGGGGAGTAGGGTGACGCACCGCCGATCGAGGCCGCCTCCACCGCATAGCCGTCGCGCAGGGTCGTCGGCCGGGACGGATGCGGACCCGGAGCGGTCACCGGCACGGCGCAGATGCAGCCGAGGGCGTCGGCGATCCTAGCGGTTTCAGGCCGCAAAGGCGCGGCGAGCGACAGCAGAAGCGCCCGCGCCTCGGCGAGCGGCGTCAGCGCCGCGGAGGCCGTCCGGGTCATGGGCCGGCCCGGCGATGCGTCGGGACGGGGGAGCGTCTGCCAAAGGCCGTCATCGGCCGAGAGCGATGCGCCATCCCCCGACGTTATTCAAGATTCAGGGGCCTCTCGGAACGCGAGCGGCCCCGTCGTGGCGACCGGCCGGGCCGCCCGCCTGCGTCGCCCCGCCCGCCTGTGTCGCACAGACAGGGCGCCGGGCCCTCGGCTATGGTCCGCGCCGTTCCTGCTCCGGTCCGTCATGTCCCGACGCCTCCCGATCCTCGGCCTTGCCGCCCTCCTGCTCCTTGCGGGCCCTGCCTCGGCGCAGATGCGCGGTCATGGCGGGCCGGTCCGGGCCCTGGCGGTGACCGGCGACGGGCGCCTCGCGATTTCCGGCGGGTTCGATCAGGCCGCCATCCTCTGGGGGCTCGACACCGGAGCGGCGCTCTCGGTCCTGCGCGCCCATGACGGGGCCGTGAACGCCGTCGCCGCCCTGCCGGACGGGCGCTTCGCCACCGCCTCCGAGGACGGGCGCATCGCCCTGTGGCGGCTCGGCCTGCCGGAGCCCGAGCGGGTGCTGGAGGGCCATGCCGGGCCGGTCGCGGCGCTCGCGGTCTCCCCCGACGGCGCAACCCTGGCCTCCGCTGCCTGGGACGGCACCGCCCGCCTCTGGCCTCTCGGATCCGGGCCGGCGCGGGTGCTCGCGGGCCATCAGGGCAACGTCAATGCCGTGGCCTTCCTGCCGGACGGGCGCCCGGTCACCGGGGGGGCGGATGCGACGGTGCGGATCTGGTCGGCGGCGGGCGATCCCGTCGCGACGGCCACCCTGCCGAGCGCGCTGAGCACCCTCGCGATCGCCGCGGATGGCGAGATCGCCGCTGCCGGCGCCGATGCGACGGTGCGGTTCCTCAACGCGGACGGCGCGATCCGCACGGCCGTCGAACTCGGGCCCTCGCCCGTCATCGCGCTGGCGCTTGCGCCGGACGGGCGCCGGCTCGCCGCGGCGGGAGCGGGCGGCACGGTCTCGGTGATCGAGCGGGCGAGTGGGCGAGTGAGCTACACCCTGGTCGGCCCTGGCTTGCCGGTCTGGTCGGTGGCATGGCGCCCGGACGGGCAGGAATTGATCACCGGCGGCGGGGACCGCCTCGTGCGGCGCTGGAACGCGGCGACCGGTGAGCCGATCGGCCCGCTGGCCATGCCGCGGCCCGCCGATTCCCTGGCGGCCTTCCACGGCGAGCGCGGCGCCGAGGTGTTCCGCGCCTGCGTGGCCTGCCATGCGCTGACGGCGGAGGAAGGCCCCCGCGCCGGCCCGACGCTCGCCGGCCTGTTCGGCCGCCGCATCGGCAGCCTGCCGGATTACCGCTACTCCGACGCCTTGAAGCGGATGGACATCGTCTGGACACCCGAGACGGTGGCCCGCCTGTTCGAGATCGGCCCGTCCCGCTACACGCCCGGGACGCGCATGCCCGAGCAGACCATCAACAGCGCCGAGGACCGCGCGGCGCTGATGCGGTTTCTCGAGAAAGCGACCGCATTGCCGTAACGGCGCGGTCTTTTCCCGACGCAAGCGAGGCGCGGGGGACGGACGCCCGCGTCACTCAGATGCCCGACGAGGGGCGCTCGGACGAAGATACGCGCGGGGCCTCAGCTCTGCAGAGGTCCATTCCCGCGTTCGCGGAAGTAATCCTCGCTCGTGCGCGGCTTGGCGCGCTCGGGACCGGCATGCGGATCGAAGCCCTGGTTCAGGGCGGCTTCGACGCGGCAATCGTCGCACATCATCAGCGAGCGAAGGCGGGACTCACCGGCCTCTCCGGTGAACATCCAGTGGCGGTCGCGCAACTTGTCCATCACCCGCTCGATGGTGGAGCGGGTGCCGAAGGGCTTCGCGCAGCTGATGCAGGCGAAGGGCTCCTCCTCCTTGACGATCCGGCGCGGCGCGGCCCAGGCGGCGAAGTCGAGCTGCGGGCTCAGCGTGATGACGTCCTCCGGGCAGGTCGCCGCGCACAAGCCGCACTGCACGCAGAGGCTCTCCTCGAAGGCGAGGAGCGGCTTCTCGGCGCTGTCGGACAGGGCGTGCGTCGGGCAGGCGCCGACGCAGGCGAGGCAGAGGGTGCAGGCCTCCGTGCGGAACCCGAGCCCACCGAACGGCGCGCCGGCCGCGAGCGGCACGGACGCCACCGGCGCCGGGGCGGCGGCGTGCATCTCGCGGAAGGCGAGGCGCAGCATCTCGCGCTTGCCCCCGTCCGGCACGAAGCCGGCGGGCGCGACCGCGACGCGGCCGTTCGGAGGGTCGCGGAGCGCGGCGGCCAAAGCATCGGGATCGTCGGTCTCGATCAGGCGCACGAGATCGGGCCCGTAGCCGAGCGCGGCGGCGAGGGTGTCGGCGAGGGCCAGCGTACGGTGCAGGCTGGCGAGATCGTGCTGCGGGCGCGCCCGGGCGAGCAGCCGGATGCCCGCCGCGCCGTAGGCGAACAGGGCCGCGAACACTTCGGGGCCGAGCTGCGTCACCTCGTTGACCCGCACCGGCAGAACCTGCGCCGGCAGGCCGTCGCCGTCCCGGCCGAGGGCGTCGATCAGCGGCTCGCCGTGCGCGCCGTCGTGGAACAGCACCACGGCCCGCTCTCCGCCCGCCGCCCGATAGGCCCGCATCAACACCCGCAGGCGCCGCATCAGCGCATCGGCGGGGGGCAGGGCGTAGGCGGCAGCGCCGGTGGGACAGACCGCGGCGCAGCTGCCGCAGCCGGCGCAGATGTAGGGATCGATCGCCACGCTGTCGCCCGCGGGCGCGATCGCGCCGGTCGGGCAGACGTCGAGGCAGCGGGTGCAGCCGGTGATGCCCGAGCGGGAATGGGCACAGAGCTGGGCGTGGAACGCGACGAAGCGGGTCTTGTCGTACTCGCCGACGAGGTGGGAGGCGTCCGTCACCACCTGCTCCACCGCGGCCGGATCGCGCGGGTCCGCCCGAAGGTAGCCGCTACGAAGGGCGTGCGCCGGAAAGAGCGGGGGGCCGCCGGTGAGATCGATCACGAGGTCGCAGGTCGAGGTCGCGCCGTCGCGGGACGCGCCGAAATCGAGCTGCGTGCGGGAAGAGGGCGCCGGCAGGGCATAGTCGTCGATGCGCAGGGCGAAGGCGCCGAGATGGCCCGTCGCGGCGCGGATCGTGCCCTTCAGGATCGGGAAATCGTTGCGGTGAGGCGGGGGAATCGCGCTGGGTCGGGAGAGCAGCACCGTCACGTCGAGATGGTCGGCCAAGCGCTTGGCCACCGCCAAAGCGGTCTCGTCGCGGCCATAGATCAGGGCGACGCCGCGGCTCTCCATCAGCACCGTGCCGGCCGTCGGCACGGGCTCGGCGGCGGCGGCGAGCAGCGCCGCCATCTTCGGGCCCGAGCGCGCGGCCTCCGACGACCAGCCCGCGGTCTCGCGGATCTTGGCATAGGCGACGCGCTCCTCGGCGCCGACCTCGTCCGCGATCTCGTCGAACAGGGGCGCCTGGAGCGTGCAGGAGACGGTGACGGGCCGTCCTTCGGCGAGGGCGGCGCGGAACCGGTCGAGTTCGCGTCCGCAGAGCTGGTCGGCGGTGACGAGGCTGCCGCCGCAGCCCTTCTCCAGGGCCGCTCGGTCGAGCGGCATCGTCTTCTCGCAGGAGCAGGCGAACACGAGACGATCGGACACGGGGACGCGGATTCCTGTTGGCGGGGCGGCCCCTTCGCGGCGGGGTCTGAATTTCTTATACGCGTATCGTTCCAAACTACGAACCGGCGCAGGCGCGCAGGCCGTCACGTCCCGCAGCCCCGACATCCCGATGGTCGCACCGATGACCGCGTCTCCGGAGACCCGCCCTGCGGGCCTCGTCCTTCCCCCGGCGTTTACCGGCCTCCTGGTCTCGCCCGCCTTGGACGCCCATGCCGAGGCATGCCGCCTGGCCGAGGCCGGCGCGGAGGCCGGCACCCTGATTCTGGGTGGGCGGGAGGCCGTGATCGACGTCGCCGTGGTCCTCGCCCCGGAGGAGCCGCTCGCCGGCGCCCGCCGGGCGCTGTTTGCCGGGATGTGGGCCCTGGCCGAGGCGGTCGGCGGCTTCGGCCCCCCGGAGATCCCGGTGACGATCCTGTGGCCCGACACGCTGCACTTCAATGGCGCCCGCCTCGGCGGCGGCCGGCTCGGTGCACCCGAGGGATGCGGCGAGACCGCGGTGCCGGACTGGCTCGTCTTCTCCGGCGCGCTGATCGCCTCGAAGCGGCACGCGGGCGATCCGGGACTGACGCCGGATTCGACCGCCCTGGACGAGGAAGGATTTCCGCCCGACCTGCGCGGTCCCCTCGTCGAGAGCTTCGCCCGCCATTTGACCAAGGCCTTCGAGGTCTGGAGCGAGGACGGGTTCGCGCGGCTGGCGGGGCATGTCCTCGCCCGCCTCGCGCTGCCCCCCGGGGCGCAGGCGACGGGGATCGGTGCTGAGGGCACGTTGCAGTGGATCCGTGCCGAGGGCCGCACCGAGCGCTGGCCCCTGCCACCGACACACGCCGCACCGTCCTGGCACGATCCCGCGAACGGGACGGTGCGGCTGTGAGCGCCCTGCGCCTGCCGCGCACCCTGCGGCTCGACCCGTCCGACACCTTCGTCTTCGCGCAGGCCGCCGAGCCCGGCGAATGGGCGGTGACGGGCGCGTTCCTGTTCTTCGACGCCGACCCGGCCGGTCTCTCGGGCAAGGAGCGGGCGGCCTTCCGCTCGGGCTTCGTCGGCGTCACCTCGCTGGGCTTCTCGACCCTCGTCGTGGTCAGCGAGGCGAGCGAGGCCGAGCGCGAGGCGGCGGTCGCGGCGCTGAGCCGCCACATCCTGGAGCGCTTCGGCGCGCCCGATCTCGCGGCGGCCCGCGGCGCGGCCGAGGAGGAGATCGCAGTGGCGGCCTCGCTGTGCCACCTTCCCGTCGGCAGCGTCGTGGCGATGCACCGCACGGCGGAGGGGGGCGAAATCCGCGAGAGCTTCCGCACGCTTCACCCAAGGGCACCGGGTGCCGACCCGCTGCACGCCCGCGCCTTCCACTTCGTGGAGACCGACGACGGGCCGGAGGAGAGGGCGGACCTCGTCGGACTGGTCGGCGGTTCTCCGGGACAATGAGACAATGACCGAGTTCTGGGTGTCCAGCGGCCACCATCTGACGCAGCGCACCGAAGGCGGCGGGCTCGCGGTGACGGACGAGCTCATCCTGGCCTATCTGGCCCGGCCCGAACTGGTGCCGCCCGAGGACGCCTGCGCGGCCGAGCGGGCCCTGCACGCCACCCTGCTCGCCGACCCGCGCCGCGCCGTCGCGCGGGCCGACCTCGACGCCATCGCCGACGCGGATGCCCGGGAGAACTGGGAGGTGATGCTCGCCTTCCGAGACCGGCTGCTGGCCGCCCGTTCGGTCGAAGCCGCCTATCTCGCCCTGGTGCGGGGCGGCCTGCAGGGCGTCCCGGGGCTGTTCCTGAACCAGCTCTGCCACCTGATCCTGCGCAACGCCCTCGACGGCTGCGACGACCCTCACGTGCTTCGCGCCGCCGAACTCTTCTTCCGCCCCCAGCGGGTCAGCCTGCACGAGGGGGCGGTGCTGCTCGCCGATGCGGAGGTGATCGAGGCGCGGGAAGGCTCCGCGCCGCTCTCGCCGCTGGTGACCATGCTCGGCAAGGAGGCGGCGAGCGAACTCGACGTGCTCAACGACGAGAACGCCTGGACCTATTGGAGCCGCTCCGACGCCTTCACCATGGCGCTCAACCTCTCCGGGGCGAAGGCCCGGGCCGGGCTCGCCCGCGCCATCGAGGCCTATCTGCACCACCTGCTCCACATCGTGATCCGGGTGACGCCCGTCGACGGGCTGGAAGATCCGGACTGGCGCTGGTTCGTCGGGCTCGACGCCGAGGGCACGCGGCTCGGCAACGCCTTGTGGCGCGGCGAGACGATGACGCCCGCCGCCCGCGAGCGCTTGATCGCGGTGTTCTCCCTGGCCTTCGCCGATCCGACCCACGTCGATTCGCGGGTCGGCGACCGGCCGGTCTACCTGCTCCTCGGCATGAGTCCGGAGAAGACCGTGACACTCAAGCCCCACAACCTCGTCGTCGGATTGCCCCTGGCCGCCGACCGGACCGTCGCGTGAGGATCGCCATGAGCCCGGAGGATCGTTTCGAAGTCGGCATCATCGTCGCGCGGCGGCGCCTGAAGGGGCCCTGGGCGACCCATGCCTGGCTGCCGGTGGCGGCCCTGCCGGCGGCGGCGGCGACGCCGGCCTGGACGCCGCTCACCGAGACCGAGGAGGAGGCGACCTTCTATGCGGGCGCCTACGAGGTCTCGCTGCACCTCGCCGAGACGGCGCATTATCGCGACAACCTCGTCTCGGGCCGCCCCTCCCTCTGGGTGTCCCTGCGGGCCAACGGCGACGACAGCTACGCGATCGCGAGCGTCACCGCCGATCCCTACGAGGGCGAGGCCATGGCGGAGGGCATCGGCGAGATCGTCGAGGCCGTGCCGATGCCCCCCGAGATCCAGGCGAAGCTGCTGGCCTTCTTCGAGGCCTTCCACATCGAGCGCCGGTTCGAGAAGCGCAAACGCGACCGGGCGGATCCGGAGGCGCTCGCCCGCCGGGTGCCCGGCGAAGGCGGGAGGGGCGAATGAGCGACGGGTTTCTCGCCCGCTGGGCCCGCCGCAAGGAGGCGGTGCGCGACGCCGAGCGCCTGCCGATCGAGCCCGCCGCCGTCGGGCCCGACCTCCTTCCGGACACCACTGAGGCGCCGATCCCGGCCTCGGGCGCGCGCGCCGGGGAGGGCGCCGCGGAGGCGGAGCCGGGCCAGGAAACAAGCGAGGAGATCGCACGTCATCTCGAGGAATTGCCGGACCTCGACGCGCTGACGCCGCAGAGCGACCTCACGCCCTTCCTCCGGGCCGGAATCCCGTCGCCCCTCCGCAACGCGGCCCTGCGCCGGATGTGGTCGCTCGATCCCGCGATCCGCGATTTCGTCAGCGAGGCGTGCGAATACGCCTATGACTGGAACACCCCGGGCGGAGTGCCGGGATTCGGCCCGCTGCTGCCGAGCGACGACGTGCAGGCGATGCTCGGGCGATTGTTCCGCGATCCGGCCCGGACCGAGACGCCCGCGGCCGGTGTGGAGCCGACCGACTCGCCGAATGAGGCCTCGCCGCCCGAAGCCGATCCCGCCGCGTCGGAGCCCGCCCGGACAATGGCCGAAAGCGCGGATCCGGCCCCGACGCCGGAGCCGGAACAGCTTCCCGATCGGTCGAGAGCGCCGGCGGCCGCAGCGTTGGTCGAGCCATCCCCTCCACGGCCACGCCTGCGGCGTCACGGCGGTGCGATGCCCTCGTAATTTATGCAAAATTCGATTGCCGCCACTTGGAACGCTTTTTATTATCGGTCCAAACAAGCGGTCCGGGTGAGGGCCCCGGAGGAGCATGGGTTCGGTGGCGTCGGTGCTGGCACTTCCCGAGAACGAGGTGTCCGGACGCGGTCCCGCGGTCGAGGACATCGACCTGCTGCGCGCCCGGCAATACGACCTGCTGGCGACCCTCCTCGGGCGTGCGCCGGACGCGACGTTGCTCGATGCCCTCGCCGGTCTCGAAGGCGGCGACGGCGTGCTCGGGACACGGATCGCCGATCTCCGCCGGGTCGCGGCCGAAACCTCGGCGCAGGCGGTCGAGCGCGAGTTCTTCGCACTGTTCGTCGGCGTCGGGCGCGGCGAGCTTCTCCCTTACGCCTCCTATTACCTGACCGGCTTCCTCAACGAGCGCCCGCTCGCCCGGGTGCGGGAAGACCTGTCCGCGCTCGGCCTGGAGCGGGGCGAGGCGATGAGCGAGCCGGAGGATCACCTCGCCATCCTCTTGGAGGTCATGGCCGGGCTCGCCGCCGGGCGGTTCGCGGCGGAGCCCGAGCGGCAGGCCCATTTCTTCGCCCGGCACATCGAGCCCTGGGCGGGCCGCCTCTTCGCCGATCTGGAGCGGGCGACGGCGGCCCCGTTCTACCGCGCGGTCGGCGCTCTCGGCCGTGTCTTCATCGAGATCGAGGCCGAAGCCTTCGCCATGGACGGCTGACGGCCCGCACATCACCCGCCTCCGGCGAGAGGGGCGCAACGAAGGTCAGCGCGGACGGTTCACCCCAGGGGGAGCCGCCGCTGGAGGAGACGGGACAATGCGACAGGACGCGAAGCCTCTCGGTCGTCGTCAATTCTTTCGGGCGCTCGGCGGCGGCACGGTCGCCGCCGCGGCGGCGGTTGCCTCGCCGATGGGCGCGACCGAGGCGCAGGCCTACGACCCGGGCAACGACGAGACCAAGGCCCGGTACCGCGAGAGCGACCACGTCAAGGCGTTCTACCGCACCAACGGCTACGAGACCCTGAAGAAGAACATGGACCCGGCGTCCACCGGCACGAAGTGAGGCGGCCATGCTGATCAAGCGCAAAAGCGGCGAAGCGGCTCGCACCAAGCACCAGGCCGTGGCCGCGGGCCTCGCGGCGGGCGTCCTCGACCGGCGCGCCTTCCTGCGTCGCTCCGGGCTCACGGCCGGGGCGCTGGCCGCCGCCGGGACGATCCAGCTCGGCGCGGTGCGCAAGGCCCAGGCCGCGGGCTCCTCCGCGGTCGGACCGGACACCATCGTCAAGAAGAACATCTGCACCCACTGCTCGGTGGGCTGCACGGTGACGGCCGAGGTCGTCAACGGCGTCTGGGTCGGCCAGGAACCGTCCTATGCGAGCCCGATCAACCGCGGCACCCACTGCGCCAAGGGCGCGGCGATCCGCGAGCTCGTTTCCTCCGACCGCCGCCTCAAATATCCGATGAAGCTCGAGGGCGGGCAGTGGAAGCGCATCTCGTGGGATCAGGCCTACGAGGAGATCGGCGACAAGCTGATGGCGATCCGCGAAAAGAACGGCGCGGATTCGGTCTACTGGCTCGGCTCGGCCAAGTTCACCAACGAGGCTTCCTACCTCATGCGCAAGTTCGCGGCGCTGTGGGGCACGAACTCGATCGACCATCAGGCTCGCATCTGCCACTCGACCACGGTGGCGGGCGTGGCCAATACCTGGGGTTACGGCGCCCAGACGAATTCCTACAACGACATCCGCAACGCCAAGACGATGATCATCCTCGGCGGCAATCCGGCCGAGGCGCATCCGGTCTCGCTCCAGCACGTGCTGTCGGGCAAGGAGATCAACCGCGCGAACATGATCGTCATCGATCCGCGCTTCACCCGCACGGCGGCGCACGCCACCGAATACGTGCGCATCCGCTCCGGCACCGACATTCCGGTGGTGTGGGGCATCCTCTGGCACATCTTCCAGAATGGCTGGGAGGACAAGGCGTTCATTGCGCAGCGCGTCTACGCCATGGACGATGTGCGCAAGGAAGTCGCCAAGTGGACGCCCGATGAGGTCGAGCGCGTCTCAGGCGTGCCCGGCGAGCAGCTCAAGCGCGTCGCGGAGAAGTTCGCCAAGGAGAAGCCCGCGACCCTGATCTGGTGCATGGGCGCGACCCAGCACACCGTCGGCACTGCCAACGTGCGTGCGCTGTGCATCCTGTGCCTGGCCACCGGCAATGTCGGCAAGCCGGGCACCGGCGCCAACATCTTCCGCGGCCACACCAACGTGCAGGGCGCGACCGATCTCGGCCTCGATGTGACGACCCTGCCGCTCTACTACGGCCTCGTCGAGGGCGGATGGCGGCATTGGGCCCGCGTCTGGGACGTGCCCTACGAGTGGCTGCAATCGCGCTTCGACGAGGTCCCGGCCTCCGCCGGCCGCAAGGCCCGCAGTCGCAAGGAGAACATGGAGGCGCCCGGCATCACCTCGACCCGCTGGTTCGATGCCGTGAACCTGCCGGCCGAGCAGATCGACCAGAGGAGCCCGATCAAGGCCTTCATGGTGTTCGGCCATGGCGGCAACACCGTCACCCGCATGCCCGAGGCGATCGAGGGCATGAACAAGCTGGAACTTTTGGTCGTCGCCGACCCGCACCCGACCACCTTCGCGGCGCTCGATGCCCGGCAGGACAACACCTACCTCCTGCCGATCTGCACCTCGCTGGAGATGGACGGCTCGCGCACGGCCTCGAACCGCTCGATCCAGTGGGGCGAGCAGATCGTGCCGCCGGCCTTCGAGTCGAAGAACGACTACGAGGTGCTGTACCGCTTCGCGCAGAAGCTCGGCTTCGGCGACAAGCTCTGCAAGAACATCAAGGTCGTCGACGGCGTGCCGGACGCCGAGGACATCCTCCGGGAGATCAACCGTGGCGGCTGGTCGACGGGCTATTGCGGGCAGTCGCCCGAGCGCCTGAAGGCGCATATGCGCAATCAGCACAAGTTCGACCTGATCACCCTGCGCGCGCCCAAGGACGATCCGGAGGTCGGCGGCGATTATTACGGCCTGCCCTGGCCCTGCTGGGGCAAGCCCGAGATCCGCCACCCGGGCTCCGCGATCCTCTACAACACCAACCTCCACGTGAAGGACGGCGGCGGCACCTTCCGGGCCCGGTTCGGCACCGAGCGCAACGGCCAGACCCTGCTCGCCGAGGATTCCTTCTCGAAGGGCTCGGACCTGACCGACGGCTATCCGGAATTCACCTTCGGGGTGTTCAAGAAGCTCGGCTGGGACCGCGATCTGACCCCGGAGGAGCTGGCCACGATCCTCAAGATCGGGGCTGAGAAGCCCGATACGGTGAGTTGGGCGACCGACCTCTCGGGCGGCATCCAGCGGGTCTGCCTGGAGCACGGCGTCTCGCCCTTCGGCAACGGCAAGGCCCGGGCCAATGCCTGGAACCTGCCCGACCCGGTGCCGGTCCACCGCGAGCCGATCTACTCGCCCCGGCCCGACCTCGTGGCGAAGTATCCGACGCGCCCCGACGAGCGGCAGCTGCGCGTTCCGAATATCGGCCTCACCGTCCAGAAGGCGGTGGTCGACAAGGGGATCGCCAAGGAATTCCCGATCATCCTCACGTCGGGCCGCCTCGTCGAATACGAGGGCGGCGGCGAGGAGACCCGCTCGAACCCGTGGCTCGCCGAACTGCAGCAGGACATGTTCGTCGAGATCAACACGGGTGACGCGGCCGATCGCGGGATCAAGGACGGCCAGTTCGTCTGGGTCTACGGCCCCGAGAACTCCGCCAAGACCCGGGTGAAGGCGCTGGTGACCGACCGCGTCGGCAAGGGCGTGGCCTTCATGCCCTTCCACTTCTCCGGGTGGTACCAGGGCAAGGACATGCGCGACTACTACCCGAAGGGCACCGACCCGGTGGTGCTCGGCGAGAGCGTGAACACCGTGACGACCTACGGCTTCGATCCTGTGACGGGCATGCAGGAAACGAAGTGCACCCTGTGCCAGATCAAGGCGGCGTGAGAGGAGCGACCTGAACCATGGCCCGCATGAAGTTCCTCTGCGACGCGGACCGCTGCATCGAGTGCAACGCCTGCGTCACCGCCTGCAAGAACGAGCACGAGGTGCCCTGGGGCATCAACCGCCGCCGCGTCGTGACCCTGAACGACGGCAAGCCCGGCGAGCGCTCGGTCTCGATGGCCTGCATGCACTGCACCGACGCGCCCTGCGCGGCGGTGTGCCCGGTGAACTGCTTCTACACCACGGCGGATGCCGTGGTGCTGCACTCCAAGGACATCTGCATCGGCTGCGGCTACTGCTTCTACGCCTGCCCGTTCGGCGCACCGCAATATCCGCGCGTCGGCAATTTCGGTTCGCGCGGCAAGATGGACAAGTGTACCTACTGCTCCGGCGGCCCGGAAGCCGACTTTTCGACCGCCGAGTACGAGAAATACGGCTCGAACCGCCTGGCGGAAGGCAAGCTGCCGCTCTGTGCCGAGATGTGCTCGACCAAGGCGCTGCTCGCAGGCGACGGCGAGATGATCGCCGAGATCTACAAGCAGCGGGTGATCAAGCGCGGCTACGGCTCCGGCGCCTGGGGCTGGAAGACAGCCTACCGCGAGACCGTCGCGATCTGATCCGGTGCCGCGGGCCTTTTCCCGCCCGCGGCACCCAACCGAGAAACGCCTGGAAGGACAAGCCGATGCGGCGGGCAACGACCCTCTTCAGCACCCTCCTCGTCGCGGCGATGCTCGCGGGCCCGGGCGCCCTCGCGCCCGCCTTCGCGCAGAACCCGATCCAGGCCGACGGCGTGAACCCGATGGGCGCGCGGCCGACGGCGGATTCGGTGAACGAGGAATTTCTGTTCAAGCAGAAAGACACGATCACCGGCCGCGTCTCGATCCCCGACGGCAAGTCGGCCTACCTGATCCAGCCGCAAGGTCGCGAGTATCGCGAATTCCGCGAGGGCTGGCTGCCCTGGATCGGCGCGCTCGCCATCCTCGGCATGGTCGCGGCGCTCGGCGTGTTCTTCCTGTTCCGCGGCCGGATCTTGATGGAGCACAGCCAGGAATCCGGCAAAAAGATCCTGCGTTTCAATGCCTTCGAGCGCTTCACCCACTGGATGACGGCGACCTGCTTCATCGTCCTGTCGCTGTCGGGGCTGAACTACATCTTCGGCAAGCGCCTGCTGATGCCGTTGATCGGGCCGGAGGCCTTCGGCGCCATCGCCCAATGGGCGAAGTACAGCCACGTCTATCTCGCATGGCCGTTCATGCTCGGCGTGGCGTTCATGTTCGTGGTCTGGGTGCGGGACAACATCCCCAACAAGATCGACTGGGCCTGGATCAAGGCCGGCGGCGGCTTTATCGGCAAGGGTCATCCCCATGCGGGCCGCTTCAACGCCGGCCAGAAGGGTGTCTTCTGGATGGTCGCGGGCTTCGGCGCCGCCATGAGCGTCACCGGCCTCATGATGCTGTTCCCCTTCGCGCTCGCCGACATCAACGGGATGCAGTTGATGCAGGTCATCCACTCGGTGATCGGCATCGTCTTCATCGCCGGCATCCTGGCCCACATCTATATCGGCACGCTCGGCATGGAGGGCGCCTACGACGCCATGGGCAGCGGCAAGGTCGACCTCGCCTGGGCGCGGGCCCACCACGACCTCTGGGTCGAGCAGGAGCAGGCGCGCACCGCCAGCGGGCCGCAGTTGAACCGACCGGCCAAGGGTCACCCGGCTCCGGCCGAGTGAGCGATGTCAGGCGGCGGAGCCGGCGCGGGCCGGGCTTCGCCCTGGTTTGAGCCGCCCGCCTCCCCCTCTCGGAACGGACCGTCATGAAAGCCTTCGCCGCCGCCGTGATCGCCGCCATCGCCCTCGCGGTGCTGGCGATGTTCGCGCTCACCAGCAACCAGAGGTTCGCCTATCAGGCCTTCGCGACCTCCGGGGCCCGGGTGTCCGAGCCCGGCACCAACCTCGTCGGCCCGCGCTGGAACGGCGATCCGCGGCCGGACGAGTTCAACGCCGAGCCGCATGGCAAGGCCGAAGGCGCCGGTTCGGCCCCCAAGCGCTCGTGAGTCGCCCTCGGACCGGAACCCTCAAGGGAGCGAGCCCCATGACGCCCAAACCCATCGCCTGCCTGCTGGCCATGAGCCTTGCGGCTTCCGCCCTCTGCGCCGGCCGTGCCGCGGCCCAGGAGGCGCCCGCGCCTCCGGCGCCGGGCAAACCAGCCAATCTCTGCCAGGATCTTCTCGCCTTCGTGAAGCAGCCGGAACCGGCCAAGCAGGCGGCCACGACGCCCCAATCGCAGGCGACTGCGGTGTCGAATCCGTCCGGCAAGACCGAGGGCGGCCAGCCGTCCGACGGAGGCGGTCCGCAGAAGACTTCCGGCCTCAGCGGAACGGCCACCGAGGCCGGCCCGAAATCGGACGCCAAAGCGCCCGAGACCAAAGCGCCCGAGACCAAGGCCCCGGAGGCCAAGACGCCCGACGGCAAGCCGGCCGAGGCCAAGGTGGACGCCAAGCCGGCGCCGGCCTCGGCCAACCCGGCGACCGATCCTAGGGTTCGGGCCAATGCCGAGGCGAAGGTGCCGCCCGCTCCGGGAACGCCGGCGCCCGGCCCGAAGCCGGATCCGGCTACGGTCGAGCGGATCGAGGCGGCCGTGTCCGCCAACGATCAGGCGGCCTGCCGTGCCGCCGCCCGCTCCATGCGGGCCGCGGGCGTGGTCATGCCGCCGCCGCTCCTGGCGCTCTCGGCCCTCGACCTGAAGTTCTTCCAGCCGTAGCCGGCGTCAGGACCGCCGCCGCCCCATCGCGAAGGCGGCGACAGTCGCCGCGACGCCGATCCCGAGGGCCGACGAGGCCAGCGGGTGCAGGCTCGCCCGGGTGTAGGCGCTGGTGCGCTGGACGTAGCCGGGATGGTCGCCCCGTTCGCGCCCGGCCTTGCGCGGCGTGTGCAAGGCGCCGTCGGGCTCCCGCGGTGCGCCGTCGCGCTTCTGCATCGCGATGATCGCGGGCGCGAGTTCGTCGTAGGCGCCTGGCGCGAACTCCTTGCCGGCGACGAACAGCTTACCGCCGCCGCCGACGAAGATGTCCCGCTGCGGATGGACGGCGGCGTGCAGGATCGCGTTCGCGACCTCCTCCGGCGGATAGACCGGCGGCGGCAGTTTCGGCTCGCGGTCCATGTAGTTGCGGGCCCGGGCCGGGAGCGGCGTGTCGATCGAGGCGGGCTTCACCAGCGTCACCGACACCGGCGCCTTCTCGGCGATCAGCTCCATCCGTAGGGTATCGGTAAACCCCTTCACCGCGTGTTTCGAGGCGGCGTAGAGCCCCTGATAGGGGAAGGCGAGGTCGGAGGCGACGCTGCCGACATTGATGAGCGCGCCGCCCCGCGCCCGCAGATGCTCGGCGGCCACCAGCGAGCCGTGGACGGTGCCCCAGAAATTGGTGCGGATCAGGCGCTCGTGGTCCTCCTGCGTGATGGCGCGCAGGGGGCCGTAGACGGTCAGCCCGGCGACGTTCACCCAGGTGTCGAAGCCGCCGAAGGCTGCGATCGCCGCATCGGCCACGGCCTCGACCTGCGCGCGCTCGCCGACATCGGCAACGACCGCGACGGTGCCGCTCCCGAGTTCGCGGACCAGCCGATCGAGCACATCGCCGCTGCGGGCGGCCAGGACGACTCGGGCACCCCGGGCGACCGCCATCCGCGCGGTGGCGAGGCCGATCCCGCTGGAGGCGCCCGTGACGACGAGAACCTGATCGCGCAGGGGCTTGTGTTTCATGGTCGCTCTCTCCCAGTGGGCATCCGGGCCGGCAGCATGGGCCCCTGACACAACGCCCATCGCCGAGTGGTCCGCCTCCGGCCGCGACGACGCGAGGCGTTAAGGCCGGTCTCGGTGGCAACCCCAGCGCGTGGAGGCCTGTTCCGGGTGCGGCGGTGAGGCCACACCCGGGGCCGCCTCATCGTCGGCTCGGGCTTCGGCCTGACCTGCGATTGGCTGGCGCTCTCGAGCCTGGTCTTCGCGCCGCGGCGGGTCGGCCCGGCACGCCCGGACCTCGCGCGGGCCGCGGCCCGACGATCCTGCCCGCGAAAGGGTCCGTCGGCCTCGACGGCACGGCGGGCATGCGCGGCGTGATCGACCTCAGCGAATGAGCCAGCGCAGGGAGCGGCGCAGAGCGGGCGTGGCGTCGTGCGCGAACCACGCGCCATGGGCGAAGAGCACCCGCCTGGGCGCCAGGGCGACGAGGGCGGCCGCGGCCCGCGACGCCTCGCGCCCACCGAGGCGCACCAGGAAGCGCAGGTAGAGCGGCGCCCGCCCATCCGGGGCGGTGGCGCCCGCGAGCCGCATCAGTGGGCGCAGGTAGGGCGGCAGCTTGTGCGGCTCGAGATTGAGCACGAGGTCGGTCAGGATCAGCGTGCCCGAGACGGCATGGAAGAACGCGATCTCGCGGAACCCGAAGCCGCCGGGCACCGAGGTCTGCCCGAGGTCGCCGGCCCATTCCGTCGGACTGTCCGGACCGAGGTCGCGGTCGATCCGCAAGCCGGAGCGGCGCACCGGCATGCGGCGGCGCAACTCCGGCGGCGCCCAGAGCGTCGCTCCCGAACAGCGCCGCTGCCACTCCGCCAGAAAGGTCCAGTGGGCGATGTTGGGCGCGACGAGGTGGCGAATCGGACCGATCGCCTCGATCTCCCGGCGCAGGGCTTCGCTGAAGCGCGTCGGCGAATGGAGCCAGACGTCGCCGCCGGCGAGCCGCACCACCGTCATGCGCACGGGCAGGGGCAGGCCGGCGGAGAACGGACCGCTGTCGACGATCCAGATCCCGGGGGCGATGGGCTTCAGCGTATCGAGGGGCGGATAGGTCGGGTCGGCCATGGCTTTGTCCGGGGCTCGGTCGTGTCGCGATCGGTCTGCCTTGCGCCGGTATAGGCGCGAATCCGGCCCGAAGTTCATTCGCGCCAGGGGGCGGAATGAGCGAAGGGCCGGCACCGTACGGACGGCACCGGCCCCTCGCGATCGGCAGCGGGTGCGCTCAGTCCTTCGGCGCCGCGTGGGCCGCCATGGCGAGGCTGTTGCGCAGGCCGCCGCTGCCCCCGACCAACTCGACCGGAGCGCCGGACCGGGCCCGCCGCGCCGCCCATTCCTGGATCATCTCCAGGCAAGTGTGGTCGACGTGGTGCAGATCGTTCGCGGCGAGCCGGACCGGCGTGTTCGCCGGGGTGCGCTCCAGCGCCTCGTTGAGATGCGGCAGCTGGAGGAAGGTGGCGGAGCCCGACAGGCGCAGCTCCGGCACCGCCTGGATCGTGCCGCCCCGGACCGTCTCGGCAGCGCCGCCCTCGATCTTGAGCGGGCCCTTGATGAGGTGCGGCACCACCTGGATGAGGCTGAGCGCCAGCCCGATGAGCACGCCGGTCAAGAGGTCGGTCGCGACCACCATCACCATGGTGACGAGCCAGATCGCGGCGGTGGCGAGGCCGTAGCGCTCATGGAGGTGACGGGCATGGGCGGGGCTCACGAGGCGCCATCCCGTGACCACGAGGATGCCGGCGAGGGCGGCCGTCGGCACCAACTGGAGCACCATCGGCAGGACGAGGAGGAAGGCCAGGATCCAGCCGCCATGCAGGATGCTCGAGGCCCGGGTGGCGGCCCCGGCCTGGACGTTGGCCGAGGAGCGCACGATCACGCCGGTCATCGGCAGACCGCCGGCGAGGCCGCACAGCACGTTGCCGACCCCCTGCGCACCGAGCTCGCGGTTGTACTGGGTGCGGGGTCCGTCATGCATCCGGTCGACGGCGGCCGCCGAGAGCAGGCTCTCCGCGCTGGCGACCACCGCCAGCGTGAGCGCCATGACGATCATGGTCGGTTCGGCGAGGCGGCTCCAATCGCCCGCGCCCGGCAGGGCCACGGAGGAGAGGATGTTGGCCGGCACCTCGACGCGCTTGACCGCGAGGTCGCCGAGCGCCGCCACCAGCGTCCCCGACACCACGCCGACGAGGGCGCCGGGCAGGAGTTTGAGGCGCGCCGGGCGCAGCTTCTCCCAGCCGATCATGGTCGCGATGGTGACGAGGCCGACGAGGATCGCCCCGAAGCGATTGCCCTCGCCGGAAACGAAGTTGAAGAAGGCGGCCGGGATGGCGACGAGGTTGTCGAGACCCGACGCCTTGGGCAGGGCGTCGGTCAGGACGTGGATCTGCGCCAGCACGATCAGCACGCCGATGCCGGCGAGCATGCCGTGCACCACGGCCGGCGAGATCGCCCGGAACCAGCCGCCGACCCGGAGGGCGCCGGCGACGAGTTGGATGGCGCCCGCCAGGACGAGGACGGGGCCGAGCGCGTCGAGGCCGTGCTCGCGCACGAATTCGAAGACGATGACGGCGAGCCCCGCGGCCGGGCCGCTGACCTGGAGCGGCGCTCCGGCGAGGAAGCCGACGACGATGCCGCCGATGACGCCGGTGATCAGGCCGCGCTCGGCCGGCACGCCGGAGGCGATGGCGATGCCCATGCAGAGGGGCATCGCCACGAGGAAGACCACGAAGGAGGCCGGAAGATCCCGGCCGAGGGTGGGCGGCACCAGCCGCGAGAGGTACGCGCGCATGGGGCCGGTCATTCGGCCGCGACCACGGGACGGGCGATGTCGGGCGCGGCGACCCGCGTCGCGGAGGCCTGCGCCACCGGTAGGTCGTGCGTGCCGTCCAGCGTGACGAACCGGGCCTCCTCGCCGCAATAGGCCAGGACTGCGCCGGTCTCGATCTCGAAGAACCAGCCATGCAGGCGCAGCTGCCCTTTGGCGAGACCCGCCGCGACGCTCGGATGGGTGCGCAGATTGTTGAGCTGGACGACGACGTTCTCCAGCGCCAGGGCCCGATGGTGGTCCTTCGGATCCATGTCGGCGGGATAGGCCTCGCAGACGATCTGGCTCGCCGCGTGGCTGTGGCGCAGCCAGGCGGCGACGTTCGGCATGGAGACCAGTGCCTCGGGGGTCATCAGCCCCTTCATCGCGCCGCAATCGGAATGGCCGCAGATCACGATGTCGCGCACGCCGAGCGCCATCACGGCGTATTCGATCGCCGAGGACACGCCGCCATTCTGCTGGCTGAAGGGCGGCACGATGTTGCCGGCGTTGCGGCAGACGAACAGGTCGCCCGGGCCGGCCTGGGTGATGTGCTCGGGGGAGACACGGGAATCCGCGCAGGCGATGATGAGCGCCTGCGGATGTTGACCGTCACGCACCAAGCGTTGGTACATTTTCTGTTGACCGGGAAAGATGTTCCCCCGGAATGCCGAGATACCCTGAATGATTACGTCCATTTCAATCCTCGGCTTTCTGGTGCGAGCGTCCGACGATGCGTCGCGACAATTATATTTTGGACGGCCAGTCGGGACCTCGATCCTGCAAAGAGGCAGTTCGAGCGCTCGATCGGCCGAAAGTCATGGGAATGGACGATGACGAACGGGCACCGCGGCGGGGGCCGCTCGCGTCACGGCGCGATCGGCCGGCGCGAAGCTTCGACGGCCCGGGATGCAGGAACCGTCGTCGAAATCCCCGGCCGCTTGGCTGCGGCCGGAGGAGAGGGGCGGTCCCTGAAACCGGGTCAGCGCCCGCGGCGGGTGGGCGCGCTGCCGGTCGCCCAGCTCGGCGCGACGGTGCCGCGCCGGATCGCCGAGCGCACCGGATCACCCTTCACGCCCGCATTCTCGCTGAGCATGGGCGCACCGAGGATCTGACCGCTGCCGGCGCGCTGCGAGCGGACCGAGCGGGGGTCGTGGTACGGATCGGTCTGATAGCTGCTCATGAAGGCACCGCCGGCCGGCATGCGATCGCCGCCCGATTCCGCCTGAGCGGCCAGCGGGAAACCCGCGATCATCGCCAGAGCACCGAAAGCAAATATATTCCTCATAATTGATCCTTCCTCTCGTTAATCCCTGAGAGCCAGAATTTTTTGCTTGGATTGCTCTGGCAAGTGGAAGGTAGTGTTGGAGTTTTTCTATGGAAAGTGCGTTTTGTTACCTAAAAATATCCTTGATTTAATCCGCCTCGACGGGCCATCCGGGTGCCGCTCGTCACGAGGCGGTCGCGGGCGCGTCCGTGTCGCGGGATGTATTCAGAAGCCGGCAAGCGAAACCGGCGCCGCCACAGGGGCAGGCCGAGCGCGTCGGCCGGAGTGGCCTTCCACCGGGACGGTCCGGGCCTTAAGCGGACGGGCAGGACGCGGGCGCCAGCCCGACCCGGATCAATCGGCCGCAGGCGAGGGTCACGCCCCTCGGGGGCGCCGATGCGCCGCTGACGCGAAGGCCGACTGACCGATGACGACCCCTTCCGCCCGCCGCATTCTGATCGCGAGCTTCGTCGGCACGGCCATCGAGTTCTATGATTTCTACATCTACGCCACCGCCGCGGCCCTGGTGATCGGGCCGATCTTCTTCCCGCCGGGGGAGGCCGGCGTGCAGACGCTTCAGGCCTTCGCGACCTTCGCCGTGGCCTTCCTGGCCCGGCCAGTGGGAGCGGCGGCGTTCGGGCATTTCGGCGACCGGATCGGGCGCAAGGCGACGCTGGTGGCCTCGCTGATGATCATGGGAGTCTCCACCGTCCTGATCGGCTGCCTGCCGGGCTACGCGACGATCGGCTGGCGGGCGCCCGCTCTCCTCTGCCTCCTGCGGTTCGGCCAGGGCGTCGGCTTCGGCGGCGAGTGGGGAGGCGCCGCGTTGCTCGCGGTCGAGAACGCTCCGCCGGGGCGCCGGGCGCTCTACGGCGTCTTCCCACAGCTCGGCGCTCCGGTCGGCTTCCTCTCGGCCAACCTCCTGTTCCTCGCCCTCAGCGTCAGCCTGACGCCCCAGGCCTTCGAGGCCTGGGGCTGGCGGCTGCCCTTCCTCGCCTCCGCGGTGCTCGTCGGCGTCGGCCTCTACGTGCGCCTGAAACTCACCGAGACGCCGGCCTTCCGAGCCGCCCTGGAGGCGGCACCGCCCGAGCGGGTGCCGCTGGCGACGATCCTCACCCGGCATCGCCGCGCGACCGTGCTCGGGACGCTGGCGATGGTGGCCGCCTACGCGGTGTTCTACCTCTCGACGGTCTTCGCCCTGAGCTACGGCACCGCCACCCTCGGCTACGACCGCAAGACTTTCCTGCTGTTCGAGTGCGTGGCGATCCTGTTCATGGCCCTGGCGATCCCGCTCTCGGGCGCAGCGGCCGACCGGTTCGGGCGCAAGCCCGTGATGCTGTCGGGCCTGGCGGCGACGGCGGCGCTCGGCGGCCTGATCGGGCCGATGCTCGGCAGCGGCGCGTCAGCCCTCGTCCTCGGCTATCTCTGCCTGGCCCTCTTCGCCATGGGCTGGATCTTCGGGCCCATGGGAGCGCTCCTGCCCGAGTTGTTCCCGACGCGGGTGCGCTACACCGGCGCCTCCGTCACCTACAACCTCGCCGGCATCGTCGGGGCGTCCGGTGCCCCTTTCGCGGCCCAATGGCTGGCCGGCTGGGGCGGGATCGGCAGCGTCGGCCTCTACCTCGCCCTCGCCGCCGGGATCAGCCTCGCCGCGGTCGCCGCCATGCCCGAGACCCGAGGGCAGACCGAACCACGAGACTGAACCTCTGGACTGAGCCCCGCGTCCGGTGCCCGAACCCCGCGCCCCAGGCGACGCTCCGTTGCGGAGGGTACATACCGAAAGTCCGGCATCTAGATTGCGCGCAATCTAGATGAGGCCTATGTTCTCGCCATGCCGAACCGATCGGCCCCCGAAATCCGAGATTGCGAGGACACCCCATGCCCGTCGACGTGAAGTACCGCACCACTGCCTCGGCCACCGGCGGCCGCGACGGCACCGCCCGCACCGAGGATGGTAGCTTCGAGGTGAGGCTCGCCACGCCGAAGGAACTCGGCGGCGCGGGCGGTTCCGGCGCCAATCCCGAACAGCTCTTCGCGGCGGGCTATTCCGCCTGCTTCCTCGGCGCCTTGAAGGTGGCCGCAAGCCAGCTCAAGCAGAAGGTGCCGCCAGAGGCCACCGTGACCGCGACCGTCGGGATCGGCCCCCGCTCCGAGGGCGGCTTCGGCATCACCGCCGACCTTCGGATCAGCCTGCCGGGGCTCGAGCGGGCCGATGCGGAGCGCCTCGTCGCCACGGCCCACACGATCTGCCCCTATTCCAACGCCACGCGCGGCAATGTCGATGTCGGCCTGACGGTCGTCTGAGCCGCCACCCTCTCGCGTCAGAGCGCGCCCGGTGGATGCCGGGCGCGCTTCCGTTTTCAAGGGAAGCCGCCGCCCCGAGCTCGCCTCCGAGGCGTCATTCGCGCAGGAACCGTCGAATCCAGCCCGCGACGCGGTCGTTGTCGGCCGGCCCGTCGAGGGACGCGAGCGCGGCCTGCACCAGAGCGGGATCCTCCGCGCCGGCCCGGTGGCCGTCGGTCAGCGCCCGGGCGTAATCGGGCCGGAATTCCGGGTGGCATTGGAAGGAGAGGGCGGGCCGGTCGTCGTAGGCCAGCACGCCGAAGGGCGTGAAGGCGCTGCCTGCCAGCACCCGCGCCCCGGGCGGCAGCGCCACGACCTGATCCTGATGGCTCACCGGGATCGCGATCGTGTCCGCCTCATCCATGAAGGGCGCGCGCTCGACCACGTCGTAGGCGTGCAGCCCTAAGCCCCAGCCGCGTTCGGACCGCGCGACCTGCCCGCCGAAGGCCTGCGCCAGGGCCTGATGGCCGAAGCAGAGGCCGATGAGCGTCGTCGACCGGTCGAGACCGCGCAGGAAGGCCAGAAGGTCGATGACCCACGGCGTCGCGTCATAGACCGAGGCCGGCGAGCCGGTGATGACGCAGCCGTCGAAGGCTTTCGCGTCCGGCCAGTGCCCCGCCGTCACGTCGAAGCGCGCGAAGGCGTGGCCGTCGCCGATCAGCGCCGCCGCCATCGCTCCGTAGGAGGGGAAACGGCCGTGAAGCCGCTTGGGCGGGTGGCCGGTCTCGAGGAGGGCGAGGCGCATGCCTCGCTCTACGCCGCCGGATCGGGGGTGGAAACCGGGGCCGGGGCCGCAGGTTGGGCGATCCGGGCGAGCACCACCGCCACGCCCATCGCGGCGGCGAAGAGGGCGAAGATCAGCGGGTTGTAGATCACCAAAGCCATGAGGCAGATCACCGCCATGGCCAGGGCGAAGGCAGGGGCAAGGGGATAGAGCGGCGCCCGGTAGGGCCGGGGGAGATCCGGCTCGCTCCGGCGGAGGCGGAACAGGGCCGCCATGCTGGTCACGTACATGGTGAGCGCGCCGAACACCGCCATCGTCACGATGCTGGCGGTGAGCGACTGCCCGGCGATGCTGACGAGATGGTCGCTGTAGATCGCGGCGATCCCGACGAGGCCGCCCGTCAGCGTCGCCACATGCGGCGTGCGGAACCGCGGATGCAGCCGGGCGAAGAGGGCCGGCAGGAACCCGGCCCGGGCGAGCGCGAAGATCTGGCGGGCATAGCCCATGATGATGCCGTGGAAGGACGCCACGAGCCCGAACAGGCCGAGCCAGACCAGCATGTGCAGCCAGCCGCTCGAATCACCGACGACCCGCTTCATCGCCTGCGGCAGGGGATCGTTGAGATCCGACAAGGCCTTCCAGTCCCCGGAGCCGCCCGCGAACACCATCACGCCGAAGGCGAGCGCCGTCAGGGTCAGCACGCCCGTGATGTAGGCGACCGGGATCGCGCGCTTCGGCTCCCGGGCCTCCTCCGCCGCCATGGCGACGCCCTCGATGGCGAGGAAGAACCAGATCGCGAAGGGGATCGCGGCGAAGATCCCACCGATGGCGGCGGGTCCGAACGCGTCCTGACCGGCCCAGCCCTCGGCCGTGAAGTTCGCCAAGCGGAAGGCCGGGGCCACCACGCCCATGAACACCAGAAGTTCGCCGACCGCGATGACGGTGACGACCAGTTCGAAGGTGGCAGCGATCCGCACGCCGACGATGTTGAGCCCCATGAACAGCAGGTAGGCGCCGAGCGCCGCCAGTTTCGGGTCGAGACCCGGGTACTGGACGTTGAGATAGGCGCCGATGGCGAGCGCGATCGCGGGGGGCGCGAACACGAACTCGATCAGGGTCGCATAGCCCGCGATCGCCGCCCCGGTGGGCCCGAAGGCGCGCAGGGCGTAGGCGAACGGGCCGCCCGCCTGCGGGATCGCCGTGGTGAGTTCGGTGAAGCTGAAGATGAAGGCCACGTACATCGCCGCCACGGCGATCGTCGTGACGAGGAACCCCAGGGTTCCGGCCTGGGCCCAGCCGTAGCTCCACCCGAAATACTCGCCCGAGATGACGAGCCCGACGGCGATGCCCCAGAGGTGGAAGGCGTTGAGGCTCTTGTCGAGCCCGGTTGACGGCGCCTGCATGGATTGCCCCGGTCTGCGCCCTCGCCCGGAAGGCCCTCGGGGCCGGACCAAGCAAGAGCGCTGCCGCGCCGGGGGCTCAGGCGGCGCTCAGGCCGCGCTGGGGCCCGTCCCCAGCGGGGCGGCCTCGCGGGGGCGGATGTCCATCGGGTTGCCGCGCCAGACGATGGCGGTCCGGGCCCAGGCGCTCGCCCAGATCGCGGGGAGGAGGGCGTCCCGAATTAGGAAGGCGAGGAGGAGCCGGGGCGAGCGGTGCCAGCCCGCCCGCGCGGCGAGCCCGTATTCGGCGCCGTACCAGAGGGCTCCGGCGCCGGCGAGCAGGGCGGTCGCCTCCCCGGTGCCGGCCGCCAAGGCCGCAAGGGTCAGCGGAAGCAGCGCACCGATCCCGATCTCGGGGGCGAAGAAGAGCGGGAAGGTGACGCGGCGCAGCCGGGCCCAGCGCAGCTGACGCGCCCAGACCTCGCCGAGGCTGCGCCGCCCCAGCGGCTGCCGGAACGGCGCGGCGACGAGATGGACCCGCCGCCCGGCGGCGCGCACCAGCTTCGTCGCCGCCGCGTCCTCGGCGATTTCGGCGTTGAGCGCGCGGATGCCGCCCTGGGCCTCTAGGAACGGCTTGTGCCAGAGCATGCTCTTGCCCTGAGCGAAGCCGAGGCCCAGGGCCTCGCCGGCATATTGCCAGCGCGCCTGCAGGGTGTTGAGGAACGCGCATTCCACCTCGGCGAACAGGCCCTCGGGACGGTCGCCGATCGGCGTCGAGCAGACGAGGCCCGTCGTCGGGCGCCACGCGGCCTGCATCTGCTGAATATAGTCCGAGGCCATCAGCACGTTGGAATCCGCCAGGATCACCCAATCGTGCCGGGCGGCATCCCAGCCGCGCACGCAGTTGTTGAGCTTCGGGTTGGGGCCCAGCCGCTCGTCGCCCAGGATCAGGCGAGCGGGAACCTGCGGATGGGCCTGCCGCATCCGCTCCAGCATCGGCAGCACCGGATCGCCCGCATCCGCCACGCAGAAGATCAGCTCGTAGGCGGGATGATCGAGCCGGAAGCTCGCCAGCAGCGTCTCCTCGCTGAAGGTTTCCAGGCCACGCAACGGGCGCACGATCGACACGGGCGCGCCGGCCGGGAAGGCGGAGGGCTTGCCCCTTCGCCCGATCCGCACGGACGCCACGGCGAGGCTCGCGAGATTGACGAGCACGAGGATCGCGCAGGGGACGAGGGCGGCGAGCGTGGCGCTCTCCGGCAGTGCGGCCATGCGGGGCATCTCCCAACGGCCGGCCCCGTGGGACCCGGAGAGCGGGTGCACGGGACGGGCATGCGGCATCGGGCGCCGGGCGCCCCTCTTCACGCCCCTAGCAGCGCCGCCGTATCAGCCGTGTGACATCGCCGTCCCCCGACGCCCGCCGAGGCCCCGTGCCGCCGATCGTGTTCCATCCGGCCTATGAGGCCGCGCTGCCGGACGGCCACCGCTTCCCGATGCGCAAGTACGGCCGCCTCGCCGAGATTTTGCGGGCGCGCGGGCTGGTGCCGGAGGGCTTCGTCACGCCCGAACCCGCCGACGCCACGCTGCTCGCGGGCGCGCACGATCCCGCATACGTCGCGATGGTGCTTGCCGCGCAGGTGCCGCGGTCGATCGAGCGGGCGATCGGCCTGCCGGTGACGGAGGCCGTCGCGGCCCGCGCCTGCGCCTCCGCCGGGGGTACCCTCTGTGCGGCCCGCCTCGCCCTCGCCCACGGGCTCGCGGGCAGCACGGCGGGGGGCAGCCACCACGCCCGCCGCGCGGGCGGCGCCGGTTTCTGCGTGTTCAACGACGTGGCCGTGGCGGCCCTGGCGCTGCGGCGAGAGAGGCGGATCGCCCGGGCGCTCATCGTCGATCTCGACGTGCACCAGGGCGACGGCACCGCCGATTGCCTCGCCCGCGAGCCGGACCTGTTCACGCTCTCGATCCATTGCGAGCGCAACTATCCCACCGACAAGGTGCCCGGCGACCTCGATATCGGCCTGCCCGACGGCCTTGGCGACGCCGCGTATCTCGACGTGCTGGAAGCCCGGCTGCCGCCGCTGATCGCGGGCTTCGCGCCGGACCTGATTTTCTACAATGCGGGCGTCGATCCCCACCGCGACGACCGCCTGGGCCGGCTCTGCCTCACCGATGCGGGCCTGCGCGCCCGCGACCGTTTCGTCGTCGGCCTCGCACGGACGGCACGGATCCCGCTCTGCGCGGTGATCGGCGGCGGCTACGGCAGCGACGTGGATGCGCTGGCGGCCCGCCATGCCCTCGTCTTCGAGGCGCTGGCGACGTCTTGAGCCGGGCGCGGTTCTGACCGGGGGCGGGCCACCCGGCCCGGAGAGAGGCGTCGAGCCCAGCACGCCCGCAACAGCGTGCCCGCCGCGCCGCGATCGCGCGAAAACACCATCGCCCGGGCACGCAACGGAAGGTCGCGGCCGGTCCGATCGCTCAAGGCGCCGTCCCGGCCCGGTCGACCCGGGCGTCGGGACGGCTGTCGGTCGAGGCGTAGTAGGGCTTGATGTCGAGGAGCGGCGTCCCGTCGATGCAGTCGAGCCCGCGCACGGTGACGAGGCCCTCGGCCACGCCCAGATTCTCGACCACCGACAGCGCGATCGGGTTCGGCCGGGCCGGCGAGCGGAGGGAGAAGGTGCCGCGGCTGCCGTCGGCGTGGCGCGGGCGCTGAAGCACGAGGTCGCGGGCGGCGCGGTCCATCCAGTAGAGCACGATCAGGTGTGTCACCCCCGCCAGGTTCTGGAGGGCCGGACGATAGGGCGGATCGACCTCCAGGGTGCAGACGGCGTCGGTCTGGCGGCCGTTCTTCGGGCAATCGCGGCGCGCGCGCCACGGCGTGCGCACGCGACCGACGAAGTAGAGCCCGGCATCGTAGGCCGGTGGCAGCGCCACCGTTTCCTCGCCCGGGCGGCGGTCGATATCCTCCGGCGTCATCGGCTCCACGGCATCCTCGCCCCTGTCCCCCGGCCGCTTGTCCTGGCCGCCTCCGCGCCGATGTAAGGGCCGGCGCGGACGAGGGGGAGGGTGCATGGCCACCGACGAGTTGCGGCCGATGGAGGCGATCGCCGATCCGGACGCCGCGATCGACCGCCTGGAAGCCCTCCACACGGGTGCGACACGGGCGCTCCGGACGGCGCTCGCCCGCTATCTCGAACGGCGCGAACCGCCCGATCCGGCCGAGCGCCTCCAGTTCCGCTATCCGGAACTGCGTCTGACCTACCAGCCGGCGGGACCGCCGCCGCGCCTTCAGCGGGCGACCGCGAAGTTCCAGGCGCCGGGCCTCTACGCCACGACAGTGACGCAGCCCGGCTATTTCCGGGCCTACCTGCTGGAACAGCTGCGTCCCCTCGTGCGGGATTACGGCGCCAGCATCGAGGTCGGCCTCTCGGCCCAGGAGATTCCCTACCCCTACATCGTCGAGCCCGGGACCGATCTCGGCGGCAGCGGCGCGAGTGCGAGCGATCTCGCCGCCCTGTTTCCCGTGCCGCTCCTCTCCGTCGTCGGCGACGAGGTCGCCGACGGACTGTGGCGCGAGAGTCCGGGCGAGCCGCGGCCGCTCGCCCTGTTCGACGGGGTCCGCACCGATTATTCCCTGCGCCGGCTCGTTCACTACACGGGCTCGGACTGGACCGAGATCCAGCCCTGGATCCTGCTCACCAACTACCACCGCTACGTCGACGGATTCGTCCGCCACGGGCTGGAGCGGCTCGCGGCCGGGGAGGGGGAGCGCCTCGTGCTTCCGGGCGGCGTGGTCGTGCGGCAGGAGGAGGCGGCCGGCGCCGATCCGGCGGCACTCCTCGCCGCCTCGCCCTGGCACCGGTTCCAGATGCCGGCCTACCATCTCGTCGCCCGCGGGCCCGACGGGGCACCGCAGGGCACCACCCTCGTCAATATCGGCGTCGGCCCCTCGAACGCGAAGACGATCACCGACCATCTCGCGGTGCTGCGCCCACATTGCTGGCTGATGGTCGGCCATTGCGGGGGGCTGCGCCAGTCGCAGACCATCGGCGATTACGTGCTGGCGCATGGCTACCTGCGCCGCGACCGGATCCTCGACGACCTCGTCCCGACCGACATCCCGGTTCCGGCGCTCGCCGAGGTGCAGATCGCCCTGCAATCGGCCGCCGCCGCGGTCACGGGCGAGCGGGCCGAAACCCTCAAGCGGCGCCTGCGCACCGGAACCGTCGTCACCTACGACGACCGCAACTGGGAATTGCGCTTCAGCCAGGAGCGGCGGCGGATCGACCTGTCGCGGGCCATCGCCGTCGACATGGAGAGCGGCACGATCGCGGCCCAGGGGTTTCGCCTGCGGGTGCCCTACGGGACCCTGCTCTGCGTCTCCGACAAACCGCTCCACGGCGAGATCAAGCTGCCGGGCGCGGCCAGCGCCTTCTACGAGCGGGCGGTGGCCGAGCATCTCCGGATCGGGCTCGCGACCCTCGACAGCCTCCGGGCCGATCGGGCCGGCCTGCACTCGCGCAAGCTCCGGAGCTTCGACGAGCCGCCATTCCGGTAGGCGGCGCCCGGGGCCGTCGCAGGCCCGCGCCCCGGTGGCGCGCGGACCTTGCCGGGCGTGCCGCCGCCCTCAGGCGGCCCGCACGCTGGTGAGGAAGCGCGAGACCTCGGCCCGCAGGTGATCGGACTGGCGCAAGAGGTCGCCGGCCGCCTGCAGCACCTCGTTGGCCGCCGAGCCCGTCGCCTCCGCCGAGCCCGCCACGCCCGCGATGTTGCCCGTCACCTCGGCCGCACCCGCCGAGGCCTGGGCGACGTTGCGTACGATCTCCTGCGTGGCCGCGCCCTGCTCCTCCACCGCCGCCGCGATGGCGGTCGCCACCGTGTCGATGTCGCGGATGCGGGCGGTGATGCCGCCGATCGCCGACACCGCCTGCCCGGTCGCCCCCTGGATCCGGCCGATCTGCTGGGAGATTTCCTGGGTCGCCCGCGCGGTCTGGGTGGCGAGTTCCTTGACCTCCGCGGCCACAACCGCGAAGCCGCGCCCCGCCTCGCCGGCGCGTGCCGCTTCGATGGTGGCGTTGAGGGCGAGCAGGTTGGTCTGGCCGGCGATCGAGGAGATCAGGCCGACCACGTCGCCGATGCGGGTGACGGCCCCGTCGAGTTCCTGAACCAGGGTCGAGGTCTGGCCGGATTCGACCACCGCCGCCTGCGCCAGAGCGGCGGAGCTCGAGACCTGGCGCCCGATCTCCTGCACCGACGTGCCGAGCTCCTCGGCCGCCGCCGCCACCGTGTTGACGTTCACGGCAGCCTCCCCCGCCGCGGCCGCGACGGTGGTGGCCTGCGAGGCGGTCTCGGTCGCCGTCCCCGACATCGTCGCGGCGGTTCCCTGCAACACGGTCGCCGAGGACGAGACCCGCCCGACGATACCGCCGACCGCCTCCTCGAACCGGTCGGCCAGTTCGGTCATGGTGCGCTGGCGCTCGAGCGCGGCGGCCTCGTCGGCGATGCGCTGCATCTCGGCCTGCTCGGAGGCCTTGCGCGCCACCATCGTCTTGATGCCCTCCACGGCACGGCCGATCTGGCCGATCTCGTCGCCGCGCTGCGCCTCGGGAATGCCGGCATCGACCGCGCCCTGCGCCATCCGCTGCAACACGGCCACGAGGCTGGCGAGGGGACGGGTGATGCCGAACACCACGATGGCGGCGGCCACGCCGAGGGCGCCCATCAGGGCGGCCGCGGCGCCCACGATGAGGATCATCGTCGCGTGGCCGGTCTCGCCCTGAATCGCCGCCTTCTCGGCCTGCATCTCGTGGCCGATCGTCTCGATTCGCGCCTGAACCTGCTCGCGCAACTTGGCGCGGGTGGGCGCCGCTTCCTCCTGCACGATCCGCATCGCACCGGACCGATCGTTCTTCAGCGCGACGTCGCTCGAGCGGATCAGGATGCCGAAGAAGGTCTCGGCCAAACGCCGCAACGCATGGTTCATCTCGCGGCGCTCCGGTGTTCCCGCCAGGGCGATCAAGCGATCGATCGACGCGACTGCGTCCCGTATCGCGCTCTCCTGGCGAGACTTGTAATAAGTTAGCTTTTCTTCGGTGTTCTCGATGATGATGTTGCGGTTCTGAAGGCTCGCCTCGTTGATGGCGACTTGAAATCTCAGAATGCTCTCCTGACGCGCGGCCTGTTTATCGACCAGATAGGCCGATCGCTCGCCCAGTTCGGTCAATGCGCGGTTCGCGTAGACCACCGTGCCGATCGAGGCCGCCGAGAGCAGGATCAGCGGGACGACCACCTTGAGGAGGATTTTGGTGTTTCGAAGGATGCTCACCTGGTCCGCTCCTGGAATGTGGTCCCGGAACCAGCAAAAATTACATTTGTTAATTTAGGTTTGTGGTCTTAGGCCGCTTTCGCCTCCGTCCCGCCCGCGAAAGCGGCCCGACGGGTCGGGCCCGGCGCGCGTGTCTCACCCGGCCATGACGGTGGGGTTGAGGGCGGGGTCACCGCTCCCGCTGCCACAGGCCGGCCCGCTCGGCCCTGGCCTGATCCTCGGCCTCGACGAGGTCGGCCGGCGCGTCCTCGGTGGCGCGGGCCCCGCCCGCCGCAACGATGAGGACGGCGAGATCCTCGCCATCGAGGCGGCAACGCTGGCCGCCCTCGGTGTCGCCGGCGCAGACGACCTCGCGCCGGCGCAGATAGCGGGCGAGCTGGCGGGCCAGCGCCCCGCGCTCGCCGACGACCCCGAGCAGGCGCACGGTGCGCCCGCGGATCGTCAGGGTGCCGGTATCGACGACATCGGGCACGCCGCGCAGATCGACCGCGGCGACGCCCGCGCTCGGAATCGGGGCCGGCGGCGGGGCGACGGCGGTCGCCGGCGCGGGCTCCGCCCGGGCCGCGGACGGAGCCGGGCGCTTCTTGCCCTTCAACACCTTCTGGGCGCGCTCGACGAAGTCATGGAAGACGCGCGCCGGGATATCGCCGCCGGTGACCTTGTTCATCGGGGCGTTGTCGTCGTTGCCGACCCAGACGCCGACGATCATCTCCGGGGTCAGCCCGACGAACCACCCGTCCCGGAAGTCCTGGCTGGTGCCGGTCTTGCCGCCGACGGCGACACCCGCGACCCGGGCGGCCTTGCCGGTGCCGGACTCGACGACCGCCTGGAGCGAGTCGAGGATCATGGTCTGCACCTGCGCGTCCATGGCGGCCCCGGGCTTCGGGGCCGGACGCTGGTACAGGGGCTGGGGGCCGTTTCCGCGCACCGCGCGCAGGAAATAGGGCTCGACGGGCACGCCGGGCCCCAGCACCCCGGCATAGGCCCGGGTCATCTCGAGCAACGTCACGTCCGCCGAGCCGAGCGAGAGGCTCGGCACATTGGGCAGCTCCGACTGCACCCCGAGCCGGCGCGCCTCGGCGATGATCGCGGCGATGCCGACCTCCTCACCGAGCTGCGCCGCGATGGTGTTGACCGAGAGCGCGAAGGCCGAGCGCAGGGGCAGCGCCCCGCGAAAGCGGTTGTTGGAATTCTGCGGCTCCCACTCGCCGATCTGGGTCGGGCGGTCGACCAGCACGCTGTCCGGGAAATAGCCTTTGCCGTAGGCCGCGAGGTAGACGAACAGCTTGAACAGCGAGCCGGCCTGACGCTTGGCCTGGACCGCCCGATTGAACTGGCTGTCCTCGTAATCGCGCCCCCCGACCATGGCGAGGACCGCCCCGTCGGGGGCCAGCGCCACCAATGCGCCCTGGCCGACCTTCTTCTTCGTCCCCTCCGCGTCGAGGCGGCGGGCAAGCACGCCCTCGGCGAGGCTCTGGAGGTCGAGGTTGAGCGTCGCCCGCACGGTGACGTCGCCGGGCTCGCTCGTCAGGCGGCGCACGTCGGCCTGGAGCGCGTCGAGGAAGTAGTTGGTGCCCGGCGGCGTCTCGGGGGGAGAGTGGAGCGTGACCTTTTCCGCGCGCGCCTTGTCGGCCTCCGCCGGCGCGATCGCCCCGGTCTCGACCATGGCCTGAAGCACGAGGTCGGCCCGCTCCTTGGCGCCGCCGAAATTGCGCGTCGGCGCGAGCTGCGAGGGCGCGCGCACGAGGCCGGCCAGCATCGCCGCTTCCGCGAGGCTCAAGCCCTGCGCGCCGTGGCCGAAATAGCGCCGCGCCGCTGCGTCGGCCCCGTAGGCGCCCGCGCCGAAATAGGCGGTGTTGAGGTAGCCGACGAGGATCTCGGGCTTCGACAGCGTGCTTTCCAGACGAAGCGCGAGGAACGCTTCCTGGATCTTGCGGCGCAGGGTCTTCTCCTGGCTGAGCGAGGTGAGCCGCGCGTATTGCTGGGTGATGGTCGAGCCGCCTTCGCGCACGCCTCCCCCCATCGCGTTGCGCCACAGGGCCCGAGCCATGCCCCGCAGATCGATGCCCCAATGGTCGTAGAAGCGCCGGTCCTCGATCGCCACGATCGCCTGGGCGAGGCGGGGCGGCAGGGTCTTCTCGGTGAGCTTCTCGCCCTGGAAGGCGCCCCGGGTCGCGAAGGTACGGCCGTCATCGGCCTCCACCACGAGGGCGCGCTGGGCGGCCTCCGCGGCGACGCCGCCCAGCGGCGGGAGCGTGGCGAAGGCGGCAAGCACGTAGGCGGCCAGCACCGCGACCAGGGCGCCGAGCATGAGCCCGGCCGCGAGGAGGATGGGTCTGCGCCGCAGGCCGGCGAGGATGCGGCGGGGCTTGCCCCCCTTTGCGATCGGGAACGCGGCGGGTTCGGCCGGGCCGGCGCCCTGGGCCGGGGGTGCCGCGGCCGGGCGGGGGACGCCCCGCCGAAGCACCGGGCCCGCCCGGAGCGCCGCGGCGCGCCCCTGGTGCCACAGGCCGCGCCCGGCGCTGCCGGCGAGGCGGCCGAGCTGGCGCGCGAGCACGCCCGCGGCCCGCGCCGCCTCCCGGGCGGCGTCCCGCGCCTCGTTTCGGTCTCCTGCGGCGCCGGTCTCCGGCCTGTCCGGTCCCTGCGCCGTCATGGGAAAGTGATCACCGTCCGCTCAGCCCGACCTGTCATGGGGCGACCTTAGCGGAGCCGTGCCGGCTCCGGCTACGGGCGACATCGCGGCAGGCGCGATGGCGGCGACGGGTGGCCCGAGGGACACGCACGAAAAGATACGCGAAGCCGGCCGGCCAAGCTGATCCCCAGAAGGTGATTCGCCCACACCGGGAGAGAGCAAGGATCCGGAGCCGTACGAAGGCCAGGGCGTTGCCGCCGCATCGCCCCCGTCCGGCGGCGTCGGATGCGTCCTCTTACCGGACCACGTGGGTCGAGAGCGCGGGGGCGACGGCCGCGTCGAGGCGCAGGCGCGCATCCAGGATCGGCGTGTCGGCGACCTTGTCGACCAAAGGCTCCTCCGCCGGCTGCTGGGCGAGTTCGGCGATGGACTGATACTGGCTCAGGCGGCGGTCGATCATGCCGTCGAGGCGCTCATGCACCTCGCCGACCGTGAGGTTGCGGCGCTTGGCACCGACCTTGGCGGTGAAAATGCTGCGGTTGGCCCGCGCCGCGCGGCCGAAGGCCTGGCCCGCGACCTTGTCCGGGGCGTCGGCGCTGAGCGAGAGGAACTTACCGGCGCTCGCCGTGCCGAGGAAATGCGCGAGGTAGAGTTCGGTCGTCTTCAGTTCGCGGCCGATCCGGGCCTCGATCCGGGCGCGGTCGCGCTTGATCAGCTCGCCGGCCATCAGACCGGAGACGTAGGGATCGTTGCGCAGATCGAGGACGCGCTTGCGCATCCCGGCATCGGAGATCGTGATGCCGCCGCCATGGCCCTTCACCGCCGCGGCCTCGGCGCCGAGGCCATGCCGGGCGCCGTAGGTGCGGACCATCTCCAGCCACGTGCCGGTGACGAACTGGAACAGGCCCTGCGCGGACGAGGCCGAGGACTTCACGTCGGTCTCGAAGCTCGACTCCTTGTCGGCGAGCGCCATCATATAGACCGGATCGACACCGGTGGCCTCGGAGGCGCGCAGGATGGTCTCGACGAGGCTGCGGGACACGCGCATGTCCCCGAACCGCAGGATGGACTCGTCGTCGACGCCGGGGCCGGTCATGGCGCCCTGGACGCGCTCCATCGAGGCGGACATCGCCGCGTCCTGTCCAAGCAGGGCGTCGCCGCCCCATTCGGTCTTGGCCTCGGCCGGGATCGTCTCGTTGCCCTGGGCCTGGATCGCGGTTGGGGTCGCCATCAGGGCGAGGCCGGCGAGCAGGGCGGCGGCGAGGCTGCGGGCGCGCGGGGCGCGACGCGGGGCGGCAGCCTCGCTCGGAAACGACCCGCAAGGCACGAGTCGGCTCACGTCGTCGGCGCGGTGCGCCGGCTCCGGGTAAACCCCCATCGGTCTTCCTTGTTGGTGCCGCGGCCTTCACGTGGGCCGGGCTTCTTGTGACGGCGGACGTTTCGCCGCCGGGTGTGACCACAATGGGACCACCCCGTGATTCAAACGTGTTCCCGTTAATGCAACGTTAAGCCATTGTGTTTACGATATTTTAACGAATTCGTTCCAGCCGCTGCGGCGGAGGCCTGCGGCAACTGAGGCGGCTCCGTCGCCGGAACGGACCAGATTGGTCACAGTTGTCATGGGCCGCGCGGCGACCAATTAGGCAACACCTCAAGGCCGCCGAGCCATCATTGAGAGAAAGTCGGGTTCATGGGCATTCAGACCGGTCGACGCGTCGGAGTGGCGTTCGTCGGCATGGGCGGTGCGGTCGCCACGACCGCCATTGCCGGCATCGAGACCATCAAGTCGGGTTCGAACCGTCTGGACGGCCTGCCCCTCGCAGGCGTGCCCGTGCCGGGCATGGCCGATTACAAGGATCTGGTCTTCGGCGGCTGGGACCTGAACAGCGACGACCTCGCCTCCGCGGCCGCCGGACACGGCGTGCTCTCGGCGCAGGACATCGAGAACGGGGCCCAGGCCCTCAAGGGCATCACCCCCTGGCCGGCGGTCGGTTCTGCGAAGTTCTGCAAGAACATCGACGGTGCCAACCGCATCGTCGCCAAGGATCACCGCGAGGCCGTCTCGGTCATCGCCAACGATCTCAACCGCTTCCGCAAGGAGAGCAATCTCGACGACGTGGTGGTCGTGAACCTTGCCTCGACCGAGCGTTGGCCCGACCTGTCGGAGGCCGTACTCAATTCGGCGGACGCTTTCGAGAAGGGTCTCGATGCGAGCGATGAGTCGATCTCGCCCGCGATGCTCTACGCTTATGCCGCCATCAAGAGCGGCGTCCCTTACGCGAACTTCACGCCGTCGGTGGCGGCCGACGTTCCGGCACTTCTGGAACTCGCCCGCGAGCTGAACGTGCCGGTTGCCGGCAAGGACGGCAAGACCGGCCAGACCATGATGAAGACGGTGCTGGCGCCCGCCCTCAAGGCCCGCGCCCTCCATGTCGACGGCTGGTTCTCCACCAACATCCTGGGCAACCGCGACGGCTTGGCCCTCAACGATCCGAACTCGCTGCAGTCGAAGCTCAAGACCAAGGGCACGGTGCTCGATTCGATCCTCGGCTATCCGGTCGAGGATCACCTCGTGCACATCCACTATTACCGCCCGCGCGGCGACGACAAGGAAGCCTGGGACAACATCGACGTCACCGGCTTCATGGGTCAGCGGATGCAGATCAAGGTCAACTTCCTCTGCAAGGACTCGATCCTGGCGGCGCCGCTCGTCATTGAGATCGCCCGTGTCCTGGATCTCGCCAAGACCCGCGGCGACGGCGGCGTACAGGAGCAGCTCTCGAGCTTCTTCAAGGCGCCGATGGTCAAGAACGGCCATGGCCCGGAGCACGATTTCGGCAAGCAGCAGCGCATGCTGTTCGACTGGCTGGGCGTGCAGTAAGGCGACCCGACTCCATGCTGGACTCCGTGGTGACCTCCGCGGCGGGCCTCTCCCAGGAGGCGGCCGCGCCCCTCGCCCTGCGCCCGCTGCTCGTCGAACTCGGCGACCTCAAGCGGGTCCGCTCGGCGGGTCGGGCCGGCTCGATCGCCGAGCGGCTCTTCGCTCAGGGCTGGTCGGCTCTGACCGGCGGCGCCCCGGCCGAGACCGTGGCGCTCGACATCACCGCCAAGGCGCTCGCTGCGTCCCGCCTGTGCGATCTCGACGCCGCCTTCCTGGCGGCCGCCGGGCTCTCGCCGACGGACGCCTCGGCGGTGCTGGTCGACGGGCTCGACGCGGTCACGGAGCCGGTCGACCCGGATCTACGCGCACGTCTGCGGGCGTGCTTGCGCGCGCCGGCGGATCTTCCGTCCGGTCCCGTGCCGGCCTTCGTCGGCGCCCTGGCCCAGCAGCCGCGGGCGGGCGTGACCTGCCCCGGCAAGCCCCGCATCCTGCTCGAGCCGCCGGAGAACCACGCCGAGCATTGCCTCGTCGTGGCCGTCTACGGGGTCCTGCTCAGCCCGTTCTACCGCGCCGACCCGACCACCGTGTTCCTGGCGGCCATGGCCCACCACTTTCACAATGCGGCGATGCCCGATGCCGGCTTCACCGGCGAGATGCTGCTCGGCGACCATCTCTGGCCGATCGTCGGGCGCTGCTCGGAATGGGCGCTCGACGAACTCGACCCGCCCCTGCGCGAGACGGTGCGCGCCGCGCGCCTCGTCCTGCCCGACGACGCGACCGCGGAGGGCCGGGCCTTCCACGCCGCCGACTCGATCGACCGCGTCCTGCAGATCGCCCAGCACCTGCGGGCGGCCTCGCTCACCATGGAGACGGTGCTGGGCGAGATGGAACTGGTCCATGCCGGGCCGGTCAAGACTTTCCAGGATCGCGTGCTGACCGATATGCGGATCCCGTGACGTTCCTCGCACCCTGGCCGGCCCGACCGGCCGCGATCGCCCGATGATCCCCTTCGATCTCCTCTCGCCCGACACGGGCCATCGCCTCAAGCCCGACGGCGCGCACGCCCTGCGCGACGCCGAGACGGGGGCGCGCTGGCCGGTGATCGACGGCATTCCCTACCTGCGCACCGGCCGGGCCGAGCTCGCTGCGGCAGCGCTTGCCCATCTCGACGCCGACCGCGTCGAGGAGGCCCTGGTCCTGCTCCTCGCCGATCAGGACGATTGGTGGACCGGTCCGCCCGCCGACCCGGAGTCGTTGCGCGTCCTGGTGCGCGAGCGGGAGAGCGTGACCCTGCGCGGTGCGGTGGAGCGGCTCGGCTGGGGACGAGTCGGCGATTACTTCGTGAACCGCTGGACCGATCCGACCTTCCTGGCGGGGCTGAGCCTTCTCGAGGCCCACTGGAACGCGCCGGCCTGCGCGTTCGAACTCGCCTGCGGCATCGGCCATTACCTGCGCGAATTGCAGCGCCGGGGCGTCAAGGTGGCGGGCGCGGACGTCGTCTTCGCGAAATTGTGGGTCGCCCGCCATTGGGTCGTGAAGAAGGGGGCCCAGCTCGTCTGTTTCGATGCCGCTGCGCCCCATTGGCCGATCGCCGAGGCGCCGGTCGATCTCGTGATCTGCAACGACGCGTTCTACTTCCTCGAGGACAAGCCCGGGATCCTCGCCTGCCTGCGCCGCACCGCGGGCGATGAGGGCTGGCTCGCGGTGAGCCACATCCACAACAGCGGCCGGCCCGGCTTCTCGGCCGGCAAGGCGATCTCCTCCGCCGAGATCGAGGAGCTGTTTCCCGACGCCCTCGTCTACGACGATGCGGAGCTGACCCGGGCCCTGGTCGAGGCCCGGGCCCCGCAGCCGCGGGAGCCCGGCGACTTGAAGACCTGCGAGGCCTTCTCGGTGGTGGCGGGCCCCGGCATGCGGCCGGCGCCCCGTGCCGTGATCGACGGCCTCACCCTGCCGCCGGCCGAGGCGCGCCTTCACCTCAACCCGCTCTACGCACCGGCCGCGGACGGCTACGCGATCCGCTGGCCGTCCGAGCGCTACGAGGCGGAATATGCGACCCAGGCCACCTACCCGCTGCATTCGGACGGGCCGGAGGCCATCGCCTGGAAGGGCGGGCCGGACGCGCCGGAGGCGGAGCGGGTGCGCCGTCGCGAATATGTCGATCTGCCGGAGCGCTGGTGATGGGTGACAGCGTCGGCTGGGGCATCGTCGGCTATGGCTGGGTCGCCCGCGACTACATGGCCCCGGGCATTCGTGCGGCGGGACACCGCCTCGTTTCCGTGGCCGATCCGGGGGCGGAATCCCGGGCGGCGGCGGAGGCCGAGGGCGCCCGCGCCCATGCCGACCTGGCGGGGCTGATCGCGGATCCGGCGGTCGAGGCGGTCTATGTGGCGACCCCGAACCATCTCCACCGCGGCGCCGTCGAGGCGCTCTGCGCCGCCGGCAAGGCGGTGCTCTGCGAGAAGCCGATGGCCGCGACGCTGGCCGACGCCGAAGCGATGGCCGCTGCGGTGCGTCGGACCGGCGCCTTCTACGGCACCGCCTTCGACCAGCGCCATCATCCCGGTCACCGGGTGATGCGCGCGGCGATCCGGGAGGGCCGCATCGGCACGGTGACCGCCGTGCGCATCGTCTATGCCTGCTGGCTCGACCGGGCCTGGACCTCGTTCCGCGGGCAGGACAACTGGCGCATCGACCCGGCCCAGGCCGGCGGCGGCGCGCTGATGGACCTCGCCCCCCACGGGATCGATCTCGTCGATTTCCTTCTCGGCGAGCCGATCGCCGAGATCACCGCCATGACCCAGGCCCGCGCCCAGGACTACACCGTCGACGACGGCGCCCTGCTGATCGGCCGCACCGGCTCGGGCGTGCTGGCCCAGCTCAACGTCGCCTACAATTGCCCCGACGCCCTGCCGCGCCGCCGCCTCGAAGTGGTCGGGACGAAGGGCCTGCTCACCGCCATCGACACGATGGGCCAGACCGCGGGCGGGACCGTCACGCTCACCGATGGCGGTGACGGGCACGCCCACACCCTCGACTTCGACGGGAGCGCCTCGCCGTTTCTCGAACAGGTGCGCGCCTTCGGCCGTGCCCTGCGCGATCCGGCGGCGCGCCCCGCCTGGGACGCGGAGCGCGACCTCCACACCATGCGCCTGATCGCCCGTGCCTACGCGGCGGCGGGCACGCCCGCGGGCCGCGACGCGGCCTGATACGGGCTCCGCTTGATCAAAGCGGAGCCCGTATCAGGCAAGCCCGCGCGGCGTTTGAGCGAAGCCCAC
>NZ_CAKLBV010000038.1 GCF_920984675.1 Methylobacterium sp. Leaf118
CCGGAGCGGGCGACGTTGGCGCGCCCGTCCGTCAGCACGATGATGACCGGCGTGCCGCCCGCCCGCCGCACGGCGAGCCCAAGACTCGCGGCGGCGTCGAGACCGGCGGCGAGCGGCGTGCCGCCGCCGCCGGGCAGGCCGGCGAGGGCGCGCTTGGCCCGCACCAGCGAGCGGGTCGGCGGCAGCACCACGTCGGCGGTCGCGCCGCGGAAGGCGATCAGCGCCACCCGATCGCGCCGGACATAGGCCTCGGCCAGGAGCAGCTCGACCGCGCCCTTGGCCTCCGCCAGGCGCTCCAGGGCCGAGGAGCCGGAGGCGTCGACGCAGACGATCGCCGTGGTTTCGCTGCGCTGCCGGAAGCGGCGGATGCGGATGTCCGTGGCCGTGACCACGATCCCGCGAGTCTCGTCCGGCCCGCGGCGCAGGCGCTGCCACGGGGCGGCGGCGCGCAGGGTCGCGACCAGGTCGAGCCGTCCCCGGCGCGGGTCGCCGGGCCGGTTGCCGACAGGCCGGCCCTTGCGCGCGGCGGCCGCCGACGCTCCCTTCCGCCCCGCCTGGGCGGCCCGCAGGGACGGGCCGCCGGCGAGGAGTCGGGCCAAAAGATCCTTTGGAATGGCGGCCTGGGCCGCCTCGAGCACCACCTCGTCGAGGCTCTGCTGCGGGTCGGGCGCGGGGCGGTCCCTCTCGTTCTCGGGCGCCTCGCTCCGGTCCGTCTCCGGCTCGGGACGCTCCGCCGGCTCCGGCTCCGGTTCCGGCGCGGCGTCGTCGGCCTGCGGCTCGGCGGTGGGCAGGCGCGTCGCCCGCGGCGCCAGGACGAGGCGGGCGGCCTCTTTCAGGGCATCGTCGTCGGGCTCGAGTCCATCGGCCGCGTGGCGGGCCGCCCGCAGGGCCAAAAGCGGGGCGCGGAGGGAGGCGATGCCGAGGGCCGCGGCGGTGCCGCAGAGGAGAGCGACGGGATCAGCCCCCGGGGTCGACAGGGCCCTCCCCCGCGTCCCGGCCGCGGCGCGTCCATCGCCCCCCTTGCCATCGCCCCCCTTGCCATCGCGCGCCGTGCGAGCGACCGCCTCCAAAACCTCGCCCGAAGCCCGGCTCGGGAACGCCTCGCCGACGCTCACCTCGGTCAGGTCGACCCGGAACGCCAGACGATCGGCCAAGGCCTCGGCCACGGTCTCGTCCTCGGCGCCCTCGTCCAGCAGCACGAGGCCGAAGCGGGCCGGAAGGCGGGCGGCCAGACCCTCGCGTTCGAGGGTGAGCGTCCCGGTGTCGAGGGCGCCCGCGAGGCGGGCGACGGTGCCGGGCTCCAGCCGCTCGGCCATGGGCACGATCAGGACACCCCCATCGACCTCCGCGAGCACGCCCCGCTGCGCCACCGGTCGGCCGGCGCGCAGGGTCGCGGGCAGATCGAGGCCGCCGATCAGGCGGTCGTCGCCGATGCCCGGGGGCAGGCGCCGCACCGGGCCGGCGAGCCGCGCCCGGAGGAGGTCGAGCCAGACATCGCGCACCGGGCCGGCGCCAGACCGCACCACGATCCCGCCGAGCCCGTGCGGATCGGCGGCGAAGAGCGTGAGGACGCGCAGGGCCTCGTCCCAGGCCGTCGTCGGAGCGGGTGCCGGGGACGGCTGGTTCAAAGCGGCCTCAGCGCCGGAACATCGGGTGTTCGACCCGATCGCCGGCCCGCATCCCGAGCTTGGCCGCCGTGCCGGCATTCAGCTCCAGCACCGCCAGAACCGGCTCGCCGGAGGACACGATCCGCGTCGAGAGCGGCTCGGTGTCCGGGGCGATACGGGCGATGGAACCGTCGGAGCGGATGAACACCATGTCGAGGGGGATGTAGGTGTTCTTCATCCACATGTTGACCGGAAGCGGACGCTCGAAGTCGAACAGCATCCCGTGGTCGGGCGCCATGGAGCGGCGGTACATCAGGCCGCGCGCGCGCCCGGCATCGTCGCGCATGACCTCGACGTTGAAGGCGTGGCGTCCGCCCTTGCCGACGACGGCGAGCGGCTCGGTCGCGGATTGCGCCGCCGGGGCCGGCTCCTGGGCGTGCAGAACGCCCGGCGCGGCGAGCGCGAGGGCGGCGAGGCAGGCCGGGACGCGGAACGGGGCGAGCAGGGACTTCGGAAGGATCGTCGACAGAACGCGCACGGGAAGCACCGTCAGTGGGAAGCCGGAAGCGCCCCGTCGATGAGGCGGACTTCCGCCGCCATAGCACCCTTCGAGCCGTCGCCGTAGCGCACCAGCACCTGCTCCCCGGGCTTCAGCTCGGCGATGCCGTAGCGGCGCAGGGTCTCCATGTGCACGAAGATATCGGGCGTACCGTCGCCGCGGCTCAGGAAGCCGAAGCCGCGCAGGCGGTTGAACCATTTCACCACCGCCGTCTCCAGGCCGCTCGTTGGCGTCACGCTGACATGGGTGCGCGGCATCGGCAGTTCGGAGGGATGGGTCGCCGAGGCTTGATCGAGGGACAGGACCCGGAATGCCTGCCAGCCCCGGGCCCGCTGCACCGCCTCCACGACGATGCGCGCGCCCTCGCTTGCGGCCTGATGGCCGTCGCGACGCAGGCAGGTGATGTGGAGCAGCACGTCGGCGGAGCCGTCATCGGGCACGATGAAGCCGAAGCCCTTCGAGACGTCGAACCACTTGATGCGACCGGCGACCTCCAGGAGTTCCAGCGGCCGCTCGGTCTCCGCGTCGTGGTCCAGATCCCGGCCCTCGACGGCGCGGAGGCTCACCGGACTGATCCCGTGTTCATTCGACATGTAAGCAACCCGTGCCGAATCGCGCCGTGCAATTCCGGAGCTACGTTAACAAAGTCCCGATGCCCGGAAAGCCCGTTTGCCCGGCATTGAGACATCGTGAGCGAGCAATTTTCCGCGCCATGGCGCCGTTGCCGCACCCACCCCGCCGCCGGAGCGGGCAGAGCGCATCGAGGGCGGGCAGTCACGGCGAAACGGTGCCGTCTCGCCGCGGCCGGGCCGGGATGCTAGGGCCGCCGCCATGGCCGTCCCATCCCCCTCCGCTTCCCGGCCCACGACGGGCCGCCTCGACGCCCTCGACCTCGCCCGCGGGGCGGCCCTCGCCGCGATGGCCGCCTATCATTCCCTGTGGGATCTCGGCTTCCTGCAGCTGACACCGGAGAACTACGCCCTGACGCCGCCGGGCCGGCTCGCCGCGCACGGCATCGCCGGGTCGTTCCTGCTCCTCGTCGGGATCGGCCTCGTCCTCGCCCATCGCGGCGGCCTGCGCCCGCGCGCCGTCCTCGGGCGGTTCGCGCGGATCGGCGGCGCGGCGGCGCTCATCACCGTGGCCACCGCCTACGCCTTCCCGCAGAGCTACATCTTCTTCGGCATCCTGCACTGCATCGCCGTCGGGAGCCTGCTCGGACTGCCCTTCGTGTTCGCGCCCGTCGCGGTCACGGCACTGGCTGCCGTCGCAGTGCTGCTGGCGCCGAGCCTCGTCGCGCACCCCGTCCTCGACTTGCCGGCGCTGCTCTTCCTCGGCCTCGGCCGCACGGTGCCCGACACCAACGACTGGGTCCCGCTCTGTCCCTGGTTCGGCGTGATTCTGGCCGGGATCGCGCTGGCCCGACTCGGCCTGCCGGGGAGGATCGGCGAGCGGCTCGGCCGCTGGCGGGCGCAGGGCCGATTCCTGCGGGGGGCTTTGTTCGCCGGCCGCCACAGCCTCGCGATCTACCTGCTGCACCAGCCAATTCTGCTGGCGCTGTTCTCCGGCCTCGTGACGCTTTCCGGCCCGCATCCGGACGCGGGCGCCGCGCAGTTCCGGGCGAGCTATGCGGTGGATTGCACTCGCGCCGGCGGCGGGGCGGAATCCTGCCGCACAGCCGCCCGATGCACGCAGCATGCCCTGCGCCGCGAGGGGCTGTGGGGGCTCGGCGCGCCCTACAGCGCGGAGCAGCGGGCGCGGGCCCAGGGCCTGTCGCAGGCCTGCTACCAAGCCGCCGAGGGCACGGAGCCGCCCTCGGAACCGCCGTCGGAGCCTGCCCTCGGACGTTAGTCCTTGGCGCGCTCCACATAGGAGCCGTCCGACGTCATGATGACGACGCGGGTGCCCGTGGAGATGTGGGGCGGCACGCTCGTCTTCACGCCGTTCGACAGGATCGCCGGCTTGTAGGAGGACGAGGCGGTCTGGCCCTTGGTCACCGGCTCGGTCTCGACGATCTCGAGGGTCACGCGCTGGGGCAGCTCGACGGTGAGCGGAACGGCGTTGTAGATCGAGAGCATCACCGCCATGCCCTCCTGCAGGTAGGGGGCGGCGTCGCCGATCACGTCCTGCGGGACGGCGATCTGCTCATAGTTCTCGGGGTTCATGAAGTGATACCCCTCGCCGTCCTGATACAGGAAGGTGTGCTCGCGATCCTCGACGAAGGCGCGCTCCACCTGCTCGGTGGTGCGGTAGCGCTCGGAGATCTTCACGCCGTCGGTGATGCGGCGCATGTCGAGCTGCGTCACCGGGGTGCCCTTGCCGGGGTGGATGTTCTCCGCAGTCAGGATGACGTAGAGCTTGCCCTCCTTTTCGACGACGTTGCCCTTGCGAAGGGTACTGGCGATCACTTTCACGAGCGTGGACCTTGGCTTGACGAGAACGGCGGCTCCCCCCTGGCGTGACGGCCGGGCGAGCGGAATCATCCGCGAGGCCCTATCCTATCCGCGGCCCCGTTGCCAGCCGGAGGCTTTTCCCGCGTGAGCCCCGAGGCGTCGCCCTGGTGGCATCCGGCGGTCCATGCGGATCGCCGGCCCCTTCTCCAAACGCGCAACCGCATCACGGCGGAGCTGCGCGCGTGGTTTGCCGCGCGCGATTTCGTCGAGGTCGAGGCCGCCGCCCTCCAGGTGTCTCCGGGCAACGAGGCGCATCTCTCCGCCTTCGCCACGGAAGCCCTGCTCCCCGACGGTCGCCGCGAGCCGCTCTACCTCCACACCTCGCCGGAATTCGCCTGCAAGAAGCTGCTGGCGGCGGGCGAGCCGCGCCTGTTCAGCCTCGCCCGCGTCTTCCGCAACCGCGAGCGGGGCGCCCTGCACCATCCCGAGTTCACGATGCTCGAATGGTATCGGGCGGGGGAGACCTACGATGCCCTGATGGCCGATTGCGCCGCCCTGCTGGCCCTGGCCGCCGAGGCCGCGGGGGCCAAGCGGCTGACCTGGCGCGGGCGCGAGGCGGACCCCTTCGCCCCGTTCGAGCGGCTGACCCTGGCCGAGGCCTTCCGGCGCCATGCCGGGATCGACCTTCTCGCCTCGATCTCGGCGTCGGGCCAGACCGACCGGGACGCCCTCGCCCATGCCGTGACGACCAAGGGCCTGCGCGTGGCCGAGGACGACACCTGGGCCGACCTGTTCAGCCGGGTCCTCGTCGGGCTGATCGAGCCGCATCTGGGGAAGGATCGTCCGACCCTCTTGTGCGAATATCCGGTGAGCGAGGCCGCGCTCGCCCGCCCGGTCCCCGGCGATCCGCGCGTGGCCGAGCGCTTCGAGCTCTATGCCTGCGGCGTCGAGCTCGCCAACGCCTTCGGCGAGCTGACCGATCCGGTCGAGCAGCGCCGCCGGTTCGAGGCCGAGATGGCGGAGAAGCTCCGCGTCTACGGCGAGCGCTATCCCCTCGACGAGGATTTCCTCGATGCGCTGGCGATCATGCCCGAGGCGAGCGGCATCGCGCTGGGCTTCGACCGTCTGGTGATGCTGGCGACCGGCGCGCCCCGCATCGACGACGTGATCTGGACGCCCGTCGCCCGTGGGGCGCGGCGGTGAGCGAGGACCGGATGGCGGACCGCGCCGACGGGCGCGCCTGGGAGGCCGAGCCCCGCGAGGAGGCCCCGTCCCCCGTCGCGGAGGCGGAGGCGCGCGCCGCGTCCGGTCCGCCGCGGGCCCCGAGCGGCGCCCTCCCCCTCAAATCACCCGCCGCCCTCGTCCGGGCCGGCCTGCTCGCGGCCGCCGATCTGCCCGCGCTGGAGCGCGTCGCCGCCCGCTACGCCGTCTCGGTCACCGCCGACATCGCCGAGCTGATCGACCCGACCGATCCCGGCGACCCGATCGCCCGCCAGTTCCTCCCGCGTGCCGAGGAGATCGAGACCGATCGGATCGAGCGCGCCGATCCGATCGGCGACGACGCCCACGCTCCCGTGCCGGGGCTCGTCCACCGCTATCCGGACCGGGTGCTGCTGAAGCCGCTCCATGTCTGCCCGGTCTATTGCCGGTTCTGCTTCCGGCGCGAGCGGGTCGGGCCCGATGGGCACGGGACCCTGAGCGAATCCGAACTCGCCGCCGCCTTCGCCTATATCGCGGACCATCCGGAGATCTGGGAGGTGGTGGTGACCGGGGGCGATCCCTTCGCCCTGTCGCCCCGCCGGCTCGGCCGCCTCGCCCGGGCGCTCGGCGCGATCCCGCACGTCAAGGTGCTGCGCTTCCACACCCGCGTGCCGGTGGTGGACCCCGCCGCCGTCGACGACAGCCTCGTCGCCGCGCTCAAAACCTTCACCGGGGCGGTGTTCGTGGCGCTCCACGCCAACCATCCGCGCGAGTTCACCCCGGCCGCGCAGGCGGCGATCGCACGGCTGGTCGATGCCGGGATTCCGATGGTGAGCCAGAGCGTTCTGCTGCGCGGCGTCAACGACGACGCCGCGATCCTCGAGGCCCTGATGCGCCGCTTCGTCGAGAATCGGATCAAACCCTACTACCTGCATCACGGCGACCTCGCCCCCGGCACCGGCCACCTGCGCACGGCGCTCCCCGACGGTCAGGCGCTGATGCGGGGGCTTCGGGGGCGGCTCTCGGGCCTCGCCCAGCCGCTCTACGTGCTCGACATTCCCGGTGGTCACGGCAAGGTACCGGTGGGGCCCGGCTACCTTGCCGAATCGGACGGTTCGTGGCGCGTCACCGATCCGCAGGGCCATGTTCACGCCTATCCGCCGGAGACCGAGGAATGACGCGCAGAGTGTGGGGCCGGACCAGTTCGGGCAACGTCCAGAAGGTGATCTGGGCGCTGGGGGAACTGGCGCTGCCCTACGAGCACATCGAGGCGGGCGGCGCCCATGGCATCGTCGGCGAAGCGCGCTACCGTGCCCTGAACCCGAACGGGCTTGTGCCGACCCTCGAGGAGGACGGCTTCGTCCTGTGGGAGTCGAACGCGATCCTGCGCTACCTCGCCCAGGCCCATTCCCAGGCCCATGGCGGCGCGCTCGCGCTCCCCGACGACGCCCGGGCCCGGGCCCGGATCGACCAATGGCTCGACTGGCAGGCCACCGCCTTCACGCCGGCGATGCGCGACGCCTTTCTTCAGCTGGTGCGCCTCCCGGCCGAGAAGCGCGACGCCCGGGTGATCGAGGCCTCGCGGGCGGCGGGCGAGCGCTGTGCCGCCCTGCTCGACCAGCACCTCGCCGGGTCGCCCTTCGTGGCGGGCGAGCAGTTCAGCATCGCCGACATCGCGGTGGGCTGCGCGGGCCAGCGCTGGCGAGTGCTTCCCATGGAGACCGAGGAGCGCCCCCACATGTCCCGCTGGCTCGACCGGCTGGCGCAACGACCGGCGGGTTCGCCCGTTCTGGCTCTGCCCCTGACCTGAGCGGCGCGGACGATCGCGAAGGCCTGGCGTGCCGCAACAGGCCGAGATCGAAGCAACGCCCGAGGGCGGAGGTCGAACCGTGACGGACGCCGCGCCACAACCTGGAAAGACGATGTTCTTCCCGCTCTCCAAGCTGCTCTTCTTCGTGATCACGCCGTCGAACTTCCTGATCCTCCTGGGGCTGTTCGGCTGCCTGCTGCTCTTCACGGAGGTGGGACGCGGGGTCGGGCGTCTCCTGGTGGTCGTCGGCTTCCTGGGCCTCTTGGTGGCGGGGCTCTCGCCGCTCTCGTCCTGGGTGCTGATGCCGCTCGAGAACCGCTTCCCGGCCTTCCCCGACGACGGGACCCGGGTCGACGGCGTCATCGTCCTCGGCGGGGCGGTCGAGGCCGATACCTCCATCGGGCGCGGCCAGATCAGCGTCAACGATGCCGGCGAGCGGGAGATCGCCCTGGCCGATCTCGCGCGGCGCTTTCCTGAGGCGCGGCTCGTCTTTTCCGGGGGCACCGGCAGCTTCCGCGAGCATGCGGTCTCGGAGGCCGAGATCATCAGCCGCTTCGCGGACACCCTCGGCGTGCCGCGCAACCGCCTGATCCTGGAGCAGCAATCCCGCAACACCTACGAGAACGCGGCCTTCTCCGCGCGCATGGTCCAGCCGAAGCCAGACGAACGCTGGCTTCTCGTCACCTCGGCCTGGCACATGCCGCGGGCGATGGGATGCTTCCGGAAGGCCGGCTTTCCCGTCGTCGCCTATCCGGTCGATTACCGAACCAGCGGACCGCGCGATGCCGTCCGCTTCACCACCTTCGCCTCGGATGGTCTGTCGGAGTTCGACATCGGCGTGAAGGAATGGATCGGGATGGTCGCCTATCGCTACGCCGGTTACACCGACGCGGTGCTGCCGGCGCCCTGACGGCTCACGCGACCGGGCCGAGCCGGTAGATCCCCCGGAAATCGTCCGGGTCGGCGACGGGCTTGCCCTTGCGCAGGATCTGCAGCTGCCCGGCCTTCGTCAGGCGCACGGCGACGCGCCGCACCGGCTGCATCAACGGCCCCCAAAGGTCGGGATGCGAGCCGCCGAGGGCGCGAGCGACCTCGGATGGGCAGCAGGTCTTGCCCGGCCCCCGCTCGGTGACGAGACGCAGCATCGTCTCCTCGATCTCGGCCTCACTGGCCATCATGATCCTCCTCGGCGAGCAGAGCGGCGCGAATGTCGGAGAAGAACTGACGCCGCCACATCACGCAGACCGCGGCGGCGGTGGCGGCCATCATCACCGGCGCGCTCACGAACCAGCCCAGATAGGCCAGAGCGAACAGGAAGGCGCGCTGGCCCTTGGCGAAGTGCTTGCCGGCCGCGACGTTCATCGAGGCCACCCGCTCGGACGCGCGCCGCATGGCCTCGGGCGAGGCGCCGGAGCCCTTGGGCGGCACCGCACCGATCAGGATGGCGCCGTAGTTGAACAGCCGGTAGGCCCAGGCGAACTTGAAGAAAGCATAGACGAACACCACCGCGAGCCCCGCCACCTTGATCTCCCAGGTCGCCCGGGTGGTGGTCGAGCCGAACGGCAATTCCGAGAACAGGTTCAGCACGTCGTCGCCCGAGCGCGACAGGGTCAGCACCGAGCCGAGGGCGATCAGCGAGGTCGAGGCGAAGAAGGCGGTACCGTTCTGGAGCGAGGCGTTGATCGTCGTGTCGACGACCCGGTTGTCGCGGCCGATCATCTCGGTCGCCCATTTGCGGCGCTGCCGGTTCATGATCTGGCTGAGGCTCAGGCGCTGGCCCTGCCGGTTCACGGCGAAGCTGTAGATCGCCCAGGCCGCCACGAAGAAGGTGAGCGCGGCGAGATCGACCGGCGAGAAGGCGCGCAGATCCCACATCATTCAAGCCGCCGCGCCGATGCCGTTCCGTGACATGACCGGCGGCTACAGGCACGGGGCCCTCTGGGCAAGCCCTCGCGGGGCGGGCCGCCCCCTCGCCGAAGAAGGGGCAGGCTCGGCAAGGCCGACGGGCCCTGGCGCCGCTCTACGTCCGGATCTCGAAGCCCGCCCCGGCGAAGGGCTCGGCGGGCTCGACCGCGACCGCGTCCACCCGCGCCGCGAAGGGGCCGCGGTGGCACTCGGCCAGCAGGGCATCGACGGCGGCGACGGGGCCGGCGAACAGGGCCTCGACGGTCCGGTCGGGCCGGTTCCGGACCCAGCCGGACACGCCATGCGCCCGCGCGCGCTTGCGCGTCCAGGCGCGGTAGGCCACGCCCTGCACGCGTCCCGACATCACGGCCCGGACCGTCTTCACGTCAGCGCTCAACGATCGACCTCCCGCCCTCGCCGTTTCCCCGAGCCGGGACCGTTAGCACGGCCCCCCGTCCCGGTCAGGCCGGGGCGCGGCGCTGCCAGCCGCGGATCTCCTGGAGATAGAGGCCGGGCAGCTGCGCGGCCTGTCCGGCGGCGATCACGGCCTCGAGATAGCCCGGCCGCGGCATGCCGGGGGGTGGACTGCGACCGAGATAGATCAGCGCGCGCTTCACCCCGGCCTCGGTGACCACCGGCTGGTGCGCCTTCACGTAGAGCCCGCCGGCCACGCCCTCGTAGCGGTCAAGGGCCGGCACGTCGGAGAGCGCCAGCTCCCACACGACGCCCCAGACCGTGGCGCCGGGCGCGCGGATCACGGAGGCCCAGCCCTCCCGCATGATGACGAAGCGGTGCCGCATCAGCCGCCCGCGCCCGATCAGCCGCGAGGCCGGGCAGCGCTGGGCCATGGCGGCGGCGTCCATGTTGGCGCCGTAGGCGAAGTAGAGCGGCATGCGTTCGAGACGGTGACGGGCGCTGCGGGACGGTCCGGGCTTCGCGGGCGCTCCGACGCGCCCGATCGCCCCTCATGGGCCGAAGCGGAGGCCAGGACGCGACGGCCGCAGCCGCCGAGGGCCCCGCGTCGAAGCCGGACGCCGGGTGCCGGATCGGCGTGTCGAGAGCGCGGTTCGCGGACCTTTCGGCCCGCTCACTCGAACTCCATGATGACCGCGTCGACCGCGAGGCTGTCGCCTTCCTTGGCAGCGATCTTGGCGACCTTGCCGTCCCGCTCGGCCCGCAGGACGTTCTCCATCTTCATCGCCTCGACGATGGCGAGCGCCTCGCCGTTCTTCACCTCCTGGCCCTCGGCGACCATGATCTGCTTGACCAGACCCGGCATCGGGCAGAGCAGCTGCTTGCCGGAGCCGGCATTCTCCTTGACCGGCATCAGGGCGGCCAACTCCGCCTCGCGGCGGGTGAAGACGCGGGCCTCGGCTGCGGCGCCCGCATGCTGCAGGAACACGCCGTTGAGCAGCGGGCGCACCTGAATCGCGACGGAGTCGGCGCCGACGGTGCCGGACCAGACCGGCTCGCCCGGCCGCCAATCGCTGCGCACCGGCACCACGGCGCCGTCCTCGCCGGTCACGTGCAGATCGTTGCCCACCGTGTCGACGGTCACATCGAAGCGCTGACCGGACAAAACCACCACGCGCTCGCGCTCGAACGAGAGCAGGCTCGGGTCGCGCATCTGGCCGGAGATGCCGCGCTTGCGGACGTTGAGCTTGTGATCGATCGCCGCCGCCACCGCCGCCAGCCGCAGCGCGATCGTGCCCACGGGCTCGGGGGCGGAGAAGCCCTCCGGGAACTCCTCCTTGATGAAGCCCGTCGAGAGCCGTCCCTCGCGCCAGCGCGGATGGGCCATCAGGGTGGCGAGGAAGGGGATGTTGTGGCGGATGCCGTCGATGGCGAAGGCGTCGAGCGCCTGGGCCTGGGACTCGATCGCCTGGAGGCGGGTCGGCGCCCAGGTCACGAGCTTGGCGATCATCGGATCATAGTGGATCGCGATCTCGCCGCCCTCCTCCACGCCGGTGTCGTTGCGGACGATCGCCTCGCCGAACTGGCCCTCCTCCGGCGGCTGGTAGACCGTGAGCCGGCCGATCGAGGGCAGGAAGTTGCGGGTCGGGTCCTCGGCGTAGACGCGGCTCTCCACCGCCCAGCCGTTGAGTTTCACGTCGGACTGCCCGAGTGGCAACGCCTCGCCCGCGGCGACCCGGATCATCAGCTCGACGAGATCGAGCCCGGTGATCATCTCGGTGACCGGGTGCTCCACCTGGAGGCGGGTGTTCATCTCGAGGAAGTAGAAGGACTTGTCCTGGCCGGCGACGAACTCGACGGTGCCGGCGGAATCGTAGTTCACGGCCTTGGCGAGGGCGACCGCCTGCTCGCCCATCTTGCGCCGGGTCTCCTCGTCGAGGAGCGGCGACGGCGCCTCCTCGATGACCTTCTGGTTGCGGCGCTGGATCGAGCATTCGCGCTCGCCCAGGTAGATCACGTTTCCGTGCTTGTCGCCGATCACCTGGATCTCGATGTGGCGCGGATCGGTGATGAATTTCTCGACGAAGACGCGGTCGTCGCCGAAGGAGGACGAGGCCTCGGACTTGGCGCGGGCGAAGCCCTCGGCGACCTCGTCGGCCGATTCGGCGATGCGCATGCCCTTGCCGCCGCCGCCGGCGGAGGCCTTGATCATCACCGGATAGCCGATCTCGTCGGCGATCTTGACTGCATGCTCCGGGCTCTCGATCACGCCGAGGAAGCCGGGCACGGTCGAGACCTCGGCCGCCGCGGCCGCCTTCTTCGACTCGATCTTGTCGCCCATCGCGGCGATGGCGCCGGGATTAGGACCGATGAAGACGATGCCGGCTTCCGCCAGCGCCCTCGGAAACGCCTCGCGCTCGGAGAGGAAGCCGTAGCCCGGATGGACGGCCTGGGCACCGGTCTGCTTGCAGGCCTCGATGATCTTCTCGATCACGAGGTAGGACTGCGCGGCGGAGGCCGGTCCGATATGGACGGCCTCGTCGGCCATGGCGACGTGGACGGCGTCACGGTCGGCGTCAGAATAGACGGCCACCGTCTTGATGCCCATCTTCCGGGCCGTCTTGATCACACGGCAGGCGATCTCGCCCCGGTTGGCAATCAGGATTTTCTCGAACATTGCAGCCGCTTCTTCTTGGGGAGCCGTCCTGGCCCACCCCTCCCGAAGGCAGGCCCGATCTCATCCCGATAAAGCAGTTGCCCGAAGAGCGGAAGCTGCGCCGTCCCGCTCGAGGCCTCGGTCGTGCAGTGTATTCATCATGCAGCCAGCGGCATCGGGCGGGCGCGCGCGGCTTCGGGCTGGCGGACCCAGCGATTGGCCTCGAGGGCGAAGGCGATCAGCGCCTCGTCGCTGGCGGTGGCCTCGCGCACGATCTCGCGGGCGATGCGGCTGCCGGTCGAGGTCGGACCCTTGCGCCCGGCGATGGAGGCGGCGAGCCAGGTGGCGGTCTCGCGGGTGATCCGGCCGGTCGGGCGCTCGCCATAGACCGAGAAGTTCACGACCTCGGCGGTCAGCAGGGCGGCGAAGCCCTCGTGCTGGTCGGCCACGGCCCGGTCGAGGGCAAGGAGCAGGTCGGCCTCGTCGCGGCCCATGAGGCCGTCGGGCAGGATCTCGCGAGCGAGCGTGGCGACATCCGCCTCGGTGATGCGACCCGCGGCGACGACCCGATCGCAGAACAGCTGAAGAGCAATGTTGGTCATGGTTCCGATGCCTCCCCGGCCAGTTGTCGCCGGTGTTCGTCCCTGTGTGTCCTGACATTACGGGCCGGGATCATCGGAAGAGGTTAATGGCAGAATCTGAACCCGTGTTCAGGTAAATGCCTGATCACGAAGGAGCCTTTCAAGAATCTTGCAGCATTGCAGTCAGACTTTGTTCACCGCACCACAACCTTGGTCCCGACCGGGACGCGCTCGTAGAGGTCCATCACGTCCTCGTTGAGCATGCGGATGCAGCCCGACGACACCGCCTGCCCGATCAGCTCCGGCTCGTTGGTGCCGTGGATGCGAAACAGCGTGTCCTTCCGGTTCTGCGCGAGGTAGAGTGCGCGGGCGCCGATGGGGCTGAAGGGGCCGCCCTCGAGCCGCGGCGGCAGGTCGGGCCGGCGGCCGATCATCTCCGGCGGCGGGTTCCAGTCCGGCCATTCGAGCTTGCGGTCGATCTCCGCGCGGCCGGTCCAGGCCATGCCGGCCTTGCCCACCGAGACGGGATAGCGCAGCGCCTTGCCGCCCGGCTGCACGAGGTAGAGCCGCCGTTCGCCCGCATCGACGATCACGGTGCCGACCGGCTCCTTCGTGGCGAAGTCGACGGTGCTGCGGGTGAGCGCCGGATCGACCTTGGCCTGGGGCGCGAGCTTCATCCAGGCGGCGTCCCGCTCCGGGCCCGGCGGCAGGGCCGGGACCGCGGCGGGTGCGCCCGCGGCGGGCGGCAGGGCTGCGAGCTGGGTCGGCGGCGCCTGCTGGGCCGTCGGCGTGTTGCAGGCGGTGAGCGGCGCGAGGCCCGCGACGAGGAAGAGAGCGGACGAGAGGCGCATCGGGCTTGCATCCGGCCCGCGCGCGGGCGAGGCGGGCGGGAGCGTTGACAGATGATGGCCAAGCTTAGGCCCGATCCGATGGCCCGCGTAGACGACGCGCGGGCGCGTGATCGCAATTGCCGGCCTTGTTGCCCGGCGGCTACAAGGGAGTCCGGGCAAACGCCGAGAAGCGCCCCGGAGGAACCGTCCTGAGCACCCTGTACGTCACCCATCCGAGCGCGCTCGAACACGCGACCCCACCCGGCCATCCCGAGCGGCCCGCCCGCATGCAGGCGGTGGAGCGCGCTCTGGAGAACGAGCGATTCGCCGCCCTGGTCCGCGCCCACGCGCCGAAGGCCGAGGCCTCGGTCGCCGAACTCGTCCACCCGGCCGCCTTCGTCGAGGCGATCGTGGAGGCCTCGCCCACGGAAGGTCTGCTCCAGATCGATTCCGACACGCTGATGTCGCCGGGCACGCTCAACACCTGCCTGCACGCCATCGGCGGCTCGAATCACGCGGTGGACGCGGTGATGAAGGGCGAATGCGCCAACGCCTTCGTCGCCATGCGCCCCCCGGGCCACCATGCCGAGATCTCCCGTGCCATGGGGTTCTGCCTGTTCAACCACGCCGCCATCGCGGTGCGTCACGCCCAGAAGGCGTTCGGTGCGGAGCGGGTGGCGCTGGTCGACTGGGACGTCCACCACGGCAACGGCTCGCAGGACATCTTCTGGTCCGACAAGAGCGTGCTCTACGCCTCGACCCACCAGATGCCGCTCTTCCCCGGCTCCGGCGCAACGAGCGAGCGGGGCGACCACGACACCATCGTCAACGTGCCCCTGCGCGCCTTCGACGACGGGGCGGTGTTCCGGGAGGCGTTCGAGGCCCGCATCCTGCCCCGGCTCGAGGCCTTCAAGCCGGACCTCATCGTGATCTCGGCGGGGTTCGACGCCCACAAGCTCGACCCGCTCGGCAACGTGCAGCTCGAGGAGGCCGATTTCGGCTGGGCGACGCGCCGCCTGATGGAGGTCGCCGACCGGCACGCGGGCGGTCGGATCGTGTCGATCCTGGAGGGCGGCTACAGCCTCGACGGCCTCGGCCGCTCCGTCGCCGCCCATATGGACGCGCTGATGGGGCGGTGATTCGGCGCCCGCGACGCGCGGACGGGATTGCCCGACCGCGCGATCGCACCCGCCGTCACGAAGCGCGCGCATCGGCCCGAGAGGGGGCGCCCATCGTCCGGCGAGGTTCGCGGCCGGTGAGCGTTTCGGTATGGACCTGTGCGACCGCCTGTGTGCTGAGAGAAGCCTGTCGAACGCATCCGGAGGCCGCCGAGGCCGACCCCGCTCGATCAGCCCGGAGGCATCTCGGATTCGTGTTTGCGAAGCCGAGTTGGCGCAGGGGCGAACAGCTTGCTCGGCCCTTGGGAGCCCGCCTAAAATCGCGCGCCGAGCGGCTCCGGTGCCGGACGCCCCGGCCTGTCGGGCGTAGACATCATGTCGGCCGAAAAGGGCCTTCCGCACTTCTTCCTCAAGACGTCGGGCTTGCCGCCCGGAGAGGCCTTCGAGCAATGGCGCACCCTCTTGGCGCCGATGTACGCGGTGAGTCCGGCAACGCCCTCCGCCCCACTGCCTTCCGGCACCAACATCGCGTACCAGATCGGCGACCTCGTCACCCAGCGCTCGCTGCTCTCGACCCAGCGGCTCCAGCGTGACAGCAAGCGCGTCGAGGCCGGCCCCGACCAATACATGGTCCAATTGTACCGATCCGGCCGCTTCCAGGGCACCGTCGCGGGCAAACCGGTCTCGGCCTCGCGCGGCACCGTGACCTTCATCCCCCGCCGTTCCCCGCTCGACGGAACGCTCGACCGAGCCGATGTGATCGGCATCGCCGTACCGAGCTTCCGCCTCCATGGGCTGCCGATCGAGGGACACGGCCTGCGCTTCGATACGGCCCGCAACCGGCTGCTGGCCGCGCGCCTCTTGGACGTCTACCGTCGGTTGCCGACCACCCGGGCCCACGAGGCCCCTGCGCTCGCAGATGAATTCGTGGCCTTCCTGCGCCGCCTGCTCGATGGCTCGAAGGCGACGGACGTGCTGGACGGCCACGAGCTCGACGGCGGCCTGATGGCGCTGGCCAGGATGATCGTGCAGGCGAACCTGTCGCGGCCCGATCTTTCGCCCGAGTTCATCGCGGGGCAGATGCAGGTTTCGCGCGCCACCCTCTACCGGTTGTTCGAACCGGAGGGCGGCGTGATGCACTTCGTGCAAGGCGAGCGCCTGGAGGCGGTGCGCGACGCTCTTGCCGATCCCCTCGAGACACGCACCCTCAGCCGATTGGCCGAGGTGTTCGGCTTCAGCAGTATCTCGCAACTCAGCCGCAGCTTCCGCCACCGCTACGGCGTCCCGCCCCAGGCTTGGCGGGGCGAGCGTCGCGTAGTCCAGCGGATCAGCGGTCAGGGGACGGTGCAGCACGTGTGGAAATGGCTGCGCGAAGCGTGATCGCCGCATCGTCCGGCGGATCGGATGTCGACCCTATCGGCCCGCGAGGATCAGGGTGATCAGCACGGCGGCCACGCAGACGAACATGACGCTGCCCAGGACGAGCTCGGAGAAGGCGTTGGCCGAGACATAGGTCCCGGCGACCCTGCCGAGGGTGGGAATTACGCCGTGGCGGCCGCCCGCGCCCGGATGACCGCAGGACGGGCAGGCCACTGCCGTCTCGGAGACGCGGTGGTCGCAGGCGGGACAGGAAACAAGGGCCATGCGGTGCTCCCTTCCGAAGGGCGGCGCGCCGGCCGCCTCCTGGGACCTGGGAGCGGCCGCGCTTGGCCGCAAGGGGGGCTTGAGGAGAGCGGAAGGGGTCACCCTTCCAGCGGCTCCTCGCCGGCCAGCTCGATGCCGAAGCCCGAAAGGCCGACATAGGAGCGTGACGAGGACGACAGGTTGCGGATCGAGACCACGCCGAGATCGCGCAGGATCTGCGCGCCGAGCCCCACTTCACGCCACTGGCGCACCCGCTGGGCCTCGGCTCCCTCGTCGGCGTAGCGATTGAGCGGCACGCCCGCCGTGCCGTCGCGGAGATAGACGAGGACGCCTCTCCCCTCCGCCGCGAAACGGCGCATCACGCCCTCGATCTGGCGCCCGCCCTCGATCACGTCGGCGACCACGTTGGAGCGGTGCAGGCGCACCAGCAGGTTGCGCCCGTCGCCGATGTTTCCGTGGACGAAGGCGAATTGCTGGATCGGCTCGAACGGCGTGACGTAGGCGTAGCCCGTCATCGGGCCGAACTCGGTCTTGACCGGGAAGGTGCCGACCCGCTCGACCAGCCGGTCCCGGGCTTGGCGGTAGGCGATCAGGTCGGCCACCGAGACCCGCTTGAGGCCATGGTGCTCCGAGAACGCGTCGATCTGCGGCCCCTTCATCACGGTGCCGTCGTCGTTGGCGAGTTCGCAGATGACGCCGACGGCGGGAAGGCCGGCGAGCTTGCACAGATCGACCGCGGCCTCGGTGTGCCCCGAGCGCATGAGCACGCCGCCGTCGCGGGCGATCAGCGGGAAGACGTGGCCGGGGCGGACGAAATCGTTGGCGCCCATGTTGCCGTTGGCCAGCGCGCGGACGGTGTTGCAGCGCTGCTCGGCGGAGATGCCGGTGGTGAGCCCGTGGCGCACGTCCACCGTCACCGTGAAGGCGGTGCCGAGGGGAGCGTCGTTCGAGGCCACCATGGGGTCGAGATGGAGGCGGCGCGCCTCGGCGAGCGTGATCGGCGCGCAGACGATGCCGCAGGTGTTGCGGATGATGAAGGCCATCTTCTCCGGCGTGCAGAGCGAGGCGGCGACGACGAGATCGCCCTCGTTCTCGCGATCGTCGTCGTCGGTGACGACCACGATCTCGCCGCGGGCGAAGGCCTCGATGGCCTCGGTGACGCTGCAATGGGGCACTGGCTTCGTCTCGTTCGTGTCCGAGGGTGGATCAGGCGCGCTCGCCGACCTGCCCGCGATGACGCAGATAATGATCGGCCAGCACGCATGCCATCATCGCCTCGGCGACGGGAACGGCGCGGATGCCGACGCAGGGGTCGTGGCGGCCCTTGGTGATCAGGTCGATGTCCTGGCCGTCGCGCGTCACGCTCTGGCGCGGCGTCAGGATCGAGGAGGTCGGCTTCACGGCAAAGCGCACCACCACCGGCTCGCCGGACGAGATTCCGCCCAGGATGCCGCCGGCATGGTTGGCGAGGAAGCGCGGGCGCCCGCCATTGCCGGCGCGCATTTCGTCGGCGTTGTCCTCGCCGCGCAAGGCCGCTGCCGCGAAGCCGTCGCCGATCTCGACGCCCTTGACCGCGTTGATCGACATCATGGCGGCGGCGAGATCGGCGTCGAGCTTGCCGTAGACCGGCGCCCCGAGGCCCGGGGGCACGCCCTCCGCCACCACCTCGATCACGGCACCGACCGACGAGCCGTCTTTTCGGATGGCGTCGAGGTAGGTTTCATAGAGCGCCGCGGCCTCTGGGTCGGGGCAGAAGAACGGGTTTCGCCCGACCTCGTCCCAGTCCCAGCGGGAGCGGTCGATGGCATGCGGGCCCATCTGCACGAGGGCCGCCCGGATGGTGATGCCGGGGATGACCTTGCGGGCGATGGCGCCGGCCGCGACGCGGGCCGCGGTCTCGCGCGCGGAGGAGCGACCGCCGCCGCGATAATCGCGGAAACCGTATTTGGCGTCGTAGGTGTAGTCGGCGTGGCCCGGCCGGTAGCTGTCGCGGATCTCCGAATAATCCTTCGAGCGCTGGTCGGTGTTCTCGATCATCAGGGCGATCGGCGTCCCGGTGGTGAGCGGGCGCCCGCCGGTGCGGTCGTCGCCGAACACGCCCGACAGGATCTTCACCTGATCCGGCTCGCGGCGCTGCGTGGTGAAGCGCGACTGGCCGGGTTTGCGCCGGTCGAGCTCGGCCTGGATGTCGTCCGCGTCCAGCGGCAGTCCGGGCGGGCAGCCGTCCACCACGCAGCCGAGCGCGACGCCGTGGCTCTCGCCGAAGGTGGTAACGCGGAACAGGTGGCCGAAGCTGTTGTGGGACATGGCGCGCGTGCCTTAGCGCGGGATGCCGTGGGGCACAAATTCGTCGCCCATCAGCCCGCCCCGCGCCTTCAGCGCCCGGTATGCGGCCACGCCGTGAGCGAGATCGGACCAGAGGCGTCGCTCGTCGGCGAGGTCGGCGAGCCCGTAGGTGAGGCCCAGGATGTGGGCGGCCTCGTAGCCCTCGGGCAATTCGCCCGCGCTGCCGAGGGTGATCTCGGCCACCGGCAGCGCCTCCGCGAAATCGGTCAGACGCGCCCGTACGGCCGCGCCGCTCGTGCGCAGATGGGCAGCGGCCCGCGGTCCATGCGCGCGAATCGCCGCCACCGTCCCCTGTACCAGCGACAGGTGCACCGCCTCGCGATGGGCCGGGAAGAGGTAGACGAGGTAGTAGCCCCGCGTCGCGCTGGTGGTGACCGCGGGGTCGAAGGCGGCCAGCCAGGGCACGGCGGCCCAGCGGGTGCCGCGCCCGGGACTGCCCTTGACGAGGTAGGGTCCGCCAAGGGGGGCCAGCGCGGCGCGCAACTCGTCCGCCGCGCCCTTCCGGATCACATGGGCGAGCGGGTGCCCGGCCGGTGGATCGAGCCGGGCGAGCGGGTACTCTCGGATGATACGGCGCAGGGCATGGCCAAGGCTCAAGAACGGCGCCTCACGAACGGACGCTCACGGGCGATGCAGCACCCCGCCCGGCGCCGGGGCGGAGACCCCGGTGGTACTCGGGAAGGTGATCGGCAGCCCCTCGACCGAGCGCAGCGCCAGATAGGCGAAGGCCTGCGCCTCGAGGAAGTCGGCGGACCAGCCGAGCGCGTCGGCGTTTACGATCTCGGTGTCGAGCAGGTCCTGGAGCATCGCCACCAGGGTCCGGTTCCGTGCCCCGCCGCCGGCCACGATCCAGCGGGTCGGGCGCTCGGAGGCATGGTCGAGGCTCGCCCGGATGGCGCGGGCCGCGAAGGCGGTCAGCGTCGCGGCGCCGTCGGCGGTGCCGAGATGGCCGGCGAGCTTGTGCGAGAACCAGTGGCGGTCCAGCGATTTCGGCGGCACCGCCTCGAAATACGGGTGCCGGAGCAGCCACGCGACCAGCGCCTCGTCCACCCTCCCCTGCGCCGCGCGGGTGCCGTCGCGGTCGAAGGGCGCGCCCTCACGCTCCTTCATCCAGTCGTTGACCGGCGCATTGCCGGGGCCGGTGTCGAAGGCCAGCATCCCGCCCCCCGAATCGATCAGCGTCACGTTGGCGACGCCGCCGATGTTGAGGACCGCGAGCGGCCCGGCATAGCCGGCCGCCTCGGCGAGCGCCCGATGGAACACCGGCACCAGCGGCGCGCCCTGGCCGCCGCGGGCCACGTCCTCGGCGCGGAGATCGGCGACCACCGGGATGCCGAGGCGCTGCGCCAGGGCCGCCCCGTCCCCGATCTGCACCGTCAGCCCCTCGCGCGGACGGTGCAAAACGGTCTGGCCATGGAAGCCGACCACGTCGATCTCATTGGGCGTCAGCCCGTTCTGTGCAAGGAACGCCTCGATTGCCTCGGCATGGGCGCGGGTCAGGAAGGCCTCCGCCTCGGGCAGGCAGCCGGGCCGGTCGGTTCGCGCCGTCACCGCCTCGGCGTCGCGCAGGGCCCGCGTCAGGAGCGCCCGCTCGTCTTCCGCATAGCCGCGATAGCCCGTCGGCCCGAGCGCCGCGACGCGGTCATTGCCGCTGCGCAGGACGCGCAGGCGGGTCCCGTCGCTCTCGATCAGGGCCACGTCGATCCCGTCGAGCGAGGTGCCGCTCATCAGCCCGATCGCCCGCCGCGTCGTCATGTGCCGCTGTCCCCGTGCGTTTCCGAGATCGGTTTGCTAAGAGCCGGCCCATCCCTTCGGCCCGATCCGAGCTAGCACGGGCTCCGCGCGCCTGTCGCGCCGCCCCACCTTCGAGACCGCCATGACCGCCGAGAGCTTCGCGCCGCAATCCGATTTCCTGAGGGTGCTGACCGAGCGCGGCTACATCCATCAGGCCTCCGACATCGAGGGCATCGACGCGGCGGCGCGCGAGGGGCGGCTCACGGCCTATGTCGGCTATGACTGCACCGCGGCCTCGCTCCATGTCGGCCACCTGCTCTCGATCATGATGCTGCACTGGCTGCAAGCGACCGGTGGCCGGCCGATCGCGCTCATGGGCGGCGGCACCACCCGCGTCGGCGACCCGTCGGGCCGCGACGAGGCGCGCAAGATCCTGACGCTGGAGCAGATCGAGGCCAACAAGGACGGCATCCGCAAGACCTTCGACCGGTTCCTGACCTTCGGCGCGGACGAAGCCGACGCGATCATGGTCGACAACGCCGAGTGGCTGACGAAGCTCAACTACATCGACATGCTGCGCGATGTCGGCCGCCATTTCTCCGTCAACCGGATGATGTCGATGGACAGCGTCCGGCTGCGGCTGGAGCGCGATCAGGAGCTGTCGTTCCTGGAGTTCAACTACATGATCCTCCAGTCCTACGACTTCGCCGAACTCAGCCGCCGCTACGGCTGCCGCCTGCAGATGGGCGGGTCCGATCAGTGGGGCAACATCGTCAACGGGATCGATCTCGGCCGCCGCATGGGCACGCCCCAGCTCTACGGGCTGACCTGCCCGCTGCTGACCACGGCCTCGGGCGCCAAGATGGGCAAGACCGCTGCCGGCGCCGTGTGGCTCGATGCCGGGATGCTGCCGCCCTACGATTACTGGCAGTTCTGGCGCAACACCGAGGATGCCGACGTGGCGCGTTTCCTCAAGCTGTTCACGCTGCTGCCGATGAACGAGATCGCGCGGCTCTCCGCCCTGCAGGGTGCCGAGATCAACGAAGCCAAAACGGTCCTCGCCACCGAGGCGACCCGTCTGATGCACGGCGCCGAGGCCGCGCAGAGCGCTGCCGAGACCGCGCGGAAGACCTTCGTCGAGGGGACGCTGGCCGATTCGCTGCCGACCGTCACGGTGCCGCGGGCGGTGCTGGAGGCCGGGCTCGGCGTGCTCACCGCCTTCGGGCCGGACTACGCCAAGCTCGTGCCGTCCACGAGCGAGGCCCGCCGCCAGATCAAGGGCGGCGGCCTGCGGGTCAACGACGTCCAGCTCACCGACGAGAAGGCGGTGCTGGGGCCGAGCGATGCGACGGCCGAGGGCGTGATCAAGCTCTCGTTCGGCCGCAAGAAGCACGTGCTGCTCCGGCCGGCGTAGCGGCCCCCCCCCGCGCTCCCTCTGAAGCGAGCCGGGAGCGGGCCCCGTCATCCCGGGGCCGCTCACCGGACAACGGGTCCGGGCCGTGAGCCTGGACCCTTATGGGGCCGCTCTCAGAACACCTGCTCGGGACGCGGCGCGCCTGGGCGTCCGGCCGCCGCATCCGCCTTGTCGGCGGCCCGCTTGTCGAGGGCGCGATCCACGACCTTGGCGAGCCCGACCATGATCTTGTCGAGCACGTAATCCTTGGGCGTGTAGACCGCGGTCACCCCCATATTCTTGAGCACCAGCTCGTCCTCCGGCGAGATGATGCCGCCGACGACGACCGGCACGTGGTCGAGGCCGGCCTCGCGCAGCTTCGCCTTCACCTCGCGCACCAGCGGCACGTGGCTGCCCGAGAGGATCGACAGGCCGATGACGTGGGCGCCCCGCTCCGCCGCCTTGGCGACGATCTCGCTCGGGGTCTGGCGGATCCCGTCATAGGTCACGTCGAAGCCGACATCCCGGGCGCGCAGGGCGATCTGCTCGGCGCCGTTGGAATGGCCGTCGAGGCCCGGCTTGCCGACCACGAGCTTCGGGGTCTCGCCGAGGCGCTCGCCGAGATCGGCGATGAGGAGCTTGGCCTCCTCGGCCGCCCCGGAGGAGGCGGTCTGGAGCGTCACGCCGGTGGGCGCGCGATACTCGCCGAACACCTCGCGCAGGCGCCCGCCCCACTCGCCCGTGGTCACGCCGGCCTTCGCGGCGGCCACCGAGGGCGGCATGATGTTGGCCCCCGAGCGGGCCGCCGCCTCCAGCGCGTCGAGGGCCGTGGCCACCGCCCGCTCGTCGCGCTTGGCGCGCCATTCGCGGATGCGGGCCTCGGCCTCCATTTCGACGGTCTCGGAGACCGTGAAGATCGCCCCCTCCCCGGCGGTCAGCGGCGAGGGCTCGCCCTGCTCCCACTTGTTGACGCCGACGACGATCTGCTCGCCGCGCTCGATGGCGGCGATGCGCTTGGCGTTCGATTCCACCAGCGCCCGCTTCAGCTCGCCCGCCTCGACGGCGGTGACCGCGCCGCCGAGTTCGGCGATGCGCGCCAGTTCGGCCCGGGTCTGCTCCTTGAGCGCCTCGACGCGGGCCTCGATCACCTTGGACCCGTCGAAGATGTCGTCGTATTCGAGCAGGTCCGTCTCGAAGGCGAGGATCTGCTGCATCCGCATCGACCATTGCTGGTCCCAGGGCCGCGGCAGGCCGAGCGCCTCGTTCCAGGCCGGCAGCTGCACCGCGCGGGCGCGGGCCCGCTTCGACAGCGTCACCGCCAGCATCTCGATGAGGATGCGGTGAACGTTGTTCTCGGGCTGCTGCTCGGTCAGTCCGAGGCTGTTGACCTGCACGCCGTAGCGGAAGATGCGCTTCTTAGCGTCGGTGATGCCGTAGCGTTCCTGCGCGATCTCGTCCCACAGCTCGGCGAAGGCCCGCATCTTGCAGATTTCGGTGATGAACCGCATCCCGGCGTTCACGAAGAACGAGATGCGGCTGAACACGTCGGAGAAGCCCGCCTCGTCGAAATCGGGGTCGTCGCGCACCGTGTCGAGCACCGCGATGGCGATGGCCAGCGCGTAGGACAGCTCCTGAACCGGCGTCGCGCCCGCCTCCTGCAGGTGGTAGGAGCAGACGTTCATCGGGTTCCACTTCGGGACTTCCTTGGTCGTGAACAGGATCACGTCCTTGGTGAGCCGGAGCGAGGGCGCGGGCGGGAACACGTAGGTCCCACGCGAGAGATATTCCTTGATGATGTCGTTCTGGGTGGTGCCCTGGAGCGCCGACAACGGGGCGCCCTGCTCCTCGGCCACCGCGAGATAGAGCGACAGCAGCCACGGCGCCGTGGCGTTGATCGTCATCGAGGTGTTCATCTGCGCCAGCGGAATCTGGTCGAACAGGGTCCGCATGTCGCCGAGATGCGCCACCGAGACGCCGACCTTGCCGACCTCGCCGCGGGCGAGCTCGTGGTCGGGATCGTAGCCGGTCTGGGTCGGCAGATCGAAGGCGACCGACAGGCCGGTCTGCCCCTTGGCGAGGTTGCCGCGATAGAGCTTGTTCGATTCCGCCGCGTTCGAGTGGCCGGCATAGGTCCGGATCAGCCAGGGCTTGTCGCGCTTGACCTCGGCGACGTTCGCGTTTCCGCTCATCCCCTCGACTCCGTATGACGTTACTTGTTTTCCGCGCGGGGGCGCGGGCTTCGCGGCACCGTAGCGAAGCCGTCGCGGCTCGTCATCTGGAAGAAAGGGCGAGGATCCGGGATGGCGCTTTGAGAAAAACCTGACGCGCCGGCCAAGGGAATTTCGCGGCCGGACCGTCCGACCGGAGGCCGGAGCCGACCCCGCGGGCGCGGGGCCGTCTCCGGTCGGACCCGCTCAGCGCGCGCCGCCGCAGACCCGCATCCGGCCGGCCCCCCCGTTGCTGTTGTGGCTCTTCGCGTGGCCGATCGAGCCGGTCATGTCCTGGGTCGGATTGCCGCCCGGGCGCTTCACGACGACGTCACAGCGGCTCGAACCGTGGCTCCAGCCCGGGAACGGGATCGTCGGCAGGCCGGCGGAACTGGGGGAGGTCCGAACGCCGACCGGCTGGAGATCGGGCCCGATGCTCGACCAGTGCGGCGCGGGGCGCTTGGCCGCCGCGGCGGCGGCACGACGCTCCTGTCCCGGCCCTGGACGGGACGCGGCCGGCAGGACGCTGGTGGCGATCAAAGCGAGGGTCAGCGAGAGACTGAGGACGACGCGCTGCAAGACGATGCTCCTGAAGGTGGCAGATACTGATGAAACGCGCGACAACCGCCCAATAATTCGTCAGTATTTCCGGCCACGTGCTCCAGCGCACAAGCCTTGGTTCGACGTTTAATCCCGTCATTTTCTGAGATTTTTGTCGGAACATCCGTACGGAACGCGTCCGGCGTTGCTTGCGGCGGCACGGGCCGGGCCGGCGCCATGGGGTCGGCGCGCTGTCCCGGCGCGCCGCACCGCCACGACGAACCTCAAGGGTCGCCGCGGGCCAGGGCGGCGGCGATCGGTTCGCCGGCGTTTTCCGGCGTGGCAAGATTCCGCCACAGCGTCCCGTGATGGCGGCCCAATCTCGCGCGCCCGGCCGCCGTGCCATCACCTCAAGTAAATTTTGTATTCAAAGATTTTGTCGCGAAGCGGCGCAGGTTTTTTGTGCGGGTGGTTCGGGCAGTCGCCTTTTAGGCCACTTGGAAGGCCTGAAACATCATGCTTATAGCGTCAGCCAAGTTCGCGCGGCGTGTCCGGGCGGACCACTGATATGAGAGGGAGAGCCACGATGGCTGCAAGCGCAGCGCCGGCCTGGAGCGGCCAGACGGCGGAAGCCAAGGACCTTTACGAGCTCGGCGAGATCCCGCCGCTCGGCCACGTGCCGGCCAAGATGTATGCCTGGGCGATCCGCCGCGAGCGGCACGGGCCGCCGGAGCAGTCGCACCAGCTCGAAGTGCTGCCGGTGTGGGATATCGGCGATGACGAGGTGCTCGTCTACGTCATGGCCGCGGGCGTGAACTACAACGGCGTCTGGGCCGGCCTGGGCGAGCCGATCTCGCCGTTCGACGTGCACAAGGGCGAGTACCACATCGCCGGGTCCGACGCCTCCGGCATCGTCTGGAAGGTCGGCGCCAAGGTGAAGCGCTGGAAGGTCGGCGACGAGGTCATCGTCCACTGCAACCGCGACGACGGCGACGACGAGGAGTGCAACGGCGGCGACCCGATGTTCTCGCCCTCGCAGCGCATCTGGGGTTACGAGACGGGCGACGGCTCCTTCGCGCAGTTCTGCCGGGTGCAGTCGCGCCAGCTGATGAAGCGGCCCCAGCACCTCACCTGGGAAGAGGCGGCCTGCTACACCCTCACCCTCGCCACCGCCTACCGCATGCTGTTCGGCCACGCGCCGCACACCGTGCGTCCGGGCCAGAACGTGCTGGTCTGGGGCGCCTCCGGTGGTCTCGGCGTGTTCGCGGTCCAGCTCTGCGCGGCCTCGGGCGCCAACGCCATCGCGGTGATCTCCGACGAGTCGAAGCGCGACTACGTGATGAGCCTGGGCGCCAAGGGCGTCATCAACCGCAAGGACTTCGATTGCTGGGGCCAGCTGCCGAAGGTCAACTCGCCGGAATACAACACCTGGCTCAAGGAAGCCCGGAAGTTCGGCAAGGCGATCTGGGACATCACCGGCAAGGGCAACGATGTCGACATCGTGTTCGAGCATCCGGGCGAGTCGACCTTCCCGGTCTCGACCCTGGTGGCCAAGCGCGGCGGCATGATCGTGTTCTGCGCCGGCACCACCGGCTTCAACATCACCTTCGACGCCCGCTACGTCTGGATGCGCCAGAAGCGTATCCAGGGCTCGCATTTCGCCCACCTCAAACAGGCCTCGGCCGCCAACCAGTTCGTGATCGACCGGCGCATCGACCCCTGCATGAGCGAGGTCCTGCCCTGGGACAAGATCCCGGCCGCCCACACCAAGATGTGGAAGAACCAGCACCCGCCGGGCAACATGGCGGTGCTCGTCAATGCCACCCGGGCGGGCCTGCGCACCGTCGAGGACGTGATCGAGGCCGGCACGCTGAAGGCGATGCCGTAACGGCGACGCCCTCCATCCGGCTCCGTTGACCCTGAGCCTGTGCCGTTTCCGCGGGAACGGCACAGGCTTTTTCGTGGGTGCGGGTCAGCGCCGCTTCGGCTCGTCCTGGCGCAGATGGCGCTCGTAGCTGTCCTGCTTGTCGCTGTGTTCCTTGATCATGTCGGCATAGGCCGCCCGCATCTCGGGCGACACCGCCACGCTCTTCCCCTTGGAGGGCTTGCGCTTGGGCGCCTTCTTGAAGGTGTCGGATGTATCGGCCATGTCGTGCAGGAACCCCCATCGCGGAGCGACGGCCGGGACGGCAACGGGGAGGCCGGTCGGGCGGGCCGCGTCCACACGCCTTCCGGCACGGCGGCCCCGCTGCTAGAACGCGCCGGACATCGGTACGGGACCAGCATAGCCCGTCCGCGCGACGGTTTCGAGAAGTGCCATGGAAAAGTTCACGACCCTGGAGGGCGTCGCCGCGCCCATGCGGATCATCAACGTCGACACCGACCGGATCATCCCGAAACAGTATCTCAAGACGATCAAGCGCACCGGCCTCGGCCAGGGGCTCTTCTCCGAGATGCGCTACAACGACGACGGCTCGGAGAATCCCGAGTTCATCCTCAACCAGCCGGCCTACCGCAACGCCAAGGTTCTCGTGGTCGGCGACAATTTCGGCTGCGGCTCCTCCCGCGAGCACGCCCCCTGGGCGCTGGCCGATTTCGGCATCCGCTGCGTGATCTCGACGAGCTTCGCCGACATCTTCTTCAACAACTGCGCCAAGAACGGCATCCTGGCGATCATCGTCTCGCCCGAGGATCTCGAGAAGCTGTTCCAGGACGCCGAGCGCGGCGCCAACGCGACGCTCACGATCGATCTCGCCGCCCAGACCATCAAGGGGCCGGATGGCGGCACGCTACATTTCGACATCGACGAGGGCCGCAAGCACAGCCTGCTCAACGGCCTCGACGAGATCGGCCTGACGCTCGCCGACAAGGCGCCGTCGATCGCGGCCTACGAGGCCCGCCTCGCCGAGCGCCAATGGGCCTGACCCGCCCCGCTTGGTCCAGAACGACGAACCCCCGGGGCGCTCGCGCGGCCCGGGGGCTTTTCTTTCATCGGATGACGCGGGCCGGCGCCGCAGGGCGCCGGCCTCGTTCTTTCAGCGCGCCGCCAGCTTCTTCGGCAGCTTGAAGGCCCAGAAGCTGCCGCCCTGGTTGATGCCCGCGGTGGACTTGGCCACCTCGCCGCCCCAGAGCGGGACCGCGCCGCCCCAGCCGGCCGCGACGCCGATCCACTGCTCGCCGTCCTGCTCCCAGCTGATCGGCGAGGAGACCACACCGGTGCCGACCTGGAACTTCCAGACTTCCTCGCCGGTCTTGGCGTCGAAGGCCTTCAGGAAGCCCTCGGGCGTGCCGGTGAAGACGAGGTTCCCGCCCGTGGTCAGGACGCCGCCCCAGAGCGGGGCCTTGTTCTTGTAGTTCCACACCACCTTGCCGGTGGCCGGGTCGATCGCCTTCAGCGAGCCGATATGGTCTTCGAAGATCGGCTTGATGGTGAAGCCGGCGCCGAGATAGGCGGCGCCCTTCTTGTAGTTCACCGGCTCGTTCCAGATATCCATGCCCCACTCGTTCGAGGGCACGTAGAACAGCTTGGTGTCGGGGCTGTAGCCGATCGGCATCCAGTTCTTGCCGCCGAGGAAGCTCGGCACGGCGAAGACGGACTTGCCCTTCTTGCCGTCCTCCGACTTCGACGGGTCGCCGGGGCGGAAGGCGTCGTCGTAGATCGGGCGGCCGTTCGGATCGATGCCCTTGGCCCAGCTGATCTTCTCGACGAACGGCGCGGCCGAGATGAACTTCCCGTTGGTCCGGTCGAGGACGTAGAAGAAGCCATTGCGGTCGGCGGTGGCGCCGGCCTTCACGGTCTTGCCGTCCTTCTGGAGATCGAACGGCACGAACTCGTTCACGCCGTCGAAGTCCCAGCCGTCATGCGGCGTGGTCTGGAAGCCCCACACGATCTCGCCGTTGTCCGGGTTCAGCGCGATGCGCGAGGCCGACCACTTGTTGTCGCCGGGGCGCAGCGCCGAGTTCCACGGACCCGGATTGCCGGTGCCGAAGTAGAGCAGGTTGGTCTCGGCGTCGTAGGTGCCGCCGAGCCAGGTGGCGCCGCCGCCGTATTTCCACATGTCGCCGGGCCAGGTCTCGTTGAGCTGGCCGGTCATGGTCGAGGGCTTGCCGTTCAGCTCGCCTATATGGCCCTCGATGACGGGGCGCTTCCAGAGAACCTCGCCGGTCTCCGCGTCGCGGGCCTCGACCCGGCCGACGATGCCGAACTCGCCGCCCGACACGCCGGTGATGATCTTGCCGTTCACGATCAGCGGCGCGGCGGTGTAGCTGTAGCCGGCCTTGAAGTCGTCGATGTCTTTGCGCCACACGACCTTGCCGGTCTTGGCGTCGAGCGCGACGAGCTTGGCGTCGAGCGTGCCGAAATAGACCTTGTCCTTGTAGAGCGCGGCGCCGCGGTTCACCACGTCGCAGCAGGGCAGGATGCCCTCCGGCAGGCGGGCATTGTACTCCCACAGCTTCTCGCCGGTGCGCGAATCGAGCGCGTAGAGGCGCGAATACGAGCCGGTGACGTAGAGGACGCCGTCCTTGACCAGCGCTTGGCTCTCCTGGCCGCGCTGCTTCTCGCCGCCGAAGGAGAACGAGTAGGCCGGGACCAGCCCCTGGATCGTCTCCTTGTTGATGGCCTTGAGCGGGGTGTAGCGCTGGGCCTGGAGGCCGAGGCCGTAGGTGACGACGTCGTCGGTGGTCTTGGCGTCGTTGAGGATCGCCTCGTTGCTGACGGCGCCGGCGAGCTTCTCGCTCTTGGTCTCGCTCTTGCTCTCGCTTTTGGCGTCGGGCGCCGCGAGGGCCTGCGAAGCGCCCGCGAGGAGCGCCGCCGCCCCCACGGCCGCGAGGAACCGGTCACGCACCTTCATCGGGAAATCCTCCTCATGGTTTGTTCGGCGGCCGGCGGACCTTGTGGCGTCGCGTCCGTTGTGGCGGCAGCCTCGACGGGCACGCTAGCCTTGCGCGAGCGCCGTCGTTATTGGCCATAAGTCCAAGATAAGATTTTTGGGTCGCCGCTTCGCGTATAGATTTTGACGTTCTCGCGGCGAATGCAGTGTGACGTGTGAGAGAGAAACTGAGAAAACTCCAGCGCGCGCGGCGCTGGAGTTTTTTGTCCACGAACACGCTTCGCCCGGTGATCCGGGCCTGCTCAGAACCCGTTCGGCGGGCGGAAACCCACCCCATGCCGCGCGCAGATCGCCGCGAGCCGCCCATCCGCGATCAGGGCGGCCAGACCCTCGCCGACCGCGTAGCCGAGATCGCGCGAATCGGAGCGCACGGCGCCGCCGAGCTCCCAACTCGTCTTGACGAGGCCGCCGAACGCGATCTCCACGATGGGACAGCGCTCGGACCCGGCCCCGGCGGCGTGAAGCGCAGCCTCGATCGAGGGCCGCGTGCCGGCCAGGATCGCGGCTTCGCCGCGCAGGAAGGCCTGGGCGGCCTCGTCGAACGTGCGGAAGTGCGTGAGGTTGTTCCGGTAGCGACCGCTCTCCGCCATCAGGATCTGGAGATCGGAGGCGCTGGCGCCCTCCACCGCGACCGCGTGGTCGCCGATATCGGGGAAGCTCTCGAAGGCCTCCATCCGGTCTCGGGCCCAGGCGAAGGCGAGGCGCTGCTCGAAATAGGGACGCACGAGGAAGACCTGCTCGTTGCGCATTCCCAGCAGCCTGTCGTGGGGCACGTGCAGCATCAGGTCGGCGAGCGGGCTGCCGGCGAGGTCGCCCCGCCACAGGTTCAGGCGGAAATCGCCGTCGACGTTCTCGCCGGCATCGACGAGACGCAAGTCGAGCCGCACCTTCAGGATCGTGGCGAGGGCCTCCGCGACATCCACATCGATGCCGACCGGGCGGCCGTCGCGCATCTCCGAGAACGGGGCGTTCTCGGCATAGAGCGCGACGCGCAGGGTCCCCTCCCCCGTCACCGTGTCGAGCGGGCGCGCGGCGGCTGTGCGGGCAGCCAGCACGGGCAGGCCGGCGAGCCCCGCCAGGGTGTGGCGCCGGGTGAGGACGGGCGACACGGCTACTCTTCGTGCTTGGCTTCGATGTAGGTGCGGATCGCCCACAGGGCCTCCTGGGACAGCACGCCCTCGAAGGCCGGCATCTTGGTCATGCCGTTGATGATCGCGCCGTGGCGCACCCGCTCGACGAAGTATTCGTCGCCTTCCTTGCCGGTCGGCAGGTAGCGCAGATCCGGGGCGAGGCCGCCGGAGACGACCTGAAGACCGTGGCAGCGGGCGCAGTTCTGGTTGTAGCCGGAATCGCCGATCGCCACCGCCTTGGCGTTGCCGCGATAGGGATTCTCGCCGCGCCACTCGCTCCCGAGGCCGTCGAGTCCGCCGGTATCGACCGGCTGGGGCTGCACGTCGCCATGGGCGAGCGCGCCGCCAGCCAAAGCGCAGGCGAGCAACAGGCCGCCCACGAGCCGGAACCGTCGCGTCATGTCCGTATCACTCCCTTGCCGGTCCCGTTGCGCGTATGGCGCCGGGCCGTTCGTTGTCCGGGAGGCGAGCGAAAGATGGCCCGCCACTCCGCGATGGTGGAGCGATCGTATCAAGCGGGGGCGCGCCGCCCCATTGTGCTTTGGTACGGAACGGGCCCGGTCGATGTGAGACCTTGGTCCAATATCGGCCGCAGCCCAGACCTGCCTATCCTTTCCCAAAATTCGGGGTGGAACCGTTCAGGGCAGGATGTCGACACGCGCCGACTTCTCCGACGGCGGACGCAAGGGGAGCCGGGCGACGCGCGACGCGTTCCGGGCCCTCGTCGCGGCCGGCCTCTGGCTCTGGGCCGGCGCCGCGTTGGCGGCGCCCGCGGGCGCCCCGCTCACGATCCATTACCTGGAGCGCCGGATCGAGCGGCCGACGCCCCTCAACAACGAGCCGCGGGTGCCCGAGGACGAGGGTCTGCGCGGGGCCGAGCTCGGCCTGCGCGACGGCAACGCCACCGGCCGCTTCGTCGGGCTGACCTTCGCCCTCAAGCCGACGGTGGTGGCGCCCGGCGCCGACTTGCTCGCGGCGCTGGCCGCGCTGGTCAGAGAGAATGGCGGGCCGCCCCGCTTCCTCGTCGTGAATGCCCCGGCGGACGACCTCCTGGCGGTCGCCGACGCGCCCGAGGCGCGGGAGGCAGTGCTGCTGAATGTCGGCGCCCCGGACACGCGCCTGCGCGACCGCGACTGCCGCGCCCGCCTGCTGCACGTATCGCCCTCGCGAGACATGCTGACCGACGCCCTGGTCCAGCTCCTCGTCCACAAGCGCTGGGGCCGCCTGCTGCTGGTGTCCGGGCCCGGCCCGGACGACGCCCTCTATGCCGAGGCCCTGCGCCGGAGCGCCAGGAAGTTCGGGGCGCGGATCCTCGCCGAGGCGACCTTCGACGCCCGCGGCGCCGACCTGCGCGATTCGGCCCTCAAGGAGTTCGTCCTCCTCACCCGCGGCCCCGACCACGATGCGGTCGCGGTGGCGGACGAACGCGGGGAGTTCGGGGGAAACCTCGTCTACAACACCGCCGCGCCCCGGCCGGTCGTCGGCACCCACGGGCTCACGCCCGCCGCCTGGGGCCGTCCGGTCGAGGCCTGGGCGGCGGTGCAGCTCCAGGGCCGCTTCGCCAAGCTCGCCGGTCGCCCGATGGGCCCGGTCGACTGGGCCGGATGGATGGCCGTGCACGCGGTGACGGAGGCGGCCACGCAGCTCACCTCGAGCGACCCGGCCGCCATCCGCGACCGGCTCTTGTCCAAGAAATTCGAGGTCGGCGGCTTCAAGGGTCGGGCCCTGAGCTTCCGCCCCTGGAACGGCCAGCTGCGCCAGCCGGTCTTCGTGCTCTGGCCCGGCGCCGTGGTGGCCGCCGCGCCGGTCGAGGGCTTCCTGCACCGGCGCACCGAACTCGACACTCTGGGGCTCGACGAGCCCGAGAGCGCCTGCCGCGCCTTCGGAGGCCACGGATGATTGTTTTTCGGATTTTGCTCGGCGCCACGCTGCTGATGCCGCTCCGTGCCGAAGCCCGCGAGATCTATGTCTCGAACGAGCGCGACAACACCGTGTCGGTGATCGATGCCGCGACCTGGGAGGTCGCCCGCACCTTCCCCGTGGGCCGGCGCCCGCGCGGCCTCACCTTCTCGCGGGACGGCAAGCGGCTCTTCGTCTGCGCCAGCGATTCCGACGCGGTGCAGGTGATCGATCCCGACACCGGAAAGCTCCTGCACGACCTGCCCTCCGGCGAGGACCCGGAACAGTTCGCCCTCGCCCCGGATGGGAAGACGCTGTTCATCGCCAACGAGAACAACGCCACCACCACGGTGGTCGATGCCGACAGCCGCAAGGTCCTCGCCCAGGTCGATGTCGGCATCGAGCCCGAGGGCATGGCGGTGAGCCCGGACGGCACGCTCGCCGTGACGACCTCCGAGACCACCAACATGGTCCACTGGATCGACACGGCCACGCTGCAGGCGGTCGATGCCACCCTGGTCGGCCAGCGCCCGCGCCACGCCGAGTTCACCCGCGACGGCCGGCGGCTCTGGGTCTCCTCCGAGATCGGCGGCACGGTGGCGGTGATCGACGTGGCGAGCCGCCGGATCGTCGAGACCATCGGCTTCGAGATCCGCGGAATCTCCTCCGATCGCATCCAGCCCGTCGGCATCGCCCTGTCGGAGGACGGACGCACCGCCTTCGTGGCGCTCGGCCCGTCCGACCGGGTCGCGGCGGTCGATACCGAGACCTTCAAGGTGAAGGCCTACATCCTGGTCGGGCGCCGGGTCTGGCACGTCGCCGTGCTCCCCGGCGGCGAGCGGCTGGTGACGACGAACGGCGTCTCCGGCGACGTCACGGTGATCGACGCGGCGAGCCTGAAGGCGATCCGCAGCATCAAGGTCGGACGCTATCCCTGGGGCGCGGCCGTGCGGCCGACCGAGATGGCGCGGGGCGTCGACGGCCGCTCGGCGGGAGCCGCCGAGTGATCCGTGACCCTGGGGAGGTCCCTCGCGACGGATTTTTTCTCCTCCGCGGGGAAGAGCGCTTGCGGAAATGGCGGTCCGCGTGGTGCGATTGGGCGACCGGGATCGCCGTCCTCGTCGCCCTCCTGCTGACACCCCTTCTCGCGCCTTTCCCGGCCTTCGCTGGCGGCCTCGACCGCGCGGGGCTCGAACGCCTCTTCCCCGCTCCCCTCGTCGTCGGGGAGCGCGACGGACACATCCCGGTCTGGCCGATCCTCAAGCAGGAGGCCGGGTCCTACGAGGTCTTCGCCTACGCCTTCGAGACCATCGACTTCGCCCGCATTCCCGGTTTCGGCGGGACCGCGCCAAACCTGCTGATCGCTCTGGGGCCGGACGGCACGTTTCGCGATGCCCGGGTGCTGTCCCATCACGAGCCGGTCTTTCTCGAGGGTCTGGGCTCGGAGCCGCTTTTCGCCTTCGTCGAGCAATATGTCGGCCTCTCGGCCAAGCAGCCGATCCGGGTCGGGCGGCCGAACGCCCGGGCCAGCGGGGCCGCGCCCGCCACCACCGTCGACGGCATCTCCATGGCGACCGCTTCGACGCGCGTGGTCAACGAGACGATGCTGGCCGCCTCGCTCGCCGTCGCCCGGGAGAAGCTCGGCTTCGGCGGCGCCCAGCTCGGCCTGCGGGTGGAGGCCCGCCCCGAGGGCGACCCGCTGCCGCTCGCCGCCTTAGAACGGCGCGGCTGGGTGACGGTCTGGCGCCCCTCGCAACGCGAGGCCGACGCGGCCTTCGCCGGGACCGGCCTCGACGACCCGGAGGCGGGCGAGCCCGACGCGCCCTTCGCCGCGCTGACGATCGCCTATCTCAACGTCCCCCCGATCGGGCGGACGGTGCTCGGCGAGGCGGCCTTCGCCCGGCTGATGCGCGAGATCGGCCCCGGCGGGCACGCCGTGATGGTGGTGAGCACGGGCCGCTGGAACCCGCTGCCGGAGGCCTTCGTGCTCGGCTCGGTGCCGGAGCGCCTCACCGTGCAGCAGGGCGGCCTGACCGTGAACCTGCGGGACGCGGCCTGGGAGCGGGGCGATCTCGCCCCGGGCCTGCCCGCGGGCCCCTGGACGATCCTCAGGATCGCCCCGGAGGCGGGCTTCGATCCCGCCTCGCCCTGGACCCTCGCGATGAAGGTCACCCGCGAGCGCGGGCAGATCTTTCCGGACAAGGTGTCCCGCGATCTCTCGACCGAGTATCGGCTGCCGCCGGAGCTGTTCCTGCGCGAGATCCCGGAGGCCGGGCCCGGCTGGACCGAGGCGTGGCGCGCCCGCGCCGGGGAACTCGGCATCATCGCCGCGGCCCTCGGGCTGCTGGTGCCGGTGCTCGTGCGCCAACGGGGGCTCGTCGCCCGAGAGGACGCCTTCTCGGCCTTCCGCCTCGGCTTCCTCGCCTTCACCCTCGGGGTCGTGGGCTGGTACGCCCAGGCGCAGCTCTCGATCGTCACCCTCGTCGGCGTCACCCGCGCCCTCGTCCAGACCGGCGATCTCGGCTTCCTGCTCTACGATCCGCCCTCGCTTCTGATTTGGGCCTTCGTGCTGGTGACCCTCGTGGTCTGGGGTCGGGGGACCTTCTGCGGCTGGCTCTGCCCGTTCGGGGCGCTGCAGGAACTCGCCGCCTGGCTCGCGCGCCCCCTGCGCCTGCGCCAGATCACCGTCCCGCCGCGCCTCGACCGGGCGTTGCGTGGCGTGAAGTATGGGGCGCTCGCGGCGATTCTCCTTTCCGCCGCCCTCGCCTCCCCCCTCGCCGACAGCGTGGCGGAGGTCGAGCCGTTCAAGACGGCGATCACCCTGTACTTTGTCCGAAGCCTGCCCTTCCTCGGCTACGCGGCCGGGCTGATCCTCCTGAACCTTTTCCTCTACAAGGGATTCTGCCGCTACCTGTGCCCGCTCGGGGCGAGCCTCGCCCTCGCCGGACGCCTGCGGCTGCTCGACTGGATTCCGCGGCGGGCCGAATGCGGCTCGCCCTGCCAGCTCTGCCGGGTGCGCTGCCGCTATGGGGCGATCGAACCCTCCGGGCGGATCGACTACGCCGAGTGCTTCCAGTGCATGGAGTGCGTGACGATCATCCATGATCCGCACCAATGCGTGCCGCAGGTGCTGGCACAGAAGCGCGGACGCCGGGCCGCCCGTCGCCCCGTGGCCGCCGAATGAGCGGGCCGAGGCTGCGACCCCGGGCCGAGCGGCGGCGGGTGCTCTTCGGGGGATTCGGCGCTCTGGCAGCGCTCGCCGCGGGGCCGGCGGCGTTCCGGGGCCTGGCCCGAGCGCGGGGCCGGCGCAGCGCGACCCGGGCCGGACTCGCGCTGGGCACGACCGTCGCGCTCACCCTCGTGAGCGACCGGCCGGAGGTTGTCGAGGCCGCCTTCCGCGACGCCTTCGCGGCGATCCGCGCCGTCGAGGCGGCGGGCAGCCTGTTCCGACCGGACAGCGCGCTGGCGCGCCTCAATCGCGACGGGCGACTCGAGGCCCCCGATCCGCTCCTGCGGACGATGCTGGGCTTCGGCCTCAGCCTGGCGCAGGCCAGCGGTGGGGCCTTCGATCCGACGGTCCAGCCGCTCTGGACGCTCTGGGCCGCAGCGAGCGCCCGCGGCGCGCGGCCGGACCCGCGCGCCCTCGCACAGGCGGTGGAGCGTGTCGATTGGCGCGGTGTCGTTCTCGAGGAGGATGGCGTCCGCCTCGCCCGCCCCGGCATGGGCGTGACTCTCAACGGGCTGATCCAGGGTTTCGCCGCCGATCAGGCGATGGCGGCGCTCGCCCGGCACGGCATCGCCGACGCCTTCGTCGATACCGGCGAGTTCGGCGCGAGCGGCCGGCATGCCGACGGACGACCCTGGCGGCTCGGCCTCCCGTCGCGGAACCCCGCCGAGGATGTCGCACGGGATCACAGGCAGGAACGGCCGCGGACTCTTGCGGCCGTCATCGACCCCTTCGCCGGGTTCGCGGCGACCTCCGGAGACGACGCCACCGTCTTCTCGCCCGACCGGCGCGATCACCACATCTTCGATCCTGTGACCGGGCGCTCGCCGACCGCGCTCTCGGCCGTGACCGTGATGGCCCCGAGCGGCCTTCTCGCCGATGGCCTTTCCACCGCGGCCTTCGTCATGGGGGAGGAGGCCGGCGCCGGGCTCGTGGCGGGGTTTCCCGATTGCTCCGTGCGCTTCACGCCCAAGGTCTGATACGGGCTCCGCTTGATCAAAGCGGAGCCCGGATCAGGCAAGCCCGCGCGGCGTTTGAGCGACGCCCAAATCCGCCATCCCGAAGGGATCAACCGGATTTGGTCTGATCCGACCTCGTCAGGGCATCCTCAGGCGCAGCGCGCCGGTCGATCCTCGCCGCCGCCCGCCCATCGCTCGACCGCCGCCAGCAGTGCCTCCCGCTTGAACGGCTTGCCGACATGGCCCTGCATGCCGACCGCGAGGTACTCCGCCATCTGATGCGGCAGGACGTTGGCCGTCATCGCGACGATCGGCACCGCGGCCGCCGCCCCGCCCAGCGCGCGGATGCGGCGCGTGGCCGTCATGCCGTCCATGCCCGGCATCTGGATATCCATCAGGACGAGATCGTAGGGGGTCGCCGTCACGGCCTGGATCGCCTCGGCCCCGCTGGAGGCGACATCGACGATGTGTCCGCCGAGCGCCAGGACGGCGCGGCCCATCTCCTGGTTCAGGAACACGTCCTCGACGAGCAGCACGCGGCAGGCCCGGCGTCGCGGGGGCGACGCCGGCGCGGCCGCAGGCACCGCCGCCGTGGCGGCCACCGGCAGGGGAACCAGGACCCGGAAGGTCGAGCCCTGACCCGGCTCGCTCTCTATCTCGATCGTGCCGCCCATCAGCCCGATCAAGCGCTTCGAGATGGCGAGGCCAAGCCCGGTCCCACCGAATTCCCGCCCGATCGTGCCGTCCACCTGGCTGAAGCGCTCGAACAGGAGATGCCGCTTGGCGGCCGGGATGCCGATGCCGGTGTCGCGCACGGCGAGGCTCAGCGCGGCGACGGGCCCGGCGGCGTCCTCCGCCGCGAGCGTGAGCGTGACCCCGCCCCGTCGCGTGAACTTCACGGCGTTGTTGAGCAGGTTGAGCAGCACTTGGCGCAGGCGGTCGCGATCGCCGACGACGGTCTCCGGCAGATCGGCCGCCATCTCGAGGGCGAGGTAGAGACCCTTCTGGGCCGCGCCGGCCCGGACGATCTCGGTCGCCTCCTCCACCAGGGCCAGCAGCGGGAAGGGAACCGGCGCGAGTTCGATTTGGCCCGCCTCGACCCGCGAGAAGTCCAGGATGTCGTTGACGATGGTGAGAAGCGCCGAGCCCGCCGAGCGAACCCGCTCGGCATGCAGGCGCGAGGGGTGACCGAGGGTCGGATCGTCGAGCAGGAGGTCGGTATAGCCGAGCAGGCCGCTCAGCGGCGTTCGGATCTCGTGGCTCATGGTGGCCAGGAATTCGGATTTCGCCCGGCTCGCCGCCTCGGCCTGGATCCGCGCCGCCTCGAGCTCCTGGGTGCGCTCGGAAACCCGATCGGCCTGCGCTTCGTAGAGGCGCAGATGCGCGACGATCACCGTCGCGAGATCCCTAAGCCGGGCCCGCTCCTCGGCGCCGAACCGGCGCGGCTCGTGATCCATGAGGCACAGGGTGCCGACTCGAAGGCCCGGCCGCAGGGTGAGGGCTGCCCCGGCGTAGAAGCGGATATGCGGCTCTCCCGTGACCAGCGGGTTTTGGGCGAAGAGCGGATCGGCCTGGGTGTCCTCGATGACGAGGCCGTCCTCGGAGAGGATCGCGTGGGCGCAGAAGGCCACCGCCCGGGGGGCGCCCGCGGCCTCGATCCCGCACTTCGCCTTGAACCAGACCTCCTCCGCATCGATCAGGGTGACGGTCGCGACCGGCACATCGAACAGGGCCGTCGCGGTGCGGCAGACCGCATTGAAATGCGGCTCCGGTTCGGTCCCGAGAATGCAGAGCCCCCGGAGATAGGCGAGCCGCTCCGGTTCGTTCGGGGGAAGGGGGACCATGTCGACGTGCCTCGTAGGCTTTCCTCCCCAGGGAGCGCCCGCAGCCGACACTCTCCTGCCGACGCGACAGGTTCTCACCCTTGCGTTGAAGCCGTTCTAAGGCCGCTTACGCGCCTCATAAATCGCGGCTTCCGGAAAGGTCCTTCGCACCCTGCGTCAGGTCGCTGCAGCAACCGCGGCTTGATGCGCGAGAACGCTGGCAGCAGGTTCGAGGTTTGGCGCGATCGGAAAGGGGCTGACCGATGGATGTTTCCGACTGGCTGCCCCTCCTGGCCTTCCTGGCGCCGATTCCGCCGATCCGGCCGGAGCCGTCGCGGCGCGTCCCGGACTGGTTTCCGGCCTTCATCATGGGAGCGACCGTGTTCCTCATGGTCGCTCCCATGATCGCGATCTGGGGCTTTCACCGTCCGGAGAAGCCGTTCCGCGCCGCCTGCGAGGCGTCCGGTGGGCAGGTCGTGCCGGCCTCTTTGGCGGGGGATGGGAAGCCGCGCTGCCGCCACCGGTGAGCGGTACGGACGCGGGACGCAGTCTTCACGGCGTCGAAACGCACATCGCCCCCGCCAAGCCCATGACGGCGCGGCGAGGGCGACCTTTTTTGGGTAGCGACGGGCTCCGGGTCCAGGACCCGGTCTCACACCCGGCATCCGGCGGGCGAAAGCCGACCCGCCGTCGCGGGAGTTACATGCCGAACTGCACCTGTCGGCTGTTGCCCTGCTTGAGATTGCGGAAGCGCGCCATCGCCCAGAGGGGGAAGAACTTCGGGTAGCCGTGGTAGCGGAGGTAGAACACCCGCGGGAAGCCGGTCGCGGTGTAGCGCTCCTCGTTCCACAGGCCGTCCTGCTCCTGCGTGCGCAGCAGGTAGTTGACGCCGCGGGCCACCGCCGGATCGTCCACCTCGCCCACCGCCATGAGGGCGAGCAGGGCCCAGGCGGTCTGAGAGGCGGTCGAGTAGCCGGGCTCGAATTCCGGATTAAGCTTGTAGGACGAGGCGTCCTCGCCCCAGCCGCCATCCGGGTTCTGGATCCGGATCAGCCAGGCCACGGCCTTGCGGATCTCCGGCGAGTCCGGATCGACGCCCGCCGCGTTCAGCGCACAGAGCACCGACCACGTGCCGTAGATGAAGTTCATGCCCCAGCGGCCGTACCAGCTCCCGTCCTTCTCCTGGTCGTTCAGCAGGTAGGTGACGCCGCGGTCGAGGGCCCGGCTGGTGGCGCGGGTCTCGCCGAGCTGGGACAGCATCGAGACGACGCGGGCGGTCACGTCGGCCGTCGGCGGATCGAGCAGCGCGCCGTGATCCGAGAACGGGATGTGATTGAGGTAATGGTGGTTGTTGTCGGCGTCGAAGGCCGCCCAGCCGCCATCGGCGCTCTGGAGACCCTCGACCCATTCCCGGGCGCGGGCGATGGCGGTCGAGTAGTCCGGCATGCCGCTCACCAGCCCGTGCTGGCGCATGGCGCGGTCCATCGCCATCACGACGACGGCGGTGTCGTCGAGGTCGGGATAATGCGGATTGGCGTACTGGAACGCCCAGCCGCCCGGGCGCACGTTCGGCTTGGTCGCCGCCCAGTCGCCCTTGATGTCGAGGATCTGCAGGGGCTTCAGCCAGTCGAGGCCGGCGCGGGCATTGGCCTCGGCCTGCGCGCCGCCGGTCTCCAGCATGGCGTGGCTGGTCAGCGCCGTGTCCCAGACCGGCGAGAGGCAGGGCTGGACATAGGCCTCGTGGTCCTTCTCGGCCACGAGCTTCTCGATCGCCTCCAGGGCGATCTTCACCTGCGGGTGGTCGGACGGGTAGCCCAAAACCTCGTACATGATCACCGAATTGACCATGGCCGGGAAGATCGCGCCGAGCCCGTCCTCGCCGTTCAGGCGCTCGGACACCCAGGCCACCGCCTTGTCGATAGCGCGCTTGCGCGGCGTCTTGGGGAAATGGTCCTGCGTCTTCTGGAGCACCCGGTCGATGGCGCCGAAGATCGGCGTCCAGGGCCAGGTCGCATGGGGCGAGGCCGCCCAGGTCAGCACCGATTCGGGGGGCGTCACGAACAGTTCGGCCACGCCGATCCCGCGCGGGTTCTTCGCCCGCGGCTTCTTGGCCTGGATCACGAACAGCGGCACCATGGTGCAGCGCGCCCAATAGGACACCTTGTCGAGGTGGAACGGGAACCACTTCGGCAGGTGCATGACCTCGACCGGCATCACCGGCACCGCCGTCCACGGCACTTCGCCGTAGAGCGCGAGCTGGATGCGGGTGAAGACGTTGGCGTTCGCCGCCCCGCCCCGCTGGAGGATCGCCTTGCGGGCCGCGCGCATATGCGGCGCCTCGATGTCGTCGCCGATCATCTTGAGGGCGAAATAGGCCTTCACCGTCGCGCTGATGTCGAACGGGCCGTCATGCACCAGCGCCCAGCCGCCATGCGCCTTGGATTGCGTGCGGCGCAGGTAATTGCCGATCTTCGCCTCGAGCCCGGGGCGCGGCGCGCTCCCGCGGAACTGGTGGAACAGGATGTATTCGGAGGGGATCGTCGCGTCCGCCTCCAACTCGAAGCAGATGTGACCATCGGCCTGCGTCATCGCCGTGAGCGCGCGGGCAGCATCCTGCACGCCGCGCTCCACGTCGGCGAGAGAGACGTCGCGCGTCTTCGGACGGTGCAACTGCTCGATCTTGCCTGCGGCCTCGCGCATCGCCGTCGCCTCTTCGGACTGTCGTGATGCCGTCGTCATTGCTTCAAGCAACTCCCTGTGCCTGTGCCCGCCCGCACATCCCGCTCCGGGATAGTGCCTGCGCGGCGTTGGTGCCCGAGCGGATCGCCCCCTCGATGGTCGAGGGCAGACCCGTTTCCGTCCAGTCTCCCGCCAGAACGAGGTTCGAGAAGCGCGTTGCAACGCCGGGACGTCGCGCAGCCTCCGCCGGCGTGGCGGCGAAGGTCGCACGCTTCTCCTTGACGATCTGCCAGCTAGGCAATTCTCGTGCAAGGCCGTTGAGTTCCGCGATCTCGTTCCAGATCCGCCGCGCCAGATCCTCCCGCCCCGCATCGAGCAGATGGTCGGCCGCGCTGATGGTCACGGAGAACCGGTCCGGATAGGCGAACAGCCATTCGCTGAGGCCGCCGACGACGCCGAGCAGCAGGGGCGCGGTCTCGGGCGGGCGGACCGCGAAATGTGCGTTGACGATCGAGCGGAACGCCTGCGGCGCCGGTGTGCCGGGCAGCACCTCGGCGGCGACCCAGGGCGGCAGGGCCAGCACCACGGCGTCGTCCGGACCGATCGCGGTCGGCTCGTCGGTGAAGTCGAGGCGCTCGATTCGGTCGGGGCCGAGGGCGAGGCCGCGCAGACGGCGTCCGTAGCGGATCTCCGCGCCGCGCTCGGCGAGGAAGCGCAGCGCCGGATCGACGAAGGCCGCCGAGAGGCCCTCCACCGCCACGAGCGGCCGGCAGGCGCGCCCCCCCGCGCCGAGGGTCTCGCGCAGGATCGTGGCGGCGAGGCCCACGTCGCTCTCCCGCGGGTCGGTGTTGAGCGCAGCGACCAGAACCGGGTGCCAGAGCCGCTCGTAGAGCGGACCCTCGCAGGACATCCGCTCGCCGATCGTGCCGCTCCGGCCCGGCGGATTGCCGGAGGCCGCCATCATCAGGGAGAGCGGGGCGAGGTAGTCGCGGGCGCGCGTCCCGGGAACGCGGCGGCCGGCCGCGAGAACCCACCACGGCAGGCGTCCGGCATTGGGTCGCAGGGTCCAGCGCTCGCCCGTGCGCAGATCCGCGAAGGGGAAGGCCGCCTCGTCCGGGCCGCTCAGGGCATCGGACGGCGCACCGACCCGCTGCAGGAAATCCAGGGAGGCGTGGTTGCCCGACAGGAGCAGGTGGTTGCCGTTGTCGATCGTCAGCCCGAGGGCCGGATCGTAGTAGGAGCGGCAGCGCCCGCCCGCCTGCTTGGCCGCCTCGTGCAGCACCACGCGACTCCCGGACTCGGCGAGCGAGACCGCAGCCGAGAGGCCGGCGAGGCCGGCGCCGACGACGTGCACCGTTCCCGTCATCACAGGATTCCGTGGCGGAGGGCGACGCGGAGGAGAGCGAGCTTGCCGGGCTTGACCCGCGCCCGCGGCGGCGCCCATCCGCGCCGCACCACGGCGTCGAGGTAGAGCCGGTAGGCCGCCGCCATCAGTCGGGCCGCCTTGGTGGCACGGCGCGGGCTGCGCTCGATGATCGCCCAGGACTGGCGGTAATGCGCCTCGGCTTCCGCCGCGACCGCCGCGCAGACCTCGCCGAGGCGGGGATGGGCCAGCGCGCTCTCCGGCGTCGGGGTCATCAGGCCGATCCGGTGGAACTTCTCCATCGGCAGGTAGAGGCGCCCGCGGGCCGCGTCCTCGTCGATGTCGCGCAGGATGTTGGTGAGCTGGAGCGCCCGCCCCTGGTGCCACGCGAGCCGGATGCCCGCCTCCTCCGGCATGCCGAAGATGCGCACCGAGAGCCGCCCGACGGCGCTCGCGACCCGGTCGCAGTAGAGATCCAGCGTCGCCTCGCTCGGCGCGACGATGTCCTCGGCCGCGTCCATCGCCATGCCGTCGATGACGGCGATGAAATCCTCCCGCTTCAGACCGAAGCGGCGCACCGGCTCGACCAGCGGGCGCACCCGGGGCGGCGGATCGCCCGCGTAGAGCGCGTCGATATCCGCGCGCCAGCCGTCGAGCTCGGCCGCCCGCAGATCGCGGGGGCCGCCGTCATCGGCCACGTCGTCGACCGACCGGCAGAAGGCGTAGACGGCGTACATCGCCTCGCGCCGCTCCTTCGGGAGCAGCCGCATGGCCGTATAGAAGGACGAGCCCGCCGCCGGCAGTGCGGGCGCCCCCTCCTCCGCCGTCAGCGGAGCCGCGGTCGCGCTCATGGATGGGCTCTCCGAGGGGTTTTGGCCCGGAACGGGCGGCGCACCAGCGTCGCCGCGATGCCGCCGAGGGCGGTCAGGGCGAAGCCGGCCTTGCCATGATGAACCTTTTCCGACAACGGATCGCGGGTCAGCAGGCCCCGGGTCAGCACGACCGCCAGGCGATGGATCGCAGCGATTTCCAGGCTCAGGCGGAGATCGTCGATGAGACCCGGCAGCGGCGCGCCTTCCTCCAGCAGGGCGAGCGTCCGCTCGGCGAGTTCGCGGATCACGGCGCGCAGCGCCGGCGTCGCCTGAGCGGCGCCCAGCATCGCCACGTCGGCGCCGTGCCGCTCCATCACGTCCAAGGGAAGGTAGACCCGATCGAGATCGCGGAAATCCTTGCCGCAATCCTGGAGATGGTTGAGCACCTGGAGCGCGGCGCAGATCGCGTCGGAGGTCGGGTAGACCCGCGCCGGGTCCTCGCCGTGCACGTCGAGAACGAAGCGTCCGACCGGCATGGCCGAGTAGCGGCAATAGTGGAGCAGCTCGTCCCAATCGGCGTAGCGGGACTTGCGTGCGTCCATGCGGAAGGCGTCGAGCAGTTCGAGCGCGTGCGTCGGCGGCTGGCCATGGGCGGCCAGTTCCCGCTTCAACGGCTCGACCGAGGGGTCGGAGCCGCCCTTGCCGGTCAGGGCGTCGGCCAGCGCGTCGAGCATCGCGATCTTGCGCTCGGGGCTCAGGCCGGCATGGTCGGCGACGTCGTCGCCCGCCCGCACGTAGTTGTAGAACGCGAGGATCGCGCCGCGGTAGCGGGGATGGATCAGGTGCGAGGCGACGGGGAAGTTCTCGTCGTGCTGGCCCTTGCCGGTGCGGGCGTCGGTCGCGGTCTGAAGCGCGGCGCTCATGCCATGTACCCCGACTTCCGGAACCATGCGATCGCGTCGCTCAGCCCCTCGCGATAGGGTCGCGCGGAATAGCCGAGCTCCGCCCGTGCCTTGGCATCGGAGAAGAACATCCGGTACTTCGACATGCGCACGCCGTCGATCGTGGCGAGCGGCGCCTTTCCGGTCACCCGGGCGATCTGCTCGGAGAGGAAGGCGATCGGGTAGATCACCGCGTAGGGCAGCCGCGTCGTCGGCGCCTTGCGGCCGACGATCCCGGCGATGTCGGCGAGCATCGTCGCCAGCATCACGTCCTCGCCGCCCAGGATGTAATGCTCGCCGATCCGGCCCTTGCGCAGCGCCAGCAGGTGGCCGGCGGCGACGTCGTCGACATGAGCGAGGTTGAGGCCGGTATCGACGAAAGCCGGAATCTTGCCGCGTGCGGCGTCGAGGATGATGCGCCCGGTCGGCGTCGGCTTCACGTCGCGCGGGCCGATCGGCGTCGAGGGGTTGACGATGACGGCGGGCAGCCGGTCGCGGGCCACCATCTCGTCGACGACCCGCTCGGCCACGACCTTGCTGCGCTTGTAGGCGCCGATCGCGGTCTCGGGGGTCAGCGGCCGGGTCTCGTCGGCAGGCGTGCCGTCGTCGTGCGGCTTGATGGTCGCGACGCTCGACGTATAGACGACCCGCTCGACGCCGGCCTTGAGCGCCTCCTCCATGAGGATGCGGGTGCCGTCCCGGTTCGTGCGGACGATCTCCTCCATGTCGGGCGCCCAGAGCCGGTAGTCCGCCGCGGCATGGATCAGGTAGCGTTGGCCGCGCAGGGCGGAGGCGACCGCCGCGCGGTCGCGCATGTCGGCCTCGACGATCTCGACATCGGGCCAGATCAGGTTGGTACGGGGCGAGGAGGCGCGCACGGAGACCCGCACCGTGAATCCGGCGGCGCGGAACACGTCCACCAGGGCGGCCCCCAGGAAGCCGCTGGCGCCGGTGATCAGCACCGGCCCCGCTGTGAGCGGGCCGCTTGATGTCGGCTCTGTCATCGTGCTCGCGTGATCGGTCGGAAACCCTCGCCCGCCGGCACCCGGGGGCGAACGGAAGCGCCGCTTCCGCCCTGCCCCGATTCCGGGCAGCGGCGGCGCGGTGCTTGTCTCATCGATGACGCGGTGCGGCAAGCGCCGCCCGCGTGGTAAGGTTGACTCAGGCGAGGCGCAGGCGGCCGCTCCGGCTGCCCTTCTTCTGCTCGGGCAGCGCACCGCGGACGGTCTTGAGGATGCCCTCGGCGTCGAGGCCGGCCTGGGCGTACATGATCTCCGGCTTGTCGTGGTCCTGGTAGAGGTCCG
>NZ_CAKLBV010000039.1 GCF_920984675.1 Methylobacterium sp. Leaf118
GGCCGCCCTCGGCCTGCCGCCCCTCGGCCTCGCCCTCGGTCTCGTCCTGGCGCCTGCCGCCGCCTTCGGCCTCGCGGCTCTGGCCCGGCGCCGGATCGGCGGCCAAACCGGCGACGTGGTCGGCGCCTGCCAGCAGGTGGGCGAGATCGCGGTGCTGCTCGCGCTGGTGGCGGCGACGGCGTAGCGCGCCGGCGCTCACGAGGGATCGATCGCCTCGGGACCGATCGCCTCGGGACCGATGGGCCGGGCTGCCTGCTCGGCCCTCGCCCATCTCCGATCCCGAATGAGTGCCTCGCCCCTCGCGTCACCGCGCGCGAACCTGAACCGCGCGGCGGCTTCCCGCACCGGCGAAGCCCTTGATTCACAGACCCGCTCCGCCCCATCTGCACACGCCATGACCGCCGCACTTCCCCCCAAACCCTCCTCGCCCTGCACCAAGGTCTGCGTGCTCGATGCCGTGCGCGGCCTGTGCGAGGGCTGCGGGCGCACCCGCAACGAGATCGCGCTCTGGGGCTCGCTCACCGAGACGCAGCGGCGCGCCGTCATGGCGGATCTGCCCGCGCGGCTGGCGCGGGCCTATCCCGGGCGGGGGGCGCTCGTGCGATGAGGTGGGTCGGGCTCGCGATCCTCGGAATCGGCCTCGTCGTCCTGATCGCCAACCACGACGGCGGGCCCGTGATGGGGCTCGACCAGGACCAGCTCGCCGGGCTGGTCTCGCTCTCGGCGATCCTGCTGCTCATCGTCGCCGGGCGCTGGCGCCACGCCCTTGCCATGCCGGGCGACGCTGTCCGGGCGGCCCTGATCTGGCTCGGCCTCGGCGCGCTCGCGGTCGGCGCCTATGCCTATCGCGAGCAGGCGCAGCAGGTCGGGGCGGGGCTTTTCGGCGCGCTGCGCCCCGGCACCGCCGTGGTGGGGCCCGGCGGCGAGGTGACGATCACCCGCCGGTCCGACGGCGATTTCTCGGTCCTGGCGGAGGTGAACGGGGGGCCTGAGCAGCGTTTCGCCTTCGACACGGGGGCGAGCCGGGTGGTGCTCACCGCCGAGAGCGCCGCCGCCCTGGGCATCCGCCCGGACGAGAACGCGTTCAATCTCCGGGTCTCGACCGCCAACGGCACGGCGCTCACGGCGCCGATCCGGCTCGATTCGGTCCGGGTCGGGCCGATCACCGAGCGCGGGGTCGACGCGGTGGTGAGCCGGCCCGGCGCGCTCCGGGTCAACCTGCTCGGCCAGAGTTTCCTGAACCGGCTGCCCTCCTACGAGGTGCGCGGCGACCGGCTGATCCTCAGGAGCCGCTGACGGACTCCGCCTCGGACCGGGCGGCGGCCGCCATGGCGACGAGGGCCTTGCGCAGGGCGCCCATGTCGCGCACCGGCTCCGGATAGGGCACCCGCGCGGTCCGCTCGCCGGCCATCAGGTCGAGCCCCTCCGGATCGAGTCCGGTCAGGCGCCAGCCGGTGCCCGCCTCGCCGACGGAGGCCGCGTAGAGGGCGAGCGCGTCGAGATGATCCTCGTTCATGTGGTCGACCGCGCCCCGCTCCCCCGCCGCCACGGCCTCCGCCCCGGTCAGGTCGAGGAGAAGTTCCGCGCGCGTCAGGGTCGCGGCCTTGGCAAAGCCGCCATTGAGATGGCCCGCCGTGGGGTCGAGGGCGAAGAAGCCGAAATCCGGGAAATCCGCGTAGAGCTTGGCCTTCGGATGGCGCGCCAGGAAGCGCTCCCGCAGCCGCGGCGTGTCCGAGCGCGCGGCGTGGCCGGTCACGGTCAGGCGCGGATGGGCCAGCGGATCGCCCTTGCCGCCGACGGAGAACAGCAGCGAGCAGCGCGGGTCCCGGTCGAGGTTGCGCGTATGCGCCGAGAGCCGCGACAGCAGCATCACCGGCGTGCCGTCGTGATCGGTCGCGATCGTCACGAGGGAGGCGAACGGGGTGCCGTCGGCGGCGTCGAGGGTGGCGAGCGCCCCCGAGCGGACCCCGCGCAGGAGTTGGCGGGCGAGGCCGATCGCGTCGAAGGGCGCCTGCGCCGCCGGCAGCGGCTCGGCCGGTCCGCGCCGCTCCGGTGCGGGTGCCTGGTCGTTCCCCATGAAAAGCTCCTTCCCGTTCCCTGGCGGCAACCATAATCCGACAGGGCGCTCGCGGACGAGGGCGGTGTCACGGAACGGGGCGCGGCGTAGGGTCCGGCCGTCGCGGCCGGTGCCGCGATACGGCCAAGCTTAGACCCCCGCTCGCTTTTTTCGATTGATGGTCGTAAAGGACGAGACCCTCCGCACGGCCGGTGACGGTCCGAGCGGTGGGTGCGGACCGCGCCGCCGCGGTCCCGCCGTGGGACGCGCGCCGCACCGTCAAGTCAGGAAGCCTGCATGCCGACCATCGCCCTCGTCGACGACGACCGCAACATCCTGACCTCCGTCTCGATCGCGCTGGAGACCGAGGGCTACCGCATCCAGACCTACACCGACGGGGCCTCGGCGCTCGACGGTCTGCGCCACTCGCCGCCCGATCTCGCCATCTTCGACATCAAGATGCCGCGCATGGACGGGATGGAGCTTCTCCGACGCCTGCGGCAGAAATCGGACCTTCCGGTGATTTTTCTCACCTCGAAGGACGAGGAGATCGACGAATTGTTCGGCCTCAAGATGGGCGCGGACGATTTCATCCATAAGCCGTTCTCGCAGCGTCTCCTGGTCGAGCGGGTCAAGGCGGTGCTGCGCCGCTTCGCCCCGAAGGACGCCACCCCGGGCGCCGCCGCCCGCGAGGCCGACGCCGCCGCCCGCTCCCTGGAGCGCGGCCTGCTCATGATGGACCCCGAGCGCCACACCTGCACCTGGAAGGGCGAGCCGGTGACGCTGACCGTCACCGAGTTCCTGATCCTCCAGGCGCTGGCCCAGCGCCCCGGTGTCGTGAAGAGCCGCAACGCCCTGATGGATGCGGCCTACGACGATCAGGTCTATGTCGACGACCGCACCATCGACAGCCACATCAAGCGCCTGCGCAAGAAGTTCAAAGTGACCGACCAGAGCTTCGACATGATCGAGACGCTGTACGGCGTCGGCTACCGCTTCAAGGAGGGCTGAGAGCCCGCTGCCAGACACGCCCCGCGCGATGCTCGCCCCCCTGTTCCGAGACTCCGACCCCGAGGGAAATCCCAAGGGGAAGGGTCGCCGCCGCGCCCTCGTGCGCCTGCTCGATTCCGTTGCCCGCCCGCCCCTGACTTGGCCCCGCGACCTCTGGAACGCGGTGGGCCAACGCGCCTCCTCCAGCCTGACGCGCCGCATCGTGGTGCTCAACCTCGTCGGGCTGATCGTCCTGCTGTTCGGCTTCCTCTACCTGAACCAGTTCCGCCAGGGCCTGATCCAGTCCCGGGTACAGAGCCTGCTGATCCAGGGCGACATCATCGCGGGCGCCATCGCGGCCCAGGCCTCCGTCGACACCGACACGATCCGGGTCGATCCCGACAAGCTGCTCCAGCAGCAGGCCGGCGAGGGCAGGGACATCGACGACGACCCGTCTTCGCTCGCCTTCTCACTCAACCCGGAGAAGGTCGCCCCCCTTCTGCGCCGCCTCGTGACGCCGACCGGCAACCGCGCCCGGGTCTATGACCGCGAGGGCAGCCTCCTGTTCGACACCCGCTCCCTCTACGCCCGCGGCGATCTCGGCCGCGGCGAGGCGAGCGCCACGCGGCCGCCGAAGCCCAACGTGGTGGAGCGGATCTGGGACTTCATCGGCACCCGCATCCTCGGCCTCGTCGTCAGCGAGCGCTCGAGCCAGGAGGAGGCCGGCCCGCAGGACGGGCGTGCCTTCCGCGAGGTCCAGGCGGCGCTCACCGGCGCCCGGGGCACCATCGCCCGGCGCAACGAGCGCGGCGAGACCATCGTCTCGGTGGCGGTGCCGATCCAGCGGGCGGGCTCGGTGCGCGGCGTCCTGATGGTCTCGACGCAGGGCGGCGACATCGACCGTGTCATCGCCTCCGAGCGCTTCGGCCTGCTCCAAGTGTTCCTCGTCGCGGCGGCCGTGATGCTGGTTCTGTCGATCCTGCTCGCGGGGGCCATCGCCGGCCCGGTGCGGCGGCTCGCGGACGCCGCCGAGCGGGTCCGCATGGGCATCAAGTCGCGCCAGGAGATCCCGGACTTCACCGGGCGCACCGACGAGATCGGCCATCTCTCCGGGGCGCTGCGCGACATGACGCAGGCGCTCTACCGGCGCCTCGACGCCATCGAGAGCTTCGCGGCCGATGTCAGCCACGAACTGAAGAACCCGCTGACGAGCCTGCGCAGCGCGGTCGAGACCCTGCCGCTCGCCAAGACCGACGAATCGCGCGGCCGGCTGATGCAGATCATCCAGCACGACGTGAAGCGTCTCGACCGGCTGATCTCCGACATCTCCGACGCCTCCCGCCTCGACGCGGAACTCGCCCGGGCGGAGGCGCGGCGGATCGACCTCGGCAAGCTGCTCACCACCGTGACCTCGGTCGCCAACGAGCGGCGGCGCGCCAACGCGGCGATCATCCAGTTCGATGTCGAGCGCCCGCCGGGGGACGTCGATGACCCGTTCCGCATCGTCGGCCACGACAGCCGGCTGGGGCAGGTCGTCAACAACCTGCTCGACAACGCCCGCTCGTTCTCGCCGCCGGGGGCCAAGGTCCGGGTGGCCCTGCGCCGCCTGAAGGGCGAGGTCGAGTTCGTCGTCGAGGACGAGGGGCCCGGCATCCCCGAGCATGCCCTGGAGCGCATCTTCGAGCGCTTCTACACCGACCGTCCGGAGCAGGGCTTCGGCCAGAATTCCGGGCTCGGCCTGTCGATCTCGCGCCAGATCATCCAGGCCCATCGCGGCACGATCCAGGCCGAGAACCGACCCGGCCCGGCCGACGAGGAGGGGCATCCCACCGTGCGCGGCGCCCGCTTCGTCGTGCGCCTGCCGGCCGCGCCCCGGGCCGACCGCTACGGGGCCGACCGGTCCGCATGAGCGGCGGCGGCCCCGAAGGCGAGGCCGCCGCGCCGGCCGGGCCGGACCAGACCGTCCACGCGAGCTGCGTCCTCCTCGGCGAAGCGGGGGTGCTGATCCGCGGGGCATCGGGCGCCGGCAAATCGGCGCTCTGCCTCGCCCTTCTCGAGCGGGCCGGGGGCGAGGGGCGCCACGCCCGCCTCGTCGGAGACGACCGGATCCGGCTGGAGGCCCGGCACGGGCGGCTCCTGGCCCGGCCCCATCCCGCCCTTGCCGGGCTGATTGAGATCCGCGGCCACGGCATCCGGCGGCTCGCGGCGCACGCGCCCGCCGCGGTGGTGCGCCTCGTCGTCGATCTCGTGGACACGGCCGAGCGGCTGCCCGGGCCCGCCCCCGCGACCGTTCGGCTCCTCGGGGTGAGCCTGCCCCGACTCGCCCTTGAACCGCGCCAGCCGCGGGAATACCTGATTCGCGAGGCGCTGGAGGCTGGCGTGGCCGCACGGACGCACCCCGCCGCTCTCGTGCCCGGCCACGGCCGCGACCCGTAGCGCGACCGTTGCCTCCATGTCATGGTGAGGGCGTCGCGTTGAGCAAAACGCCGCGTTCGGGTTGCGCTTCACTTTGCGCTGCACAAGATGGCGACTCCGCTCACAGGGCGTCGGAACACGCTTCGATGATTGGAATGGTGCTCGTCACCCACGGCCTGTTGGCGACCGAGTTCAAGGCCGCGCTGGAGCATGTCGTCGGCCCCCAGAAGCAGATCGAGACGATCACGATCGGCCCTGAGGACGACATGGAGCTGCGCCGCAGCGACATCATGGCCGCGGTCTGCCGGGTGAATTCCGGCCGGGGCGTCGTCGTGCTCACCGACATGTTCGGCGGCACGCCTTCCAACCTTGCCCTCTCCTGTATGAACGGCGGCCAGGTCGAGGTGGTCGCCGGGATCAACCTGCCGATGCTGATCAAGCTCGCCAGCGTCCGCGACGCCGAGAGTCTCGGCGACGCGGTGCTCCACGCCCAGGAGGCGGGCCGCAAGTACATTAACGTCGCCTCGCGGGTTCTTGCGGGCAAGTAGCCCGGTTCGCGGCCCGCCGCGCCTTCCCTTCGCCCCGCTGCCGGCTTAACCACATCGTCCCGCATCCGGGCGCGCGGCCTCTCACGGCCCGGCGACGGCCGAGGCGGCGTGCGCGCGAGGAACGATGAGCGAGAGCTTGGACGACGACGTCGAGCCCGAACCCGACATCCCGGAGGGCGGCCTCTGCCGCATCCTGCCGATCGTCAACCGCCGCGGCCTGCACGCCCGCGCCTCGGCCAAGTTCGTGCAGACGGTGGAACGCTTCGCCGCCGCCGTGACGGTGACCCGCGGCGGCGAGACCGTCGGCGGGCGCTCGATCATGGGCCTGCTGACGCTCGGCGCGGCCAAGGGCACGACGATCGCCGTGGTGGCGGTGGGCGAGGACGCGCCCGCCGCCCTCGACGCGATCGAGGCTTTGCTCGCCGACCGGTTCGGCGAGGACGAGTAGCCGCCCTCAGCCGCCGGGAATCGCCAGCGGGTTGTCGGTCAGCGCCGCCCGGTCCGGCGTGTCGAGCCCGGGCCGGCCCAGGAAGGCGTCCCAGATCCGGCGCACGAAATCCGGATCGAGGTCGCGCACGATCACCACGAGCCGCGAGCGCCGGTCGGCGTCGGGCCAGGCCGGCAAGGTGACGGGGGCGTGGACCACGTGCTGCACCCCGTGCACCACGACGGGCCGCTCGGGATCGTCGGCGAGCGCCACCAGCCCCTTCAGCCGCAGCAGCTTCGGCCCGTGGGCGGATCGGATCAGGTCCAGGAACATCTCGAAGGCGGGGCGCGGCACCGGCACCTCGCTGGTCAGATGGAAGGCGCGGATCGCGGCGTCGTGCCGGTTCACGTCGTGATGGGGATGGGCGTGACCATGGTGATGGCCGTGATCGGACCCATGGCCATGGTTGTGGTCGTGGTCCTCCGCCCCGAGCCAGGCCCGCACGTCCGCTCCCTTGCCGTCGAGGCCGAACAGGCCGCCGAGGAGACGCTCGGCCGGCACGTCCGGCCCGTGGAGCGCCGCCCCCGGATTGAGGGCGGCGAGGCGCGCCCGCAGCGCCTCCGGCTCGGCCCCCGGCAGGTCCGCCTTGGTCAGCACGAGATGGTCGGCCACCGCCGCTTGCCGCCGGGCCTCCTCGTGGGCATCCAGGGTGTTCGTCCCGTTGACCGCGTCGACCACCGTGACCACCCCCTGGAGCCGGAAGCGCATCGACAGGTAGGGATGGGTGAGGAGCGCGTGCAGGATCGGAGCGGGATCGGCGAGCCCGGTGGTCTCGATCACGACCCGGCGGAAAGCGCCGATCCGGCCGTTGTCGCGGCGGCGCAGCAGGTCCTCCAGGGTGTTGATGAGGTCGCCGCGCACGGTGCAGCACAGGCAGCCTGCCCCGAGCAGGATCATGCCCTCGTCCACCGTCTCGATCAGCAGGTGGTCGAGCCCGATCTCGCCGAACTCGTTGACGATCACCACGGTGTCGGCCAGGGCCGGGTCCGCGAGCAGCCGGTTGAGCAAGGTGGTCTTGCCCGCCCCGAGGAAGCCGGTGAGGACGGTGAGCGGGATCGGGTCCGGGCGGCGGGGGGCGGTGGACATCGGGCGGAACGGCTTCTCGCGAGGCGGACGATCGAAACCCGGCGCGACGCCCTCGGCCCGCGCCTCCGTCGTGATCACGGATCAGGCCGCAGCTGGGATGGGGCGCCCGTCACTCCCGGGTCGGGACGAGATGGGGATGGCGCGGACCGGCGCGAAGGGGTCTTCGGCGCGGGCCCCGCAGGCAAGGTCGGCAGCAGCGCCCCGATCCGACCTCGCGCATCGCCCCGAAAAGGGGGGCGGCTCGTCGGAAGTCGACGATGCCGCCGATCCGAGGGCCTCGTTCCGGATCCGATCACCAGGACGCTGCGCTAGGCGTCGTCGTCCTTGGCCTTGGCGGCCTTCTTGGAGGCGGGTTTGGCGTCGGCCTTCGCTTCGGGCTTCTTCGGCGCGGGCTTGGCGGCGGCAGGCTTGGCCGCGGGCTTGGCGCCGGCCGGCTTGGCCGCGGGCTTCGCGGCCTCGACGGCGGTGTAGGCGCTGGTGGCGGCCGGGACGGACTTGTCCTTGGCGATCTTGGCCGCGGGCTTCGGTGCGGTCACGGCGGCGGCGCGGGCCTTGGCGGCCTTCTCGGCGGCGGCCTGCTTCGCGGCCTCGCGGGCGGCCTCCTTGACGGCCTTCGCCTCCTCCCGCTTGCGCTGGGCGGCTTCGAGCTTGCTGGTGCGGGCGGCGTCCTTGGAGGCCTGGGCCTCCTGCTCGGCGCGGGCGAGCGCCATCGCGCCCTCGGCCGGATCGCGGCCGGTCCAGATCGCGACCGGCTGGAGCGGCGCGCGGGGCGGCAGGGTGCGCCCGCGGACATTGGCGGAGCTCAACGCCGCGAAGGCGAGGCTCGACGTGTCGGCGGTGGCGGCGCCGAGCAGCGAGGTGGCGGCGCCGTCGGCCCCCGCGGTGAGGGCGCCCGGGCCCTCGTCCACCGGCATCGGCTTGCGCTTGTCGCAGATGTAGGGCCGCATGTCCGGCGGGGTGGCGACGTTGGAGGGCGGCAGCGAGTCGAGGGTCTGCGCCGTCCAGCCCGCCGATTGGCTGAAGCCGTAGTCGAACAGGTCGGCGGCCTTGATGTCGCGCTCGCGGGCGCTGGGCTGGCCCATCACCACGGTGATGATGCGCCGGCCCCCGCGGGTCGCGCTCGCCACCACGTTGAAGCCGCCCGAGCAGATGAAGCCGGTCTTCATCCCGTCCGCCCCGGCATAGCGCCCGAGCAGGCCGTTATGGTTGGCCATCACGGCCTTGCCGTACTGGATGGCCGAGATCGAGAACAGGCCCTGCTGGTCGGGAAAGTCGCGAATCAGGGCGCGGGCCAGGATCGCCATGTCGCGGGCGGTGGTCCATTGCCGCGGCTCGGGCAGGCCGTTGGGGTTGTACCAGCGGCTCTCGCGCATGCCGATCCGGTGCGCGGTCTCGTTCATCATGTCGGCGAAGCCCTCGACGGAGCCGCCGAGACCCTCGGCGATCGTCCAAGAGACGTCGTTGGCCGACTTGACCATGATGATCTTGAGGGCGTTGTCGAGGGTGATCTGGGTGCCCGGCTTGAAGCCCATCTTCGAGGGCGGCTCGGCGGCCGCCTCGGGCGAGACCGTGAGCAGCGTGTCGAGCCCGATCTTGCCCTGCCGCACCATGGAGAGGGCCACGTAGGTGGTCATCAGCTTGGTGATGGAGGCCGGATACCAGGGATCGGTGGCCCCCTGGCTGTAGAGGACCTTGCCGGACTCGGCCTCGACCACCAGGATCGGCGCCGTCACCGCGGCCGCCTGGCCGGTCAAGACTGCGAGCGCGGCGAATGGAGCGATCAGCCGTCCCCAGACACGGTTCACCATCGGGCCAATCTCGGTAAGGGCTATGAGGGCGCGAAGGACCCGGACCGGCGGGGGCGGCGGACGGATCCAATGCAAGGATCATCGAGCATCAACGTGCCCTCCGTGGCGAGAGCATGGCAGACGCGGCCCGACCGTTGCCGTTCGGCGTCAGAGCAGGGTTGCGTCGTGGAAATGTGCCCGGATTGGCGTCGGGCAAGCCCGGGCGCTATGGCCTGATCCGGAGCCTCCGGGCCCGACGCCGTCGGGCCGGGGGCTCCGGCCTCCTGTTCGGCCGCGCCTCGCCCGAGGCGCCGGCTCCCTCGGCGGACCAAGCTCCGGCGGCGACGGAAAGACGATGTCCTACGCGGTCAAGGAACTCTTCCACACGCTCCAGGGCGAGGGCGCCCAGGCCGGGCGCGCGGCGGTGTTCTGCCGCTTTTCCGGCTGCAATCTCTGGTCCGGCCGCGAGGAGGACCGGGCCGGTGCCGCCTGCCGCTTCTGCGACACCGATTTCGTCGGGATGGACGGGGAGGGCGGCGGGCGCTTCGCCGATGCCGAGGCGCTGGCGGCGGCCATTGCGGCGACCTGGGGCGGCGGCGACGCGAACCGCTACGTGGTCTTCACCGGCGGCGAGCCCCTGCTCCAGCTCGACCCGGCCCTGATCGCCGCGGTCCATGCCCGCGGGTTCGAGGTGGCGGTGGAGACCAACGGCACCCTCCCAGCGCCGCCCGGCCTCGACTGGATCTGCGTGAGCCCCAAGGCCGGCAACCCCCTGGTCCAGACCGCCGGGGACGAGCTGAAGCTCGTCTATCCGCAGGCCGAGGCGCCGCCGGAGATGTTTTCGGACCTGCCCTTCCGCCACCGGTTCCTCCAGCCGATGGACGGGCCGGCGGCGGCGGCCAACACCGCCGCGGCGGTCGCCTATTGCCGCAGCGACGCCCGCTGGCGGCTGTCGCTGCAGACCCACAAGATCATCGGGATCCCCTGACGCGGGGGGCGGGGTCAGGCCCCGCCTATTCCGCCGCGCTCAGCGGCGGGGTGGTCCGCCCATCCTCGACCTGGGCGGCGTGCAGGCGGCGGTAATACCCGTCCTGGCCCAGCAGGGCCTCGTGCCGGCCCTGCTCGATGATGCCGCTCTCGGCCACCACAACGATTCGGTCGGCGTGGCGGATCGTGGCCAGCCGGTGGGCGATCACCAGCGTGGTGCGCCCCGCCGCCAGCTCGGCGAGGGAGGCCTGGATCTCCCGCTCGGTCTCGGTGTCCAGCGCCGAGGTCGCCTCGTCGAGGATCAGGATCGGCGGGTTCTTGAGGAAGGCGCGGGCGATGGCGAGCCGCTGCTTCTGCCCGCCCGACAGCTTCACGCCGCGCTCGCCGATCAGCGTGTCGAGCCCCTCGGGCAGGGCGGCGACGAGCCCGTCGAGCCGGGCGCGGGCGGCGGCCTCCATGATCTCGGCCTCGCGCGCGCCGAGCCGGCCATAGGCGATGTTCTCGCGGATCGTGCCGGCGAACAGGAACACGTCCTGCTGCACGATGCCGATTTGGCTCCGGAGCGAGGCCTGGGTCAGATCGCGGATATCGTGACCGTCGATGGTGATCCGGCCGCCTTCCGCCTCGTAGAAGCGGGGGATCAGCGAGCAGAGCGTCGTCTTGCCCGCCCCCGAGGGCCCGACGAAGGCCACCGTCTCGCCCGCCCGGATGGTCAGGTCGACGCCGGTCAGCACCGGCCGCTCCGGGGCGTAACCGAAGCGCACGCCCTCGAAGCGGATGTCGCCCTTCAGGGGCGGCGCGGCGATCGCGCCCGGCCGGTCGGCGATGTCGGGCTCGGTCGCCAGGAGTTCACGGTAGCGCCGGAACCCCGCGATGCCCTTCGGGTAGGTCTCGACCACGGCGCCGATCTTCTCCAGCGGCCGGTAGAACACGCCCACCAGCAGCAGGAAGCCGACGAAACCGCCCGCCGTCAGGTCGCCGCGCACGACGAAATAGGCGCCGCCGAGGAGCACCACGATCTGGACGAGGCGCAGGCCGAGATAGTTGATCGAGAGCGCCGCGGCCATCAGCCGGTAGGCTTCGAGCTTGGCGGCGCGATACCTTGCGTTGTCGGTGGCGAACAGGGCCCGCTCGTGCGGCTCGTTGGCGAAGGCCTTCACGACGCGGATCCCGCCGACATTCTCCTCGATGCGGGCGTTGAAGGCCCCGACCCGGCCGTACTGGGCCTGCCAGTTGCGGGTCATGCGCCCGCCGTAGCGGATCGTCACGAAGGCGATGACGGGCAGGATCGCGGCGGTGGCGAGCGCCAGCGGCGGGTGGACGAAGGCCATCAGGGCGAAGGCGCCGAACAAGGTCATCACCGCGATGAACAGGTCCTCGGGGCCGTGATGGGCGACCTCGCCGATCTCCTCGAGGTCCTTCGTCACCCGGGCGACGAGGTGGCCGGTCTTCTGTCCGTCGAAGAAGCGGAACGAGAGCTTCTGCAGATGCGCGAAGGCGCGCTCGCGCATCGTCGTCTCGATGTTGATGCCCAGCACATGGCCCCAGTAGGTCACCACCACCATCAGCCCGGCATTGGCCACATAGACGAGCGCGAGGCCGGCCGCGGCGAGCAGGATCAGGCTGAAGTCCTGGCGCGGCAGCAGCACGTCGACGAAGGCCTTCACCGCCATCGGAAAGCCGAGCTCGAGCAGGCCCGACAGCACGGCGCAGCCGAAATCGATCAGGAACAGGGTCCGGTAGGGCCGGTAATAGGCGAGGAAGTCCTTCAACATGGGGCGTGTCGCCTGCGATCTCGCCGGAACGAGGGCCATGTTCCGCTGGATACGCCCGATAGCGGAGGGGCGCCCGCCCGGCCAGTGCCGGCGGCGCGGGGCGCTGTCACACCCTCGCCCGATCGGCGGCCAGCGTGCGGACGATGTCCCGGCGCAGCAGCGCCACGGCGATCCCGTAGAGAGGCACGCACAGGGCGAAGTAGAGCGGCCAGCCGACCGCGCCCGCGAGGGCCGGGGCCCCGACCCGCAGGGGCATGGCGGCGAAGAAGGCGGCGCCGAACAGGAGCGCGTAGTCGGTGGCGGGCTGCGGCCCCTGCGCCCAGCGGTAGATCATGGTGAAGACCGGCACGCCGAGCCCGCCCCCGCACAGGATGCCGAGGATCGCCGCTGCGAGGCCGAGCCCGCCGGAGCCGAGGGCGCAGGCCCCGATCATCAGCAGGCCGGAGACGCCGACGCCGAGGCCCGCGACCGTGATGAGGGGCACCGTGCCGACGCGGCGCACGAGGAGGCCCGACACAAGGGCCATGACGAGGTTGATCCCCGCCGACAGGCTGCCGGTGACGAGCCCGACCGTCCCGAGGGGCACGCCGAGATCGATCAGCGCGAGGTTGGTGACGCCGCCGAGCGCGAACATCGCCGCGAAGTAGAGGCCGAGCACCGCGACCCGTCCGCTCAGGGCCCGCAGGCGGGCAAGGTCGAGCCCGCGGGCCGCAGGGGCCCCGCCCAGGCGCAGCCGGGCCTCGGGATAGCGCAGCATCGGCAGGAGGCAGAGCGCGTTCAGGCCCGCGACCGCGAGCACCGAGGCCTCCCAGCCGATCCGGTCATAGGCCGCGATCAGAAGCCCCGCCCCGACGATGCCGCCGAGCGAGGCGCCGCCGATCTTGGCCGATGTGACGTAGGGGCGCCGTTCGGGCCCCACCGTCTCGACCACCAGGGCTTCGAGGGCGATGTCCATGGTGGCGAGGCAGAAACAGGTGGCGACCGCCAGCACGAACAGGGCCGGCAGCGGCCATGCCTCGCCGAGGCTCAGCACGCCGAGGAGCGCGATCGCCGCCCCCTGCATCAGCGCGATCCAGCCGAGCCGGTGGGGAAGGCCCGGCAGGCGGACCCGGTCGATCAGGGCGGCCCAGAGGAAGGTGAGGCCCACCGGCAGGTTGATGAGCTGCAGGAGGCCCACCTGGGCGAGGTCGATGCCGCGCACCCGCAGGATCAGCGGGGCGCCGCTCGCCAGGAAGCCCAGCGAGGTGCCGAACGTGACGTAGAGGCAGAAGAACGGCGCGAGCTGGTGCGCGAGCGACGGCCCCGCGCCGCCGGTTCGGGGAGGGGCGAGGAGGCTCAACGCCGCGTGCCGCCCGGGCCGAGCCGCCGTCGTCCCTTGCCGCGCATGGCGTCTCCCGGTCGCGCGCCCTCGCGTGAGGAGCGCCGGATGCCGCCGCGTCCGGGCATTGTCAATGCGCGCCCGCGCGGACGCTCCCGGCGCGGGCCTCCGCGCCGGATTCGTGCGGGAAGGCGAGGCTGCCCTGGCGCAGGGCGGCGAAGCGGATCAGCCGGCGGGCGGCCAACGGCCCGAGGCGCCGGTGGAGGCCGTAGGCGGCCTCGACGGTCGCGGCCGCGCATTCGCTGCCGTGGCGCAGGGTCAGCATCGCCTTGAGCACGGTCCAGGGAAAGTCCAGCCCGCGCAGGATCGTGGCGAGGCAGATCGGGCCGGGGGCGTCGAAGGCTGCGACCGTCATGGACAGGGGCAATTCGGCGGCCCGGCTGAGCCCGGCCAGCACGTCCTCGGTGCGGCGCAGGGTGGTCCAGCTTTCCAGATGGGTGGCGCTCGGCGGGACCGTCGCGAACCGTTGCCGCACGAAGGCGGCGGAGGAGGCGAAGCGCGCGAGCCGCGGCTCGGGAACGTCCCGCTCCAGGATCCCGGCGACCTCGGCCATCAGCCCGTCCTCGAAGGCGCGGTCGCCGTCGAGGTCGAACCGCAATTCGGCGCAGGCGCGCGAGCGGGTCAGATCGACGAGCCCCGGGCGGTGCACGGGCGGCAGGTCGGGCCGCAAAGCGAGCCGGAGGGTGACGGATTCCGACTGGGCCGAATGGACCAGCAAACGGGCGAACCCGGCCTCGCAGAACTGCGCCCCCGGGTTGTCGAGGAGCCGCACCGCGACCCGCTCCCCGCCATGGCGGGCCAAGCGGTCCGTCACGTCGGGCGGCAGTTCGGAGCGCAGGGCGATCGCGAGGCGATGCCCCTCGCCGCCCTCCTGTGCCACCGTGCCCAGGAAGTCCGGCGTCAGGCTGGCGCAGCGGGTGAGAAGCGGCGCCGCGACGCGAGGGGCGGGGTCGCGCGCCAGAGCCTGCGAGGTGCGCGGCGGCCCGAGCCGCAGGTCGGCGAGGCGCTCGGCGAAGGCCTCCCGCGCCGCGGTATCGATCTGGCCGCACAGGCGCAGGAGCAGGGCGTCGAAGGCGGGCTTGTCGGCTTGGGACAGGCGCGACCAGCGCTTCACCAGCAGTTCGGCCGATTGCAGGACGAGCCGCGACTGCAGCGCGCGATCGCCGCTGCGCAGGGCGTCCTCGATGCGGGAGACGAGCTCGTTGAGGTGCGCCCGGGAATAGGGATGTTGCCGCTGCACCGGAGGCTCAACCGGCCTGCCGCACGAGCGGCGGGACCGGCTCGGTCGCGGCGGACGCCTCCGCGCGCTGCAGAGCGTTGATGAGATAGGGGTGCCAGAGCCCGAAGCTCTCGTGGACCGCCTTGTCCACGTCGAAGAACCGGAACGGTTTCTTCAGGAAGCCCGAGGCGCCGAAGGTCGCGAGCCGCCGTCGCACGCCTTCCTCGACCGTCGCGCCCGTCATCAGGAGCCGCGCCCCCGGTTGCCGGTCGCTGATGCGGCAGGCGACCTCCAGGGCGGGATAATCCGGAAGGTTCATCTCGATGATGGCGAGGTCGATCGGCTGCCGCTCGGTGAGCCGCACCGCCTCCAGGCCGCGCGACGCCTCCAGGATGTGGAACGTGAAATGGCTCTGGCCGAGCAGCTTGCGGATCAGCGTCCGGGTCGCCGGGCCGGGATCGACCACGAGCAGGTCGAGTTGCCGGGCGATGATCCGGCTCGCGTCGAGCACCCGGGCGATGGACAGGTCGCCGAGGGGCTTGACGATCACGTCGTAGGCGCCGAGCCGCTTGGCGATGGAGGGCCAGCCCGGGGCCAGCATGTCGGAGACGAGGACGATCAGCCCGTTCGGGTTGCCGGTTTGGCGCCAGCGGGCGATGTCGGCGCCGTTCGTCTGCGGCAGCATCACGTCGATGAAGAGGACATCGACGGGGTGGGTTTCCAGCGACCGTTCGAGGGCGACCCCGTCGGTGGCCTCGATCACGACGGCGTCCGGGTCCCGGCGGCGCACCGCCTCGACCAGAGCCAGTCGGCTCTCCTCGTCGGGGTCGGCGACCAGGATGGTGGGCGATGGAGTCACGGATCGGGCCCATGGGAGGGGCGGCCGGGCACGCCGGCCGGTGGTCGAAACCCTAAGCCGCAGTTCCTAAGAATTTGCGTGGCGGGGTGGGGCTCGCGTTGCCCGCCCGCAGGCCCCATATCGGGTCCATCGCCGGGACAGGTTCGGGGCGCCGCGCGCGCCCGCCCCCGGTCTCCCCTCCTCTCCGCCCCGTTCTGCCCAGGGAGAGCCCATGAGCTCCGGACCCGCCCCCTCCTCTCCGGCCTCGCTCGAAGGTGACGACGATGCCGTCCTGCCCTTCGCGGTGGAGGCCCTCGACCTGCGCGGTCGCGCCGTGCGGCTCGGGCCGTCGATCGACACGATCCTGCGTCGCCACGGCTACCCCGACGCCGTCGCCCGCTTGATCGGCGAGGCGGCGGCGCTCACGGCGCTGCTCGGTTCCTCGCTGAAGCTCGAAGGCCGCTTCCAGCTCCAGAGCAAGACCGACGGGCCGGTCGGCATGCTGGTGGTCGATTTCGAGGCGCCCGACCGGGTGCGGGCCACGGCCCGCTTCGAGGCGGAGGCCGTCGCCGCCATGGGGCCGAAGGCCCGCGCCGCCGAGCTGATGGGGCGGGGCCACCTCGCCATGACCATCGACCAGGGCCCGACCCAGAGCCGCTACCAGGGCGTCGTCGCCCTGGAGGGCCAGAGCCTGGAGGAGGCCGCGCACCAGTACTTCCGCCAGTCCGAGCAGATCCCGACGCTGGTGCGCCTCGCGGTGGCCGAGCAGATGGAGGGCGGCGAGAGCCGTTGGCGCGCGGGGGGACTGCTGGTCCAGTTCCTCCCAAGCTCGCCCGAGCGGATGCGGCAGGCGGATCTGCCGCCGGGCGACGCGCCGGAGGGGCACGACATCCTCGCGGGCACCGTCGGCGAGGATGATGCCTGGCTCGAGGCGCGCAGCCTCGTCGGCACCGTGGAGGACCACGAACTGGTCGATCCCGCGGTGTCGAGCGAGCGGCTGCTCTACCGCCTGTTCCACGAGCGCGGCGTGCGGGTGTTCGAGGCGCAGGCGCTGGTCGAGCGCTGCCGCTGCTCGCGGGAGCGGGTGATGGGCATGATCCGCTCGTTCTCGCCCCAGGAGCGGACCGACATGGTCGCCGACGACGGCAGTATCGCGATCACCTGCGAGTTCTGCTCGCGCCGCTACGTGCTGGACCCGGCCGAGATCGAGCGGGAGATCGTCGAGCGGGAGATCCCGGCGGCTTCGGAGACGTGAGCGCCCCGCGCGGGACCGGGGGCGTTCGGGGGAGGGCGGCCGATTTTCGCAACGCCTCCCGGATTCAACCGTCTCCCGCCGGCGGCGCAGGACAGGCCGCGCCGCCTTCGGAAAACGCGCGTCTCGCGGACGGGTGACAGCCCGACAGCCCCGCATGGACCTGCGGAATTTTGGGTGATGAAAACGTTCTCACAAGCGTGATCCCGTCTGGAACGGCTCCATGCTAAAGGGGGACGGGCCCCGTTCTTGCGGGATCGCCCGTGCCGTCGACATCCGAACGAGGCGAACGAGCCATGCCGGAGCTTCACCCCGAGGTCGCCGCGGTCACCGAGCGCGTCGTCGCGCGCTCCCGCGACAGCCGCCGCGCCTATCTCGACCTGATCGAGCGCGAGCGGGAGGCGGGCGTGCACCGCCCGATGCTGGCCTGCGGCAACCTCGCCCACGGCTTCGCGGCGTCGGGCGAGGACAAGTCGGCGATCATCGCGGGGCGGGCCATGAATATCGGCATCGTCACCGCCTACAACGACATGCTCTCGGCGCATCAGCCCTACGGACGCTACCCCGAGCAGATCAAGATGTTCGCCCGCGAAGTGGGGGCGACGGCACAGGTCGCGGGCGGCACGCCCGCCATGTGCGACGGCGTCACCCAGGGCCAGCGCGGCATGGAATTGTCGCTGTTCTCCCGCGACACCATCGCGCTCTCGACCGCGGTCGCCCTCAGCCACGGCATGTTCGAGGGCGCGGCGCTTCTCGGCATCTGCGACAAGATCGTGCCGGGCCTCATCATCGGGGCCCTGCGCTTCGGCCATCTGCCGATGATCCTGGTGCCGGCCGGTCCGATGCCCTCGGGGCTCGCCAACAAGGAGAAGCAGCGCATCCGCCAGCTCTTCGCCGAGGGCAAGGTCGGGCGCAAGGAGCTGCTGGAATCGGAATCCGCCTCCTATCACGGGGCCGGCACCTGCACCTTCTACGGCACGGCGAACTCCAACCAGATGATGATGGACGTGATGGGCCTGCACATGCCCGGCGCGTCCTTCATCAATCCCGGCACGCGGCTGCGGCAGGCGGTGACCCGCTCGGCCATCCACCGGCTCACCGAGATCGGCTGGAACGGCAACGACTATCGCCCCCTCGGGCGCTGCATCGACGAGCGGGCGCTCGTCAACGCCATCGTCGGGCTGCTGGCCACCGGCGGCTCGACCAACCACGCGATCCACATTCCGGCCATGGCGCGGGCCGCCGGCATCGTGATCGACTGGGAGGATTTCGACCGTCTCTCCGGCGTCGTGCCGCTGATCGCCCGGGTCTACCCGAACGGGGCGGGGGACGTGAACCACTTCCACGCCGCCGGCGGCATGTCCTACGTCATCGCCTCCCTGATCGATGCGGGCCTGCTGCACGACGACATCCTGACCGTGGCCGGCACGCGGCTGCGCGACCACGCCCGCGACCCGAAGCTGACCGGCGAGACCGACGCCCTCACCTTCGAGGACGCGCCCGCCGAGCCCCTGGACGCGGCGATGCTGCGCCCCCCCTCGAACCCCTTCCAGGCGGATGGCGGGATGCGGCTCGTGAAGGGCAATCTCGGCCGGGCCACCTTCAAGACCAGCGCCGTGGACCCCGAGCGCCGCACCATCGAAGCCCCGGCCCGGGTCTTCTCCGATCAGGACGCGGTGATCGCCGCCTTCAAGGCCGGCGAACTGGAGCGCGACGTCGTCGTCGTGGTCCGCTTCCAGGGGCCGCGCGCCAACGGCATGCCGGAACTGCACAAGCTCACGCCGCCCCTCGGCGTCCTGCAGGACCGCGGTCACAAGGTCGCCCTCGTCACCGACGGGCGCATGTCGGGCGCCTCCGGCAAGGTCCCGGCGGCGATCCACCTGAGCCCCGAGGCGATCGGCGGCGGCCCGATCGGCCGCATCCGCGACGGCGACGTGATCCGCCTCTCGGCGGAGGACGGCCTCCTGGAAGTGCTGGTCGATCCGGCCGAGTGGGAGGCCCGCGCGGGGGCCTCGCCGCCGCCGCCCGGCCTCGGCACCGGCCGCGAGCTGTTTGCCTTCATGCGCCACGGCGCCGACGATGCCGAGCGCGGCGGCTCGGCGATGCTGGCTGCGGCGGGACTGTAACGAGCCTCGGGAGATACCGACATGAGCACCATCGACGCGCTGATGCGCTCCGTCCCGGTCATCCCCGTCCTCGTCGTCGAGGACGCCGCCGACGCGGTGCCGATCGCCGAGGCGCTGGTCGCGGGCGGGCTGACCGCGCTGGAAGTCACCCTGCGCACCCCCGCGGCCCTCGACGTGATCCGGGCGATGGCGTCGGTCGAGGGCGCCGTGGTCGGCGCCGGCACCGTGCTGAACGCCCGCGACCTCGACGCCGCCATCGGCGCGGGCGCCCGGTTCATCGTCAGCCCCGGCCTGACCGCGCCGCTCACGGAGGCCGCCATCGCCTCCGGCGTGCCCTACCTGCCGGGGGTGGCGACCTCCGCCGACATCATGCGCGGCCTCGACCACGGGCTCGATCGGTTCAAGTTCTTCCCGGCCGAGGCCGCGGGCGGGCTCAAGGCCCTCAAGGCGCTCGCCGCGCCCTTCCACCAAGTCCGCTTCTGCCCGACCGGCGGCATCACCGAGGCGAGCGCCGCGGACTGGCTCGCCCATCCCTCCGTGCTCTGCGTCGGCGGAAGCTGGGTCGTGCCGGCGGGCAATCCCGATCCGGCCGCGATCCGGCGGCTGGCGGAAGCGGCGGGGCAACTCCGCAAGGCGTGAGACAGAGCGGGGCGCCGCGCCCCGCCGAAGGGAAGAGCTTTAAGGGATGAGCCCTTCGGGATCTCAGACGGTCTCCGGCTGATGGCTTCGTTTCAGCCCCCGATCCCGTCTTTCCGGGGCGCGAAGCGGACTTGGACCCGCAGGGGCGCGCCGGAGGCGTGCCATCGACGACGGGCCGCGACGCCATGCTCGCGCGTCGCATCACGGGTGGATCCCGGGTTCCGCTGCGCGGCCCCGGGATGACGGGCGAGGCCAGACCGAAGGGATCAACCGGAAACAGTATCAGACGGCGCGCAGCGGGCCTTCGAGCACGGTCAGCACCCGGGCGAGATCGTGGCCGCGCTTCATCACGAGACCGCTCGCCGCGATCACCGCGTAGGCGCCCTGGCGGCGGGCGAGCCGGGGATCCTTCTCGATCCGGTAGAGCGGCATCTCGGAGGTGCGGCGATAGATCGAGAACACGGCCTTGTCGCGGCGGAAATCCAGCGCGTAGTCGCGCCACTCGCCCTCGGCGACGCGGCGGCCGTAGAGATTGAACAGGATGCGCAACTCGTCGCGCTGGAAGGCGACCTGCGGCGTGTCGGATGACGGGAACGGAATCACGCGCGGAGGTCCGGGGCTGTCCCGCTCGGTCGAGCGGTGGTCGGCGCTACTCCCCTCGCTCATCGTCTCTCCCTGAAGCGTTGGCCCACGGGCCGGGAACGGACCGGGATGATGGGCCCGCCTTGTAGCGCCCGCAAGATGCTTCGCCGGCCATGCAGGGCCGCCGCGACCGGGAACGAAGGCGGCCGCCGACGCTGCGCCGCGTGTGCGCGGCGGCACCCGGGGATGCGGCGCACCACGATCCGGCCGCGATCTCGCCTTGCCAAGGTCACGCGAACGCGGTGATGTGTGGCCTGAAACCTCGTCGGCTCGCCCGCCGGGGCGGCGCCTGAAACCCGAGCTCCCCAGCCCTCGGGCGCCGTTCCGGCTCTCGGCGATCCGACACTCCGGAGGTTTCGAGACCCAAGGACTTCAGGCGGCCTCTTCGGAGCGCCGCCCTTTTTTCGTCCGCGCCAGACCGGCTCTCTTGGCAAGCGGGCCGGTCTGGCGCCAGAACCCGGTCGATGCCCGCGCCCCACGATCCCGCGACGAGCCCGCCGCCCGTCTTCGACGCCGCCTTCCGCGACCGTCTCGGCGCGTTGATGGCGTGGCGGCGGGACGTGCGCCGCTTCCGGAGCGATCCGGTGGCCGAGGCGGTGCTGCGGGCTTGCCTCGATCTCGCGGTGCTGGCGCCCTCTGTCGGCAACAGCCAGCCCTGGCGCTTCGTGCGCGTGTCCGATCCCGCCCGTCGGGCGGCGGTCGCCGCGAATTTCGAGCGCTGCAACGCCGCCGCCGGGGCAGGCTACGCGGACGAGCGCCGCGCGCTCTACGCCCGCCTGAAGCTCGCCGGACTGCGGGAGGCGCCGGTCCATCTCGCGGTGTTCTGCGACCGGGCGACGGAGGCCGGGCACGGACTGGGCCGGGCCACCATGCCGGAGATGCTGCGCTACTCGGTGGCGGCCTCCGTCCATGCCTTCTGGCTCGCGGCCCGCGCCCACGGCATCGGCGTCGGCTGGGTGTCGATCCTGGAGCCGGAGCCCGTCGCGCGCCTCCTCGACGTGCCGGAGAGCTGGGACCTCGTCGCCTATCTCTGCGTCGGCCATCCGCAGGAAGAGCATGTCGACCCGGAACTCGTCCGCCATGGCTGGCAGGCCCGCAGCCCCGACGCGGCGCGCCTGCACGAGCGGTGAGCCCTCGGCCCGAGCGGGCGCCGGCCTCGAGAAAAGGACGGGGCGAAACCGTTGCTTGACGCGCCGGTGCCGGGGTAGGTCGACGATTCCCGCCGACATCGGAAGCGCCGACCGGATCGCCCGTTCCCGGCTCGATCGCCGATCCGTCACCGAAGCGTGAACGCGATCCCAACAATGCGGAGGATCGCGCGAGCCCGGCATTGGTCGTGATGGCAACAGACGGTGCATGAAGCCCGGATTCGGGCGGCCGTGAAGCAATCCGCCAAGACGGAACGTCGGATGGTCTTGCGAGTTACGGTCCAGCTCGGAAAGGCGGTCTTCCATGTTCGGGAAAGGCAAGTACAGCGCGGTCCTCGCGGGCGCGCTCGCGGTGGGTGTGTGCCTGGGGGGCGGCGCTGAGGCGCGGGAAGTCGTGCCCTTCGCGGACGGGCTCGCGCCCGGCAGCGTCGTGGTGCGCACGAGCGAGCGCCGGCTCTATCTCGTCAACGGCGACGGCACGGCGATCCGCTATCCCGTCGCGGTGGGAAAGCCCGGCAAGCAGTGGAGCGGCTCCACGCAGATCGACGGCAAGTATTACCAGCCGGACTGGTCGCCGCCCGCGGAGGTGAAGCGGGACAAGCCGTGGCTGCCCAACCTGATCCGCGGCGGCTCACCGGGCAATCCGATGGGCGTGGCGGCGATGACGCTGCGCGGCGGCGAATACGCGATCCACGGCACCAACCGCCCCAATTCGATCGGCACCTTCGCGTCCTATGGCTGCATCCGCATGTACAACCACGACATCGCGGACCTGATCGAGCGGGTCTCGGTGGGCACGCAGGTCTACGTGCTGCGGTGAGCCCCCGGAGGCGAGCCGCCGCCTCCGGCACCGCGCGCCGGCCCCTCCGGCGGCGGGGCCGGACTGCGCGCCCTGCGCCCGCTCCGCGCCGCCCGAGTGGGAGGCGGACCCGTCCGCCTCACGGCGTCGTCCCCTCGCGAAGCGTTCGCGAAGTCTACCCGTCACTCGGACACCCGCTGTGGACCGAGCAGAGCGTTGAGCCGTCGTCTATTGTCGCGGGATCGATTGCGGCATAATTGTTCTGTGACCCGCAGGCCAAGGATGGCCGGAGGTAACTTATGTTTCGTCTCCCCCGGTTGCCGAATCCGGGGACGCTCGATCGGACTTGAATCCGCGATGGCCGATGCGAACACCTCCGAGGATCGCCTCACCGAAGTCTCCCGGCTGGCCGGCGAACTGGCCGATCAGGTTCTTCTGGAAAGCCTGATCGGTGTGCCTTCGCCCGCGAAGGTCTCCGCGCTCGGCGAGGCGGCCATTCTGCTGGAAGACTACCGCCGTCCGGTCCCCGATCTCGTGACCGACGTGCTGACCCGCGTCCACGACCGGCCCGAGGGGGATGGCGAGGGCGAAGGCGGCATCGCGGGGGCGGAGGCCGCCCCGCCCGCCGGGGACGAGGGTGAGGCCGCCGGCGGCCGCAGCCGCTTCATCCCGCGTTTCATCCGCTCGCTACGGGCCCCTCGGGCCTGATCGGAGCGGGAGGCCGGGCCGCTGGCGCGGCCTCGGAGCGGGGCTGCGGAAGCCGCTCGAAGGCCGCCATGCCGACGAGCATCGCCAGCACGAAGACCGCGACCGGTAGCGCTCCGGTGGAGAGGGCCGCCACCGCCGGGCCGGGGCAGAGGCCCGACAGGCCCCATCCGATCCCGAACAGGGCCGCGCCGCCGAGGAGCCTCCCGTCGATGCGCCGATGGGTCGGCAGGTCGAAGCGGGCGGCGAGGGCCGGGCGCGGCAGGCGCCGGGCCAGGGTGAAGCCGGCGAGCGCGACGCTCACGGCGCTGCCCAGCACGAAGATCAGGGTCGGGTCCCAGGCGCCGGTCACGTCGAGGAAGCCCTGGACCCGGGCCGGATCGAGCATCCCCGACAGCGACAGGCCGAGGCCGAAGACGAGCCCGGCGCCGAGCGAAGCGGCGAGGCGGGGGACGGTCCGGTTCATCGTTCCGCTCACGGTGCCACTCATGGTGCCACTCACGGCGCGAGCCCGCGCAGGGCCGTCACCGTCAGCATGCCGGTGGCGAGGAAGGTGAACACCGCCGCGAGCGAGCGCGGCGAGAGTCGGGCGAGGCCGGCGACCCCGTGGCCGCTGGTGCAGCCGGAGCCGAGCCGCGTGCCGAAGCCGACAAGGAGGCCTGCCCCCGCGAGCACCGGCAGCGAGGCGACGCCATGCATCGCCGGCCACGCGCCCGAGAGCCACGCGAACAGGGGCGGTCCGGCGATCAGGCCGATCACGAAGGCGATGTCGGCGTGCTGCCGCTCGCCGCGATTCCGGCCGATCCCGGCGACCACCCCGCTGATCCCGGCGATGCGCCCATTGAGCAGCATCAACCCGGCCACCGACAGGCCGATCAGCGCGCCGCCGGCGAGGCCGGCCATGTAAGGATGCATGGGGTCCCTCCTCTCAAGCGTCATCCCGACAGGTCGTCGCCGGCTTTCGGGCAGGGACGGCCGGGGACACGGATCACACGGTCGGCCCGGATCCGGGATCCGGGCCGATTTCCTCAATGTCCGTGGGCGTCGAGCCAGCGCACGGCCCCCGACAGGTCGAAGCCGTGGCGGGCGCCGAACGCGCCGATCTCGTCGCGGTGCAGCCGTCCGGCCAGAACCTCGCCGAGGACCCAGAGCGTGAGGGAGCGCGTGCCGCTGCGGCAATGGGCGACGACGGGGCCGGGCGCCGCCTCGACCGCGGCATGGAAGCGCTCCACCGCCTCCCGGGTGATCGTCGGGCCGGTCACCGGCAGATCGAGATAGGCGACGCCCGCGGCGTCCGCCGCCGCGCGCTCGGCGGCCGTGCCGGGCTGGTCCGGCTCCTCGCCGTCGGGCCGGTTGTTGATGAGGAGCGCGACGCCTTCCGCCCCCAGCGCCCCGATCGCGTCGAGGCTCGGCTGGCCGGACACGGAGAGTTTGTCGTCGATACGCGTGCGCGTCATGGCGTCCGGTTTCCGCGCCCCCACGGGTCGTCCGCCGGGGCCTGTCGGGACGGGGTAGCGCGGGAAATCTTCGCGGACAAGGCTTGCAATGCCGCCCGTCTTCGACAAATATCAAGCTATAACAACGACTTAGCGAAAATTCTGCTAGGGTGAGGAGACCGCGCGATGGAAGTTTTCCCTCACGACGGACGGACGTGGAAAAGGTTTCCCGAGGGGGCTGTCGACCGCCGCGAGGCGGACGGGTCCGGGGAGCGCCACGGTCCCGTCGGCGGCATGCGCCCGGGCGATGCGGTGATGTTCGCCCGCCTCGACCTCGCCGAGACCCTCGGCATCTGGCGCAACGCCACCGGCCGGGTCGTCAAGACCCATCCGGCCGCCGACCACCGGGCCGACGACCCGGCCACCGTGGACGTCAAGTTCGAGGGGCACGAGACCCTTCAGGCCTACCTGCCGGCGATGTTCCGGCGCGTGAACTAGGACGCAGCCCGCCATGACGATCGGCACCATCGAGGCCCGTGCGGCGCTCGGCCAGCTTCCCCTGCGGGCGACCCATCGCGGCACGGCGGAGGCCGATGTCTGGCAGGAATTGCGGGCGGAGGCCGAGGCGGCCCTGGTCGAGGAGCCGCTCTATGCGGGCCTCATCCAGGCGACCGTGCTCGACCAGCGCGGTCTGTCGGGGGCGCTGGCCTACCGCCTCGCCCACCGGCTGGGCGACGGCGACCTGTCGCGGCTCACCGTGCGCGACCTGTGCGTCTCCGCCTCTGAGGCCGATCCGCACCTGACGGCCGAGGCCGTGCGCGACCTCGTCGCGATCCGCGAGCGCGACCCGACCTGCCGGCGCTATCTCGACCCGTTCCTGTTCTACAAGGGTTTTGCCGCCCTCGAAGGCTACCGGGTGGCGCACTGGCTCTGGCAGCAGGGCCGGGCGACCCTGGCGCTCCATCTCCAGAGCCGCATCTCCGAGGTGTTCGGCTGCGACATCCACCCGGCCGCGCGGATCGGCTCCGGGGTGTTCATCGACCACGCCACCGGCGTCGTCATCGGCGAGACCACGGTGGTGGCCGACGACGTGTCGATCCTCCAGTCGGTGACGCTCGGCGGCAACGGCAAGGAGAGCGGCGACCGCCATCCGAAGATCGCCCGCGGGGTGCTGCTCAGCGTCGGCGCCAAGGTGCTCGGCAACATCCGGGTCGGGGAGGGGGCCAAGGTCGCCGCCGCCGCGGTGGTGCTGCACGAGGTGCCCGCCCACACCACCGTCGCGGGGGTGCCGGCCCGGGTGGTCTCGCGGCTTCCGGACGGGGAGAGCCCGGCTCAGACCATGGACCAGTCCTTCGTCGGCTACGGCGACGGCATCTGATCCGGCGGTCCCGTGAGCCTCGGCGCGGGGCGGTCCAGCGGCGCCGGCGATGCCTCCCCCGCCAGGCGGGCAGGAGATCCTTGCCAAGACTAGGTGGCATTCTGAATTTTATAAAAAATCGTTCTCCGGTTTCGAAGTTGGTAAGAAGATAATATCACGTATCTCGCCGATGTTAGAAGGCTATCGTAAAAACAGGGCCAGAATGAGAAAACCATTCTATTGACCCGACTTGCCGATCCGCCCTAGCTTCCCGGCATTCCGCAGGAATAGACAAGCAAATCCGGCGGGATCGAAACAATTTCAAATCGTGGCCTGACGCGCCGCCAGTGGGCGCGGCTCCGATGCGGACCTTTGTCCGTATCGAGGGCACCGCACGGCCGCCTCGATCGAATGACGACGGGAGACGACGACAGATGAGTGGACCGGGCCTGAGCGTGAGCGCCTCCGCCGCGCGCAATCTAGCGACCGCGACCGTCACCTCGGTCCAGAACGTCGCCAACACCCCACGCTTCCTGCTGCGGCTCCTGCCCTTCGTGGACGTGGCGGGCGGGGTCTACCGCGTCAACCGCCGCGCCGTGGTGCTGGCCAAGCCCGGCCGCGTCGATCTCAGCGCCGAGGACGGGGGCCGCACCATCCGGTCGTCGACCCTGCGCGCCGTTCCGCTCTTCAGCCGCCTGGGCGATGCCGAACTCGCCGCGCTCGCGGGCAAGTTCACGGAGAGCAAGCACAAGGCCGGCGAGACCATCGCCGAGGAGGGCTCCACCGGTCGCAGCCTCGTCGTGGTCGCCGACGGCACCGTCGAGCTGACCCTGTCGGGCCCCTATAAGGGCCGCCTGCGCCAGGGTCTTGCTACCCGCGGCGATTATTTCGGCGACGGGGCCCTGGTCGGTGAGGCCGGCCCGGCCCCGGCCGTGAAGGCGCTCTCGGCGGTAACGCTGCTGACGCTCGACCGCGCGGCGATCGAGGACGAGGGCATCCGTACGCGCATCGGCCAGTACCAGGAGGAGCGCGACCGCCTGACGGGTCACACCAATTCCCACGGGGAGCAGGGCATCGAGCTGCTCGCGGTCCATACCGGCGAGCCGCGCCTGCCGACCACCTTCGTCGATTACGAGATCGACCCGCGCGAGTACCATCTCTCGACGATCCAGACGATCCTCAACACTCATACCCGCGTCACCGACCTCTACTCCAACGAGATCGATCAGCTGCGCGAGCAGATCCGCCTCACGGTCGATGCCGTGAAGGAGCGCGAGGAGTGGGAGCTGCTCAACAACTCGCAGTTCGGCCTGCTCGGCGAGGTCGCCGGCCGCCAGCGCATCCCGACCCGCTCGGGCCCGCCGACCCCGGACGATCTCGACGAGCTGCTGACGCTGGTCTGGAAGAAGCCCGCCTTCTTCGTGGCCCATCCCCGGGCCATCGCGGCCTTCGGCCGTGAGGCCACCCGCCGCGGCGTGCCGCCGGTCGTCGTCCACCTGTTCGGCGCCCCCTTCATCACTTGGCGCGGCGTGCCGCTGGTGCCGAGCGACAAGCTGCCGATCGACATCGACCCGGTGACGGGCGCGCAGACCACCTCGATCCTGCTCCTGCGCGTCGGCGAGGGCGAGCAGGGCGTCGTCGGGCTGCAGAAGTCGGGCGTGACCGGCGAGATCGAGCCCGGCCTGTCGGTGCGCTACATGGGCACCAACGACCATTCCATCGCCTCGCACCTCGTGACCCGCTACTTCTCGGCCGCCGTGCTGGTCGAAGACGCGATCGCCCGTCTCGATAACGTGCTGCTGGGCAACTACCATGACTACGCCTAACGCCGCGGCGATCGGTCTCCCGACCGGCAGCGCGGGCGATCTTGCGCATGCCGATCTCGTCGGGCGCCTCGCCCGCGAGATCTACGGCCAGGGACAGGCGTCGAGCGCGCCGTTCCAACCCCACCCGACGCAGACTTCCCAGGCCTCTCAGGGCCTGGAGACCCTCCCCTCCGGTTCCGGGCAGCCTGCGCTGCCCGGCGCCACCCTCGGTGCGCCCTCCGCGCCGTTGGGCGCCCTGCCGTCCGGCGTCCAGCCCGACGTGTCGGCGTTGGCCGCCCGCTCGTTCGGCGCGCCGCCGGTCGGCCTGCCCGGCCTCTCCGGCCCCTCGCACGCCAACCCCGTCGGCGCGACGCCCGCGCCGGCGAGCGCGAACTTTTTCGATGTGGCGGGAATCCCCTCGGTGCATCCGTTCCCGAACCAGAACCGGTTGCCCGAGTTCTTCGTACCGAGCGTGCCCGACGTGGCGGCGGCGATCCCGGGCGGGCACGACCTGCACCGTCAGGTCGCGGCCGACCACCCGCGTGCGAACGGCTTCGCCCACGCGCTGGCGCCGCACCTCGTGCCCGCCGCCCCGGGCAAAGGCGGCCGAGGCAAGGGCGGCAGAGGAGGCGGCAAGGACGAGGCGCAGGAGCATCATTCGGAGTTCGGCCGGCTGCCGCATCCGAGCACGCCCGACAACACGGGCGACTACTACTTCCTGAACCCAGCGCCGCCGCCGGCGCGGGCGAAGACGGCCCATGCCCAGCCGCGGGTCGAGCCCTCGCGCCATGCCGGCCCCGCCCCGCGGGTGACCTCGCACGGCTCGGTGCCGGCCGGCGCGCCCTTCGATGTCGAGCACGTGCGAAAAGACTTCCCGGCGCTCCACCAGAGCGTGAACGGGCACCGCCTCGTCTGGCTCGACAACGCGGCCACCACCCACAAGCCGCAGAGCGTGATCGACGCCACGAGCGAGTTCTACGCCCGCCACAACTCGAACATCCACCGGGCCGCCCACACCCTGGCGGCCCGCTCGACGGACCTGTTCGAGGGGGGGCGCGAGAAGACGCGCCGCTTTCTCAACGCCCCGTCGAAGGACGAGATCGTCTTCCTGCGCGGCACGACCGAGGCGATCAACCTCGTGGCCAATTCCTACGGCCGCGCGAATATCGGCCCCGGCGACGAGATCATCGTCTCGACGATCGAGCACCACGCCAACATCGTCCCCTGGCAACTCCTGGCCCAGCAGACCGGCGCGACCCTCCGGGTGATCCCGGTGGACGACCGCGGCGACATCATCTTCGAGCAATACGCCGCGCTGTTGTCGGGCCGGACCAAGATCGTGTCGGTGACCCACGTCGCCAACGCCCTCGGCACGGTGAACCCGATCCCCGAGATCATCGCGCTGGCCCATGCCTATGGCGTGCCGGTGCTGGTCGATGCCGCGCAATCGACGCCGCACATCCCGATCGACGTGCAGGCGCTCGACGCCGATTTCCTGGTCTTCTCCGGCCACAAGGTGTTCGGCCCCACCGGCATCGGCGCCCTCTACGGGAAGAAACACCTCCTGGAGGCGATGCCGCCGTGGCAGGGCGGCGGCCACATGATCGAGGACGTCACCTTCTCCAAGACCGTCTACAAGGGCGCGCCGGAGAAGTTCGAGGCGGGCACGCCCGACATCGCCGGGGCGGTCGGCCTCGGAGCGGCGCTCGACTATCTCGAGAGCGTCGGCCTGCCGGCCATCTCGGCCTACGAGCACGACCTGCTCGACTATGCCCAGGAGGGCCTCGCCGAGATCAGGGGCCTGCGCCTCATCGGCACGGCGCGCCACAAGGCGAGCGTGATGTCCTTCACGGTCGAGGGCCTCAAGAACGAGACGGTCGCCCACCATCTCGACGGCCACGGCGTCGCGGTGCGCTCCGGGCACCACTGCGCCCTGCCGGCGCTGCGCCGCTTCGGCGTCGACCAGTCGGTGCGCGCCTCGCTCGCCTTCTACAACACCCGCGAGGACGTGGACGTGTTCCTGAAGGCGCTTCGGACCCTGCCGCGGCACTGAACCGGCGCCTGCCACCGGCCGTTCGGGCCCCCGTGTCCGCCGGGCGGCGCATCACGCGCCCCCGGCGGCGTCCGTTTTGGGCCGGTCGCGTCGCTGTCGAACGAGCGCTGTCGGTGGTCCGCCTTGTCGTGCGCGCCCGCGTCGCAATACGGAGGACGGGACGAAGCGGGGCCGTGAACAGACCCGAGAAGATACTTCTGCGCCGGGAGAATTCGGGAACTTCGTCTTCCTGAATCGCTTTCCCCGGTCTGAACGGGTGACACACCCGCAAGATCATCTCGGAGGAAACCAACGTGACGTTCACGAAAACCGTTGTCGCGGCCGCTGCCCTGGCCCTCATGACCGGCTCTGCTTTCGCCGCGCCCTGCAACACCGGCAGCACCGCCAAGGCACCGGAGGGCTCCAGCGCCGCCGGCAGCAGCACCGGCAGCGGCGCCGATGCCGGCTCGAAGAACCTCGCGGGTGGCCAGCAGCCGGCCTCGCCGGGCACGGTGGGCGCCATGAACAATGTCGGCGCCAACCAGGGCGTGGCCGACAAGCCGGGCTCGAAGGAGACGTCCTCGGCCAAGAACAATGCGGGCGGCAACCAGCCGGCCTCGCCGGGCACGGTCGGCGCCATGAATGCCGCCGGCAACGACCAGAAGCTCGGCGAGAAGGGCGGCAACGACTGCTGACCGGCCCCGCAGCGCCACACGATACGCAGGCCCCCGCATCGCCCGATGCGGGGGCTTTTCTACGCCTTGTCGGTTTCGCTCCCGCGGAAGAGCTGGCCGGCCACGTCGTTCACCGTGGGCGGCGTCGCCCGCACGAAGGGGAGGGGCCGGCAGACGGCGACGGCCGCGAGGCCGAAGCGCGCGGTCATCAGGCCGTTCAGCACGCCCTCGCCGAGCTTGGCCGAGACCCGGGCGGCGAGGCCGAGCCCGAGCACCTGATGCAGCATGCCCTCGCCCACCGCCATCCCGCCGGTGACGGTGAGATGCGCGAAGGCCGCCCGCGCCAGCCGCAGGAACCCGAGCAGCCCCGGCCGGCCGCCATAGATCGCGGCGATCCGGCGCAGGAGCCGGGCGGCGGAGTAGACCACGAAGGCGACGTCCACGATCGCCCGCGGGCTCAACGCCGTCACCGCCGAGACCTGGCTCGCCGCCTGGGCGATGGCGGCTTTGGCCTGCCGGTCGAGGGGGGCGAGCAACTCGCCCTCGGCGAGCCCGAGCCGGTCGTCCACGTCGAGAATCGCGTCGCCCACCGCGTCGAGCCGCTGGAGGGCACCGCTGAGCGCCGGGCGATCGGCGTAGAGGGCGCGCAGTTCCCTCACGACACCCTGCGCCGCGGTGTGGTCGCGGGTCGCCAGGGCGGCGAGCGCCTGCTCGCGCAGCGCTTCGATCTTGCGCTCCCGCCAGACGCCGAGCGCCTCGCGGCCGACGATGGCGGTGAGGGCGATGAGGGCCAGCGCCACGAGGGCCAGCGCCACCCAGCCGAGCCAGGGCGCGGTGGCGAACAGGTCGGCGACGAGCCGTTCCAGCGAGAGCCCGACCGCGATGGCCACGAGGCTGCCCACCGCCCCGAACAGGATCGAGACCCACGGCGCCCGGCGTCGCGGGGCCACGGGCACCGCCACGCGATCGGCGGCTTCGACGATCTCGAACGGTTCCTCCACCAGCCGCACATCCGGACCCAGTTCGGGGCGGAACGCGGCGCGCGGCGGGGCCTGGGGGGGCTCCCCCTCGGCGGCACCGGGCGGTGGCTCGGCGGACGGGATGCGGAAGGCGCGCGGACGCTGGCCGGGAGGGTTCGTCACGTCAATCGGTCCCCGATCAGGAACTGCATCGCCCGGTCGAGCCGGATCTGCGGCAGGTGGCCCGGCCGGCCGAGGGCGTCGGGCCGGACCGGGGGCGGGCGGAAACGCGGGAAGCGGAACGAGCCCGGCGGGATCGCCCCCTCGAGCACGGCCTGGGGGTCGGCGGGCAATTCCCCGGGAAAGACCGCGGCGTCGGTCCGGCCGTCGAAGACTTCCTCGCCGACATGCTCGCCCGCCTCCGGCGTCCCCGAGACCGCGCGCAGCACCTCGGCGCCGTCATGGATCGTGGTCTCGCGGGTGGCGCGCACGGAGGCGAGCGCCACCGTGCCGACCCGGGCGCCCGCGGCCTCGGTGCGGCGCATGGCGCGGGAGACGAGCAGGCGCAGCAGGGCGTCGAGCCGGTCGTGGCTCGACTGATGCAGGTGGTCGGCCTTGGTGGCCGCGAACAGGATCTTGTCGGCGCGCGGCGCGAAGAAGCGCGAGAGCAGCGAGTTGCGGCCGACCCGGAAGGACAGCAGCACCGCGTCGAGGGCCTCTTCCAGCTCGGCGAGGGCGGCTGGGCCGGAATCGACCGCCGAGAGCACGTCGACCAGCACGATCTGCCGGTCGACCCGCTGGAAATGCTCGCGGAAGAACGGCTCGACCACCTTCGCCTTGTAGGCCTCGAAGCGCCGCTCCATCAGGGCGCCGAGGCTGCCGGGCACGGTCTCGTCGCTCAAGCCGTCGAGGGGCGCGAAGGTCAGCATCGGCGAGCCGGCGAGGTCCCCGGGCATCAGGAAGCGGCCGGGCGGCGTGGTCGCCACCGATTCGGCGCCCGCGCGCAGGGCCGAGAGATAGGTCTTGAAGGCGTTGGCGGCGCGCTCGGCCACGACCTCGTCGAGGGGGGCGGCCGGATCGAGCTCGGCCATCGCGGCGAGCCAGGGGGCCGCGATCCCGGCGCGGCCGGCCCGGCGGGTGCCGGCGATGGTGGCGCGCGACCACGCCACGTAGCTCTGGTCGATCAGGGCGAGGTCGAGCAGCCACTCGCCGGGATAATCGACCACGTCGAGCATCAGCGTGGCCGGGCCGCTGCGCCAGCCGCCCGCGCGCTGGTACTCGATGGCGAGGCGGAACTGGCTGATCCGATCGGTCGAGCCCGGCCAGCGCCGCGCTTCGGTGAGCGCGGAAAAGTTCTCCTCGAAGGGGAAGCGCGGCACGTCGTCGTCGGGCTGGGGCACCAACCGGGCGCGGCGCAGGCGGCCTGCCTGCGCCGGCTCGAAGGCGGGCAGGGCATGGCCCTCGACGAGGTGGTGGATCAGCGCGGTCGTGAACACCGTCTTGCCCGAGCGGGCGAGCCCGGTCACGCCGAGCCGCAGGGTGGGCTGGATCAGGAGATCGCCGGACGCCTCGGCGAAGGCCCGGATCGCGGAACCCGCCTGCGCGGCGTAATCGAAGAGGGGCAAGGAGAGGCTCGGCGGGGCGCGGGAGGGGGCTTCAGCCGCCCACAGGTGGCGCGCAAGCCGGCCGATCTCAAGGCCGCGGCGGCCGGCAAGCGATCACTCCGGCAAGCGATCGCTCTGGCAAGCAACCGCTCCGGCGCGCCTACAGGCCGGGCCGGCGTGGCGCGATGCGGGGCCTGCGCCGCACCGCGCCCCGGTTCCGCGCCCTGGGCGGTCACGGCTCCGCGCCGCAGGCGGCGAGGGGCTGCCGGGACAGCAGGAAGACGCGGTTCGGGGCGTCCGCCGGTACGAAGCGCCCGGGTCGGGCCGGATCGGCGACCGGGCGGCAGGCGGCGTCGGGGCTGAAGCCCGCGGGGGCGCCGTGGATGCGGGGGGCCGTGCCGTCATTGACGATCCGCAGCCGCCCGTCCGGGAGGAGATCGACGGCGAGGTCGCCGGAGCAGGAGGCGTTGCGGCCGCAGCGGCGGATGCGCCCGCCGGCCTCGGGGCAGCCGACGGTGCCCTGGGCATGCCCCCCGTCGGTGAAATCGAAGCGGATCGTCAGGTCGAGTTCGGGATCGATACGTTTGGCCTCGGGCCGCAGCACGATCAGGCCGCGGGCATCGCCCCAGATCCGGATCGCGGTCACGACCTGTCCCGGATGACGGGCGAGATGATCGCCGTCGTAGCGGCGCAGGTAGCACGCGCCCGCGACCGGAAAGGCCCGCTCGGCCACGAAGCCCGGGGCGGTACCCTGGGCTTGCACCGCCCCGGTGGCGAGGACGGCGAGCAGGGCCGCGAGGGCGGCGGGACGCGCGGTGGGCAAGGGCATCATCGGGGGCGCCTCTGGCATCGGCCCGAGAGGGGACGCCGCCTCTCGGAGATCAACGGATGCGGGTTGAGGGACGCGTCCTCGATCCGAGGGTTGGGACGCATGGGTGCGGTGTCCCGGCGGCGCCCGCTCGGCCGGACGCGCGCGCGTCTCGACACCGGGCGACGATCCTCGCGGTCGCGGCAGGCTCCATCGTCGCGGGGGCTCACAGGGTGAACACCGCGACCCAGACCCGCGACAGGCCGGGCCCGGCCGGGCCAATGACGACCTTGTGGGCCCGCCGGCCGGCCACCAGCGCCTCGCCGCCGGCGGCGCCCTCGGGCAGGGCGGCGTACCATCCGTCGAGCCCGCCGCCGAAGCTCGCGAGGCCCGGCTCCAGGCCGGGAGTGAGCCCGCCGGGCACGAGCCTTGCCGCGAAGGACGTGGCTTCCGCCTCCGGCGCGTCGAAGCGCAGGCGCATCAGCCGGTCGATCCCGGCCTCGTCCGCCGCGCGCAGGTCGCGGTGTCCCGGCGGCAGCGTCACGCCCAGAAACGTCTCGATTTCCGCGATGGTCGGCGCCGCGGGCGTGCAGGCCGCGAGCGACAGGATGAGCGGGAGGGCCAGGCTGGCATGCCTCATCGCGGGGCCCCCGTCATCGGCAGGCCCGGACCCGCTCGCCCCACGGATCGGCGGCCGGGGCACCGCTCCGGCGCGATGCCGCCCGGGCGGGGCGCCGCGGGGGCAAGGGGGCCCGTGGGACCGCTCGGGATCACGGCCCGCGTCCATAGAGGCCGCGGAAGGTGACGTTCAGGCTGCCGCAGGCGAGGTTGTCGTCAACGACGAGCCAGGGTCCCATCCGCCGCAGCCAGACCTGGCAATCGGCCGGGTCCGCCCGCTCGATCGGAAGCGAGCCGTCCTCGCCCATGCCGAAGCTGGCAGCGTCGCCCACCGGCGTGACCGTGCCCTCGATCTCGCCGACATGAATGCCGCCGCGGGCCACCCGGTCGGGATCGCCCGCGCCCCAGGTGGCGCCGCCCGAGACCGCGAGCGTGCCGGACGCCTTGCCCGGGCTCACCCGGATCTGCGCCTCCGCCCGGGTCCAGGTGCCGAGCCAGCCGTCGCGCGCGACCGGGACCGGCGGCTCGACGGCGATGGCCTCCGCCGGGAGCCACCCGGTCCGGCCCATCCCGTCCGCCTCCCCCCGATAGGCCGCGCAGACGAAGCCGTCGCGGCGCTCGCCGAGGATGATCGGATCGCCGGTCACCAGATAGGCCCGTTCGCGGCAGGTCTCGCCCGGATCGGGGCACCCCTTCCGGGCGAGGCCGTCCTTGACGAAGGCGGTGCGGCCCGGGGCGGCGATCCGGCCGAGGGCGAGGGCCGAGCCATCCGAGAGCACGGGCGAACGCCGGCACTCGTTCTCCGGGCCCGGCTCCCGTGGCCCACTCTCCCGGGCCGTCGCATCCCCCGCCAGGGCAGCGAGGAGAGCCAGCAGGAGCGGCGCGCGCGGGCGGCGGGACGGATGCGGGGCGCCACCCGACCGCTGGGCCGCAAACGGGCGGACCGGCGGGGAGCGGGACCGCCGTCGCCCATGGGCCCGGACCGGCCCCGCAAGGGGCGAGGGAGGGCCGCGGGTCGGGCCGCGGCGCTGGGAAAACGAATCGGCCACGTCATCGGCGCGAGCATAGCCGGTGCCGCCGAGGCGGAAAGCGCCGAACCTCGTCCCGGCACCCTCGCCGGAACCGGGTGCCGCCCTCAGCACGCCGCGTGAGCGCCGGTTTCGCGGGCACGCGCCGGATCGAACCGGACGGCATCGACCCGAAAGGGGAATGCCGGCCCCGAAAAAAGCCGATGTGGGGCAGGGCCTTCGAGAATCGCCTTGGAGCCCGTCTCGAGGGCGATTCTCGCGGCGGTCGCGGCGCGGAGGGAGGGCGCCCCTTGAGGCGGGCCGCCGCCCCGGGGCATGGTCGGCGCCGTTGCGCCGGCAGATCGGGGAGGACGCATGGCGAAGGCCGCACGGGCGCGGAGCGAGGGGGAGATGCGGCAGCGGCCGCCCGCGGAGGTGGTCCATGCCGAGGAGTTGGCGCGGCTGCGGGCCGAGGACACGGCGCCGCGCCCGCCCGGCTGGCAGCTCTCGCTCCAGGGCGTGAAGCGCTTCATCTGCGGGGCGGCGCCCGGTGAGGCCAAGGTGGTCTGCGCGCCGGCCCTCGTCGAGCGCGCCATGGTGACGCTCGCCACGTCCCGGGCCCTGCTGCTCATCGGCGAACCGGGCACGGCCAAAAGCCTGCTCTCGGAATTGCTCGCCGCCGCGATCAGCGGGAGCTCGACCCTGACGATCCAGGGCGGCGCCTCGCTGACCGAGGACCAGATCCGCTACGGCTGGAACTACGCGCTGCTCGTCGCCGAGGGACCGAGCGAGCGGGCCCTGGTGCCGGGTGCCCTCCATCGCGGAATGCGCGAGGGGCGCATCGTGCGCTTCGAGGAGATCACCCGCTGCCCGCTGGAGGTGCAGGACAGCCTGCTCTCGGTCCTGTCCGACCGGGTGATGGCGGTGCCCGAACTCACCGGCGAGGCCGGCATGGTCTATGCCCGCGAGGGCTTCAACCTGATCGCCACCGCCAACACCCGCGACCGCGGCGTCAACGAGATGTCGGCGGCCCTCAAGCGCCGCTTCGGTTTCGAGACCGTCTTTCCCATCGCCGACGCGGCTGCCGAGCGCGAACTGGTGCGTCGGGAGGCGGGCCTCCTGCTCGCCCGCTCCGGCGTGCCGCATTCCCCCGATCCGGACGTGCTCGACCTTCTCGTCACCTGCTTCCGCGAACTGCGCGAGGCGGTCGATGCCGAGGGCACCGGCCTCGAGAAACTCTCCGCGGTGATGAGCACGGCGGAGGCCGTCAGCGTCGCCCACGCCATCGGGGTCAAGGCGCATTTCCTGCGCGGCGATGCCGGGCGCCCCGAGGATCTCGTGGCCTGTCTGGCCGGCACCGCCGCCAAGGACGATGCGGAGGACCTGGCGCGGCTGCGGCGCTACCTCGACCAGCGGGTGGCGGGGCGCAAGGGCGAGGGATGGCGGGAACTCTACGCGGCGCGCCACCTGCTGACCCCGCAGTGAGCGACCCCGCGGGGCGAGAGGGCCTCACCGTCGTCGGCGTGCGCCACCATTCCCCGGCCTGCGCCGGGCTGGTGCGCCGCACGATCGAGCGGCTGCGGCCAGCCTTCGTGCTGATCGAGGGCCCGGCGGATTTCAACCCGTCTCTCGGCGACCTCGCCCTCGACCACGCCCTGCCGGTGGCGATCTTCTCGTTCCGGGCCGATGCGCAGGGCAGTGTGGCCTCCTACAGCCCGTTCTGCGCCTTCTCTCCCGAATGGCAGGCCCTGGTGTCCGGCCGCGCGGCCGGGGCCGAGACGCGGTTCTGCGATCTGCCCGCCTGGGATCCGGCCTTCGGCGAGCGGCGCAACCGCTACGCCGATCCGCACGGCGCCCGGGCCGAGGCCGCCGAGCGGGCGCTCGCCGCGGCTCTGGGCGCCGAGGATCAGGACGCCCTGTGGGACGCGCTCGCCGAGGCGGCGCCGGAGGCGGAGCTGCCGGCCCGGCTCGCCCGCTACTTCGACCTCCTGCGCCCGCCCGGCACCGACGACCCGGCGGAGGAAGCCCGCGAGCGCTTCATGGCGGCCCACGCGGCGCATGCCCTGCGCGAGGCCGGCGGCCGGCCCGTGGTGCTGGTCTGCGGCGGCTGGCATGCGGACGCGATCCGGCGCTACGCGGGCGAGGCCGACGGGACACGGCCGGAGCCGGCCGAGCCGGAGGCGGGGATGCGCGCCGGCAGCTTCGTGGTGCCGACCTCCTATCCCCGGCTCGACCGCTTCTCGGGCTACAGCGCCGGCATGCCCTCGCCGGGCTATTACGAGCGGGTCGCCGCCGACGGGTTCGCCGCCGCCGCGGACTGGGCCTTCGACGCGATCAGCGCGGCCCTGCGCGGGGCCGGGCAGGTGGTCTCGACCGCCGACCGCATCGCCTGGGCGGTCCATGCCGAGGGGCTGGCGCGGCTCCGGGCGCATCCGGCGGTGTTGCGCGCCGACCTGATCGACGGCGCCCTGGCGAACCTCGTGAAGGACGCCCTCGACGGCCCCCCCGCCTGGTCGGCGAGCGCCGCGGTTCCGGGCCATCCGGCGCTCCTCGCGATGCTGCGGGCGCTCTCCGGCACCCGGGAGGGGCGGCTCGCTCCCGGCACCCGCCAGCCGCCCCTCGTCGCCGATGTCGAGGAGCGCCTGCGCGCGGCCGGGCTGGCGCCCGGCCCCGCGCGCCACCGGCTCGCCCTCGACTGGGCCGAGCCCGGGGACCGGCCCCGCGCCCATCTGCTCCACCAGCTCCTCATCCTGGGGCTTCCGGGCGTGAGCCGCAGCGAGGGGCCGGACCTCGCCGAGCCGGGCCTGCCGCGCGAACACTTCGTGCTCGCGCCCCATCCCCATTGGCTCGGTGCCTTGATCGAGGCCTCGCAATGGGGTGGCACGCTGTCCATGGCGGCCACCGCCCGGCTCGCCGCCCGGGTCGAGGCCGCGCCGGATTCCTTGGCCGTGCTCGCGGGCGCCCTCTCGGAGGCGCTGTTCTCGGGGCTCGCCATCGAGGGCGCCTTGCTGGCGGCGCTCGACCGGGGCCTCGCCGGAGCGCACGACCCCGCCGAGCTGGGGGCCGCCGGGCGCCGGATCGTGCGGCTGCACCGCTTCGGCACGGCCTTCGGCGAGGCGGCGCGCCCCGCCCTCGCCCGGCTCTGCCTGTCATTGGTCGCGCGCGCCCTCGGCCTCGTCGAGGCCATCGCCGATCCCCGGGCGGGGCTGGACGCCCTCGACCTGCTAATCGCCTGCCGCGACCTGTTCCGCGACGGTGCCGACGCGCGGCCGGAACTCGCCTCCCTGCGCCCGCCCTTCGTCGCCATGCTCGGGCGCCGGCTCGCCGACCCGCAGGCGCCGCCCGCGCTGGCCGGGGCGGCGCTCGGCTTCCTCGTCGCCTGCGGCGAGGCGGGGGCGGGACCCGAGGCGCTGCGCCGGCTGCGCCGCTTCGGCCTGCCCGACCGCCTCGGCGATTGTCTCGCCGGCCTGTTCGCCCTCGCCCGGGAGGAGATCGCGGACGAGGCCACGCTCGCCTCCGTCGAGGGACTGGTCGCCGCCTGGGGCGACGACGACTTCCTGCGCGCGCTCCCGTCGCTGCGGATGGCCTTCGCGTGGTTCCCGCCGCGCGAGCGCGAGCGCATCGCCGTGGCGATCCTGCGCCGGAGCGGGGCCGGAGAGGCCCGGGCCGAGGCCGAGGGCCTGGCCTGGATGCGCCAGCGCGCCGACCCCCTCGATCAGGCCGAGGCCCTCGCTCGGGAGGCGAGGGTGGCCGCCCGGCTCGCCCGCTACGGGTTGACCTGAGCGGAAGCCTCGGGGTCTATCTCGGCCTCTCGCGGGGAGACCGAATGCCGCGCGGCGAGCGGACGGCGGGATCGGTCTCGGGGAGCCGGAATCCGGGACGGGGGCCGCACCGCGCGAGACCGGCATCCGCCCCCCGGATCCGCGCCCTCGGCCCGCGCCGGCCGAACCGCCCGGGCCAGCTCCGATGGGGCGCGCAGGCGCGGCGCCGCCCGGGGCCATCCCGGCGACGACGGGCGCCCCTGCGGGCCGACGGGCGGCACCGCTTCGGCGCTCGCGAACCGCTGAGCCGGCGCGCGGCCGCGGGCCCCGACGAGGGTTGAACGCACAAGGAGACACGACGGCATGGAGCGCTACGAACTGGTCGAGGGGACCGCCGCCAAGTTCTGGGAGGCCTCCGTCGCGGGCGCGACGCTCACCGTGCGTTTCGGGCGCATCGGCACCCAGGGCCAGAGCAAGGACAAGACCTTTTCGGACGCGGCCGCCGCCCTGAAGGAAAAGGACAAGCTCGTCCGCGAGAAGACCGCCAAGGGCTATGCCCGGGCCGGCGACGGGGCGGCGGGGGGCCCGGCACCGGCCGCCCAGCCGGACACCGGCACGCCTGCCCCGGCAAAGACGCCCGCCCCGGCGCCTGGCCCGCAGGCTGACGCGGCGCATGCACCGGCGGCCGGATTCCCCGCCGCGCCCGTGTCCGAAGCCCCCCGATCCGCCGAGCCCGCGCTCACTGACTCCAAACCCGCCAAGCCCACGCCCGCCAAGCCCGTGTCCGCCGAGCCCGCGCCCGCCGAGGCCGGCTCGTCCGCCCCGGCCCCCTCGCGCGCGATGTTCGACGGGACGCCGCTGCCGACTCGCCTGCGGCCCGGCCCTCATCTGAGCGCGGATGCGGCCTGGCAGGCGCTCCGGGCGCCGCTGATCGCGCAGGTCGGCCCCGGGGCCTGCGCCCGGCTGATCGCAGAAAAGCCGTCCCCGGACGGCCTGTCGGAGTGGATCGTGGCCGTCACCGCGGCCTTCGAGGAGCAGCGGAGCGCGGGGCGACCGAGCGCGCGATCGGACGACGATCTGCGCCCGCTCTTCGAGGCGGCCCTGCGCTTCTTCGTCGAGCGCGGCGGCGCCCTGGCGGCCGCCCGTCTCGCGGGCGGGATGCGGACGGGCGCCCGGAAGGGGCATTACCGAGACCTCGCCTGGGCCCAGCCCCTCTTCCTCGCCCTGCGGGCCGCCCTCGTCCATGCGCCGGAGGCCGAGTACGACGCGGCGGTCGCCCATCTCAACGCGCGGATCGCCGAGGATCACGACTGGGCCTGCGCCGCCGACTTCGCCTTCCTCCTCGGCGACGACCGGCCGGCGCCGCACCCCCTCCAGCCCCTTGCGGTGCTGGAGGGGGCGCAGGCCGCGGGGATCGACGTGGCGGCGGACACGACCTTCCTGCCGCTGATCGTCGATGCGCCGCCGGAGGCCGCCGCGCGCTGGCGGACGAAGCGCAGCTACCACCTCTATTTCTGCTACTGCGCCCTGGACGCCTCCGAGGCCGCCGCGACCCTGCTCGCGGTGGCCGCCGCCGCCGGCCAGCCCGCCTTGCCCGGCCTCGATTGGCTGCTGCATTACGCCCTCGACGACGAGCGGACGGCGGTGACGCGGGCGATCCTGTCGACGGGCGAAGCCGGCGCGCTCTCCGCCCTGCTGCCGCATCTCCACGAGAAGCCGGTCGCCGCCGGCCTCGACGCGGCGCTCGCTGCCGACCCGGCCGCCATCGTCCCCCGCTGCCTCGCCGTGCTCGCCGGCGGCCGGGCCGAGCCGGCCCTGCGCGCCCGCGCCGTGCGCGCCCTCGACAGCCACGGCCTCGACACCGTGCGGGGCTGGTTTGGGGAGGGCGACGGGCGCGCCGCGCGTTTCCTCGACGCGCTGGCGCAGGCCCGCGCCGTGCCGCTGGCGGAACGGGAGGACTGGCCCCGCGTCCTGCGCGATCCGCCCTGGCGGGCCAGGACGCAGCGCGCCGACGACCGCGTCCTCGCTCTCGATCCCCGGCCGACCCCGTTCGGCTTCGAGAAGCCGGTGGTGGAGGAGCATCATTGGCGACGCTATCACGCCCGGGTCCTCACGGACCTCAGCGAATTGCCCGCCTTCGTCGACGAGGCCGAGACGACCCAATTCAAGCAGGACTGGACCAAGATCCCCCCTGCACCCTCGCCGCCGCCGCGCGAAGACGCGGAGGCGCTCCTGGCCTGGGTCGGCACGCGCCTCGCGCAGATCGACGCGAACTGCCGCTACTGGGCACCCTCGCCCTACCGCAAGCTGATCGAGGGGATGGAGAAGCAGCCCGAGCCGCTGGCGCTCGCGCTGTGGTCGCTCACCGGCGTGGTCGCGGGCCAGAGCCACGTCTCCACCCTGCCGGAGATCGTCGCGACGATGCTCGACCGCTTCGGGGAGAAGGCGGTGCCCGGCCTCGTCGCCCTGGTCGAGACCGATCCGGTCCGGCTGCTGCCCTCGGTCCTGACCGTCGACGCCGCCGCGCTCGCTCCTGCGGCCGCCCGCGCGCTCAGCCAGCTCAAGAAGGCCCGTGAGCCGGCGCTCGCGTGGCTGCGCCGCCACCGCCGCACCGCGATCACCCGGCTCCTGCCGGACGCCGTCGGCAAGCCGGGTGCCGTCCGCGACGCCGCCGAGCACGCGCTTCGGGTCCTCGCCGCCGACCGCCCGGACGGGCGCGCCGAGATCGAGAGCGTGGTGGCGGCCTACGCCGTGCGTGAGCCCCGGATTGTCGAGGCGGCGGCGCAGGTGCTCGACCGCGATCCCCTCGCCCGGGTTCCGGCGAAGGTCGGTCGGCCGCCGGCCTGGCTCGTGCCCGGCGCCCTGACCCGCCCCCGCCTCAAGCAGGGCGCCGCCCTGCCGGACGAGGCGGTGCTGGCGCTCTGCGAGATGCTGTCCTTCACCAATCCCGACGCCGTCTATGCCGGCGTGCCGATGGTGCGGGAGGCCTGCACCCGCGACAGCCTCGCGGCCTTCGCCTGGGACCTGTTCTCCGCCTGGACGGCTGCCGGCACGCCCTCGAAGGACGGCTGGTGCCTGCGGGCGCTCGGCTGGTTCGGCGACGACGGCACGGCCCGCGACCTCACCCGCCTGATCCGCCGCTGGCCCGGCGAATCGGCCCATGCCCGCGCGGTCACCGGCCTCGACGTCCTGGCCGATATCGGTTCGGACGTGGCGCTGATGAACCTCAACGGCATCGCCGAGAAACTGAAGTTCAAGGGCTTGCAGGAGAAGGCCCGGGCCAAGATCGCCCAGCTTGCGGAGGCCCGAGGCCTCTCGCCCGAGGAGCTGTCGGACCGGCTCGCGCCGGACCTCGACCTCGACGCCCGCGGCGGCCTCGACCTCGATTTCGGCGAGCGCCGCTTCCGCGCCGGCTTCGACGAGACCTTAAAGCCCTGGGTGAAGGACGAGGCCGGCCAGCGCCTCAAGGACCTGCCCAAGCCCGCCAAGGCCGACGATTCCGAGAAGGCCGCGGCGGCGGTTGTCCGCTGGGCGGCGCTCAAGAAGGACGCCCGCGCCGTGGCGAGCCTCCAGGTCGCGCGGCTGGAGGCGATGCTGGCGAGCGCGCGGCGGGTGCGGCCGGCGGTGTTCGGGCCGTTCTTCGCCACCCACCCGCTGGTGCGCCACTTGGGCCAGCGCCTCGTCTGGGCCACCTACCCGGATGCCGACCCGCGCTCCCCGCCGACCCGGACCTTCCGGATCGCCGAGGATCTCGGCTTCACCGATGCCGCCGACGAGCCGGCGGAGATCGACCTCTCGGAGGAGGCGACGGGCCTGATCGGCCTCGTCCACCCGCTGCACCTCGACGCCGGGGCGCTCGCCGCCTGGGGCGCCCTGTTCGGCGATTACGAGATCGCCCAGCCCTTCCCGCAGCTCGCCCGCGAGACCCACGCCTTCACCGAGGCCGAGCGGACGGAGTCCAAGATCGACCGCTTCAAGGGCATCGTCGTCGAGGCCAAGCGCCTGCGCGGCATGGCGGCCCTCGGCTGGCCGCTCGGCGAGAAGCAGGACCACGGCGACATCCACTGGCTCGACTGCGGCGTCACCTTCCCGGACGGCGAGGCCGGCACCGCCTACCTCCATTTCGGGGACGGCCTGTTCACTGGCGCTCCCGAATTCGAGAACGCCGAGCAGACCCTCGGCGAGCTGACCCTGGAACGCGCCTGGAGCCGGGAGACCAGCCGCAGGACCTTCGGCGACCTCGACCCCGTGACCGCCAGCGAACTCCTGCGCGGCCCGAGCCTGCTCGCCGGGACGCGCCTGCGGTGAGCCTCGACACGCCGACCCGCTGGCGGCTCATCCTCGGCGAGGCGGCGGACTCCGCCTGCGCCGGGGCCGGCTGCCGGCTCGGGGGCCGCGCGGCGGCGATGGACCGGGCGCTGGACTGGCTCTACGGCCGGGACACGAGCGGAGAGGAGCGCGGCGTGCGCCGGCAAGGGGGCCGGCATGGCGGGCGCGAGGGCTCGGCGCTCACCGTGCCGGGCTGGATCAACGAGATCCACACCCTGTTCCCCCGCGAGACGATCGAGCGGCTGGAGCGCGACGCGATCGAACGCTACGCCATCGACGACGTGGTGACGAACCCCGAGGTGCTGGCCCGGGTCGAGCCCAACGAGACCCTGCTCAAGGCGGTCCTGCGCACCAAGCACCTGATGGCGCCCGAAGTCCTCGTGATGGCGAGGAAGCTCGTGCAGGAGGTGGTGCGCCGCCTGATGGAGACGCTCGCCCGCGATCTCGCGGTCGCCTTCGGGGGCGTGCTCGACCGGCGTCGCCACACCCGCCTCCCCGGCGCCCGCGACCTCGATCTCATCCGCACCCTCCGGGACAACCTGCGCCATTACGACCCCGAGACCCGGCGCATCACCGTCGAGCGGCTGCATTTCTTCGCCCGCAACCGGCGCCAGATGCGGCCCTGGCAGGTGATCCTGCTCGTCGACCAGAGCGGATCGATGCTCGATTCCGTCATCCACGCCTCGGTGATGGCCGCCTGCCTGTGGCGCCTGCCGGGCATCGAGACGCATCTCGTCGCCTTCGACACCGCGGTCGTGGACCTGACCCGCGATTGCGACGACGCCTGCGAACTCCTGATGAAGGTGCAACTCGGCGGCGGCACCGATATCGGCGGGGCGGTGGCCTATGCGATGGGCAAGATCACCGCCCCGGAGCGGGCGATCGTCGTCGTGATCTCGGATTTCTACGAGGGGGCGAGCGAGGCGGTCCTCGTCGCCCGCGTGAAGGCGCTGGCGGGTCAGCGCACGCGGGTGCTCGGGCTGGCCGCGCTCGATGCGCAGGCCCGGCCCGACTACGACCGGGCGATGGCGCGTCGCCTCGTCGAGGCGGGGGCCGAGGTCGCCGCGATGACGCCGGGCGAACTCGCCGGCTGGCTCGCGCAGGTCGTCCGGAGCTGACCCCGGCATGGCCCGCCCCGACCTTCTGGCGCTCACCGAGGACGGCCTGATCCAGCTCGCCAATGCCGGGCTGGTGAAGCGGGCGCTCCGCGAGGTTGCGGCCGGGCAGGGGCCTGCCCTGGCGGAGGGCCAGGACGGCGCCATCGAGGCGCGCTTCGCCGACGGGACCGTGACCCGTCTGCCCCCCGGCCGTCCGCCGGGCGCGGCCGCCTGCACCTGCCCGGCGAGCGGAATCTGCCGCCACCGCGTCGCCCTCGTCGTCGCCTACCGGGCCGAGGCGGTCTCGTCCGCGGGCAAGGCCGAGGCGGGGGAGGGAAGCGGGACGCCGGAGGTCCGCCCGGACGCGGCCTGGGACCCCGGCGGCCTCGACGGTGCCGCGTTCGAGGCGGGGCTCGGCGCCGCCGCCGCGGCGGAGCTGAAGCGGCTGCTTGGGGCCGGCCTCACCGTCGGGCTGGACCGCGGCCCGGTGCCGGCGGCG
>NZ_CAKLBV010000040.1 GCF_920984675.1 Methylobacterium sp. Leaf118
CGCCGAGCCCGAAGGCGTCGGCGACCGGGTCGGCGCCCGTGCCGGGCCCCGGCACGGCCGGCACCCCCAACGCGCCGGCGGTGATCGGCGGCACGCCCGGCGCCGTGATCGGCGGCACCCCCACGAGCGGCCCGCCCGGCACCGGCGGGGCGGCCGGCGGACCGTCGCTCAGCGGACAATAGGGGCCGCAATCGCGGCTGCACGAGGGGCCGCACGGACGCGAACGCGCTGGCCACGGCCCGGCGATGGGCTAAATCCTCGGGCATGATGCGATGCCTGCGCCGACGTCCCGCCCCCCTCGTCCTCGCGCTCCTCCTGCTTGCGGGCCCGGCCCGCGCGCAGGCGGACGCGACGCCCGGCTCTTTGCCAGGCCCCTCACTAGGCCCCTTGCCCGCCGCGCCCGAGCCGCCGCCGATCCAGTCGGACGCGGCGCGCCTGCTGCCGGTGCTCGCCACCGGCGGGATGGTCTCCTCGCAGGACGCCCTGGCGACCCGGGTCGGGGTCGCCGTGCTGGAGAAGGGTGGCAACGCCGTCGATGCGGCGGTGGCGGTCGGCTTCGCCCTCGCCGTCACCCTGCCGCGGGCGGGCAATCTCGGCGGCGGCGGCTTCATGATGGTCCACCGCGCGCCCCGTCGCGAGACGGTGGCGATCGACTACCGCGAGACCGCGCCCGGCGCGGCCACCGCCGACATGTTCCTCGACCCGAAAGGCGAGCCCGACCGGGCGGCCTCGACCCGGAGCGGCAAGGCGGTCGCGGTGCCGGGTACGGTGCGGGGGCTGGCCGAGGCGCATCGCCGCTACGGCTCGGGCCGGCTGACTTTGGCCGACCTGATCGCGCCCGCGGAGCAGCTCGCCCGCGACGGCATCCCGGTCGAGTCGGGGCTGGCCGATTCGCTGCCGCGGGCCTCGGGGCTCCTGGGGCAATGGCCGTCGAGCCGAAAGATCTTCTTCGAGGGCGACGCCGTCCTACCGCGCGGGGCCCGGCTGGTTCAGCGCGACCTCGCCGACACCCTGAAGGCGATCGCCGATCGGGGGCCGGACGCCTTCTATCACGGGCCGATCGCCGACAAGATCGCGGCGGCGGTGCAGGAGGCGGGCGGCATCCTGACGACCGCCGATCTGGCCGCCTACCGTCCCGAGATCCGAACGCCGGTGCGCGGCAGCTATCGGGGCTACGAGATCGTCTCGATGCCGCCGCCGAGTTCCGGCGGCGTCCATCTCATCGAGATCCTCAACATCCTGGAGGGCTATGACCTCGCGGGCCTGGGGGTCGGCAGCGCCGAGGCGCTGCATCTGATGGCCGAGGCGATGAAGCCCGCTTATGCCGACCGCGCCACCTGGCTCGGCGACCCGTCGCGCACGAAGGTGCCGGTCGCCGGGCTCATCGCGAAGCCCTATGCCGCGACCCTGCGCGACCGCATCGATCCGGCGCGGGCGCGGCCGGCGGCGGAGGTGAAGGCCGGCGATCCGCTGCCCTACGAATCCGACCAGACCACGCATTTCTCGGTGGTGGATGCCGAGGGCAACGCGGTGTCGAACACCTACACCCTCAACTTCTCCTACGGGATCGGGCTGGTCGCCGAGGGCACGGGGGTGCTGCTCAACAACGAGATGGACGATTTCTCCGCCAAGACCGGAGCGCGCAACGCCTACGGCCTCGTCGGCGGCGAGGCGAACGCGGTCGCGCCCGGCGCCCGCCCGCTCTCCTCCATGACGCCGACCTTCGTGTTCCGCGACGGCAAGCTCTACCTCGTCACGGGCAGTCCGGGCGGCAGCCGCATCATCACGACGGTGCTGCAGGTGATCGTCAACGTGCTCGATTTCCGCATGAACCTCGCCCAGGCCGTCGCCGCCCCGCGCCTCCATCACCAGTGGCAGCCCGACATGCTGATGGTGGAGGAAGGCGTCTCGCCCGACACGCTGGCGCTGCTGCGGGCCAAGGGCCATCCGGTGAAGGTCGGACCGACCTCCGGCTCGGCCAATTCGGTGATGGCCGAGGACGGCCTGCTCGCGGGGGCCGCCGATCCGCGCCAGCGGGGGACGCTGGCCGAGGGGCATTGAGGCCCGCCGACCCTCCGGCCGTCACGCCGGGGCCGCGCAGCGGAACCCGGAGCCCAGCCGTGAGGCGCGGCGTCGGCGTCCCTGATGGATTCCGGGTTCGCCTGCGGCACTCCGGAAGCACGGCGGCGGGGGCGAGCGGCTGACAGTGGGCAAGTGCGGGCACGCAGGATAAAGCTGCCCCGTTCTCACGCGGACTTCCGATGCTCCTCCTCCGCTCGCTCGCCTTCAACCTCTGCTTCTACGTCGCCACGGCGCTGATCGCGCTCCTGGGCCTGCCCGCGCTCGTCTCGCGCAAGGGCGTGATCCGGGTGGCCCAGTTCTGGGGGCGGACCGTGGTCTGGCTCCTGCGGGTCGTCGGCGGCACGCGGGTCGAGTTCCGGGGCCTGGAGAACATCCCGGAGGGGCCGCTGCTGGTGGCCGCCAAGCACCAGTCGGCGCTGGAGACGATCGCGCTCACGGTCCCGTTCGCCGATTTCGGCTACGTGCTCAAGCGCGAGCTGATGTGGATTCCCGTGATCGGCTGGTACTTCTCCCGGGGCGGCATGGTGCCGATCGACCGCTCCAAGGGCAGCAAGGTCATGGCGGCGATGAACGCCGCCGCCATCGAGGCGATCGGCCAGTGCCGCCAGCTCATCATCTTCCCCGAGGGCACCCGCCGCCCGGCCGGGGCGCCCGCCGCCTACAAGCAGGGCGCCTCCCACCTCTACACGGCGCTGAACGTGCCCTGCCTGCCGGTGGCGCTCAACACCGGCCTGTACTGGCGCCGCCGCGGCTTCCGCCGGATGCCCGGCACGACCGTGATCGAGTTCCTGCCTGCGATCCCGCCGGGCCTGCCGCGGCTCGAATTCCTGGCGCAGGTGCAGGAGCGCATCGAGACCGCCTCCGCGGCCCTGCTCGCCGAGGGCCGGGCCGACCTCGCCCGCCACGGTCACCCGGTCGCCGTGCCGGTGGGCGGCGCGGAGCCGGCGGCGGACACATCAGCCACGCTCTGAACGGTCAGGGGTTCCCAAAGGGCGAGCCCGTTGGCGGGTCCAGGGTGGAACCCTGGAAGGCGTCGGTCCGACCGCCCCGGTCCGCACGAAGGCATCGGCGCAGCCCGCCCCCGCAGGACGATCCCGCGGCCAGCAAAGCCCGCGACCAGGGCGAGGGAGCGGGCGCGCCGCCTCCGGTTCCACGTCGCGGTGTAACGTAGGAACGCGAAGGTCAGCTGCTCCGGGCGGCCCCGGCGGCCCCTCGGGCCGGACCCGCCCCAGGCTCGACAGAGTGCGCCGGAGGACCCGCGCCGTGGAGAGTCATACCAAATCCGGTTGATCCCTTCGGGATGGCGGATGTGGGCTTCGCTCAAACGCCGCGCGGGCTTGCCTGATACGGGCTCCGCTTTGATCAAGCGGAGCCCGTATCAGGCCGGCGCGTCGAGGGGGATCAGCGTGTCGGCCGCTGCGAGCCGGGATGCGATGGTGCCGAGAGCGTTGCCGTCGATCACCCAGGCCGGAAGGGCGGCGAGGCGCGCGATCTCCGCCGCGAAGGCGGCGGGCGCCGCGGCGACCCAGCCGGGGCGCCAGTAGACGTGGTCGAGATGGAACATCGGCAGGCCGTGTCGGGCGCCGAGGCGGCGGGCGGGCGTCGTTTTCCCACTGCCCGGGGGACCCAGCACCACGATCCGGCGTGGCGCCTCAAGTGTCACCGCGTCCCGCCCCGCCGCAACAAGAACACCCCCTGGGCGCCGATCAGGTTCCAGAACCACCACGGCATCGAGAAGCGCATCGGCCGGCCGCGCACGTCCAGCGCCGTGGCCTTCTCGATGCGGGCATCGACGAGGCGGCACAGGCCGACGAAGTCGCGGATCGTGCAGTGATGGATGTTCTGCGTCTCGTACCACGATTCCGGCATGGTCTCGGTGACCGGCATCCGCCCGCGCAAAGCGAGTTCGGCCCGCACCCGCCAATGGCCGAAATTCGGGAAGGAGATCACCACCTGCCGCCCGATCCGCAGCAGGTGCTCCAGCACGATCTTCGGGTTGCGGGTCGCCTGGATGGTCTGGGACAGGATCACCACGTCGAAGGCGTCGTCGGGATAATTGGCGAGGTCGGTGTCGGCGTCGCCCTGGATCACCGGCAGCCCCTGCGCGAGGCAGGCGTTGACGCCTTCGCGGGACAGTTCGATGCCGCGCCCGTCGACCCCGCGCCGGTCGCGCAGGAGGGCGAGCAGCGAGCCGTCGCCGCAGCCGATGTCGAGGACGCGGGCGCCCGGCGGCACGAGGCCGAGCACGACGATATGGTCGATGCGCGCCGCCGCCCCGTCGCGGGGCAGCCCCTCGGCTGCCTCCCAGGGGGCATCGGAGGCGGCATCGGTGAAGCGTTCCGTGGCCACGGACGAACCCCCGCTCACAGGCCGCGTGCCCGCGCCGCCGCGTCGATGAAGCCCTGGGCCGCCGAGAACATCGCCGGCTCGTCGAGCAGGAAGGCGTCGTGGCCCTTGTCGCTCTCGACTTCCACGAAGGCGACCGGCGCGGCGACCGCGTTCAGGGCGTGGACGATGGCCCGGGAATCGGCGGTCGGAAACAGCCAGTCGGAGGTGAACGAGATCACGCAGAAGCGGGTCTTGGAGCCCCGGAACGCCTTGGCCAGCACGCCGTCATGGTCCTCGGCGAGGTCGAAATAGTCCATCGCCCGGGTGAGGTAGAGATAGGCGTTGGCATCGAACCGCTCGACGAAGGAGAGCCCCTGGTGGCGCAGGTAGCTCTCGATCTGGAAGTCGGCGTTGAAGGAGAAGGTCGGCGCGGCCCGGTTCTGGAGGCGGCGGCCGAACTTGCGGTGGAGCGCGGGCTCCGACAGGTAGGTGATGTGGGCCCCCATCCGGGCGACGCCCAACCCCTTGGCCGGCCGCGTGCCGGCCTCGAGATAGCGTCCCTCGGCCCAGGCCGGGTCGGCCATGATCGCCTGACGGCCGACCTCGTGGAAGGCGATGTTCTGCGCCGAGTGGCGCGGGCCCGTGGCGATCGGCATGGCGGCGAAGACCCGCTCGGGGAAGAGCGAGGCCCATTGCAGCACCTGCATCCCGCCCATCGAGCCGCCGATGCACAGGAACAGGTCGGGAATGCCGAGCCGGTCGAGCAGCATAGCCTGGGCCCGGACCATGTCGCGGATCGTGACGAGCGGGAAGTCGAGCCCGTAGGCACGGCCGGTCTCGGGGTTGAGCGAGGCCGGGCCGGTCGAGCCCATGCAGGAGCCGATGACGTTGGAGCAGACGACGAAGTAGCGGTCGGTGTCGACGGGCCTGCCCGGTCCCACCAGCGTCTCCCACCAGCCGGGCTTGCCCGTCACCGGGTGGCGATGGGCGAAGTGCTGGTCGCCGGTGAGGGCGTGGCAGATCAGCACCGCGTTGGAGCGCTCGGCGTTGAGCGTGCCGGCGGTCTGATAGGCGATCTGGAAGGGCCCGAGCCGGGCGCCGGAATCCATGGCGAGCGGTTCGTCGATCGCGAACACCATGACGGGGCTGCGCGGGTCCGTCGCCTCGATGCCCGCCCGGCGCGCATCCTCGGGCGTGGCCGGCTCGGCGCCGTGCTCGGCGGTGTGGCTGAGGGTCGAATCCATCGCGCGTCCCGGGTGCCGACCCTGGAACCGGGTCCTGGCGCGGCGTGCCGTCAACGCGTCCCGCCGATGGCGCGGGCGGATGCGTGCGGCAGCACGCGCCGACGAATGCTCCGCCCCGGCCGGCTGAGAGCAGGAGGTAATGTGCGCGTCCCGAAGCGTCAACGCGGCGCGCCGGGAGTGCGACGCCGCATGCGGAGCATGGCCAAGCGGCCGGCCTGCCTCCCATCCCGCACCCTGGCCCATCCCGGGGAGGCGACCGTCGCGCGGCCCGGATCGGGTCCCTGCGCCGTGCGGCGGAAGGTCCGGCGGCGGCCGGGGCGAATCGTGCTATCGATTGTGCACCATTGAGGCTTTCGCCCGCGCGTCCGCCCCCGGCGCGCCCCGGGCCCCGTGCCGGAGACCTCGCATGAACCGCCGCCAGACCCTGCAGGCCGGCGCCTCGTTCCTCGGCCTTCTCGCCGCTTCCCGCCTGACCGGCTCGGCCTGGGCCGGTCCGGGCCCGGCCTTCGAGGTGGAGAAGACCGAGGCCGAGTGGCGGGCCGTCCTCAGCCCGGCGGCCTATACGGTGCTGCGCGAGCACGGCACCGAGCGGGCGGGCACCAGCCCCCTCGACCGCGAGAAGCGCAAGGGGCGCTTCGCCTGCGCGGGCTGCGACCTGCCGCTATTCGCCTCCGAGACCAAGTTCGACAGCGGCACCGGCTGGCCGAGCTTCTACGCGCCCCTGCCCGACGCGGTCGCGACGCGCACCGACACCGCCTACGGGATGCGCCGCACCGAGGTGCATTGCCGGCGCTGCGGCGGCCATCTCGGCCACGTCTTCGAGGATGGGCCCCGCCCGACCGGCCTGCGCTACTGCATGAACGGCGTGGCCCTGCGTTTCGACCCCGCTGCCTGATCCGTCGCCATCACCCCGTTCGCCATCACCAAGGGAGCCACGCCATGACGCGCGAAGTCTCAGGCCGTCCCCGTTCCTGGAGGCCGGCCCTGCTCGGCGGTCTCGCCGGTCTCGGTCTGCTCGGAATCGCCGGGCTGCCGCTCGCGCCGGTCTCGGCCGAGGAGGCGGGCCGGCGTCTGCCGGAGGCCGCGAGCCGCGCGCAGGAGGCGGGTGGCCTTCGCACCGCGACGCTCGCGGGCGGCTGCTTCTGGGGCGTGCAGGGCGTGTTCCAGCACGTGAAGGGCGTGACGCAGGCGGTGTCCGGCTATGCCGGCGGCACCAAGGCCAGCGCCACCTACGAGGCGGTCGGCACCGGCCGCACCGGCCACGCCGAGGTCGTGCGGATCACCTACGACCCGGCGGTGATCCGCTACGACGAACTCCTGCGGATCTTCTTCTCGGTGGCGCTCGACCCGACCCAGGTGAACCGCCAGGGCCCGGATGTCGGACCGCAATACCGCTCGGCCGTGTTCCCGGACGGCGCCGAGCAGGCGCGGGTGGCCGGGGCCTACATCGCCCAGCTCGACGCCGCGGGCGCGTTCGGAAAGCCCATCGCCACGCGGATCGAGACGGGGGCGACCTTCTACCCGGCGGAAGGCTACCACCAGGACTACATGACCCTGCACCCGACCAACGCCTACATCGCCGCCCACGACCTACCGAAGCTGCGGGACCTCAAGGCGCTGTTTCCGGAGCAGGCGAACCCGCAGCCGGTGCTGGTGGGAAAGCCGCGGGCGTGAGCGGGCCCGCGCCGCGCGGCGGATGGAGCCTGGGCCTCGCCGGGCTTCTCGGCGCCCTCGCCGGCGCCACCCTGTTCCCGCGGCCGGCCCACGGGGCGGGCCGAAGGGCGGCCGAGCGGGCCGGCAACGGGACCGGCAGAGATCGTCCGGCGGGTGATCCCGCGCCGGGAGCGCCCGATCGCGGATCGCCGGGCGCCTGAGCACGGCCCTGGCCTCCCTTGAGGGAGAGGCCGACGGCGCCGAAGATCCGCGCGACGCGGCCAGGGCATCGTGGCAAGGGCATCGTGGCACGGGCATCGTGAACGGGTCGGTGCGAGTGTCGCGCTTCGTCCAGGCCGGAGGCCGGGGCGGGGGCCGCGTCCAGAACCGGCTTGCCTCGCCCGGGGTCGTCGGCGCAGGAAGAGGGGCTTCCATAGGGAATCCTCGACCATGACGCGCCCGGTCCTTGCCCTCTGTCTCGTCGGGGTGACGATGAGCGGCGCCGCCCTGGCCCAGGAACGGCCCTTCACCCCGGCGCTGACCTGCGAGGCCGTGCGGGCGATCGTGGCGCGCCAGGGCCGCGTGGTGCTGGCCTCTTCGCCGACGGCCTACGAGACGGTGCACGCCCTCAGCGGCGCCTGCCGCAACGAATCGACCGCGGCCCCCGCCTTCGAGCCGACCCTCGACGACCCGTATTGCTTTGCCGGGTATCGATGCGTCCAGCGCAACAACGGCGACAATTCCGTCCGCTGACCTCACGATCCAAGATCTGATTTGCCGGCTACGGATCGAAGGATATGTCGGCATCGGCGGGAAGTGGGACCCGTTGTCAAGATTTTTCTGAGATCGACAGTGCGGCAATAGTGCTCTATCGCCTCGTCTGGTGAGATGGACGCCGTCTCTGTGACAAAATACCGAAGTCGCGCAATCTTTGAGAGAGTCGCTTTGGATCCGCTATCCGAGGCGATACGGGAAGAGACTGCCGATCCGGCGGGCGTCCGGACGATCGACGGGGGAATTGCTGATGTTCAATATGTTCAAGGCGCAGGCGCCGTTTGAATTGACGCCGCGCAACTGTCTTGTCGTGTCCCTGCTCTACTGCATGGCCTCCGATGGGGAGCTCGATCCCGAGGAGCTCGGCCACCTGATGTCGGTGCTCGGCCGCCACGCGACCCAGCAGCAGCTCGACGCGGCCCTGCGCTACGTCCGCGCGACCCCGCCGCCCACCTTCGCCGCCGAGGCCGCCCCGCGACTGCGGCCCGACCAGAAGCTCTGCATCCTCCTGAACATGATCGACAGCGCCATGGCGGATGGCGAGGCGGAGCCGGGCGAGCAGCAACTGATCATGGGCTTCGCGCAGAGCTTCGGCCTGTCGGAATCCGATCTCACGCCCCACTTCCGGACGCTGGTGGCCAAGAACGACCGCGCGGTGCTGGACCGCTGAGCCCGGCCGGACGCGTCAGGGCCGCCGCCCGAGCCCCGGCACGAGGGCGGCGAGCCGATCCTTGAGGGTGAGCCGCCCGGGACCGCCGGGCGGCGGCCCCGGCGGGCGCTCCGGCCGGCCGGCGGGCGTCTCGGCCCGATCGGTGAGGCCGGCGACCTCCGCGTCGCGGCGGACGCCGATGACGAGGCTCGCGACATAGCGGTCGCTCTCCTCCTTCACCGCGCAGAAGGCCCGCCGCTGCGGGTCCTCCTCTCGGGCGATCCCGTCATTGACGTTGACGACGAGGCGCTCGAACCGGCGCCCGCCATAGGCCGGGACCTGGGTGTAGAGGAACTCGCTGAGCGCGTCGGGGAAGTAGATCTGCCCGGTCAGCACCGTGCGCCGATCGAGGAAGACTTTTACGTGGATGTGGGTCGCCCGGCCCGGATACCAGCCCGGATAGATCGTCTCGAAGCTGGCCCAGCCGCCGGCATCCGTCGCCTGCGTGCCGCGCAGAAAGGTCTGGCCGCTGGTGTCGAGGGTCCGCGCGTCGCCCTGCCCCGGATAGCCCGAATAGAGCCCCTGCGCGTCGCAGTGCCAGACATCGACCCGGGCCCCCGGGATCGGCGTGCAGGGGCCCGCCTCGATCACCCGCAGGCGCAGGCGCAGCGGCACGCCGGGGCGTCCCTCCGCGATGTCGGCCCGCACGAGGCGGGGATCGGTGTAGAACGGCCCCTCGACCGCCTGGGGCGTCAGCAGGCAGACCGCTGCGTCGGCCCCGTCCGCCTGGGCGGCGGCGCTGGCCGGGGACGGCCGCGCCAGCAGCCCGGCGGCCCCGGCGCCGAGGGTGGCGAACAGGCCGCGGCGTGAGGGCGGCGGAGGCGGCATCGTGATCCTCCCGATGAGGGCGCCCCGGGGCGCGCCGCCGCCAGGATGTCCCGAATCGGTCCGGCTGTCAGCCCGCCCGCGGTCCGGTCAGGACCGGCGTCGGCTGGCCTGTGCGGCGATGCGCAGGAACACGGCCTGGGCCTGGGCATGGGCGAGGTCCGGCTCGGCCCGACGGCAGGCCAGCACCGCCTCCTGCAGCCAGGCCACCGCCGGCCGGAGACCCTCCGCCGACCAGCGGGCGAGCTGCGTCTCGGCCAGCGCCTTGCGCCGGAAGTGGAGGCCGCGCCAATTCGCGACGAGTTGGCTCGCGCTGCCATGGGGGTTGTCGACGCGCAGCGCCAGGAGCGCCAACCCGTGGCGCAGCGCGGCGCCGAGCATCGCGGAGGGGTCCATCCCCTCGTGGCGGAAGCGACGGTACTCGCGCTCGGCCTCCGCCGGGCGGCCGGCGAAGGCGGCATCGATGAGCGCGTTGAGGACGCTGGCGCCGACATCGCTGACGATCGCCTCCACGTCCTCGACCCCGACGCTGCCGCTGCCGCGGGCGTAGAGGGCGAGCTTGCCGATCTCCGAGAGGCTGGCACGCCGGTCGCTGCCGAGGCTGCCGACGAGGAGGTCGCGGGCGTCCCGATCGATGCGCAGGCCCTCCTCCTGCAGGGTGCGCTCGATGAGATCGGCGAGGGTGCGCTCGTCGTCCGGGTAGCAGGGCATCGCCAGGGCCCGGGGCGAGGCCTCGCACAGGGTGCGCAAGGGGGCGGAGCGGCCGAGATCGCCCGCCTCCACGACGATGCGGGCGCCCTCCCCCGGTGCCTTGAGCACCGCCTCGACGGCGGGGGCGTAGTTGCGGCTGCCGGACTTGACCCAGATCGTGCGGGTGCCGCCGAACAGGCCGACGGTGCCGGCCTCGTCCACGAGCCGGCCCGGATCGGCGGCCAGGGCGTCGCCGTCGAGGCGGATGAGCGCGAAGGGATCGTCGGGGTCGGCGACCCACTTGGCGATCAGGCGCGCCGCCCGGTCGCCGACGAGGCCGGTATCGGGGCCGTAGAGCAGGACCACGGGGATGCGCGGGTCGGAACCCCGCCGGATCAGGCCCTCGACCTCGCCGGCCTTGACCGCCGCCATGGCGTCAGGAGTTCGGCTTGACGGCGAGGACGGAGGCGATGCGGGTCTTGATCTGGTCGGAGAGCACCTTGGCGAGGCGGAGCTCCGCGTCGCGGGCGGCCCGCAGCGAGGCGAAGCGCTGGATCGAGCGGTCGTAGGTCGCGGTGGCGGTGGCGACGCCCTCGGTGATGATGCGGCGCCCGTCGAGGCTCTCGAGGGAGAATTTCACGGTGCCGACGATGGTGCCGGCCTCGGCGCGAGCGGTGGTGGAGGAGACGATCGGCGTCTGCACCTGCTCGCTGCCCTGCATCTTTAGACGGTAGCGCTTGGGCGGGCCGCCCTGGCCGGAGCCGTCGAGGGCGAAGATCAGCTCGCTGCGCAGGTAATGCCCCAGCCGTTCCTGGTCCTGGGCCATCAGCACGTCGTCGACCTGCACCGCGGCGAGCACGTCCTGCATCGCCTCGCCCGAGGCGGTTGGCCCGTAGAGGGGGCGGAAACAGGCGCCCAGATTCAAGGCAAGCCCCGCGGCGAGCACGAGCCGCGCGATCCGGAGTCCCGGCCTGTTCGTCGCCACACCCATCAGACGCCCCACGGCCGCTCCCAACACGCGACAAGATCCGCGCGACAGACCCGCGCGATCGGTTCCGATTCGTCGGGATCCGACCCATCGGACGGTCGCGGCGCGCGGGCGCACGGCTCCGCTTGTACGGCACGCGCCGCAGCGGGTCACCCTGCCACGGCGTTGCTTTACGAACCCTCTGCGGCGGGACGATGATCGGGCGTGGCGTGTGCGCGACCGCGCTTGTGGCGAAACGGGCGGCCCCCCACCTTGGACCTCATCGGGCAAGCCGGCGTGAACGCTCCCTGAAACGGATGCCTTGACGACGGCGGAACGCGCGGCGTAGAACAGAACAAATGGCGAACAAACGAGCCTTGTCCTGGTCGGTCGCGCTTCGCGACCTGAGGGACGACCGAACCCGGAGAGCGGATGTGCGCGAGGAGCGTCTGCGAACGATGGCCGGCCTGCGCGGCACCCCGGCTTTGGCCCTGAGCGCGTGGCGCGGGCGCTCGGGCCGCCGCTACGTCGTGGGCATCCACGAACTCGTGGCGCCCGAATTCGCCGAGGTGGACGAGGCGGTGGTGATCGCGGTGCGACGCGACGGCGCCGGCATTGCCGAGCCGGTCTCGGTCGCCGCGACCGGCCGGAGCCCGCGGGAGCGCCTGCACGGCAACTGGCTGGCCCGGGCTCGGCAGAAGGGGGCGACCGAGATGCATGTCCATCGCCTGGCCGAGGGCGAGGAGGAGCGCCGCGCCATCGTGGCCGACCTCGCTCTGGACGCGGACGCCACCGGCGACGCCTGATCCGGGCTCCGCTTGATCAAAGCGGAGCCCGGATCAGGCAAGCCCGCGCGGCGTTTGAGCGGAGCCCACATCCGCCATCCCGAAGGGATCAACCGGATTTGGTATGACGCGGGCTGAACCGCGACATCGCCGCAGGCGCACAATCCCTCCGGGAACACAGCGCACTTGCCTTGCCGCGCCCCCGTCTCCAAAGACGGGGCCGCCCGGCCGGTCCTGCCGGGTCCGCAGGAACGAGGCCGATGGCGCAGACTCCCCAACCGATCCCCGGCGGGCCGACGGCCCGGCCGCGCTGGCGGATCGGCCTGTTCCTTCCCTTCCTTCTCCTGGCCGCCCTCGTGCTGGCCTGGACGATCGGCTGGTTCGTTATCCGCGCCAAGGCGCAGAGCGAGATGGACGCGTGGTTCGCTCGTGAGGCCCAGGCCGGGCGGGACTGGACCTGCACGGACCGCTCCATCACCGGTTTCCCGTTCCGGCTCGAACTGCGCTGCGCCTCGGTGCGCTTCGCCCGCTCGGACAGCCGTTTCACCCTCGGGCCGATCACCGCCCTGGTGCAGATTTACGATCCCCGCCACGTCCTGCTACAGGCGGCCGGGCCCTTCACCGTCCAACAGGGCGATGTCGGCGCCGACGTCACCTGGACCTCGCTGGCGGCCAGTGTCCATGCCGCCTCGGACGGGTTCAGCCGCGCCTCGCTGGTGGTCGACGGGCCGAAGGGCGTCGTGACGGCGCCCGATCCCGGGCCGATCGATTTCGCCGTCGGGCATCTCGAACTGCATGCCCGCCCGACGCCGGGCCGCTTCGCCACGGACGGCGCGGTGGATGTGAGCCTGCGCCTCGCCAAGGCCGCCGTGCCCCGGCTCGACGCGTTGACCGGCAGCGCCGACCCCGCCGATCTCGATCTCGACACCACCATCGAGCAGGCCACCGTTCTGCGCACCGGCACGATCGCCCGTGAACTGGAGAAGTGGCGGCAGGCCGAAGGGCGCCTGGACGTGACACAGCTTGCCCTCGTCAAGGGCGAGCGCCGGCTCCAGGCCAAGGGCGCGGTCGGCCTCGACGGGCAGCACCGGCCCGAGGGCCGGTTCGAGCTGCGCGCCCTCGGGCTCGAGGCCCTGGTCGGGCAGGTGATGGGTCAGCGTTTCGGGGCCGACAAGGGCGCCCTGATCGGCAACATCGTCGGGCAGTTCCTGGGGGGCCTGCGCCGCAAGGAGGCGGGCGACGCGCCGGCCGCCGAGGCCGCTCCAGACGCGCTCAAGCCGCTGCCCACGCTCAAGCTCGGCGATGGCCGCCTGATGCTCGGCCCGTTCGCCGTCCCGAACGTGGTGCTGCCGCCGCTCTACTGAGCCGGGCCGCCCCTTCGATCCACCGGTCTCGGGCCGCCGCTCACCAGGGCGGCGACCGGGGCCGCAGACGCCCCTGTACGAAGCGCACCGCCCCCTCCAGCCAGCGGCGGTTGAGGTTGTCCCATCGCCAGCGCCGATGGGCGAGCGGGCGGACGGGTTCTGCGAGGTCCGGGACCGCGCCCTGCAGGGCCGCGATCCATGATCCGCCCCCCTCCGGCCGCGCCTGCGCATGGACCAGCAGGTGGCGCATCTCGTCGCGCGTCGGGCCGATCCAGGCTTGCGTCCGGAGGCAGGGGCTCGTCCCCGGCACCGCCGCGGTCGCATCGTAGCGATGGAGCTGGAGCGCGATCCCCTCCGGCTCGGACTTGGCCCGACCCTGCGTGGGCGGGCCATCGCCGTTCAGCCATTCCCCCTGAACGAGGTCTGGTACGCGGGCCTCGACGAAGCCCGCCACGGCGCCGCGGCGGTAGACGGCACGGACGGGATGGCGTCTCTCCGGCTCGCCTGGGCCCGACGGGGCCGCGGGCAGGCCCCCCAGGACGAGGCCGGACGCCGCCCCCGGATCCGCGAAGCGGCAAACCGGGAGGCGCACCGCGCCGGCATAAGCGGGGACGTCCCGGAGCCAGGCCGCGACGCTGCCGCCGGGCGGGGGCACGAGGAACTCGTCGGTGTCGAGGAAGACCGCGAAGGCGAACAGGCGGGCGTAGGAGGCCAGGAAGTGGTTCTGCGGCGTGAGCAGGTGGGCATTGGCCCGCGCCTCCGGCCACGGCACCCGGATGACCCCGAGGGCGGCATGAGCCGCGAGGATCGCGGCGGTCTCGTCCCGGGGGCCCTCGTCGTAGATCACGACATCGCGCACGCCGACGGCGCGATGGAAGGCGAGCCACTCGACGAGGCGGGGGGCTCGGCCGCGGACGACCGCGACGATCGCGAGCTGGCGCATCGGATCTCTCTCAGGCGCGGTCGGAAGCGGGCGGCGTCGCGCCCCGTGCGCGGCCGAAATCCGGCTCGGCGGTCTCCTGGCCCATGGCGACGATGCCGCGCCGGATCGCCCGGGTGCGGGTGAACAGATCGTGCAGGGCCTCGCCGTCGCCCCAGCGGATCGCCCGCGAAAGCGCGGAGAGATCCTCGTTGAACCGACCGAGCACCTCCAGCACCGCCTCGCGGTTGGTGAGGAAGATATCGCGCCACATGGTCGGGTCGGAGGCGGCGATGCGGGTGAAGTCGCGGAAGCCGCCCGCCGAGAACTTGATCACCTCCGACTGGGTCACCTCTTCGAGGTCGGCGGCCGTGCCGACGATGTTGTAGGCGATCAGGTGCGGCACGTGGCTGGTGATCGCCAGAACGAGGTCGTGATGCTCCGGCGTCATGGTCTCGACGATGGCGCCCAGCCCTTGCCAGAGCGCCTGCACCCGTTCGACCGCCGCCGGATCCGCATCCTCGGCCGGGGTCAGGATGCACCAGCGGTTCGTGAACAGGGTGGCGAAGCCCGAATCCGGCCCGGAATACTCGGTGCCGGCCACGGGATGGGCCGGGACGAAGACGTTCGTTTCCGACAGATGCGGCGTCACCGCCGCGACGACCGCCGCCTTGACCGAACCGACATCGGAGACGACCGCGCCGGGTTTGAGATGCGGCGCGATCTCGGCCGCGACCGTGCCGACGGCGCCGACGGGCACGCACAGGATGACGAGGTCGGCGCCCGCGACGCCCTCGGCCGGATCGCAGGTCGCGGTCTCGGCGAGGCCGAGTGCCCGCACCCGCTCGATCACCCCCGCGTCGCGGTCGATCGCCACGATCTCCCGGGCGAGCTCGTAGGTTCGGGCGCCGCGGGCGATCGAGGAGCCGATCAGGCCGAGACCGACGATGGCGAGGCGGTCCACCCCCCCTGTCACGCCCCAGCTCCGCCGAGGAACGCGGCCAAGGCGGCCACGAAGGCGCGGTTCGCCTCCTCGCTGCCGATGCTGACCCGGAGCGCGTCGGGCAGGCCGTAGGAGCTCACGCGGCGCACGATCACCCCGGCCTGGCTCAGATGGGCGTCCGCCTCCTCCGCCGTCCGGCCGGGAACGTTCGCGAAATGCACGAGCAGGAAGTTGCCGACGCTCGGCGTCACCGTGAGCCCGAGCGCCTCCAGCTCCCCGGTGAGCCACCCCATCCACATGTCGTTGTGGGCGACGGCCGCCGCGACATGGGCGTCGTCGGCGATGGCGGCGGCGCCCGCCGCGATGGCCCCGGCGGACACGTTGAAGGGCCCCCGGATCCGGTTGAGGGCGTCGACCACCTCGGCAGGCCCGACCATCCAGCCGATGCGCAGGGCGGCGAGACCGTGGATCTTCGAGAAGGTCCGGGTCATCACGACGTTCGGCGTCTCGAGCGCCATTTCGAGGCCGGCCGAGTAGTCGTTGGAGCGGACATACTCGGCATAGGCGCCGTCGAGGACGAGCAGCACATGGCCCGGCAGGCCCGCATGCAGGCGGCGCACCTCGTCGAAGGGCAGATAGGTGCCGGTCGGGTTGTTCGGATTGGCCAGGAAGACGATGCGGGTGCGCGGCGTCACCGCGGCAAGGATCGCATCCACATCCGCCGTGAGGCTCGTTTCGGGCGCCACGACCGGCGTTCCGCCCGCCGTCAGGATGGCGATGCGGTACACGAGAAAGCCGTGCTCGCAGTAGATGCCCTCGTCGCCAGGGCCGACGAAGGCCAGAGCCAGCAGGGTCAGCAATTCGTCCGAGCCCGCGCCGCAGACGATCCGGGCCGGATCCAGCCCGTAGCGGGCCCCGATCGCCGCGCGCAGATGCGTGGCGCTGCCGTCGGGATAGAGCGCGAGCGTGGCGGCTTCGGCCTGCAGCGCCGCGACGGCATGGGGGCTTGGGCCGAGCGGCGTCTCGTTGGACGACAGCTTGTGGATCTTGGCCACGCCCGGCGCGGCGCTCTTGCCCGGCACATAGGCATCGATGGCGAGCACGGTGGGACGGGGCACGGGACGGGTGGCAGGCATGGGATCTGGCATGGGGCAGTCGGAGCGGGAAGGCGTCGCCGTCCCTCTACAGCATTTCGGCCCCGGGGGGAGCCGTCACGGGCGCGCGTGCCGCCCCGGGACGGGCGCATGTTTCACGTGAAACATTTCGCTAACCCTGTCGGCGCCGACCCTTGAAACAGCGGCGCGGCAGCGCGCGGGGTCGAAAGCCCCGCCGCGCCCCGTCTTCCTCCACGCCCGGACCAGCACCCGGACCGGCTCCCATCCGGGCGGTTGCCCCGGCTGCGCGAGGGCGGCTCGGGGCAGTCCGACACCGCTAGCCCGCGCTCTTGCGTCTTGGGCTCAACGGCCTTGGGCTCAGGCGTCTCGGCCCAAGGCGTCTCGGCCCAAGGCGTCTTGGCCTAAGGCGTCTTGGCCTCAACCGGCTTCGTGCCCGGCGGCAGAAGGACGTTGCGGGCCACCGAACCCTCGGGGCCGTATTCGCCGGCCACCGCGAGGCAGGATTGCTCGCGATTGAGGTTCATCTGATTCGACATCAGCGTGAAGATCCCCATCACCCGATTGCCGAACGGACCGCGCGGGCTGACATCCTCCGGGCGAGCATTCTGCTTGGCGAGCAGCGCCTCGAACTCGGTGGTGCCGAGAGTGTAGCCGCAGACATTGACCGCCGCGTAGATATAGGCGGCGAATTCCACGGCCCGCGGGCTCGGCGCGTTGCGGATCGATCGCGGTTGGGGGGCCTCGCTCGGTGCGTCCTGAGCCGGCGGCCGGGCCGGCTCCTGCGCGGAGACCGAGGAGAGAAGGCCGCCGGCGAGCGCGGCGGCGAGAACGAGACGGGGGAGCATCGGGCGTTCCTCACAAGCACGGCTTCTGACGAGCCGCTTGGTTGAGGGGTCCGGATAGCCCGCCCTCCCCGCGCCTCCAAGGGCGATGGAGGCCGGCGGGCGACCCTGCGACCGTTCACCGCCCACCGGCTGTGCCGCGAGAGGCCTGTCAGGCGCTAAGCGATCTCGCGGCCCTCACGCTCTTAGGCCTCGGCACACTGGATCAGGGCGGAGGGCGCAAGGCTCTGCCCGTCGCGGGCGACGACCGAATGGAACTCGCCGGTCTTCGGATCGCGGATGCGCAGCTCGCCGGTGGCGATACCGAAATGAGCGCCGTGCAGATGCAGGCGCCCCGCCTCGACGGCCTCGCGCACGAAGCCGAAGGTCATGAGGTTCTCCAGGCTCTGGCCGATCATCGCGTATTCGAGCCGGGTGAGGTAATCCTCCTTGTCCTTGTGGTCGCCCGTGGCGGCGAGCTTCGTCTTCGCCGGCTCGACCAGAGAGACCCAGCGGCCGATGAAGTTGCCCGGAGACAGCGGGTCTGCGCCGTACCCGGCCGCTTTGATGCCGCCGCAGGTGGCGTGGCCCATCACGACGATATGCTTCACCTTGAGGGCCTGCACGGCGAATTCGATGGCCGAGGAGGTGCCGTGATAGCCGGTGTCGTCATCCTCGAAGGGCGGCACGATGTTGGCCACGTTGCGGATCGTGAAGATCTCGCCGGGCCCGGTGTCGAAGATCACTTCCGGGGCCACCCGGCTGTCGCAGCAGCCGATCAGCAGCACGTCCGGATCCTGGCCCCCGCCCAGGGTCTCGTACTTGCGGCGCTCGTTCGGCAGCCGCCCATTGAGGAAGGAAGTGTAGCCTTTCGTCAAAACCTCAGGAAACATCGTCTCGCTCTCCGGTTATCGTTGGGTGCGGCGTCGCACATGGGAGGCCGGCCGCGTCCCCCGGGAAGGCCGGACAGGGCCGCCATGGCGCACGCGGCACGGGCGGTGTGATCCCGTTTCCGGTCCCTGACCGGCGACGAGGTCAAGCATTGCGCCAGTTCAAGCGCACAGGTGTGGCCGGAACGTTTCCGGAGACGATTTGTTGCGCCAACGCGGCGAGTCCGGCCGGCTCGATCCGTTCCGCGCTCGCGGCGAGTGCGTCAAGGCACCACCAACGTGTTCCACGCACCGGATTGTCCTCGGTTTCGGCGAGGCGGTGGGTGTCGATCCGGTCGTCGGGCAGATGCACCACGAAGTAGCGCTCGCGGGCGAAGCGCGACGTGCGGAACAGGTGGAACGGACCGTCGCAGACCGCCACCAGGGGGCCGAGCGTCACGTCGGTGACGCCGATCTCCTCGGACAATTCCCGCCGGCAGGCCTCCTCGTGGCTCTCGCCGGGTTCGAGCCCGCCCCCGGGCATGAACCAGAATCCGCGCGCCTCGGGCTGCTGCGGATCGATCGGGCGCACGGATTCATACTCGATCAGGAGGAGGCGCCCGGCCGGGTCGAAGACGAGGGCACGGGCGATGTCGCGGATCGTCAGGTCTGAGTCGCTCATGCGCCCTGCCTATCAGCAAGGCGCGCCGGGTTCACGGGGGCCGTCGGCCACGAGCCCCCGGGCCGGCGCCCAGATCACGATGGGCAATCCATGGGCATCATGCTCGATCACGGGCGGCAGCGGCACGGCCCGCCCCTCCGCGATGTCGCGGGCGACCACCAAGGCGGCCATGGCGTCGAGATGGTCGTCGGTCGCCACGCCCCGCGGCGGTGCCGAGGCGACGAGGGCGGGCGGCAATCCCGCCACGGCGAGCAGGAGCCGCCGCTCGGCCGGTCCGCCCGCCTCGCGCTTGCGCCAGGACAGCGGCCGGTCGCCGTTCAGGCGGAAGAAGGCGACCTCCGGATGCACCTCGTGGACCCGCGCCCGGAAGGCCGGCTGCGCCCGCAGGAGCGCATCCACCTGCCGGATCGCCGGACAGATGTTCCAGCATTGCAGCGAGGGCGCGAAGGGCGGGTCGGACTGCGCCCGCGACAGGGCCTTCGCCGTCGCATAGTCCGCGGCCTCGACCGCGGCGCGCGGGGGCACCGGGAACACACTGTTGCGCCGCGCGCCGAGCAGGGCCCGCGCCGCCCGGTCGGCCGAACGGCCCTTGTCGAGGACGCGCTCCGGCAGGCCGATCGGCACATCGATGCCGACCACCTCCGGGGCCTCCACGGCTTCAAGGGCCTCGCGGACCTGGGCGAAGCGGGCGCTGCGCCAGCGGGTGGGATCGTCGCGATCCATCAGAACCGCGGCCCAGGCGCCCCGGCTGCCATCCAACCCCGCGATCCAGCGCGCCATCGATTCCCCCGGATTGCGCCTCGGCCGAGCTTCGCACAGAGTCGCGAACCGATCCGCACCACGCTCGACAGGAATCCGCACCGTGCCCGCTGATGGGGATTCTCCGCCGATCACGATGCGGCTCCGCCTTCTCGATCCGCGACTGCGCGGCTGGGGCTTTCCTCGCTGGGGCAGCCCGGGGGCGGCGGGGCTCGACCTGCATGCCTGCCTCGACGCGCCGCTCCTCTTGGAGCCTCAGGCGCCGCCCACCCTGATCCCCGCCGGCGTCTCGGTGCGAATCGGCGATCCGGCCTGGTGCGGGTTCGTCTTCCCCCGGTCCGGGCTCGGGCACCGGGAGGGGCTCGTCCTCGGCAACGGCACGGGGGTGATCGACGCGGATTACGAGGGGCCGCTCCTGATCTCCGCCTGGAACCGCAATCCGGCCGGGGCGGGAGCCGCGATCCGCATCGAGCCCGGCGAGCGCATCGCGCAACTCGTCTTCACCCGGGTGACCCGGCCGGACTTCGCGTGGATCGAAGGGGAAGCCGACCCCGATTCCGGCGCGGAGGCCGAGGGCTTGCGGGGACAGGGCGGCTTCGGCTCGACCGGCCGGCGGTGAGGCGCCCTCGGGGCTGCGCCACGACAGCACCCGCAACGGATAAGCTTGGCCTTAGAAAGGTTTGAGCGGGACGCGGCGCGAACCTTTTCCCGCCTCGCCCGTTGGTGGGGTCGAGCCCACCGGGACGAGACCTCATGGCTGCCCACGAAATCCTCGGCTATTTCGAGCACCGCACCGACGGCGCCTGGATCTGCGTGAAGCCTTTCACGCTCAACACCCGGTCGAGCCGGGTCGATATCCGCCGCGGCATGCGCTTCGAATACGGCCGTCGCGTCGGCGGCCTCGATCTGGCGGAATATCTCGAGCAGCTCGGCTCGCAATTCGGCTCCTGATCCGGACCGGCCTGTCCGGTCGAGCCCGTCGCCGCGGTGTATCCGGGCGCGAAGCCCGGATACCGGAGGTCTGAGCCGGACAGGCTCAGTCCTTTTCGGGCTCGATCTGCTGCAGCCCGCCGATGTGACGCTGGGCGTAGAGCGGCAGGCCGATCTGGCCGATCAGGTCCAGCTGCGTCTCGAGGAAGTCGATATGGCCCTCCTCGTCGGTGGCCAGCGCCTCGAACAGGATCTTGGTGACCCGGTCGTTGATGGAATCGCAGTACTTGGCCGCCTCGAGGTAGAGCGCCCGGGCCTCGTTCTCGGCCGCGAGATCGCACTCGATGATCTCCTGGACGTTCTGCCCGATCTTCAGCGGATCGAGTTCCTGGAGATTGGGAAAGCCGTCGAGGAACAGGATCCGATCGATGAACCGATCGGCGTGGTTCATCTCCTCGATCGATTCCTTGCGCCAGAACTTGGCGAGATCGACGTAACCCCAATCGTTCAGCAGGCGGAAATGGAGCCAGTACTGGCTGACGGCGGTCAGCTCGCTGCGCAGGCCCCTGTTCAGATATTCGATGACCTTCGCGTCGCCCTTCATCAGTCCAAACTCCTCTTGTGCGAGGCGTCGGGACGATAACGAACCGTCTCAGGCAGCGACGCCCTCGGGTTCCCTTGTAGTTTGGAATGATCCCAAACTGCAAGATGCCTCGCAGCCGCTGCCGCAGGCGTGGGACGCATGCCCCTCGGCCTCGGCCAGCGCATTGCGCAGGATGGACCGGATGGTCCGCGCGCAGCGCCCGCATTTCGCGCTGCAGCCGAGGCACCCATAGACCTGAGCCGGGGTGCGAGGACAACCCGGGCCCGCCTGCAGGCACGCGCGGACCTGACCGTCGGAGAGGACGTTACAAGAGCAGACGATCATGCGGTGAGTCGCAAACCTGTCGTGCCAGTGGGAGCGCCGGGGAACCCGCCGCGAGCCCGAAACCTTCCGATCATCCGGATCCGACCGTACCGCCAGAGGCAGAGCCGAGCGAACCCTCGCAGATTAGAATGATTGAAAAGTCCAAGCTTTTCAGGACTTTAGCGGTGGGTACGGCGTCTGGCAACTCCCCGCATGCCATATCGATCGCGCAAGGCATGATCGCGCACGTCCGGTCATCGCGCGGACGCGGCGAACGATCGTGGCGGGTCAAGGACTTGGCCGGGGTGGCGCCTCAATGCGCCATCAGAACCGGAACCGTCGCCTGCGACAGGATGTGGCTGGTCGGGCCGCCGAAGATCATCTGGCGCAGGCGGCTCTGGGTGTAGGCGCCCTTGATGATGAGATCGCAGCCGAAGCTCTCGGCGGTGTCGAGATAGAGTTCGCCCGGGGTCCGGCGCCCGGCCGGCAGGTCCTTGTGGGCGGCCTCGACCCCTTCGGCCGCCAACCCGCGGGCCACGTCCGCGGCGCTCGGCCCCGGCACCATGCCGCCCTCGGCGCTGAGAACCAGGGTGCGCCGGGCCCGGCGCAGGAAGGGCATCGCGAAGGCGACGGCCCGGGCGGTCTCGGTCGAGCCGTTCCAGGCGATCAGGATCGCCTCGCCGAGGCCCGATGGGGGCGCCGGCGGCGCCAGGATGATCGGGCGCCCGCTCTCGAACAGGGCGGTCTCGAAGGTGGTCATGCGCGGCGCCCCGTCGTCGGGGCCGGGCCGTCCCACCACGGTCGCGGAGAACAGGCGCGCATACTGGCCGAGGAAGGCGTCGCCCGGCGGGACGTCCGGCCGCCAGCGAAAGCGCGGGCCGGCCTGGGCCGCCGCGTGCGGCGCGCAGGTGGCGTCGAGGTCCCGCCGAGGCAGCCCGGCGGCTTCCATCGCGGCGATGAAGCGGGCGCCCGCATCCTGGGCCTCGGCCTGATCCGCCTCCTCGTCGCGCAGCCACGTCATGCCGCCGACCATGTCGACGGGGACGTACTCGGCCAAAGCCGGGCGCAGCGCGATCCCTTCGATCAGGCTCCCGAAACGGCGGGCCACGAGCACCGCCGTCTCGAAGACCGAGGGAAGCGCGTCGTGCAGGGTGACGGGAACGAGCAGGGTCTTCACGGCCGGCCTCCCTCGAACGCACCCGTGCGGGGCTGGGACGGGGGAGGCTAGTGCGAATCGATTCCCCAGAAAACCGCCTCCCTGGGTGCCCAACGGTCCCAGGTTCGCTCGTTCACGACTTTTTCCCATTCCCGGCCGGTCCGGCCCGAACGGAGCGCGGCACGGACGGCGCCCGGCGCATCGACCGTGGGAAGTCTATCGCAAGCACGGCCTCATGGTCCGGGAACCATGACGGACCGACAGGGTTGACGCGTCGAAGTCGATGTCGCCCCTCGACCGGTTGAGCCGGTGGCGAGGCTGCGACTTATGTCGATCTGTCTTGATTTGAGGTTAAGTATGCTGAAGAACTACGCTGTTGCGTCCGCTCTCGTCGCCGTCATGGCGACCCCCGCCTTCGCCCAGAGCACGGGCGATTTCCGGCTGGACGCGCTGCAGGCCAATTCCTTCGAGATTCAGTCCAGCCAGATCGCCCTGCAGAAGAGCCGCAACCCGGCGGTGCGCAGCTTCGCCAAGGAAGCGATCCGCGATCACCACGCCGCGGCCGTGGCGCTGACCGGCGGTGGTCGCGACGCGGTGGCCGGTGGCCCAGGTGGGCCGATCGGCGGCCTGCTCGAAGCGCCGCTTCAGGTGGCCGGTGGCGCGGTGGGTGCCGCCACGGGCGCTGCGGCGGGTGTCGTCGGCGGGACGCTGCAGGGCGGACCGGTCGGTGGCCTTGAAGGCGCGGGCGCGGGCGCCGCGCGCGGAGCCGCCGCCGGCAGCCGGGCCTTCGACGTGGACACCACCGCGGGCACGGGCCTCGGCGGTCGCCTGAGCCCGCAGCAGCAGCAGATGCTCGCCGAGCTCTCGGCCGCGCCGGCTGGCTCGCAATTCGACCGTCTCTACGGCCGTCAGCAGCTCCAGTCGCACCAGATGTCGCTCCAGATGCACCAGGCCTATGCCCAGTCCGGCCCGAACCCGGCGCTGCGCAACTACGCCCAGCAGGCCGTGCCGGTGCTGGAACAGCACTACGCGATGGCCCAGCGTCTGCCCGGCGCCCGGTAAGCGCCGACGGCCCGATCGATCAGGACGGGAAGGGGCGGGCCGGGAGGCCCGCCCCTTCCCGTTTGGGGGCCGCCGCCGTCCCTAAAACGGCCGAGCCCGACACCGATCGTCTCGGGCGCCTAACGCTCAGGCCTGCGCCGGGTCGAGACGTGGCCGCCATTCAGGCGGCGCAGGGAGACCTGGAGGCGCGCTTCCGAGGCCTTGATCTCGTTGAGGGCCCGGTGCGTGTAGTGGATATGCGCCTCCGCGGCTTGGCCGGCCGCCTCGACATCGCCCGCCATCACGCCGTCGTAGATCGCCCGATGCTGGGCGTACAATTGATCGCGCGTCTCCGGACGGGTGAACAACTTCTCCCGGTTCTCGATCACCCCCTGCCGCAGCATGCCCGACAGGGCGCGCATGGTGTGCAGGACGACGAGGTTGTGGCTCGCCTCGTACACCGCGATGTGCAGGTCGACATCCGCTTCCGCCTCCTCGCGCTGGACGCCGTCCCCGTGGGCGCGCTCGATGCGCTCCATGCAGGTGGTGAGCCGCGCCCGATCCACGGCGTTGGCGCGCTCGGCGGCGAGGCGGGCCGCCATCCGCTCCGTCGTCGCCCGGAACTCGAGATAATCGTCGACGACCTCCGCGTGGGAGGCGATGAGCGCGATCAGCGGATCGGTGATCTCGCGCCCGAGGGAGGCGACCGAGCGCCCGGCCGGCGTCGAAACCAGCAGGCCCTCCTCCTCGAGGATCTTGATCCCCTGCCGCAGAGTCGGGCGCGACACGTTGAGCTGTGCGGCGAGGTCGCGCTCGGGAATCAGCAGATCGCCCGGGCTGAGGGCCCCTTCGAGGATCAGGTCCTTGAGATGGCGGGCCGTGCTCTCGGCGACGCTCCCGCCCTTGATCGGGTCCTGCTCCATCGCCCACCCCCGCTGGAGCCTCGCCCGGGACACGGCATCCGGAGCGAGGCGTCACGTCACTGCGTCACGATTCGATCGTCCGAACCGGCCGCAGCCTTCCCGGCGGGCCGTGCCGGCCCATGGAGGGCTCGGTCGGCGCCGCCTTCCTTCACGATCGACCGTAGGACTGTAGTGTGGGCAATCGCCATTTCCAATTGACGCGTCTGGTAAAATCATTTTACCAGAATATCGCCTTCGGTTCGTGAACAGGACCGGGGCGATCCGCACGGCAGAGGGCACGGCCTCTGCCCCGGACGCGTACGCCACGCGTCCAGGGCGACGCGAAAGGCTGCCCAGCGTCCAAGCGCGGATCATTCGCATACGATGGGAGGATCACGCCGTGAGCTGGAGCCAAGTTTACGACCCGCTGGGGAGCCCGTTCTGGTCGACGGCCCTCGCGGCCTTGCCGATCGTGGTGCTGTTGGGCGGCATCGGCCTCCTGCACATGAAGGCGCATACGGCCGCCCTCCTCGGCCTCGTGGTGGCCCTGGCGGTGGCGGTGGTCGGGTTCGGCATGCCCGCCCGGATGGCCGGGGCCACGGCGGTCTACGGCGCCGCCTTCGGCCTCCTGCCGATCGGCTGGATCATCCTGAACGTGATCTTCCTGTACCGCCTGACCGAGCGGACCGGGCAGTTCGACATCCTGCGCGACTCGATCGCCGGGATCACCCCGGACCGGCGGCTGCAGCTCCTGTTCATCGCCTTCTCGTTCGGGGCCTTCTTCGAGGGCGCGGCGGGCTTCGGCACGCCGGTGGCCGTGACCGCCGCCATGCTGATGGGCCTCGGCTTCACGCCCCTGGCGGCGGCCGGCCTGTCCCTGATCGCCAACACCGCCCCGGTGGCCTACGGCGCCTTGGGCGCCCCCGTCATTGCCCTCTCGGCGGTCACCGGGCTCGACCTGCTCGAGCTCTCGGCGATGATCGGGCGCCAGCTCCCGTTCTTCTCCGTCCTCGTGCCGTTCTGGCTGATCTGGGCCTTTGCCGGCCGCAAGGGCATGCTGGAGGTATGGCCGGCCCTGCTCGTCGCCGGTCTCTCCTTCGCGATCCCGCAATACCTCGTCTCGAACTTCCACGGCCCCTGGCTCGTGGACGTGGTCGCGGCGATCTGCTCGATGGGCGCGCTCGCGGGCTTCCTGCGAGTCTGGCAGCCGGCCCGGATCTGGACCGCCACCGATCTCGACGCGCCATCGACCGCGGCCGTGATGCGCACGACCCACCGCCCCGCCGTGGTCTTCCGGGCCTGGATGCCCTGGCTGATCCTGTCGGTCTTCGTCTTCGCCTGGGGCACGCCGCAGTTCCGCGCCTGGCTCGATTCGATCTGGGTCTGGCGGATGCCGGTGCCCTCCCTGCACGGCCTCGTGCAGAAGATGCCGCCCGTCGTGGCCAAGCCCGTCAGCGAGGCCGCGATCTACACGCTCAACCTGCTTTCGGCGACGGGGACCGGGATCCTGCTCGCGGCGATCGTCGGCGGCCTGATCCTCGGCTTCACCCCGGTCCGGCTGCTGCGCGAGTACGGGCGCACCGCCTACGCCGTCCGCTATTCCCTGGTGACGATCGCGGCCATGCTGGCCCTGGGCTACGTGACCAAATATTCGGGCACCGACGCCACCCTGGGCCTCGCCTTCGCCCAGACCGGCTTCATCTATCCCTTCTTCGGCGCCATGCTGGGTTGGCTCGGCGTCGCCCTGACGGGCTCGGACACGGCGTCGAACGTGCTGTTCGGCGGCTTGCAGAAGATCACGGCGGAGCAACTCGGCCTGTCGCCGACGTTGATGGCCGCAGCGAACTCGTCCGGCGGCGTGATGGGCAAGATGATCGACGCCCAGTCGATCGTCGTCGCCTCCACGGCGACGCAATGGTACGGCGGCGAGGCGAAGATTCTTCGCTACGTCTTCTTCCACTCGATCGCGCTTGCTGGCCTCGTCGGCGTGCTGGTGATGCTGCAGGCCTACGTGCCGCCCTTCACCGCCATGGTGCCGGCGATGCCGGTGCCGGCGGTCGCACCTTAAGGCTCGCCGGGCCGGGGGCGCTCACCCGCCCCCGGCCTCTCCCCTGTCCGATCCGGGGAGGGCGCCCGCGCGCCCTCGGAGACCCGACATGCGATTGACCCACTGCCACAACTTCCACGATTTCCGCCGCCTGGCGCGCAAGCGCCTGCCGGGGCCGATCTTCGATTACATCGACGGCGCCGCCGACGACGAGGTCACCCACCGGGCCAACACCTCGGCCTTCGCGTCCTACGATCTCGTGCCCAACGTGCTGCGCGGCGTCGGCGCGGTCGACATGTCCGTGACGGTGATGGGCCAGAGGCTCGCCTTGCCGGTCTATTGCTCGCCCACGGCCCTGCAGCGGCTGTTCCACCACGAGGGCGAGCGCGCCGTCGCCGCCGCGGCGGGCAAGTACGGCACGATGTTCGGCGTCTCCTCGCTCGGCACCGTGAGCCTGGAAGAGGCGCGCCGCATCAGCGGCGCCCCGCAGGTCTACCAGTTCTACTTCCACAAGGATCGCGGCCTGAACCGGGCGATGATGGACCGCGCCAAGGGGGCCGGCATCGAGGTCATGATGCTGACCGTCGACAGCATCACCGGGGGCAACCGCGAGCGCGACAAGCGCACGGGCTTCTCGATCCCGTTCCGGCTCACCCTGCCGGGCATGCTGCAATTCGCCATGAAGCCCGCCTGGGGGATCAACTACCTGACCCATGAGCGCTTCAAGCTGCCGCAGCTCGACGGTCACGTCGACATGGGCGGCGGCGCGCTCTCGATCAGCCGCTACTTCACCGAGATGCTCGATCCCGCCCTGTCGTGGGACGACGTCGCGGCGATGGTGCGGGAATGGGGCGGCCAGTTCTGCCTCAAGGGCGTGATGTCGGTGGAGGATGCCCGGCGGGCGGTCGAGATCGGCTGCACCGGCATCGTGCTGTCCAATCACGGCGGCCGGCAGCTCGACGGTTCGCGCACGGGCTTCGACCAGCTCGCGGAGATCGTCGATGCGGTGGGCGACCGGATCGACGTGATCATGGATGGCGGCGTCCAGCGCGGCACGCATGTGCTGAAGGCCCTGTCCCTCGGGGCGAAGGCGGTCGGCCTCGGTCGCTACTACCTGTTCCCCCTCGCGGCGGCCGGACAGGCGGGCGTCGAGCGCGCGCTGGGGCTGATGCGAACCGAGATCGAGCGGGACATGCGGCTGATGGGATGCGCCTCCATCGACCAGCTCACGCGGGCCAACCTGCGCGCCCTCGGATCGACGCGGCCGATCGCGCCCCTCCCGGTGTGACCGGCCCGAATCGGAGCCGTCGGGGCGACTGGTCCCGGCCTGCGGCCACGCGGCCGTCGGCGGGCCCGTCCCGGCCCGTTGCCGAGCCCTCGATCGCGTCCCAGATGGAGGCGATCAGGGAGGGAGGGGCGCGTGGTGGGACGGCGGGTCCGGCGCTGGCGCGACGACGATCCGGACACCCACGGGCCCGGCCCGGCGGTCCTGCCGGTCTGTCCCCTGTGCGCGCGTCCGATCCCGCGTCACGCCCGCCAGAGCCTCCACCATCTCACACCGAAGCTGAAAGGTGGGGCCCGGGGCGCGACGGTGCGTCTGCACCAGATCTGCCATTCGGCGATCCACGCTCGCTACAGCGAGGCCGAAATCGCCCGGCGCCTCTCGGAGGTCGAGGCGCTGCGGACCGACCCCGAGATCGCGCGCTTCCTGGACTGGGTGCGGGGCAAGCCCGACGATTTCCACGCGCCGACCCGGCAGACCCGCGCGCGGCGCGGCGAGGGCCGGGCCCCGCGGTGAGGCCGTTTCCCGTTCGTTAACCGCCCGGCGCGCTTTCCCGCATCCATGGAGGCCGGCTTAACCCCTCGCCGCCAGGCTCGGTGCCCGATCGCCCGATCCTCAGGAGGCCCGCGGATTCCCATGGCTGGCGCCACGCACCCACTCCGCCCGCATCCCGAGGAGGCGGCCCGCCTCGCCTGGGTCGATGTCGCCAAGGGCCTGTGCATCGTCCTCGTGGTGATGATGCACTCGACGCTCGGCACCGGCGAGGCGCTCGGCGGCGAGGGCTTCATGCACACCGTCGTGGCCTTCGCCAAGCCGTTCCGGATTCCCGACTTCTTCCTGCTGTCCGGCCTCTTCCTCGGCCGCGTGATCGACCGCGACTGGCGCCTGTTCGCCGACCGGCGCGTGGTCCACTTCGCCTATTTCTACGTCCTGTGGGTGGTGATCCAGTCGGTGTTCAAGGCGGGGCTGATCACCGCCGACGCGATCGGCACGGGGGGCAAGCTCGCGGCCTTCGGCCTCCACCTCGCCGAGGCGCTGGTGGTGCCCTATTCGACGCTGTGGTTCGTCTACATGCTCGCCGTGTTCTCGGTGGTGACGAAGCTGCTGCATCGGCGGGTGCCCCCGCTCGTCCTGCTCGCCGGCGCCGCCCTGCTCCAGATGATGCCGGGGGGCCACCTGCCGCTTCTCCTCGAGGAGTTCTGTGGCCGCTACGTCTACTTCCTCGGCGGCTATTTCTTCGCCGGCTGGATCTTCCGGTTCGCCGACCGGGTCCGGGCGCGCGCCGGCCTCGCTTTGGCCGGGCTCGCCGCCTGGGCGGTCATCGAGGCGGTGCTGGTCTTCGCGCCGACCGGGCTCGACGCCCACCCCTCCGCGGCGGACCTGCCGGGGGTCAGCCTCGCCCTCGGGACGGTCGGGGCGCTGGCGATCGTCGCCTTCGCGAGCCTGATGAGCCGGGCGGGCGGGCCCGTGACGGCGGCCTTGCGCACCTGCGGCCAGAACTCCATCGTGATCTATCTCGGCTTCTTCCTGCCGATGGCCCTGACCCGGACGGCGATCGCGAAATCCGGGCTGGCCATCGATATCGGCGTGGCGAGCCTCGTCGTCACGGGCGTGGCCGTGCTTGTGCCGCTCGCCTTCGAGCGGCGGGTGCGGGGCACGCGCCTGGACGTCCTGTTCCGCCGTCCCGCCGCCTTCCACATCGCACCGGAGGCGGTCCGTTCGCCCGCCCTCCGGCCCGTCCCAGCCACGCCGCAACAGGCTTGAGACCGGGAACCCGCGCCTGCCCCCCGGCGGTTTCCCCCCGGATGCCCCCCGGTCCCCGGGTGGGCGACACGGAGCGGACGGGCATGGCGGACGAGGGCAGCGGCGGGGCGAGCGGCGATCCCGCCGTGGTGGTTCTGGAGGCGCCGCGCGACCGGGCCTACTGGGCGCGCCGCTTCGAGGTGCCGGTCGAGCAGGTCCAGGCGGCCGTGGCGGCGGTGGGCTCCGATCCCGCCCGCGTCGCGGATCATCTCGGCAAGCCCTGGCCCTACGAGGCGAGCGGCATCGTCTGATAGGCGCCGTCGGACCGTGACCCGCTACGTTTCCCCTCGCGCGGGATCGAGCCGCTGCTGCAGGCTGCGCTCGTAGGCGATGAGATCGCGTCCGCGCTTGATCGCCCGGTGGAACTGCCGGGCGGCCAGTTCGTCCTGGATCGCCAGGATATAGGGGGCCATGCTCGGCGCCGCCTCCAGCATCTGGTTCGCCTGGCGCACGAAAAGGTCGTCGGCCTCGAGCGGATTGTCGGCGAGATAGATCAACTGGAGCGTGACGCAGAGCCGCTTGGCGGCCGTGTCGGCCTCCGTCTCGAAGATGATCTCGCTCTCGCGCAGGAACTTGCACTGGTTCTCGATCATGAAGACCGAGCGGCGGTCGCCGTTGCGGATCAGGGCGCCGTTGATGATCAGCCGCTCGTTGGGCTTGAGTTCGATGCGGAGCGGCATGGTTAGCGATTCCTTGATCGGTCGGTGTGTCGGGTGGGGACTGACATTCGCTTAACCATCACGAGAGAACCTTGGGATCGACTTGACGGAGCCGGGCGGATCCCGGCGAATTCTTGGTCTCGATTAAGATCTCGGCAAGACTGGAAGGCGAGGGTTCGGGACGCCGCCAAAACGACGGCTTCGAGACCCAATAGGATCGTCCCCCGATGTCCGGCATCACGCTCTCCGCCGCCACCCGCCAGAACCTGCTCTCGCTGCAGGACACCGCCAGCCTCACCTCGACGACGCAGAACCGCCTCGCGACGGGCCTGAAGGTTTCCTCGGCGCTCGACAGCCCGGTCAACTTCTTCACCGCGCAGTCCCTGTCCAACCGCTCCTCCGACCTCGGCGGCCTTCTCGACTCGATCTCGAACGGCGTCCAGGCGGTCCAGGCGGCCAACCAGGGCATCACCTCGATCCAGAAGCTGATCGACTCGGCCAAATCCACTGCCAACCAGGCGCTCTCGACCCAGCTGACCACCACCGGCACCGCCTCGACCGCCTTCGACTCGACTGCCGCCAGCACGGTCACCCTCTACGTCAACGGCGAGGAGAAGACCGCCAACATCGCCGCCAACGACTCGATCGACACCGCGATCAGTGCGCTGAACACCTCGGCGGGCGCGACGATGTTCTCGAAGGACACGAGCGGCAAGAAGATCGTGCTGAACGCCAGCTCCGACGTGGAGTTCAAGACCGCGGCCGACCAGACCGCCCTCGGCTTCGCCGCGGGTGCGACGACCACGGCCGACACCTACGGCACCGGCAAGGACACGATCAGCAAGAGCGCCGACCTGACGGTCGCCGGCGTCGAGGCCCGTTCCAAGCTTGCCGACCAGTTCAACAGCCTGCTGACGCAGATCACGCAGCTGGCCAAGGATTCGAGCTTCAACGGCGTCAACCTGATCTCGAACGGCGATGCCTCGAACAAGCTGCACATCGCCTTCAACGAGAAGGACACCTCCAACCTCGACATCCAGGGTCAGGACCTCACCTCCGACGGTCTCGACCTGAAGGCGATCGAGGCGAATTCGGGCGCGACGGCGAACGGCCAGGGCAAGTTCCTGCTCGACACCGACATCAAGACGACGCTCTCGAGCCTTTCGGCGGCCTCCGACACCCTGCGCTCGGCGAGCTCGACCTTCGGCTCGAACCTCTCGGTCGTGCAGAACCGTCAGACCTTCTCGAAGAACCTGATCAACGTTCTCGATCAGGGCGCCGGCAACCTGACCAACGCCGACCTCAACGTCGAGGCGGCGAACTCGCAGGCGCTGTCGACCCGCCAGTCGCTGGGCATTTCGGCCCTGTCGCTCGCCAACCAGGCCCAGCAGAGCATCCTTCAGCTGCTCCGCTAAGGCCGCCCGGATCCGCCGCGCCCGCCGCGCCCGCCGCGCCCGGCGCGGCGGATCGAGGTTCTGGTGCCACCGCTGTCCTGAAACAATACGGCCGGAGCCTCGCTCCGGCCGTTTTTTTGGATCCGGAACGAAGAAGTTGGCGCAGGCGAATTCATTGTTAACCCTACGGAAACCGGAACCATGCTGAATTAACCCTAATGCCGGTTAGGCATGCGCTTTGAACGGGTAGCCAGTCATGTCGTCCAGCGTCACACTCTCCGCCGCCACACGTCAGAACCTGCTCTCGCTGCAGGACACCGCCAGCCTCACCTCGGCGACGCAGAATCGCCTCGCGACGGGCCTGAAGGTTTCCTCGGCGCTCGACAACCCGGTCAACTTCTTCACCGCGCAATCCTTCACCAGTCGCTCGGGCGATCTGGGCGCGCTGCTCGACTCGATCTCGAACGGCGTTCAGACGGTCCAGGCGGCCAACCAGGGCATCACCTCGATCCAGAAGCTGATCGACTCGGCCAAATCCACCGCCAACCAGGCGCTCTCGACCCAGCTGACCACCACGGGCACCGCCTCGACCGCCTTCGACTCGACTGCCGCCAGCACGGTCACCTTCTACGTCAACGGCGAGGAGAAGACCGCCAACATCGCCGCCGCCGACTCGATCGACACCGCGATCAGCGCGCTGAACACCTCGGCGGGCGCGACGATGTTCTCGAAGGACACGAGCGGCAAGAAGATCGTGCTGAACGCCAGCTCCGACGTGGAGTTCAAGACCGCGGCCGACCAGACCGCCCTCGGCTTCGCCGCGGGCGCCACGACCACGGCCGACACCTACGGCACCGGCAAGGACACGATCAGCAAGAGCGCCGACCTGACGGTGGCCGGCGTCGAGGGCCGCGCCAAGCTCGCCGACCAGTTCAACAGCCTGCTGACGCAGATCACGCAGCTGGCCAAGGATTCGAGCTTCAACGGCATCAACCTGATCTCGAACGGCGATCCGTCCAACAAGCTGCACATCGCCTTCAACGAGAAGGACACCGCCAACCTCGACATCCAGGGCCAGGACCTCACCTCCGACGGCCTCGGCCTCGACGCGATCGGCCCCAGCTCCGGCGCGACGGTGAACGGCCAGGGCAAGTTCCTGCTCGACACCGACATCAAGGCGACGATCTCGAGCCTGGGCGGGGCCTCCGACACCCTGCGCTCGGCGAGCTCGACCTTCGGCTCGAACCTCTCGGTCGTGCAGAACCGTCAGGACTTCACCAAGCGCCTCGTCAACATCCTCGACACCGGCGCCGCCAACCTGACCAACGCCGACCTCAACGAGGAAGCGGCGAACTCGCAGGCGCTGTCGACCCGACAGTCGCTGGGCATTTCGGCCCTGTCGCTCGCCAACCAGGCCCAGCAGGGCATCCTCCAGCTCCTGCGCTGACGCCGCGCGCCCGGCGCTCCGGCCGGGCCACGCGACGTCGCCCCGCCTGCGGGCCCGCGCCGCGCGCGCGACCCGCCGCGGATCCGGACGCGCCGTGTCCCTCCCCCGTTCCGCTCCGGTGCCCGCCGCCCGGCGCATGGCCGGGACGCTCCGGGCGAAGCCCTCCCGTCCACAAATCAGCCGCGTTGTGCGCGGCTTAATCGGGGGCACGGGCGTTGAGGTCCGTCGTGGGGTGACCCGAACGCTCGATGAACGCCATCCTGATCAAGCTGTTCGCGACCGCGCTGACGCTCAGTCAGGTCACGACGCGGCCCGACGCCGTGCGGACGCAGTTCGACCCCGCCAAGGACGGCGCGACGGTCGTGGCGATCCTGCGCGACGGCTGCGCCCATATGCGCAAGAGCTTCGACATCGAGGACATCAACCTCGACGAACTGATCACCACCGCCATGGAGGATCCGAGCGCGGTGGCGGGCGACAACGCGCCCAAGATCCTGCACGGGCTCGACCTCTCCGAGCTGAACACGAGCTACAAGCAGTTCTGCAAGGGTGAGAACCCGGCGAACTCGCCCTTCGACGCGGGCGCCGTGATCGCCTTCTACAACAACGCCGTGCGCGACCTGCCCTCGGCCGAGGCGCTGCGCGACATCAAGCTGCCGAGCGCCAGCGTGATCCTGGATTCGGCGGGCCAGCCCTATTCCGAAACCTTCGAGCCCAACGGGCGACGCCTCATCGTGGCGATCGATCGGGTGCCCGACCTCGTCCGACAAGCCTTCGTCGCGGCCGAGGACAAGCGTTTCTACAGCCATCACGGCATCGACGAGCGTGGGGTGATCCGCGCCTTCGTCGGCAACCTCGCCTCGCCGGGCCGGCCGGCGGGCGGCTCGACCATCACCCAGCAGGTGGTCAAGAACCTCTCGGTCGGCGACGACGTCACCTACGAGCGCAAGATCCGCGAGATGATCGTGGCCTCGCGCCTGGAGCGGTTGCAGACCAAGCCGCAGATCCTCGGGCTCTACCTCAACGGCATCTATCTGGGACGGGGCGCCTACGGCATCGAGATGGCGGCCCGCTCCTGGTTCGGGAAGTCGGTCGGGCAGCTGACTGTGCCGGAGGCGGCCCTGCTCGCGGGCCTGCCGAAGGGCCCCAATTATTACAGCCCGGACCGCTACCCCGACCGTGCCCGGGAGCGCCGCGCCTACGTCCTGACCCGGATGAAGGAGGAGGGCGCGATTACCGAGGACCAGATGAACGCGGCGCTCCGCAGCGACCTTGGCATCCGGCCGCCGGAGTCGAGCCGCCGCGATTCCGGGTTCTACCTCGTCGATCACGTCGCCCGCGAGTCGCGCACCTTCGCCGGGCTCGAATCGCTGACGAGCGCCTCCTACACGGTGCGGGCGACGGTGAATGCCGGCCTGCAGAGCGCGCTGGAGGGCGCCTTGCAGGAGGGGCTCTCGACCTATGAGCGCGGCACCGGCCGGGCCCGCTACGAGGGGCCGGAGCTCAATCTGGCCGAGACGATCAAGCGCCTCGAGGCCGCCGCGCCGGCGCCCGCGCCCGAAGCGCCGGCCGCGGCGCCCCTCGCGGTCCCTCCCGCCGTCCCCCCCGCCGTCCCCTTGCCCAGGGGCGTGAGGGCGGCCAAGGCCCTGCCGGTGCCCGCCCGTCCGCCGGCCCCGAAGCCCGCGTGGCAGCGGGCGCTGGAGAGCGCGCGGGCGCCCCTCTACGATCTGCGCTGGCCGCTCGCGGTGGTGCTCCAGGCCGGCAAGAACGGGGTGAAGGTCGGCCTGCCCGACGGGCGCGTCGCGAGCCTCGATCCCGGCCCCGCGCGCGGCAAGCTCCAGCTCCACGACGCGGTGCGGGTGCGCCTGCGCGAGGGTAAGGGCAGCCTCCGCGCCGACCTGCGCGTGCGCCCCTCGGTCCAGGGCGCCGCCATCGTCCTGGAGAACCGGACCGGACGCATCCTGGCGATGAGCGGGGGCTTCTCCTATCCCCTGAGCCAGCTCAACCGGGTGACGCAAACCGTGCGGCAGCCGGGCTCGACCCTGAAGCCGCTGACCTACCTCGCCGCGCTGAACGCCGGCCTCCAGCCCAACACCCTGGTGATGGACGCCCCCGTGACGCTGCCGCCCATCGGCGGCATCGGTGCCTCGTGGTCGCCCAAGAACTACGACGGCGGCGGCTCGGGGGCGACGACGATCCGGCGCGGCCTCGAATTCTCGAAGAACCTCGTCACCGCCCGCCTGCTGGAGGGCGGCATCGCGCGCGATGCGCCCCAGAGCCTGCAGCGGGTCTGCGACATCGCCCTCGAAGCCCAGCTCTATGCCGAGTGCGAGCGCTACTATCCCTTCGTGCTCGGCGCGCAAGCCGTGCGGATGATCGATCTGGCGAGCTTCTACGCCGCCATCGCCAACGAGGGGGCGCGGCCGAGCGCCTACGCGCTGGAATCGATCGAGCGCGACGGCACGCCGGTCTACACGCGCCCCGTCAAGGCCCCGGTGCGGATCGGCTCCGCCGACCGCGTCGCCTTCTACCAGCTCAAGACCATGCTCCAGGGCGTGACCCAGCACGGCACCGCCGCCGCGCTCGCCGGCATCTCCGCCTACGTCGCCGGCAAGACCGGCACCTCGGAGAACGAGAACGACGCGTGGTTCGCCGGCTTCACCAACGAGATCACGGTCGTGGTCTGGGCCGGCTACGACAACGCCGACGGCGTGCGCAAGACGCTCGGCCGCGGCCAGACCGGCGGCCATGTCGCGGTGCCGATCGCCCGCGCGATCGTCCAGGCCGCCTGGGCCAACGGCGTGCCGCGCACGCCCCTCGCGCCCCCCTCGCCCGAGGCCAAGGCCCTGATCGCCGACCTGCCGATCGAACCCCGCAGCGGCCAACGGGTCGCGGGCGGCGGCTTCATCGAGCATTTCCGCCTCAAGGACGGGCGCGTGCCCGACACGCAATTCGCGCTGGTGCCCCGCGAGACCCTCTACGCCATGCGGCCGGACGCCGAGGACGGCGATGGCGGGACTGCCGAGGATGGGGCGGACGTGGCCGGCGACATTCTCGGCAACATGATGGGCGGCGGCCGGCGCGGCAGCGACGACCCCTTCGGTGGTCAGGCCCGCACCGCCGATCCCCGAGGCGCGGATTCTCGCAGTGCCGATCCTTGGGGCCTGCGCCGCGACCGGCGCGAGGAGCCGAGCCCCTGGCCCGGCCGCGACCGCTACGGGCAGGTGAATCCCTCCCCGTTCGGCTCGCCCTTCGAGGACGAGCCCGAGCCGCGCACCCGCCAGCGCCGCCGCGATCCCGACTACCTGTTCGGCGACGACCCGCGCTACTGAGGGCCGCTCATCGAACGCCCGCCCCGCGGGCCGCGCCCGGACCGAGAACGACCGGTGGCCGGGCGTTTCGTGAACAGCCCAGTGCTCCCCTCCCCGCTCCCATTCCGACCCCGAGGTCCGTTTTGCGACAGCATCTCCCGGCCATCCTGCTCGCCGCCGCCACGCTGGCTGGTCCGGCCCGCGCGCAGGACGCGGCGAAGGCGCCCGCGGCGATGCCGGTCTCCGACCGGGTGAAGGACGTGGCGGCCCTCAACCCGGCCGATGCCGCGACCCTCAAGCCCGGCACGGTGCTGTTCCGCGATTCCCGCGAGGCGGCGTCGGTCAATCCCGAGAACGGCCTCATCGCCTTCGAGGCGTGGCGCAAGGCGCGGCCCGCGGAGGCCGCGGCGCTCTCGCCCTGGCCCGGCTATACCGAGCCGGACTATCCCCAGACCGTCAACGGCGTGACCAAGCAGCGCCACGAGAGTCTCAAGGTCTATGTCGCGGAGGGGCGCTTCATGGTGGCCAAGCCCGCCGCGTCCATCGATCTCGCGGCCTTCGCCGGGCTCGATTTCCTCGCCAGGATGGACCCGGTCATCCGCCACAAGCGGCTGGAGCCCGCCGACGCGACCCCGACCAAGGATCCGGCCGCCGCCTTCGCCAAGCGTCCGGACCGGCCCTGGTGCGGGGCGGGCGGCGTCTGCATCGAGTCGCGCTACGACCTCGAAGGCAAGCTGCCCCTCGGGGTGAAGCTCGCCAACAAGCTGGAACTCGGCTCCTCCAAGAAGGTCGCCGAATTCGTCTCGTTCCAGAGCGAGTTGCGGGTGTTGCCGTCCGCGGAGGCCGCCGGCCTCTCCGCCCTGACCCGGATCGAGACGCCGGTCGCGGGCGGCCTCGAACAGACGATCTTCTGGGTCAACCAGATCCTGCGCTTCGGCAAGTTCCTGGCGGTGATGCAGCCGGCGCCGAACGACCCGAACCGCACCGTGGTCACCACCTACATGGCGCTCGCCATCAAGGCCGACGTGCTGGACCGCAAGCAGGAATATGCCCGCGTGCCGGTGCTCAAGAACCTGTTGCCGGTACAGGTGCTCATGGGCAATTCCTCCTTCAACACCGGCACCTCGATCAGCGCGGGCGTGCCGACCTATGCCCGCAACCGCATCGTCGCCTTCGCCGACGCCCTGGCGAAGAACTGACAGCCCCCCGTCGGACCGGCCATGGCGCGCCTGAGCCTGCGTATCGATCTGGGGCCCGGCCACCGGCTCGGGCCGGGCAAGGTGCGGCTCCTCGAGGCCATCGCCGCGCACGGCTCGATCGCGGCCGGAGCCCGGGCGCTCGGCATGTCCTACCGCCGCGCCTGGACCCTGGTGGAGGCGATGAACCGCGGCTTCGGGCAGCCGGTGGTCGAATCCCAGGCCGGCGGACGGGACGGGGGTGGGGCCCGGCTGTCGCCCCTCGGCACCGAGGTGGTGGGGCAGTACCGCGCCGTCGAGCAGGCCGCGGAAGCCGCGGCGGCGCCCCTTTTGCACCGCCTCGCCGCCTGGCCGACGGGCGAAACGGCGGACACGGAAACGTGAAAGTTGCAGCTATCTGTCACCCGCGCGCCATGGACGACCGGTGGTATATTTCATACACTGATCCGGCTCGTTCCTGAGACCGCGAGTCACCTCGACCGGCGCGCCCCTTAAGGCGCGCCGTTTTTCTGTTCGGCGTCAGGGACTTCCGGGGCCGCGGGCGAGGCCGGTGAGAGTGAACAGGTCCACCGAGAGCTTGGCGCCGACCACCAACGTATCGGGGATGGTCTTCCGGTAGAACGGGAACCGGGTCTGATCCGGGTTGATGATGTATTGCAGGTTCGGCGTCAGCCGGATCGCGGGCGAGACTTGGAGCCCGTAGTTCAGCTCCATCATGATCTGCTGGTCGGGAATGGTTCGCGCCCATCCGAGCGAAGCTTGTGCCGCGGCAATGTTCGACAACGCCAGCGGGCTGAAGGCTTGCAGGTTGATGACGAAGCCGACCGTGTCGTAGGGGCGCCCCACGAAGGTCCCGGTCTGCACCGCGCCGATCTCCAGGAAGTAATCCTCGACGAGGCGTCCGCCGGTGCCCGCCATGGCCACGCCGAACAGGGTCAGGCCCTGAATGCCCGTCGGGTCGGGGCGCCAGACCATCTGGTCGAAGCGCGCATAGACGCCCGAGCGACCGAAGCGCGTCCGCGGATCGAGGCCGGTGAGCACCGCGCGGCCTCCGGCGACGTCGCGGACCGGGTCCGCGTAGGCGGAGCGGTCGATCCAGCCGCCGATGCCGTAATGGCGCGGCCGCGCGTCGTTGGCGAAGGTCGTGGCGTAGCCGAGTTCGAACGGCACGATCGCGCCGGTCGCGCCCTTCACCGAAAGGTCGAGGCCGTTGTCGCCGGGCTGCTGATGGCGCGGATTCACTTCGTAGGCGCCGACATGGAAGAAGAGCGTGTCGGTCAGCCAAGCCTTGGCATGCCCGCCCCAGCTCGACACCGGCCAGAAGGTGAAGTTCGAGGTCTTGAACACGAAGGTCGGGTTGCCGCAGGCCGAATTCGTCTGGAAATTGCAGTAGATCGGTGAATTCAGGAAATTGATGTTGGCGACCAGCCGCCCGACTTCGAGGTCGAGGCGGTTGTCGAACAGCTTCTGCTGGTAGGACAGCAGGGTGAGGCGCGTGGTCTGCCCGCCGCCATAGATCTCCTGGACCGACGTGTTGTTGCCGATCACGTCCTGGGCGAGGCTGCGGCCGTGGCGGTTGGTGACCGCGACGTGGACCGAGGCGCCGTCGATCCCGGCGAGCCGGTTCAGGTCGGCGTCGAGGCCGAAGAAGAGCTGGCCCGCCCAGGCCGTGCCCTGGCGCAGCCCGCCGACCGGGTTGGCCGCGCCCTGGCCGGTGTAGTTCAGGAGGAACGACAGGCCGTTGCCGAGGTCGAACGTGCCCGGCGGCAGGGTCGGGGGCGTCGCGCTCTGGCCGAGCACGTCGGCGGCGGCCGCTGCGCTGCCGTCGTCGCCGAAGGTTCTGCGGAGGGGGGCGCGGCGCACGATCCGGCTGACGAGCGGGCGGCGGACCGCGCGAGGCCCGGCGACGGCAGCCGGCGGCGCGACGCCAAAAGGTGCGAGGATAGGAGGTGTGAGGACGGGCGGCGCATCCTGCGCGCGCACCTGGGTGCCGAGCGCCGCGCAAAGGCCGAGCGCGACCCCGGTTGCTGTGACCGCTTTCATGTCCTCCCCCCGTGTCGACGATGTGGGACGTCAGCCCGAACGCACCGGCGCCCGGCGCCATTGGGGCGGCCCAAGGCGGAAACCCATCGCCGTTGGCCTTCCCCGCCCCTGGCGCGTCGCGCGCCGAGGGCGGCCCGAGCGCCGCGTCAGGCCGCCCGCTTCTTGAGAAGGCCCACCATCAGGCCGGTGACCAGACTGCCGGCGACCAGGGCGATGAGGGCGCCGGGCAGGTTCGTCACCGCGTTCGGGATCGGCAGAACGAACAGGCCGCCATGGGGCACCTTGAGGGTCACGCCGGAGGCGAGGGCGATGGCCCCTGCAACGCCCGAGCCCGCCACCATGGAGGGGATGACGCGCAGCGGATCGGCCGCGGCGAAGGGAATCGCGCCCTCGGTGATGAAGGCGGCGCCGAGCACCGCCGCCGCGCCGCCGGCCTCGCGCTCCGGCTTCGTGAATCGGGTGGGGAACAGCCGGGTGGCGAGGGCGAGGCCGAGCGGGGGCGTCATGCCGCCGAGCATCACCGCCGCCATCGGGGCGTCGACCCCGGAGGAGAGCAGCGCCGCGGCGGAGGCGTAGGCCGCCTTGTTGATCGGCCCGCCCATGTCGACCGCCATCATGCCGCCGAGCACGAGGCCGAGCAGCAGGGCGCTCGTCCCCTGCATGCCCTTCAGCCAGTCGGTGAGGGCGGCGAGCACTGCCGCCACGGGGACGCCGACCACGTAGACCATCAGGAGGCCGGTGATCGCGGTGGCGAGGAGCGGCAGGATCAGGACGGGCTTGAGACCCTCCAGATTCCGGGGCAGCCGGATGTGCGTGTTGAGGAAGGCCGTGACGTATCCGGCGATGAAGCCCGCCGCGATGCCGCCCAGGAAGCCCGCCTGGAGGTTGGCGGCGAGCATGCCGCCGATCATGCCGGGCGCGATGCCGGGGCGGTCGGCGATCGAAGAGGCGATGTAGCCCGCGAGCGCCGGGACGATGAGGGCGAAGGCCGCCTTGGCGCCGATCTCGCCCAGGGCGTAGCCGAGGGTGCCGGCCTTCTCCGGATTCAGGACGTCGATGCCGCCGACCGCGAAGGCGAGGGCGATGAGCAGCCCGCCCGCCACCACGAAGGGCAGCATGAACGAGACGCCGGTCATCAGGTGCTTGTAGGCGCCGGCTTGCCGCTCGGCCGCCGCCGGGCGGGCGGGACCGTCGGTCGTCGGCGCCGCCTCGGCCGTGCCCGCGGCCGCGAGCTGCGCCTCGGCGAGCGCGGTCGCGATCAGGCCCTTGCCGTCGCGGATCGCCGCCTTGGTGGTCGTGGCATAGAGCCGTTTGCCGGCAAAGCGCGCCCGGTCGACGCCGGTGTCGGCGGCGATGATGACCAGGTCGGCCGCCGCGATCTCGGGCGCCGTCAGGGCGTCGCGGGCGCCGACCGAGCCTTGCGTCTCGACGCGGATCGCGTGGCCGAGCGCCTGGGCCGCGGCTTGGAGCCCTTCGGCGGCCATGAAGGTATGGGCGATGCCGGTGGGGCAGGAGGTGATCGCCACGAGTCTCCTGGGACCAGTCGCCGCGCGCGCGGACGCGCCGGGCGTCTCCGCGGCGCCGGCCAGGAGGCGGTCCAGCACGGCATTCACGTCGGTGAGCACCTCGTCGATGGCGGCCCGCGCCCGGGCCAGCGCCCCGAACCGGCCCTCGCCGAGATCGCCGTCACCGACGAGAAGCACGGCCGTCGCCTCCCGGATCGCCGCCTCGGGGATCGGGTTGCCGCCGCCCTTGCCGCGAATCTCCAGGGCGAGCGCCGCGTTGCGCCGTCCGGCCGCCCTGCGCAGGGCCTCGGCCGCGAGGACGGCGTGGGTGGAGAGGTCGCCGCCTCCCACCACCGCTAGGAGCTGTGCCATAGGTTCCTCCTGTGACTTGGGTTCCTCCTGTGACATGGGTTCCTCCTGGGACATGGGTTTTTGGACGCGGGTCGCGCCTAGTTCAGGGGGGCCACCCGGATCTCCCGGGCGATGGCGGCCACCACGTCGCGCGGGGGCAGGTTGGCGCCCGTGCGGCTGAGCTTGCCCGCCGCGAAGGCCAGGGCCCGCCGGGCGAGGTCTTGCAGGGCGAGGCCCTCGTGCAGGCCGGCGACGAGGCCGGCCACCAGCGCATCGCCGGCGCCGACCGTGCTCGCGATCGTCGTGGGCGGCGGCAGGGCCTGCAGCGCGCCGTCCCGTGAGACGAACAGCGCGCCCTCCGCGCCGAGCGAGACGCAGACGAGGGGAATGCCCGAGGCCTGAAGCCGGCGGGCGGCCTCGCGCAGGGCGGCGGGCTCGGCGAGGGGGCGACCGGCCCATTCCTCCAGCTCGGCGCGGTTGGGCTTGATCGCGTGCGGCAGCGCGTCCGGTCCGGCCGCGAGAGCGGCCGCGAGAGCGGGGCCGGAGGCATCGAGCACCACCCGGGCGCCGCGGGCGCGCAGGGCGCCCGTCAGCCGGGCGTAGGTGTCCGGGGCAAGCGAGCGCGGCAGGCTGCCGGCTAGCACCACGAGGCTGCCGTCGCAGGCCAGCTCCGAGAGCACCGCCCGCACCGCCTCGAGGGTGGAGGGGCCGATATCGAGACCAGGAAGGTTGATGTCGGTGGTTTCGCCCGTCCCGGCGTCGAGGAGCTTGAGGTTGGTGCGGGTCTCGCCCGGCACCCAGACGAAGCGGTCGTCGATGCCCTTGGCGGCGAGAAGCTGCGCGAAGGGTGCAGCGTTGTCCTGGCCGAGCACGCCGGTGGCGGCCACGGGCAGGCCCCAATCGGCGAGGCAGGCGGCGACGTTGACGCCCTTGCCGCCGGCATCCGCCCAGACCGAGCGGGCGCGGTGGACCTGGCCGGGCCTCAGCGCGTCGAGGGTGACGGTCTGGTCGATCGCCGGATTGAGGGTGAGGGTCGCCAGCATGGCTCAGGCTCCGGTCGCGATCGGGGTGTCGAGGGCACGCACGGCGGCCGCGTCCTCCTGCTCGCAGGCGCGGACCGCGAGCGCCCGCAGCTCGGCCATGTCGGAGGCGCGCAGCCGCGCCTTCACCCCGGGCAGGTCGCGGGGCGTCATCGACAGCTCGTCGACGCCGAGCCCCGCGAGCAGGCAGGCCCCGAACGGGTCGCCCGCGATGCCGCCGCAGACGCCGACGAAGCACCCGTGCCGGGCCGCGCCCTCGCAGGTCATGTGGATGAGCCGCAGCACCGCCGGGTGGAGCGAGTCGGCCTCGGGGGCCAGCTCGGGGTTCTGCCGGTCGATGGCGAGGGCGTATTGCGTCAGGTCGTTGGTGCCGATCGAGAAGAAGTCGCAGTGGCGGGCGAGCACATCCGCCTGGATCGCGGCGGCCGGCACCTCGATCATCAGGCCGAGGGGCACGGGCGGCGCGCCGACCTCCGCCCGGATGCGCTCGCAGATGGCGCGGAGCTTCAACACTTCGGGGACCGAGGTGATCATCGGCATCATGATCGAGAGCGGCGCCGCCTTGCCGGTAGGGGCGTCGGCCGGGATGCGATCCCTGGCCGCGCGGTAGAGCGCGCGCAGCTGCGGCTCCAGCAGGTCGGGCCGGCGCAGCAGCAGGCGGGCGCCGCGCACGCCGAGGAAGGGGTTCTCCTCCTTCGGCAGGTGCAGGTGGGCGACCTGCTTGTCGCCGCCGATGTCGAGGGTGCGCACGATCAGCGGGCGCCCGCCGAGCGCCGTCAGCATCCCGGAATAGGTCTCGTACTGGTCGTCCTCGGAGGGGGTGTCGCCGCGCTCCAGGAACAGGAACTCGGTGCGCATCAGGCCGACGCCCTCCGCGCCCTGGTCGAGGGCCAGCGGCACCTGCTCGGGAGTGTTGACGTTGGCGCCGACGGCGACCCGGTGGCCGTCGCGGGTCTCGGCGGGCCGCGCCCGCTCCCGTGCCTCGGCCTCGGCCCGCTCGCGCTGCCGGACCTGCCACAGCCCAGCGGCGGCGAGGTCGGACTCGCTGGGATCGAGGTAGAGGCGGCCGGTGGTGCCATCGAGGATGGCGCGCGTGCCGTTCTCCAGGGCCAGCAGGCGCGCGCCGCCCGCGACCATCGCCGGGATGCCGAGGGTCCGGGCCAGGATCGCGGTGTGCGAGGTTGGGCCCCCTTGCGCGGTGGCGAGCCCGATGACCCGGGCGGGGTCGAGCCCGGCGGTGTCGGAGGGGGCGAGATCGGGCGCGATCAGGAGGCAGGGCACGTCCGGCAGGTCGTGGCCGCCCCGGAGGGCCGGATCGATCTGGGCGAGCACCCGGCGGCCGATGTCGCGTAGGTCCGCGGCGCGGGCGGCGAGAACCGGGTTGCCGAGGGCCGAGAGCCGGGCGGCCATCCGCTCCACCGCGGCGTTCCAGGCGAATGCCACGCCGTGGCCCTCGACCATGCCCTGGCAGGCCAGGGTGATGAGGTCGGTGTCGGCGATCAGCTCGCCCTGGGCCCTGAAGATGCCGGCATCGGCCTTGCCGAGGCGCCGCTCGGTGTCGTCCGCCAGCGCCCGGAGCTGGTCGCCGGTGGCCGCGAGCGCCCGGTGCAGGCGGTCGGCGCCGGAGGTGAGCGGCTCGGGCTCGTCCGGCACCGTGAGGTCCTGCGCGGCGAGGACGTGGATCGGGCCGATGGCGAGGCCGGGGCTCGCGCCGAGGCCGGCCAGGGTGCGCGGTGCGTCCGAGGGGGTCCAGCCCGCCACCGGTCCGGCCGCCCGGGCGGCC
>NZ_CAKLBV010000041.1 GCF_920984675.1 Methylobacterium sp. Leaf118
CGACCGCTCCCGGCGACCGCGGGGGCCTATGCCCTGCGCGGCGTCGCCGACGGGGTCGCCACCCTGGACGGGCCCGACGGCCCGCGCAGGGCCCGGCTCGGCAGCGTCCTGCCCGGCGCTGGCCGCGTCCTCTCGATCCGCCGCACGGGCGCGGGCTGGATGGTCATCACCACCGAGACCATCATCGGGCCCGCCTCCCTGTGATCGACGCCGCCGCACCGCGTCGGCGCGGGCAAGCCTGGGACAAGCGAGGCCGCCTAGAGGCTGAGGGGCATCCCGGCCCGCGCGTTCCCGCCGGCGCCGCCGACCCCGCCCGGAGGGCCCGTCCGTGACCGACACCCTCACGAGCTACCGGCTGATCGCCCGGGACCTGCCGACCGCCCTGAAGCGGAAGGCCGCCGATCCCGTGATCGCCCGGGAGACCGCGTATTACGAGGCCCATATCGGCAAGGTGAAATCGATCGACGATCTCTTCGCCGACCCGCGCCTCTACGCCTACGCCATGAAGGCCCACGGCCTGGAGGAGATGACCTACGCCAAGGCCTTCATGCGCAAGGTCGTGAGCGAGGGCGTCGATGGCCGCGCGAGCTTCGCCAGCCGCCTGGCGGACGACCGCTACGTCGCCTTCGCCCAGGCCTTCCGCTTCGGCGGGACCGCCTCCGCCGCGGGCCGGGACCCGGCGACCTTCGGCCTCGCCGCCACCGCGGCGACCCTGAGCGCGAGCCAGGCCCTGCCCGAGACCACCGATTTCAGCGGCCCGCGCGCGGCCCGCTTCCTCGTCGAGTCGCGTCTCGAGGCCGGAACGACCCGCTCGGTCACGATCACCCTCGACGCCAAGACCCTCGCGGGCCGCGTCGACGACCTGACCCAGGTGAGCCGCGAGCAGATCGCCGCCGCGATCAACGCCCAGATCGTGGCCTCGGGCGCGGAGGGCCTCGCGGGCACGGTCCAGGTCGGCGTCGGCGTCGACAAGGCCCTGTTCTTCGAGACCACCGCCGTCTCCGACCTCGGCGTCGACGAGGCCGTCGGCGGCATCGGGGCGAATGCCGACCGGACGGTCGCCGCGGGCGGGGCCGGGCGCACCCTCTCGATCCGCAACGTCGCGCTCGCCGATCCCCTCGGGACCGCGGTCGATCTCGGCTTCGGCACCGGGCTCGGGCCGGACGGCATGGCCCGCAGCGTCACCGAGGCCTATCTGCAGCAGGCGCTGGAGAGCGATGCGGGGGCGGAGGATACGGGGGTGCGCCTCGCCCTCTACTTCGCCCGCAAGGCGCCGACCCTCCTGAGTGCCTACGACATCCTGGGCGACGCGGCCCTGAGCCAGGTCGCCAACACGGTGTCCGGCCTGCCGGCCACCAGCGGGGCCGCCACCAGCGAGGCGCTGACCCGCCGCGCGGCGCTGATCGCGTCGAAGGTCGACATCGCGAGCCTCAAGGACCCGGTCAAGCTCGACGCCTTCGTGCGGCGCTTCGCGGCGATCTGGGACGCGCAGAACAACACGCAGACCGCCCCCATCCTCGCCCTGTTCTCGGCGGGCGGGATCGATGCCGAACTCCTGGCCAGCGTCCAGACCACGCGGGGCACGAGGTAGGCGCCATGCAGAGCAGCCTCTACGTCGCGCTCTCGAGCCAGATCGCCCTCGAGAAGCGCCTGACCACCACCGCCAACAACGTCGCCAACATGGCGACCGCGGGCTTCCGCGCGGAGGAGATCAAGTTCGCCGAGCTTCTCGGCCGCTCGAACCGCGGCGAGGTCGCCTTCGTCGGCCCGGGCACCAACACGATCTCCCGCGCCGCCGGCCCCACGACGAAGACCGAGGCGCCCCTCGACGTCGCCGTGCAGGGCGACGTCTGGCTCGCCGTCTCCGGGCCGAAGGGCACGCTCTACACCCGCGACGGGCGCTTCACGATGGACGCCACCGGCCAGATCCGCACCCTCACGGGCCTGCCCGTGGTCGATCCCGGCGGCGGCCCGGTCCAGCTCGACCCGCAGGCGGGCCCGCCGACGATCGGGCGCGACGGCAGCCTCTACCAGAACCGCAACCAGGTCGGCGCCATCGGCCTGTTCACGATCGATCGCAAGGCCGCTCTCGCGCGGGGGCCCGACAACACCGTCTCCGCCTCGATCCCGGGCCGGGCGGTGCAGGATTTCACCCGGGTCGGCATGATCCAGGGCTACGTCGAGGGCGCCAACGTCAACCCGATCCTGGAGATGACCAAGCTCATCGCCATCCAGCGCGCCTTCGAGAGCGCGGCCTCCATGACCTCGGAGGCCGACAACACGCTCACGGGCGCGGTCAAGACCCTGGGACCGCAGGGATAGCCGCGCCATGACGAACGCCATCGAGCGCCTGGAACGGGCGATGGAGGAAGGCCGCCGCGACCTCGCCCCGGTGCGGATCGCCGGGCCCGTGCGCGAGGTCACCGCGAGCGCCGCCCGGGTCGCGGGCGTCTCCGCCTTCGTGCGGCTCGGCGACCGCATGGGCTTCTCGGCGGAGGGCCGCACCCAGATCGGCGAGGTCGTGCGCATCGACGCCGCGGGCGCGACCGTGAAACCCTTCGAGAGCCGCATCGAGGCCGGGATCGGCAGCCTCGCCCACCGGATCGGCCCGGCACGGCTGCGGCCCTCGCCGGCCTGGAAGGGCCGCGTCATCGACGCCCTCGGGCGGCCCGCCGACGGGCTCGGGCCCCTGCCCGAGGGCGCGGCCGACGTACCCCTCGACGCCGACCCGCCCGCCGCCATGACCCGCGCCCGGGTGCGCCGACCCCTGTCCACGGGGGTGCGGGCGGTCGACCTGTTCACGCCGCTCTGCGCCGGCCAGCGCATCGGCATCTTCGCGGGATCCGGCGTCGGCAAGTCGACGCTGCTCGCCATGCTGGCCGGCGCGCAAGGGTTCGACAGCGTCGTCGTGGCGCTGGTGGGCGAGCGCGGGCGCGAGGTGCGCGAATTCCTCGAAGGCCCGATCGCCGCCGCCCGCGACCGCGCCGTCATCGTCGTCTCCACCGGCGACGAGAGCCCGATGATGCGCCGCCAGGCGCCGAAGGTGGCGCTCGCGGTGGCCGAGGCCCTGCGCGACCGCGGCGAGTCGGTGCTGCTCATCGTCGATTCGGTGACCCGCTACGCCCATGCCGCCCGCGACGTGGCCCTGGCGGCCGGCGAGCCGGCGGTCGCCCGCGGCTACCCGCCGAGCGTCTTCTCGGACCTGCCGCGCCTCCTCGAGCGCGCCGGACCCGGCGTGGACGGGGCCGGCACCATCACCGGGATCTTCTCGGTGCTCGTCGATGGCGACGACCACAACGACCCGGTCGCCGACTCGATCCGCGGGACGCTCGACGGCCACGTCGTGCTCGACCGCGCCATCGCCGAGCAGGGGCGCTACCCGGCGATCGACCTTCTGGGCTCGATCTCGCGGCTCGCCGGCGAGGTCTGGACCGGCGACCAGCGCGAACTGGTGCGCAAGCTCAAGGCCATGATGGCCCGCTTCGAGGAGACGCGGGACCTGCGCCTCATGGGTGGCTACCGCGCCGGCAGCGACCCCGACCTCGATCAGGCGGTCACCCTGGTGCCGCGCATCTACGAGGCGATGCGGCAGGAGCCCGGCCAAGCGCCGAGCCGCGACGCCTTTCTCGAACTCGCCCAATCCCTGCGGGGATGAGCGACGTGCCCCCCGATCACCCCTCCCTCAGCCCCGCGCAAGCGACACGGTGTCCATTGCGCCCAAGATTTCAGAAGAACGAGGTGTCCGCATGAGTCTCATCGGCGTGCTCCGCACCGGTGTTTCCGGGATGAACGCCCAGTCGAACCGTATCTCGACGGTGGCTGAGAACATCCAGAACGCCGGCACCACCGGCTACAAGCGCACTTCGACGGAATTCTCGTCGCTGCTGCTCGAGTCGGCCGATTACGGCAACTACAACTCGGGCGCCGTCGAGACGACGATCCGCCGTTCCGTCGGCGAGGGCGGCCCGATCTCCTCCACCACCTCCGACAGCGACCTCGCCATCAGCGGCAACGGCTTCTTCGTGGTGAAGGACAATGCCGGCGCGCCGTTCCTGACCCGGGCCGGCAACTTCGTGGTCGATGGTCCGACCGGCAACCTCGTCAATGCCGGCGGCTTCACCCTGATGGGCTACAGCCTCGCCAACGGCGAGCCGAACCCGGTGCTCAACGGCATCGCCGACCTCGAGCCGATCAACGTCTCCCGCATGGGCCAGGAAGCGCGCCCGTCGCTCGCCGGCACCATCAACGGCAACCTCTCCTACGAGACGCCGGTCTCGGCCAGCGCCCCGCCGGCGGTGGCGACCTTCTCCAAGAAGAGCTCGCTCAAGGTCTTCGACAATGTCGGGCAGGCCAAGATCCTCGACGTCACCATGACGAAGACCGGCGCCAACACGTGGTCGGTGAGCTTCTACGACCAGGCCGCTCCCGCGACCTTCCCGGCCACGCCCCTGCGCACGACCACCCTGACCTTCGACGCCAACGGCAAGGTGGCGACCGGCGGCTCGACCACGGTCGCGGTTCCGAACGGGCGCACCATGTCGATCGACCTGTCGGCGGTCACCCAGCTCTCCGGCGACTACGCCCTGTCGGGCACCGCCGACGGTTCGGCCCCGACCGCCGTGACCGGCACCGCCTTCGGCAACGACGGCACGGTCTACGCGCTCTACGCCGACGGCACCCGCAAGGCCGCCTTCAAGGTGCCTCTCGCCGATGTCGCGAGCCCGGACAACCTGAGCCCGCGGGCCGGCAACATCTTCACCACCAGCGTCGATTCCGGCGACATCCAGGTCGGCTTTGCCGGAGAGAACGGTCGCGGCGCCATCAAGTCCCGCGCCCTCGAGCAGTCGAACGTCGATGTCAGCACCGAGCTGACCACGATGATCGAGTCGCAGACGGTCTACACCGCCAATTCCAAGGTGTTCATGACCGGCAACGAGATGCTCGAGACCCTGATGAACCTCAAGCGCTGACGCGCCCATCCCGCCGGCCGCGCCACCGGGCGCGCCCGCCGCGTCCGACCGCGGGGCGCGCGAACCGAGGACCGACGGTCCGGTTCGCGCGGCCCCGGCGGGTGACCACCGCCCCGCTTGCCCGGGGACCCTCGACGACGACGCGTCGTCGACGGGGATCCGATGTCCAGGAACCGACCGATGGGTCTCTCCCTCGCGCTCAACACGGCGCGCGCCTCCCTCGCGGCCACGTCGAACCAGATCGCCGTGTCCGCCCGCAACGTCGCGGGCGCGACCGATCCCGGCTATTCGCGCAAGATCGCCGCCCTCGTCACCACCGGGTACGGCGGTGCGGCGGTGAGCGTGACGCGGGCCACCGACGCCGCGCTCTACGCCCGCACGCTCGCGGCCCAATCGGGCGCGGCCCGCGGCGAGGCCTTGCAGGACGGCCTCGCGCGGCTCGCCCAGACCGTCGGCGACACGACCGACCGGACGGCCCCCGCCGCACGGCTCGCGACCTTCGAGGCCGCGCTCCAGGCCGCCGCCAACCAGCCCGACAGCCCCGATCTCGCCCGGAATGCGGTCGAGGCCGCCCGCGCCCTCGCCGGCAGCCTCAACGAGGCGGCGAACGCGGTCCACGCCGTGCGGGCGGAGGCCGACGGGGCCATCGCCGACGCGGTGGCGCGCCTCAACGATCTGCTCGGCCAGTTCGACCGGGCCAACGGCGCCGTCCAGCGCGGGCTGGCGCTCGGCATCGACGCCACCGATGCCCTGGACGACCGCGACCGCATCCTCACCGCGCTCTCGCAGGAGATCGGCGTCACGGCGGTGGCCCGCGAGGGCGGCGACGTGGCCCTCTACACCGATGGTGGCGTGCCCCTCTACGAGCGGGGGCCCCGCACCGTCACCTTCACGCCGACCTCAACCTTCGCGGCGGGCACGTCCGGCGGCGCCGTGGTGATCGACGGCGTTCCGGTGACCGGCGCCACCTCGCCGATGCCGCTCGCCTCCGGCCGCCTCGCCGGGCTCGCCGAGCTGCGCGACCGGGCGGCGCCCGCCTACGAGGCGCAGCTCGACGCCATGGCCTCCGGCCTGATCACGGCCTTCATCGAGACCGACGCGGTCGGGGTCGACAGCGGCCGGCGCGCCGGCCTGTTCACGAACGGTGCGAGCGCGGCGGTGCCCGCCAGCACCGCGGCCGGGCGCCTCGGCCTCGCCAGCCGGATCACGATCAACGCGGCGGTCGATCCGGCCCGGAGCGGCAACGTCGCGCTCCTGCGCACCGGCGGCATGAACGGCAGCGACTACCGGGATCCGGCCGCGGGGACCGACGTCGCCTATTCCGGACGCCTGCGCGGCCTCGCCACGGCGCTCGGGCAGGCGCGCACCTTCGACGGGTCGCTCGGCCTCGGCACCTCCCTGACGCTGGGCGACTTCGCCGAGGCCTCCGCCGGCTGGCTCGAGGGCCGGCGCAAGGACGCCACGGAGGCGGCCTCCTACCAGACGACCCTGCTGGCGCGGGCGAACGAAGCGCTCTCCAACGTCGCCGGCGTGAACGGCGACGAGGAGACCGCCCTGACGCTCCAGCTGGAGCGCTCCTACACCGCCTCGGCCAAGCTCATCTCGGTCGTCAACGACCTCCTCAAGACCCTCCTCGACGCGGTGCGGTGAGTGCTCACGCCATGATGACCACCGGCTTCATCTCCAGCCTCAACCTCTGGAACGCCCCGCGCACCGGCGCCTCCCGGCTCCAGGCGGAACTCGCCGAGGCGACCCGCGAGATCGCCACGGGACGCCACGCCGATGTCGGCGCGACGCTCGGCAGCGGCGTGTCGCAGGCCTTCAGCCTGCGCCGGCAGGGCGCCGTCCTCGCCGCGCTCACCCAGGGCAACGCCGCCGCCGCGCTCCGGCTGGAGACGAGCCAGGCGGCGCTCAAGGACATCCAGGCCGGGGCCGACGCGACCCTCAAGGAGCTCGTCGGCCTGCCCGCCGACCAGCGCGCGGCGGCGGTCGCGGCCTCCGCCAAGGAGCGGCTCGCGGCCCTGACCTCCGCCCTCAACACCGGCGCGGGCGGCCAATACGTGTTCGGCGGGACCGATGCGGGCGCGGCGCCGCTGAGCCCCTATGAGAGCAGCCCGACCTCGACCGCCCAGACGGCGGTGCAGGCCGCCCTCGCGACCGCCTTCCCGACGGGCCCGGGCAACGCCACCGCGGCGCAGATGACCGCCTTCCTCGACGGCCCGCTCGCCGCCCAGTTCACCGAGGCCAGCTGGACGACGAATTGGTCGGGGGCGTCGAGCCGCCCCCTCACCACCCGCATCTCGCTGACCGAGACCGTCGCGACCTCGGCGAGCGCCAATGCGCCGCCGCTGCGCGACCTCGCCATGGCCTACGTCATCGGCTCCGGTCTCGACCTGTCGGCCTTTCCCGCGGAGGCGCAGAGCGTCGCGACCGGCCGGATGATGGATCTCCTCGGCAGCGCCAGCCGCGGCCTCGTGACGTTGCAGTCCGATCTCGGCCGGACCCAGGCCCGCATCACCGAGGCGAACACCCGCATCACGACGCAGACCGCCCTGCTGAACGGGCGGATCAACACCCTGGAAGCGGTCGATCCGGCGGAGGCCAAGTCGCGGGTCGATGCCCTCTCGACCCAGATCCAGATGTCCTACGGGCTGACCGCGCAGCTGCGCAGCCTCAGCCTGATCAACTACGTCTCGTAACCCGCCCGCTTCCGCATCCCGACCGAATCCATGGAGTATCGGCCCCGATGTACCGCCTGTCCTATTCCGAGATCCTGGACGATGCGCCCGATCTTGGCCGCGAGCGCGAGCGCGAGGCCTTCGACCGGGCCATCGGCCTGCTGCGCACGGCCGAGGCAAGGGGGAACCATGCCGGCCCGGCCCGCGCCGAGGCGGTGGGCTACGTGCAGGACCTCTGGAACGTGCTGATCTCCGATCTGCTCGATCCCGAGAACGGCCTGCCCGAGGGCCTGCGCGCCGATCTCGTCTCCATCGGCATCTGGACGATGCGCGAGGCCGGCGAGGTGCTGAGCGCGCCCGAACGCAGCCTCTCGGCGCTGATCGAGGTCAACGCCTCGATCCGCGACGGCCTGCGCTGAGCGCCCCGGCATGACCCGGGAGAGCAGGACGGCGGAGAAGCCCGCGGGCCGGACCATGCACTTGAACCTGCGGGCCGGCGAGCGCGTCTACATCAACGGCGCCGTGGTGCGGGCCGACCGCAAGGTCTCGCTCGAATTGATGAACGACGCGACCTTCCTGCTAGAGGGCCACGTCCTGCAGGTGGAGGAGGCGACGACGCCGCTCCGCCAGCTCTACTTCGCGGCCCAGACCATGCTGATCGAGCCGGCCCAGGCCGGCCCCGCCCGCGCCCTCTACGGCGGGCTCGAGGAGGGCATCCTGGCGGTCACCACCGAGCCGGCGATCCTGGCCGGGCTGCGGGCCGCCCAGGCCCTGGTCGCGGCGGGCCGCCCGTTCGAGGCCCTCAAGATCATCCGGGGGCTCTTCCCCGTCGAGGCCGCCCTCATCGACGGAGCCGTCCCCGCGCCGGCTCCCGCGGAGGCGCCGGTCCCCGCCGTCCGGCTCACCCCCCGCCGCCAGCCCGCGAACCGGCCGCTTCGCGCCGCCCCCTCCCTCGACAAGGCCCGCCCGATCCCATGAGCGTCACCATTCCGAGCGGCAGCGCCGCCACTTCCGCGACAACGACGACGGGCGCCGCCGCCAAGGCGGCGACTTCGGTCGCCTCGAAGATGAACGCGGACACCTTCCTGACGCTGCTCATGGCCCAGCTGCAGAACCAGGACCCGACGAAGCCGATGGACTCGACGGAGTATGTCGGCCAACTCGCGACCTTCTCCCAGGTGGAGCAGGCCACCAAGACCAACCAGAAGCTCGATTCGCTGCTCTCGGCGAGCTTCCTCGATCAGGCGGACGCCATCATCGGCCGCACCATCACCTCGGACGACGGCACGGTCTCCGGCATCGTCGAATCGGTGCGGGTGACGAGCGACGGCGCGGTGGCCAAGCTCAAGGACGGCCGCGAGATGCTCCTCGCCTCCGGCATCTCGATCAGCTAATCCCCCACGATGAACGAGGTCGACGCCCTCGAACTGGTCCGCTCGGCGATCTGGACCGTGCTGGTCGGTGCCGGCCCCTCGGTCGGGGCCGCGATGGTGATCGGCATCGTCGTCGCCCTGGTCCAGGCGCTCACGCAGATCCAGGAGGTGACGCTCACCTTCGTGCCGAAGATCGTCGCGATCCTGCTGGTGCTGCTCGTGACCGGCACCTTCGTCGGCGCGCAAATCAACGCCTTCGCCGAGATGACCTACGGGCGGATCGCGACGGGGTTCTGAGTGTCCCTCACAAAACTCCCGCTGCGGCATCGCGCCTGCAGGGGAAACCGGCGGCGAACGGGAGCTTTGCGAGCCACTCTAAGCCGGATGCGAAGGGGCGGGACCGGGTGGGGAAAGCTGTCGAGACTTGACCACCCGGTCCCTGGCGGAGCCTTCACCTTGGGAAGGAAAAAGCTTCGACGTCGCCACAATATCACATGTTCGCGACAATCCGGGAGGGCCGAAACGGCGTGTTCGTCCCGCGCCGGACGCATCGTGCACCGTTTTCAATGGTTTCGACCCCGAGAGGTTCCCACCTCCCGCGCCCGGACGTCTGATTCCCCAGGGCCCCGACTGGCCCGGACGGCCGGGGCCCTGAGCCGGCTCAATCCTCGAGCCTGTTCAGGTGCCGCAGGGCGGCGAGAGGGTACAGGAAGCCGAGGAGGAGCGCGCTCAGGCCGACCAGCCCGGGTTCGGTCTGGAAGTCGTGCCAGGTCACCTCGAGGGACTCGGCCCGGCTGAGGCGATCGTCGTGATCGTAGAGCTTCATGCCGGGCAGGAAGAACCCGAGCATGACCAGCGAGGCCGCGGGCGTGTTCGGGAACGTCGCCCGGTAACGGATCCGATCGTTGCGCGCGTTCTTGCTGATCAGCCGCGCGGGCCGTGTCTGTCTCAGCCGAGCCTCTCTCCGGGGCGCCGACGACCCGCGCCGGGGATCGGCCGGCGCGAGGCGGGCCACCACGGCGGCTGGACCTGCGAAGGGAAAGGGGCGGAGACCGGTCGCGCGCGATGCGCCGCGCCGCCGAGGCGAGCGGGTTCCACGGAAGGCCGGTCCCGGGCTGTATGCCCGCGCACATCACCCCGCGCACATCACCGTGCCGTTGACCGTGCCGTTGGCCGCCCCCATGGCCCGCGCGGGGGCGTCGGGCCGGGGGCCCGCCCATCCCCGCGCAAGCTTGCTGCGCCAAGACCGCGCCATGAGGCGGGCAGCGGTGTCGACATGGCGGTGAGCGAGGCGCTCGTCCTGGAGAAGAAGTCGCGGCGGGATTTCGGCTTCGCGGCCGGCATCGTCGCGATCCTGGCGGTGCTGTTCCTGCCGGTCCCGGCCATCCTGATCGATATCGGCCTGGCCTTCTCGATCGCGCTGTCGGTGCTGATCCTGATGGTGGCGCTCTGGATTCAGAAGCCGCTCGAATTCTCCGCCTTCCCCACCGTCCTGCTGATCGCGACGCTCCTGCGGCTCGCCCTCGGCATCGCCACGACGCGCCTGATCCTAGCGAACGGCCAGAAGGGCGTGGACGCGGCCGGCCACGTCATCCAGGGCTTCTCGCAATTCGTGATGAGCGGCGATTTCGTGATCGGAATCGTCGTCTTCATGATCCTGATCACCGTCAACTTCCTCGTCATCACCAAGGGCGCGACCCGCATCGCGGAAGTGGGCGCCCGCTTCACCCTCGACGCCATCCCCGGCAAGCAGATGGCGATCGACGCCGACCTGAATGCCGGGCTGATCGACGACAAGGAGGCCCAGCGCCGCCGCCGCGAACTGGAGGAGGAGAGCGCCTTCTTCGGCTCGATGGACGGTGCCTCGAAATTCGTGCGCGGCGAGGCGGTGGCCTCGCTCATCGTCATCGCGGTCAACGTCTTCGGCGGCATCATCATCGGCACGACCCGCCACGGCATGCCGCTCGGTCAGGCGGCCGATGTCTTCGTAAAACTGTCGGTCGGCGACGGCCTCGTCTCGCAGATCCCGGCGCTCATCGTCTCGCTCGCCGCGGGCCTCCTCGTCTCGAAGGGTGGCACCCGCGGCACCGCGGAAGAGGCGGTGATGGGCCAGCTCGGCGCCTATCCCCGGGCCCTGCTCGTCTCCGCCGTCCTGATGCTGCTGTTCGCCCTGGTGCCGGGCCTGCCCTTCCTGCCCTTCATGGCGCTGTCGGGCCTGATGGGCTTCATGGCGATCACGATCCCCCGGCGCCGCGCCGCGGCGGTCGCCCTCGCCGCCGCCAAGGTCCGGCACACCGAGGAGGCCAAGCAGGCCGAGGTCAAGGATTCGGTCAAGGAGCAGCTCAAGACCCCGGAGATCGAACTCTGCCTCGGCCGGCAGGTCTCGGCGCAGATCCAGACGAGCCATGCCGAGCTGCAGCACCGCGTCGCCAAGATGCGCCGCAAGTTCGCGCGCCAGTACGGCTTCGTCGTGCCCGACATCCGGCTCAGCGACAGCCTGACCCTGCCGCCGAAGAGCTACCAGATCCGCATCCACGGCACGGTGGCGGCGACGCAGGAGATGCGGCCGGGCGAGCTCCTGGTCGTCGTCGGCGACGGGCCGCAGCCCGACGTGCCCGGCGAGGAGGTGCGCGAGCCCGCCTTCGGCATGAAGGCGCTCTGGGTGGTCGACGCCTATGCCGGCGAGGTGCGCCGCTCCGGCTTCGAGGCGATCGACGGCGCCTCCGTCCTGCTGACCCACCTCTCGGAGGTGATCCGCAACAACCTGCCCCAGTTCCTGTCCTACAAGGACATGCGCGCGCTGCTCGACCGGCTCGACCCCGAATACAAGCGCCTGCTCGACGAGATCAGCCCGTCGCAGATCTCGCAATCCGGCCTTCAGGCGGTGCTGAAGCTCCTGCTCTCCGAGCGGGTCTCGATCCGCAACCTCCATCTGATCCTGGAGGCGGTGGCCGAGATCACCCCGCATGCCCGTCGCGCCGAGCAGATCGCCGAGCACGTGCGGATGCGCGTCGCCCAGCAGATCTGCGGGGATCTGGCCGAGGACGGCACGCTCCACGTGCTCCGGCTCGGCACCAACTGGGACCTGACCTTCCACCAGAGCCTCAAGCGCGACGCCAAGGGCGAGGTGATCGAGTTCGACATCGATCCGCGCCTCGTCGAGCAGTTCGGCGCCGAGGCCGGCGCGGCGATCCGGGAGCGGATGCGGCAGGTCCACGCCTTCGCCCTCGTCACCGCGCCGGATGCGCGGCCCTATGTGCGCATGATCATCGAGCGCATCTATCCGACGCTGCCCGTGCTCTCGCATCTGGAGATCGCCCGCGGCGTCGAGATCAAGTCGCTGGGCACCATCTCGTGATCTTAGGGTTCGGCAGCCTGCTCGGCGGCGATGCCCTTCTGGCGACCTTCCTGATCTTCTGCCGCATCGGCGGCTGCCTCCTCATCGTGCCGGGCCTGTCGAGCCCGCGCGTGCCGGTGCAGGTGCGCCTCCTCATCGCGGGGGGCGTGTCGCTCGCGGTCACCCCGCTGCTGCTGCCGCTGTTCCAGGGCCGGCTGCCGGGGCAGGCGCCCACCGATACCCTGGCCTGGATCGCCAGCGAGACCGTGACCGGGCTCACCATCGGCCTGCTCGGACGCATCTTCGTCTTCGTGCTGGAAACCGTGATGAACGCCGTCTCGACCATGGTCGGCTTCGGCAGCATGCCGGGCACGCCGGTGGAGGGCACCGAGGCGATCCCCGCGGTCGAATCGCTCGTCGTCTTCAGCGCGATCGCCCTGATGTTCGCCGCCGACCTGCACTGGGAGCTGTTTCGCGGGCTGATCGATTCCTACACCCGCATCCCGCCGGGCGAGGGCCTCGGCACGCAGACGGCGCTGGTGCGCATCACCGACCAGATCGGCGAGGCCTTCACCCTGTGCCTGCGCATCGCCGCGCCGTTCGTGATCTACGCGGTCGCGGTCAACCTCGCGGCGGGCTTCGTGAACAAGCTCACGCCGACGATCCCGGTCTATTTCGTCGCCACGCCGTTCGTCATGTTCGGCGCGCTGATCCTGCTCTATTCCCTGTCGAGCGAGTTCCTGGCGCAGTTCCTCGCCGGCTACCTCGCCTGGCTGCGTCGGGGCTGAGGCGATGTCCGCAGGCGACCTCGCCAAGCGCCTCAAGCGCGCCGAGCGGCTCACGGCGGTGCAGGAGCAGATGCGCCGCGCCGCCGAGTGGCAGCTCGCCCAGACCCGGCGCGACGCCGAGGCCGTCGAGGCCGACCGGGCGGCCCTGCTCGCGGCCCTGGGCGGGTCGAGCCACGGCCACCTCTTCCTGGAGGCCGCCAACCGGCGCCTGCGCGCCATCGCGGCCCGGGCGACGGAGCTGGAACAGGTCGCGGCCCGCGAGGCCGAGGCCGTGCGGGAGCAGGGGCTGGCGCAGAAGCGGGCGGAACTCGGCGCCGAGCGGGTCGGCGACCTGCTCCGGCGCGAGCGCGAGCGGGTCGAGGGGATCGAGCGGCTCGACGGGCTCGCCCAGCCCCGCGACGCAAGCCTCCCGTAAGCCAGGGGGGCTACAGCCTCGGAGGCAAGGGGCGGCGAACCGCGATCGCCGCCTCCCCGATCGCCCCTGACGGACGAAGTCGCGCGATGAGCATCCGCCCCCCCTCCGACATCGTGATGGATGTCGCCCGCGCCGCCGATCCGGCCCGCTACCAGGAAGCGGCGTCCAAGCTGTCGCAGCCGGGTGATCCGGCCGCCTTCGCCGGCGTCGCCGCCGAGGCCGCCCGCGAGGTCGGGATCAGCCTCCATATGCCCCTCGACGCCCGCGGGGCGTTGACCGGCCTGAAGAACGACACCGCGCTCAAGGGCGCCTCCGACCCCTATCGCAAGTTCGAGGGGCAGGTGTTGCAGCAATTCGTCGAGGCGATGCTGCCCGACAAGTCCGAGACGGTCTACGGCAAGGGCAATGCCGGCGGCATCTGGAAGTCGATGCTGGCCGAGCAGCTCGGCCAGCAGATCGCCAAATCCGGCGGCATCGGCATCGCCCGGATGCTGGAGGCCGCCCGTCCGAACAAGGCGCCGACGCTCGCCCCCGCGGCGACGGGCGTGGCCGGAAAGGTCTGATCCGCGATGCTGCTCGAATCCCTCAAGCGGTTGGAGGCCACCATCGAGGCCGAGACCGAGGCGCTCCTCGCCAATGCCGAGATCGACATCGAGTCGGTCAACCGCGCCAAGAGCCAGAGCCTGCTCGAACTGACGCGGCTCGCCCGCGGCGTGCGGCCCGAGCAGATCGATGCCGGCACCGGCATCGTGCTCGCCCGCCTGCACGACAAGCTCCTGCGCAATCAGCACGCAGTCGCCCAGCATCTGCGGGCGGTGGAGGAGATCGGCGACACCCTCGCGGCGACCCTTCAGGCCGCGGAATCCGACGGGACTTACTCGGCGCGCCTCGGGCGGTAGGATCCCATGCGCGTCCTCGTCACCGGCCTGTGGATCTGCGCCGTCACCATCGCCTCGTGCTACGCGGCGGTGACCTTCGGCGACGGGTTTTTTGCCAAGAAGACCGAGCCCTATCTGGAGGGCCTTCAGTACCAAAAGCTCGCCCCCATCAACATTCCGATGGTGGCGGAGGGCAAGGTGCAGGGCTACGTGATCGCGGTGCTGGTCTTCACAGCGGACGCGAAGCTGATGCACACGTTGCCGGTCGCTCCGAATGCCTTCGTGGTGGACGAGGCGTTCCGACAGATCTACGGCGACGCTACGATCGATTTCCGAAAGCTCGCCCGCTACGACATCAACGGTCGGCTCGCCCAAATCCGGGCCAAGGTCAACGAGCGTCTGGGCTCCGACGTGGTCAAGGACGTGCTGGTGGACGAGCTGAATTTCGTCGCCAAGCGCGAGGTGCGCTCCTGACGCCGTCAGGAGCGCCGGACCAAGGCCTCAGCTGGCGGCGGGCGCCGGGAGGGACTTGTTGAAACGCCGCGGGGCCGGCTTGGCCTTCGGCTGCGGATCGAGCTTGCCGACCAGCATCCGCTTCACGCGCTGATTGAAATCTTCCGTCGTGACGGTCTGCGCCGCACCGTTGCTGTTGGTCTGGTTCATCAGAGGGCCCGCTTCGCTGCCAAGGATCGTCGCCCAAGGCACGGAATTGCGCGGAGGACAGAGTTGATATGGGGTGCCGCGCTCCGGAAACGACCCCCTCGGCCGTGCAAAGCGCGGAACGGGCCCTCGGGGCTTGGCGCCCCGTTCCGGCCCGGGGCCTCCGAATCACGGCCGCGCGGGAGCGCGGCGCGGCGGATCGGTCGCCCCCCGGAGCCCGGGATCGGCTGCGGGCGCCACAACTTTCGCTCGACTCCGAGCTCGCCGCAGGATCGCTCCGGGCGCGTCGGCCGGCGCTCCTGTAAGGACGGCTCAAGGATGAAGGGGCCCGCAAGGCTTCTGTGCGCCTCGCCGTGCTGTACGAGCGCGACCCTTCGGCATCGGACGCAACGAGCCCGATCGGCCGCTTGTCAGCGGTCGCCCGCACCGATACATACCCGCATCTCGGCCGACGCGGAGCCCCGTGCTCCCGCGCGCCGACTTCGTGAGGAGAGACGAGCCGTGGCCTGTGCCGGCTCCGCGCCAACGACGAGCCCGGCCGCCGACGCGGTCGCGCGGTCGCGCGCCCTCCTGATCGCCGGTCTTCTCCTTACCCGCCCCTGAGGGCCGTCCGGGCGTGGGCCTGGGCTCTCAGGGGAGCGATGTCCGAAGACGCATCGAAACCGGGTTTCAGGCGCCGGCCCCTCCTACAGGGCCCCGTGCGCGCCGACGAGAAGGCAGAACCACCATGACCGACCCCAAGGACCGCGTCGTCATCTTCGACACGACGCTGCGCGACGGCGAGCAATGCCCCGGCGCCACCATGACGCTGGACGAGAAGCTGGCGGTGGCCGAGCTGCTCGACGGGATGGGCGTCGACATCATCGAGGCCGGCTTCCCCATCGCCTCCAACGGTGACTTCGAGGCCGTTTCCGAGATCGCCCGGCGCGCCCGGCGCGCCACGGTCGCCGGCCTCGCCCGCGCCATCCCCGCCGACATCGCCCGCGCGGGCGAGGCCGTGCGGCATGCCCAGCGCGGCCGCATCCACACCTTCGTCTCGACCTCGGCGATCCACCTCGCCCATCAGATGCGCAAGACGCAGGATGAGGTGATCGAGATCATCCTGCGCACCGTGGCCCAGGCCCGCGACCTCGTCGAGGACGTGGAATGGTCGGCCATGGACGCGACGCGGACCGACATCGAGTATCTCTGCCGCTGCGTCGAGACCGCGATCCGCGCCGGCGCGACCACCATCAACCTGCCCGACACCGTCGGCTACGCCACGCCGCAGGAATACGGCGCCATGTTCCGTCAGGTCCGCGAGCGCGTGCCGAACGCCGACAAGGCGATCTTCTCCGTCCATTGCCACGACGATCTCGGGCTGGCGGTGGCCAATTCGCTGGCGGGCCTGGAGGGCGGCGCCCGCCAGATCGAGTGCACCATCAACGGCATCGGCGAGCGGGCCGGCAATGCGGCGCTGGAGGAGATCGTCATGGCGATCCGGACCCGGGCCGACGTGATGCCCTACGAGACCGGCATCGACTCGACCATGCTGACCCGCGCCTCGAAGCTCGTCAGCCACGCGGCGAACTTCCCGGTCCAGTACAACAAGGCCATCGTCGGCCGGAACGCCTTCGCCCACGAGAGCGGCATCCACCAGGACGGCATGCTCAAGCATTCCGAGACCTACGAAATCATGACCCCGGCCTCCGTCGGCCTGTCCCGCACCTCCCTGGTGATGGGCAAGCATTCCGGCCGGGCGGCCTTCAAGTCGAAGCTCGGCGAGCTGGGCATCACCCTGTCGGACAACCAGTTCCAGGACGTGTTCGAGCGTTTCAAGGATCTGGCCGACCGCAAGAAGCACGTCTACGACGAGGATATCGAGGCGCTGGTCGATCAGAACCTCGCCACCGCCCATGATCGCATCAAGCTGGTCTCGCTGTCGGTGATCGCGGGCACGCGGGGGCCGCAGCGCGCCACGATGAAGATCGAGATGGACGGGCGCACCTTCACGGAAGAGGCCGACGGCAACGGCCCGGTGGACGCGGTCTTCAACGCGATTCACGCCATGGTGCCCCACGACGCGGTGCTGGAGCTCTATCAGGTCCATGCCGTGACCGAGGGCACCGACGCCCAGGCAGAGGTCTCGGTCCGGCTCAAGGCCGGCGAGCGCTCCATGACGGCCCGCGGCGCCGATCCGGACACGCTGGTGGCCTCGGCCAAGGCCTATCTCTCGGCGCTCAACAAGCTCTCCGCCGCCTCGGTGCGGCTGCACGCCCAGCACGCCGCGGTGGTGTGATCGCCCGCCCTGTCACCGCGCGCGGCCGGGACGCTCTCCCGCGTCACGACCGCGCCGGACCGTGCGGAGCCCTTGGACCAGCCCTTGGATCACCCTTCGGATCGCATCGGCTCCGCCGCGCGGTGACGGGCGCGGCGCCCCCGACGCGCCTCACGACCTGACGACACGAGAAGTCCCCCACCCATGCCCGCTTACCGTTCCCGCACCACCACCCACGGCCGCAACATGGCCGGCGCCCGCGGCCTGTGGCGCGCCACCGGCATGAAGGATTCGGATTTCGGCAAGCCGATCATCGCGGTGGTGAACTCGTTCACGCAGTTCGTGCCCGGCCACGTCCATCTCAAGGATCTCGGCCAGCTCGTCGCCCGCGAGATCGAGCAGGCCGGCGGTGTGGCGAAGGAATTCAACACCATCGCGGTCGATGACGGCATCGCCATGGGCCATGACGGAATGCTCTACTCGCTGCCGTCCCGCGAACTGATCGCCGATTCCGTCGAGTACATGGTCAACGCGCATTGCGCCGACGCCATGGTCTGCATCTCGAATTGCGACAAGATCACCCCCGGCATGCTGATGGCGGCGCTCCGCCTCAACATCCCGGCGGTGTTCGTCTCCGGCGGGCCGATGGAGGCCGGCAAGGTCGTGATGAACGGCGTCACCCGCACGTTCGACCTCGTCGACGCCATGGTGGCCGCCGCCGACGACCGGGTCTCGGACGAGGACGTCGCCGTCATCGAGCGCGCGGCCTGCCCGACCTGCGGCTCGTGCTCGGGCATGTTCACGGCCAATTCCATGAACTGCCTCACCGAGGCACTCGGGCTCTCGCTGCCCGGCAACGGCTCGACGCTCGCGACCCATGCCGACCGCAAGCGCCTCTTCGTCGAGGCCGGCCACCTGATCGTCGATCTGGCGCGCCGCCACTACGAGCAGGACGACGCGAGCGTGCTGCCGCGCGCGATCGCGTCCTTCGCCGCGTTCGAGAACGCGATGACCCTCGACATCGCCATGGGCGGCTCGACCAACACGGTGCTGCATCTCCTCGCCGCCGCGCATGAGGGCGAGGTGCCCTTCACCATGGCCGATATCGACCGGCTCTCGCGCCGGGTGCCGGTGCTGTGCAAGGTCGCCCCGGCGGTCGCCGACGTCCACATGGAGGACGTGCACCGGGCCGGCGGGATCATGGCGATCCTCGGCGAGCTCGACCGGGCCGGGCTGATCGACCGCGGCGTCGGCCATGTCGAGGCCGGGACGCTCGGGGCGGCCCTCGACCGCTGGGATGTGATGCGGACGCGCAGCGAGACCGTGCAGACGTTCTTCCGCGCCGCGCCGGGCGGCGTGCCGACCCAGGTCGCCTTCAGCCAGAGTTCGCGATGGGACGAACTCGACCTCGACCGCGCGGGCGGCGTCATCCGCGACGCCGCGCACGCCTATTCCCGGGATGGGGGCCTCGCCGTGCTCTACGGCAACCTCGCGGAGGAGGGCTGCATCGTGAAGACCGCCGGGGTCGATGCCTCGATCCTCACCTTCACCGGAACCGCCCACGTGTTCGAGAGCCAGGACGCGGCGGTCGACGGCATCCTCAACGGGCGGGTCAAGGCCGGGGAGGTGGTGCTGATCCGCTACGAGGGCCCCCGCGGCGGCCCCGGCATGCAGGAGATGCTCTATCCGACGAGCTATCTGAAATCGAAGGGCCTCGGCAAAGCCTGCGCGCTGGTCACCGACGGGCGCTTCTCCGGCGGCTCCTCGGGCCTGTCGATCGGCCACGTCTCGCCGGAGGCCGCCGAGGGTGGGCTGATCGGCCTCGTGGAACAGGGCGATCCCATCGAGATCGACATCCCGAACCGCCGCATTCATCTGGCCGTGGACGACGCGGTCCTGGCCGAGCGCCGGGCCACCCGCGATGCCGAGGGCTGGCGCCCGGCGAGCCCGCGCAAGCGCAAGGTCAGCACGGCGCTGCGCGCCTACGCGATGCTGGCGACCTCCGCGGCCAAGGGAGCCGTGCGGCGGCTGGACGAGTAAGCCGCTGGGGGCAGACCCTTCCCCTCTCCCCGCCGACGGGGCGAGGGGATGCGCATCCGCCTCGCGGATCGACCGCGCGGCGTTCTACGCCGCCCGGCCGAGCCGCGCGGTATCCGCCTCCGTCACCGCATCGGTGTGCACCTCGAACCGGACGAGCCGCGCCGCGCCGAAACTCGTCGAGAGGGCACAATCGGTGGCGTCGCGGCCCCGGGCCATGACGATGCGGCCGATGCGGGGCGTGTTGTGGCGCGCGTCGAAGGTGTACCAGCGCCCGTCGAGATAGACCTCGAACCACGCCGAGAAATCCATCGGGTCGGGCACGGCGGGCACGCCGATATCGCCGAGATAGCCCGTGCAGTAGCGCGCCGGGATGTTCATGCAGCGGCAGAACGCGATGGCAAGGTGGGCGAAGTCGCGGCACACCCCGACCTGCTGGGTGTAGCCGTCATGGGCCGTGCGGGTGGCATCGGCCTTCTGGTAGTCGAAGCGGATGCGGGCGTGGACGAAGTCGACGATCGCCTGTACCCGCGCCCAGCCCTCCGGCGTCTGGCCGAACAACTGCCAGGCCGTGTCGCCGAGCCGGTCGGTGTCGCAGTAGCGGCTCGCCAGGAGGAACGGCATCACCGCGTCCGGCAGTTCGTGCACCGGCATCTGGCGGGCGTCCGGCGCCACGGGATCGGGCAGGCCGGAATCCTCCACGAGGAAGTCCGCCGACAGGGTGATGCGGCCGGCGGGCGCCAGGATGCGGGTGCAGACGTTGCCGAAGGCATCCAGGGACTGGCGCTGGGACACCTGCGGGTCGGTCGCGAGGCTCTCCGGGCTGCGCAGATCCCGCTGCCGGGACGGGTGGACGCTCAGGAGCAGGGACATCGGGGTCGGGGCGACGGTCTCGAAGGTGATGTCGTAACCCGTGCGGATGAGCATGTCCGTGCCTTGCAATGGTCGCGGCAAGAATGTCGGTCGCGCAGGCGGCCGAGGGTGTGCCGGCGGGCCGGGGATCCGGTCCCGCGAGGAATTCAGCCAGTAAGCGTCCTGACTTCGAGACGTTCCCGCTCGGCACTGCACAAATGTTGCGCATGATGACGCTCGGCCTGGCCCAGCCGTCCAGCCGCTTACCCTCCAACGCCCGATCCGGAGCGTCCAACCGTCGCTCGAACAGCCGCGCGCGAGAGGCGCATTGCTGGTGCGGCGCAGCAAGCGGTAAGGATGAGCCCATGTGGACCGCCCTCTGGAACCGCCTCGCCCAACCGGGCCATTTCCTGCGCTGGTCGGGCGCGGCGCTGCCATGGCTCGCCGGCCTCTCGGCCGCGCTTCTGGCGCTCGGGCTGTATCTGACCTTCTTCGTGGTCCCGCCCGACTACCAGCAGGGCGACACCGTGCGGATCATGTACGTGCACGTGCCGGCGGCCGTGCTCGGCATGGGCTTCTACGCCGCGATGACCCTGTCGGCGATCGGCTCGCTGGTCTGGCGCCATCCGCTCGCCGACGTGTCGCAGCGCGCCGCCGCGCCGATCGGCGCCGCCTTCACCCTGATCTGCCTCGTCACCGGCTCGCTCTGGGGCAAGCCGATGTGGGGCACCTACTGGGTCTGGGATGCGCGGCTGACCTCGATGCTGGTGCTGTTCCTGATCTATTGCGGCATCATCGCCCTGTGGCGCACCATCGAGGATCCGAGCCGGGCGGCGCGGGCCGTCAGCATCCTGACGCTGGTCGGCGCCGTGAACCTGCCGATCATCAAGTTCTCGGTGAACTGGTGGTCGACCCTGCATCAGCCGGCCTCGATCCTGCGCATGGGCGGGCCGTCGCTGCATTCCTCCATGCTCTACCCGCTCCTCGAGATGATCCTGGCGATGACGCTGCTCGGCGTGACCCTCCACCTCCAGGCGATGCGGACCGAGATTCGCCGACGCCGGGTGCGGGCCCTGCTGATCCGGCAGGCCGAGCGGCTGGATGCGGGGGCGCAGGGCCCCGTCGCCCGGGCGGCGGCGCCGCTGCCCATGGGGCAGGCGATCTGAGCGGGATGACCATGGAATTTGGACCCTACACCGCCTTCATCGCGGGCTCCTACGGCTTCGCCGCCCTCGTGCTCGGGGCCCTGATCCTCAACGGCTGGCGGGACGGACGGGCCCAGGCGAGGGCCCTCGCCGAACTCCAGGGCGAGGGGGGAGACAGGTCGTGAGCGCGCCCAAGACGGTTGAAGCGAAGACGATCCCCGAGCCGCCCCCCGAGCGGCCCCGGCGCTCGCTCCTCGTCCTGCTGCCGGTCGTCGTCTTCGCGGTGCTGGCGCTCGTCTTCCTCGTGCGCCTGCGCTCGGGTGCCGATCCGCAGGCGCTTCCGTCCGCCCTGATCGGCAAGCCGGTGCCGGCCTTCGCCCTGGGGCCCGTGCCGGGTCTCCAGGCCCAGGGCCGGCCGGTGCCGGGCCTGTCCAGCGCCGACCTGAAGGGGCAGGTGACGGTCCTCAACATCTTCGCCTCGTGGTGCGCCCCCTGCCAGATCGAGCACCCGATGCTGATGCGGCTGGCCCAGGAGCCCGGCATCCGGCTGGTGGGCATCGACTACAAGGACCCGGGCGATGCCGGGCGGCGCTGGCTGGAGCGCCACGGGCTGCCCTTCGCGGCGGTCGGCGCCGACCCGTCGGGCCGCACCGGGATCGACCTCGGGGTCTACGGCGTGCCCGAGACCTTCATCATCGGCCCCGACGGCACCATCCGCGACAAGCTCGTCGGCATCGTCACCCCCGAGAACTACGCCAGCGTGCTGGAGCGCATCCGCGCCGTGGGCCGGGCCGCGCCCGCCACGAACTGACCGGTCGGACGAAGGGACCCGTCTCGCCTTGGGCGCCGGAGATCGGCCGGTTCCGAGGGGGCGATTGACCGCGCCTGCGGCCCCGCCCATCCTGGCGCGGCGATGACCCTGTTTTCCGGCCTCTCCGCCTTCCCGATCACCCCCGCCTCGCCCGAGGGCGTCGTCGATACCGGGGCGCTGCGGCGGCTGGTGGCGCCGCTCGCCGCCGCGGGCGTCGACTCGGTCGGGCTCCTGGGCAGCACCGGGACCTATGCCTACCTGACGAAGGGGGAGCGCCGCCGGGCGCTCGATGCCGCCCTCGACGCGGTCGGGGGCCGCGTGCCGCTCCTCGTCGGCGTCGGGGCGTTACGCACCGACGCGGCGGTGGCTTTGGCCCGTGACGCGCGCGATGCGGGCGCGGCGGCGGGCCTGCTCGCGCCGGTCTCGTACACGCCGCTCACCGAGGACGAGGTGTTCGCGCATGTCGCCACGGTCGCGCGGGAGAGCGGCCTGCCGCTCTGCTTCTACGACAACCCGGCCACCACCCATTTCCGCGTCACGCCGGCGCTGGTCGGGCGCCTCGCTCGGGTGCCCGGCCTCGTGGCGCTGAAGAGCCCGGCCCCCGCGGCGGGGGCGGTCGCTGCCCATCACGCAGGCCTGCGGGCCGCGGTGCCGGAGGGGTTCTCGATCGGCTATAGCGGGGATTGGCACGCCGCCGAGGCGCTGCTGGCCGGGGGCACGGCGTGGTACGGCGTCGCCGCGGGCCTGTTTCCGCAGCCCTGCCTCGCCCTCGCCCGGGCGGCGCAGGCGGGTGACGCCGCCACGGCCCGTGCCCTGAACGCCCGGCTCGAACCGCTCTGGGCTCTGTTCCGCGCCCATTCGAGCCTGCGGGTGATGTACGCGGCGGCCGAGATCCTGGGCGTTTGCCGCCCTGCGCTGCCGCTGCCGATCCAGCCCCTGGCGGAGCCGGTCCGGCGGGAGGTCGCCGCGGTGCTGGCGGCGCTCGAACCCGCCTGACCCTTCAGCGCCGGCGCCGGGTCGAGCCCGTCGAGAGCGACTGCGCCTGCGCCATCGCGTCGGTCCGGTCGGCCTCGCTCGCCGAGGACCAGGCCTTCTCGTAGAGATCGACGATCCAGGCGTCCGGTCCGCCCTGGGCGCCCGCCCGGGCGAGCGCCAGCCATGTGAGGCCCTTCACGGTCTGGCGCGGCATGCCGGTGCCGTTGACGAGCAGGTCGCCGAGCAGCGCCTGGGCCGGGCGGTGGCCCTTCTCGGCGGCGAGGTTGAACCAGCGCGCGGCCTTGCGCGGATCCTGCTCGACGCCGGTGCCGTCGAGGTAGAGCCGGGCGAGGTTGTACTGCGCGTTGGGGTCGCCGAAATAGGACGCCGCGTAGTTGAACATGTCGTAGGCGCGCTCGGGGTTCGAGCGCACGTAGGTGCCCTTGATCCCGTCGAGGAAATAGGCGCCGAGCGCGTTGAAGGCGCTCGCCACCACGCCGGAATTCGGCGTGTCGGAGGCGTCGTCGGTGTTGTCGTCGGCGATCCGCGAGAAATACTCGAACGCCTTGAGATCGTCCTGAGGCACCCCGTCGCCGGCGGCGTACATGCGGCCGAGCTTCCACAGCGCCAGGGTCTGTCCCTGGTTGGCAGCGTATTCCAGCGCCCGCACGGCGCCCTGCTTGTCGCCCGCATTGTAGTCGCGCACACCCGAGCGGAGCGCGTCGCGGCCCGAGCGGAACGCCTTGTCCGGCACCGGCGTGCGGGCGGTCGCGTCGAGCGCCGTCGTCGGCTCGTTGGCCGCGAGCATGAGCGCGAAGCCGAGGAATCCGGCGAGGAGACCCGCGCGGAACCGACCCGGATCGGCCCCGGCCGCCGGCCTCACGGGCCGGAGGGGGACAGTCCTAGATGTCGGCATAGGTCTGCGTCTCCGCCGCGCCGCCCGGATGGGTGACGGCGCCGTTCACCGCAGGCCCGACGGTCTGCGCATATTTCCAGAGGTAGCCGGAGGTCGCGGCGTGGCTCCGCGGCGTCCATTCGGCCCGGCGCTGCGCCAGCTCCGCGTCCGAGAGCGCCACGTCGAGGGTGCCCTTGATGGCGTCGAGGGTGATCAGGTCGCCGTCGCGCAGGAGGCCGATCGGCCCGCCGATCGCGGCCTCGGGGCCGACATGGCCGACGCAGAAGCCGCGGGTCGCGCCGGAGAAGCGCCCGTCGGTGATCAGGGCGACCTTGTCGCCCATGCCCTGGCCGTAGAGGGCGGCCGTGGTCGAGAGCATCTCGCGCATGCCGGGGCCCCCCTTCGGGCCCTCGTAGCGGATGACCAGAACCTCACCCGGCTTGTAAGTGCGGTTCTGCACGGCCTCGAAACAGGCTTCCTCGCCGTCGAAGACACGGGCCGGGCCGGTGAAGACCTGCTTCTCGGCCGGGATGCCGGCGACCTTCACGATGGCGCCCTCGGGGGCGAGGTTGCCCCTGAGGCCGACCACGCCGCCGGTGACGGTGATCGGGTTGTCGGCCGGGCGCACCACGTCCTGATCGGGGTTCCAGGCCACCTTGGCGAGGTTCTCGGCGATCGTGCGGCCGGTCACGGTGAGGCAATCGCCGTGCAGGTGGCCGTGGTCGAGCAGCGTCTTCATCAGGAGCGGGATGCCGCCGACCTCGAACATGTCCTTGGCGACGTAGCGCCCGCCGGGCTTCAGATCGGCGATGTAGGGCGTCTTGCGGAAGATCTCGGCCACGTCGAACAGCGTGAATTCGATGCCGCATTCATGCGCGATCGCCGGCAGGTGGAGCGCCGCGTTGGTCGAGCCGCCGGACGCCGCCACCGTCGCGGCGGCGTTCTCGAGCGCCTTGCGGGTGACGATGTCGCGCGGGCGGATGTTCTTGGCGATCAGCTCCATCACCTTCTCGCCGGCCGCGGCGCAGAACTGGTCGCGGATCTCGTAAGGGGCGGGCGCGCCGGCGGAGTAGGGCAAAGCGAGGCCGATGGCTTCCGAGACGGTCGCCATGGTGTTGGCGGTGAACTGCGCGCCGCAGGCGCCGGCCGAGGGGCAGGCGACCCGCTCCAGCTCGTCGAGATCGTCGAGGCTCATGTCGCCGACGGCGACCTTGCCGACCGCCTCGAACAGGTCCTGCACGGTGACCGGCCGGCCGCGGAAGGAGCCGGGCAGGATCGAGCCGCCATAGATGAAGATCGACGGCACGTTGAGGCGCACCATGGCCATCATCATGCCGGGAAGCGACTTGTCGCAGCCGGCGAGCCCCACGAGCGCGTCGTAGGAATGGCCGCGGATCGTCAGCTCGACCGAGTCGGCGATGACCTCGCGGGAGGGCAGCGAGGCGCGCATGCCGCCGTGGCCCATGGCGATGCCGTCGGTGACCGTGATGGTGCAGAACTCGCGCGGCGTGCCCCTGGCGGCGGCGACGCCCTTCTTCACGGCCTGGGCCTGGCGCATCAGCGAGATGTTGCAGGGCGCGGCCTCGTTCCAGCAGGAGGCCACGCCGACGAGCGGCTGGTGGATCTGCTCGGTGGTCAGGCCCATGGCGTAGAGATACGAACGGTGCGGCGCCCGTTCGGGCCCCTCCGTCACGTGCCGGCTCGGCAGCTTCGACTTGTCGGTCTGACGCGCGTCCATCGCTGATCTCGGCCCCGTTCCCTTACGCATCCGAGCCCGCGCGGCCGCGGGGGCGCGGCCTCACCGGAAAGCGTCCTTCGACACCCTCGAAACTCCGCGGTAAAGCGTTGGAGCGACAGCATTTACCGCGACCCCGGAAGTCGTCCCGGTTTATGGTGGGATTGCGGCGCTCGGAGGCACAGCTCAAGGCAAAGTCAGGTTGCTTTCGCGGTGTGTCGGGTCCGCAACAGCCACGCTTGCGCGGCGGCCGAAGCCCGCCCCGGCGAAGCGGTCAGACGGGCGGCGCCAGGGATTCGGGCGTTTCCGCCGCCTCGATCAGCTGGTCGCTCTCGTCCTTGAGGCCGACCCCGGTCAGCCCGCGCGCGAAGGCCTGGGTCAGGAGCCAGCCGAGCTTGAACGCCGCCAGATCGTGCGAGAGGCCGGCGGGACGCACGTTCGAGATGCAGTTTCGCTCCGCATCCGAGCGCCCGGGCCGTGGGTCGAAGGTGACGTAGAGGCCGAGGCTGTCGGGGGAGGACAGGCCCGGCCGCTCGCCGATCAGGACCGCCACGGCGCGGGCCTTCAGGGCTTGCCCGGCCTCGTCGCCGAGCGCCACGCGCGCCTGCGTCGCGACCACCACGGGCGCGAGGCGCCAGCCGGCCTTGTCCGCGTGGGGCTTGAACGCGGCGAGCATCGCCGCCGCGCCCTCGTGGACCGCCCGGGCGGACAAGCCGTCGGCGACGACGAGGGCGAGGTCCACGGGCGCCTCCGCCGCTGCGTCGAGGGCCTTCCGGCTCTCGGGCGAGAGGCGGCGCCCGCGATCGGGGCGGCGCAGATAGGTCGCGCGATCCTCCGCCGCCGAGGTCACCGCGACGGTGGACAGGCCGAGTTCCTCGATCGCCGCGGCGACGGCCGCCGCATCCATCGGCGTGTGCACGGCGTCGCGGGCCTGGGCGTGGGCGAGGCCGAACTTCAGCACCTCGCGGGTCGGCAGGCCGGCGCCCGCCCGGCCCAGCCCGATCCGGGCCGGCGTCAGGGCCGCGAGCCGGCGCCACAGGTCGTCGTCCGGCCCACTCACGCGGCGAGATCCGGCGCGGCGGTGAGGAGGCGGGCGGCCGCGCCGCCGGGCAGCAGCGTGCCGGCGGCGTCGGTGAGCCCGATGCGGGCGAGCCATTCCGCGAATTCCGGCGCCCGCTTCAGGCCCAGGACCTCGCGGATGTAGAGTTGGTCGTGGAACGAGGTGGACTGGTAGTTCAGCATCACGTCGTCGGCACCGGGGATGCCCATCACGTAGGTGCAGCCGGCCGCGCCGAGGAGCGTGAGCAGGGTGTCCATGTCGTCCTGATCGGCCTCGGCGTGGTTGGTGTAGCAGACGTCGACGCCGAGCGGCACGCCCATCAGCTTACCGCAGAAATGGTCCTCCAGGCCGGCCCGGATGATCTCCTTGCCGTCGTAGAGGTATTCGGGTCCGATGAAGCCCACCACCGTGTTGACCAGCAACGGCCGGTAGCGGCGGGCGACCGCGTAGGCGCGCGCCTCCAGCGTCTGCTGGTCGATGCCGTGATGGGCGTCCGCCGAGAGCGCCGAGCCCTGGCCGGTCTCGAAATACATCACGTTGTCGCCGAGCGTCCCGCGTTTCAGCGCCAAAGCCGCCTCCTGCGCCTCCTTGAGGATCGGCAGCGTGACGCCGAAGCTCGCATTGGCCCGCTGCGTGCCCGCGATCGACTGGAACACGAGATCGACCGGCAGCCCCCGGTTCATCGCGTCGAGCGTCGTGGTGACGTGGGTGAGCACGCAGGCCTGGGTCGGGATCGCGAGGCGCGCGATGATGCCGTCGAACAGGCGCAGCAGGCCCGCCATGGTCTGGAGCGAATCCGAGACCGGGTTGATGCCGATCACCGCGTCGCCGCAGCCGAAGCTCAGCCCGTCGAGGATCGAGGCGGTGACGCCGGCCGGGTCGTCGGTGGGGTGGTTGGGCTGGAGCCGGACCGCGAGGGTCCCGGGCAGGCCGATCGTGTTGCGAAACCGGGTCACCACCCGGCACTTGCGGGCGACCAGGATCAGGTCCTGGTTGCGCATGATCTTGCAGACGGCCGCCGCGATCTCCGGGGTGACGCCCGGGGCGATGCGGGCGAGCGTCGCCGAGGAGGCGGTGAGCAGGAACTCGCGGAAATCGCCGACGGTCAGGTGGGCGATCTCGGCAAAGGCCGCGTCGTCGTGGTCGTCGAGGATCAGCCGGGTGACGTCGTCGTCCTCGTAGGCGATCAGCGGCCGGGCCAGGATCTCCTTGAGCGGCACCTCGGCGAGGCACCAGCGAGCCGCCATGGTCTCCTCGGCCGAGCCGGCGGCGATGCCCGCGAGGCAGTCGCCGGAGCGGATCGGCGTCGCCTTGGCCATCAACGTCGCGAGGTCGCCGAAGACGTGGGTGCGCGGGCCGACGGTGTGGCGATAGGGCATCGGGTTGCTCCTGCCTCGGATCACAGGATGACAGGATCATCGTCCCTGTCGAGGTGCCGGCCCGCGGACCTCAAGCGGCGCCCGCATGGGGGGCCGGCTCCTCGGTCGAGATCGCATCGACCGTGCGCTCGGCCGGCTCCGGGCCGCCGTCGGCGCGGTCGATGCGGATCTCCATGCCGGTCGGCTTCATCGCGCCGTAGGGCGTGGAGAAGGCGATCTCGGCCGCGTCGCGCCCGATACCGATGCGCACCAGCCCGTCGAGATGGGCCTGTCGCGTCGCGTCGAACAGCCACCAGCGCCCGTCGAGATAGGCCTCGAACACGGCGTGGAAGTCGCCCGGCACGAGGCCGTAGGCGTAGCAGCTCACGAAGCGGGCCGGGATGCCGAGCGCGCGGCAGAACGCGGTGCCGATATGGGCGAAATCCCGGCACACGCCCGCCCGCTTCAGGAGGCTCTCGTCGGCCGTCGTCTCGCCGTCGCTGGCGCCGCGCTGGTAGGCGATGTTGTCGTGGATCCAGTTGCAGATCGCGTTCACGCGCTGGTGGCCCTTGGGCAGATGCCCGAACTCGGCCTGGGCGAAGGGCGTGAGCCGATCGGAGGAGACGAAGCGGCTCGGCAGCAGGAACGGCAGGATGTCGAGCGGCAGTGCGGCGACCGGCGTCTCGTGGATGGTATCGGGATCGGCCCGCACGACCGTGAGATCGACCTCGGCGTTGTATTCGAGCGAGAACGGTCCGGGCGCGACGTTCACGCCGAGGTAGCGGTTCCGCAGATCGGGGGTGACATAGACCCGGTGGGCAAGTTCGGGCGCGAGCGTCAGGGTCTCGCCGATGATGCGGTGGCTCTTCAGCCGGGCGACCTCGACGTTGAAGATGAAGGTCGTGGGCGCCTCGACCTCGTAGGCAAGGCTGCAGCCGAGCGTGAAGCGCATGCGTTCGGGACTCCGTGTCCGGGGGTGGATCGCGGTGGGACCAGCAAGGATCAGGCCTGCCTCCGCCTCAGCCGCCCGCCTTGAGGCGCAGAGTGGCGATCAGGCGGGCGACGTCGCGCGGATCGGCCCGCCAGATGCCCGCCTTGTCGTCCTCCGGGCCGGGGGTGAGGCCGAGCCGGTCGGCGATCCCGTCGCGCTCCGCGCCCGGCAGGCCGGCCCCGGTCAGGGCCTCGTCCCAGGCCTCGACGGCGGTGCGGGTGCCGGTGCGGCAGGGGAGGTCGCCGAGCGGGCTCTCGCGCAGGATGTCGATCTTGCAATTGGCGTTGAGGTCGCCGCGCGCCTTCATGACCTGCGCCAGGACCTGCTCGGCCCGCGGCGGCTCGGGGGACTGGGCGAAGGCAGGGCCTTGCCCCGCCAGAAGCAGGCCCAGAGCGGCGGCGAAACAGGCCCTTCGTGGCATCGGTATCCTCCCGGTTCGGCGGCGCGGCGGCGCGATCCTGTTCGGCGACCCCGAAGGCGTCCGGGCAGGACGGCCAGGTGATCGACGGTTCGATGACCGTGCCGCTGCAACGAGGGTAGGGCGGTCCGGGGCGGCGGGTATACCGAGGAAGAGCCCGGCGCCGCGGCCCGTTGTCCCGGAACACCGAGACGTCGCGATCACGCCCACTTGAACGACACGGCAGCGCTTTCGAGTTGCGGTGCTCCGGATGGAACTGCATCTTTGAGTTGCTGTCGTTCCGAGCCCTCCGCCCGGAACGCGGCGTCGTGCCGATCGCTCCCACGATCACACCATCGAACGGGCCGTGGTCGCCGCGAAGGGAACGAGATGGCCGTCGCGTTTCAAGTGGCCGGTGTGTTCTATGAGACCACCGTCGAACTGAGCCAGGTCGGCGGAAATACAGTCGGCGACATCGTCGAATATCTGCACCGGGTCGATCCGGACTTCCATCGATTGGCGATCGACGCCGATGGCCAGCCGATCATCAGCATGTTCGGGGCATGGCAGCGACGCCCGTTCACGGGGCGAGCCGGGATCCAGTATCCGGCGGGCTTCTACGAGCTGTCGCAGACCTTCACCGGGCCCATGGCGAACTCTTACATAATCTGGGAATACTGTCTGTCCGATGAGAACAGCGTGCGTCAGCCGCCGCAGGCTGCGCTGCCCTACACGAAGGCCCAGGTGCAGGACGGCTGGTCGATCCACTGGCGGCTCGTCACGGTCCTCAACGGTCCGGGCACGCTCTCGCCGCGCCCGACGGTGCGTGGGCCGAAGCGCGTCGCGCCATGACGGGCAGGCCCCGTGGCGGATCAGCGCCCGGACGCGATCGCGACAGGCCGGATCGACCCGGCCCGTCCGGCCCGACCATTTGACGGCGGGGGGCCGCGCTGGTTGTCAGGGCCGGCACGGCGCCCGGGTCCGGCGTCGCGCGGAAACAAGAGGTCCGCCGATGCTCGCCCTCCTCGTCCCGTCCGTTCTCGCGGTGCTCGCCGGCATCAGCCTCGTGGTGCAGCAGATCCTCAACGCGAACCTGCGCGGCGCCCTCGCCTCCGCCGTCTGGTCGGGCTTCGCGAGCTATCTCGTCGGCCTCGCCTGCATGGCGCTGCTGGCGCTTCTGCTGCGCGATCCTCCGCCCGCGGCGGGCCTCGCCCTGCGGGTTCCGTGGTGGGCCTGGAGCGGGGGCCTGTTCGGGGCGATCTTCATCGGACTCGCGATCCTGCTCGTGCCGCAGATCGGTGCGGCGACCTTCATCGCCCTCGTGGTGGCGGGCCAGATGCTGGCCTCGATCACCTTCGACCATTTCGGCCTGCTCGGCCTCGCCCAGCGCTCCGCCGATCCGGCGCGGCTGCTGGGCGTGACGCTGCTCGTCGCGGGCGTGGTGCTGATCCGCCGGTAGCGCCCGGCCTCACCGGGTGCGCTTCGCCCGCCGCGCCGACATGCCGACCGAGGCGGCGCTGACGCAGATGATCGCGAAGCCCTGGAGCGGGCTCGGCACCTCGCCGAGCAGCGGCACGGCGGCGAGCGCCGCGAGGGCCGGCTCCAGGCTCATCAGCACGCCGAAGGCCGCCCGGTCCATGCGGGTGAGCGCGAACATCTCCAGCGAGTAGGGCAGGGCGCTCGACAGGAGCGCGACCGCGAGGCCCGCGAGCAGGGTCGCGGGCACGAGGAGGTCGGCGCCGGCCGAGGCGATACCGAAGGGCGCGACGACGAGGGCCGCCACCGCCATGCCGAGCGCCACGGCGCCCGCTCCGCCGGCCCGGCCCGCCGCCGGCCCGAACACGATGTAGAGGGCCCAGCATCCCCCGGCGGCGAGCGCCAGCGCGGCGCCGGCGGGGTCGACCGAGGCGGCATCGCCCAAAGGCAGCAGCAGGGCGAGGCCGGCGACGGCGAGCCCGATCCAGGCGAGGTCGGCCGGGCGGCGCGAGCCCCACAAGGCGACGGCCAGCGGCCCGGTGAACTCGATCGCCACCGCGATCCCGAGGGGCAGCGTGCGCAGCGACAGGTAAAACAGCAGGTTCATCAGCCCCAGAGCCGCCCCGTAGAGGGCGACCGCGCCGATCGCGCGCCCGGTCAGGCGGCGCCGCCAGGGCCGCCAGAGGGCCAGCAGGATCAGCGCGGCGAAGCCGACCCGCAGGGTGGATACGCCCGCCGCCCCGATCGCCGGAAACAGCCCCTTGGCGAAGGCGGCGCCGGTCTGGATCGAGACCATCGCGGCGAGGACCGCCGCCACGGGCCACAGCGTCCCGCCGTCCGGGCCGGGACGCGCCGGCATGGGCTCAGAGGATGAACCGGCTCAGGTCGGCATTGGCGGCGAGATCCTCGACGCGGTCGCGCACATAGGCGGCGTCGATCCGCACCGTCTCGCCGGAGCGATCGGTGGCGGTGAAGGAGATCTCGTCGATCACCCGCTCCAGGACGGTCTGGAGGCGGCGGGCGCCGATATTCTCCACCGAGCCGTTCACTTCGACCGCCACGCGGGCGAGCGCATCGACGGCGTCCTCCGTGAAGTCGAGGGTGACGCCCTCGGTCTCCATCAGGGCGACGGTCTGCTTCAGGAGGCTCGCTTCCGTCGCGGTCAGGATCTGCTTGAAATCCTCCACGGTCAGCGGCTGCAACTCGACCCGGATCGGAAGGCGCCCCTGCAATTCGGGCAGCAGGTCCGACGGCTTCGAGACGTGGAAGGCGCCGGAGGCGATGAACAGGATGTGGTCGGTCTTCACCGGGCCGTGCTTGGTCGCGACGGTGGTGCCCTCGATGAGCGGCAGCAGATCGCGCTGCACGCCCTCGCGGGACACGTCGGCGCCCGAGCGCCCCTCGCGGGCGCAGATCTTGTCGATCTCGTCGAGGAAGACGATGCCGTTGTCCTCGACCTCGCGGACCGCGTCGCGGGTCAGCGCGTCGTCGTCGACGAGCTTGTCGCTCTCCTCGGCGATCAGCGGCGCGTGGGCCTCCGCCACCGTGATCCGGCGCGGCTTGCCCCGCTGGCCGCCCAGCGCCTTGCCGAGCATGTCGGAGAGGTTGATCGCGCCCATGGAGGCGCCCGGCACGCCGGGAATCTCGAACATCGGCAGGCCCTGCGACCCGCTCGGGGCGAGTTCGAGCTCCACTTCCTTGTCGTCGAGATCGCCGGCCCGCAGCTTCTTGCGAAAGCTCTCGCGGGTCGCCGGGCTCGCGGTCGGGCCCACCAGGGCGTCGAGGATGCGCGCCTCGGCCGCGGCCTCCGCCTTGGCCTTCACCGCCTTGCGGCGCTCCTCCCGGGTCAGGCCGATGCCGACCTCGACGAGATCGCGCACGATCTGCTCCACGTCGCGGCCGACATAGCCGACCTCGGTGAACTTCGTCGCCTCGATTTTGAGGAAGGGCGCGTTGGCGAGCCGCGCGAGGCGCCGCGCGATCTCGGTCTTGCCGCAGCCGGTCGGCCCGATCATCAGGATGTTCTTCGGGGCCACCTCCTCGCGCAGCGGCCCCTTCAGCTGCTGACGGCGCCAGCGGTTGCGCAGCGCGATCGCGACGGCGCGCTTGGCGTCCCCCTGGCCGACGATGAAGCGGTCGAGCTCGGAGACGATCTCGCGGGGAGAGAAGGTGGTCATCGGACTCCACGTCTGCGGCGGGATGGGCGCCGAGGGTTTCGATCTATGCGCGCCGGGAGGAGCTTTCCAGTCGCGGGGCTTTTGCGCGCTTCAAGAAAGCCTGAAACGCCACCGTCATTCCGGGGCGCGAAGCGAACCCGGAATCCACCCGTGATGCGACGAGGGGACATGGCGTCGAGGCCCGTCGTGGATTCCGGGTTCCGCTGCGCGGCCCCGGAATGACGGTGGGTGAAAATCTACAATCAACCTGCGTCGAGCGCCTCGATGACGAGGTTGCCGTTGGTGTAGACGCAGATCTCGGCCGCGATCTTCATCGCCTTGCGCACGATCGCCTCGGCGTCGAGGTCGCCGTCTTCCAGGGCGCGGGCGGCGGACAGGGCGTAATTGCCGCCCGAGCCGATCGCCATCACCCCGCTCTCGGGCTCCAGCACGTCGCCGGAGCCGGACAGCAGCAGGCTGATCTCCCGGTCGGCGACCAGCATCATGGCCTCGAGGCGGCGGAGATAGCGGTCGGTGCGCCAGTCCTTGGTGAGTTCGACGCAGGCGCGGGTGAGCTGACCGGGATACTGCTCCAGCTTGCCCTCGAGTCGCTCGAACAGGGTGAAGGCGTCGGCCGTCGCGCCGGCGAAGCCCCCGATCACGCTGCCCTTCGCGAGCCGGCGGACCTTGCGGGCATTGCCCTTGACGATGGTCTGGCCGAGGCTGACCTGCCCGTCGCCGCCGATCACCACCCGGCCGCCCTTCCGGACCATCAGGATCGTCGTGGCATGCATCTGGGCGGGGCCGTCGTCGTGGGGCAAGGCGTGCGCTCCGGCGTTCGCGTGTCGAGGCCTCAGTTAGGTCCTCGAGGCCCGGCCTCCAAGCCAGGCGGCGGGACGGCCCGACAAAGCCCCGCGCAAGCCTGCCCGCCTATTCGCACCGGACAAGGGCCCTCACGGGTGCGCGGAGCGGTGTCATGGGGATCTTCATCGGCCTGATCATCGCGATCGGGAGCATGCTCGGCGGCTTCGTCGCCATGGGCGGGCACCTGATCGTGATCTGGCAGCCCTGGGAGTTCGTGATCATTTTCGGGATGGCGGGCGGCACCTTCGTGATCGCCAACCCGATGAAGACCGTGATCGATTCCGGCAAGGCCACCATGGAGGCGATCACCGACAAGGGCCCCAAGCGCAAGGACTTCCTGTCCCTGCTCGGCCTGCTCCACGCCCTGATGCGCGAGCTGAAGACCAAGCCGCGCAACGAGGTCGAGACCCATTTCGACGATCCGGCCAATTCCGAGATCTTCAAGAACTATCCCGACGTCACCAAGGACCAGGACCTGGTGCTGTTCATCTGCGACTATTGCCGCCTGATCCTCATCGGCAACGCCCGCTCGCACGAGATCGAGGCGCTGATGGAGGAGGAGATCGGCACGCACAAGAAGTACCGGCTCAAGCCCTATGCCGCGATCAACACCGTGGCGGAGGCGCTGCCCGCGCTCGGCATCGTCGCGGCGGTGCTCGGCATCGTGAAGGCGATGGGCGCCCTCGACCAGTCGCCGCAGATTCTCGGCGGCCTCATCGGCGCGGCGCTGGTCGGCACCTTCATCGGCGTGTTCGCCTCCTACGGGATGCTCGCCCCGCTCGCCATCAAGGTGAAGGGCGTGCGCGAGAAGCAGTGCAGCGTCTACACCATCGTGAAGCAGAGCCTGATCGCCTACATGAACGGCGCGCTGCCCCAGGTCGCGATCGAGCATGGCCGCAAGGGCATCGCGGGCGCCGACCGCCCCACCATCGACGAGGTCGAGAGCGCCACCGTGCCGGGCGCCCAGGCCCAGGCGGCGTGAGCGGGACCTGACCATGGACGAGATCCAGACGCCCGAAGCGCCGGCCTTCGCGCCGCTGCCGACCCCGGCCGCCGCGCCGAAACCCGCGGCCGACCTCCGCACCCGCATCCTGGAGGCCGGGGGCCTGTCGCTCGACCGGCTGCCGATGCTCCACGTCGTGTTCGACCGCCTCGCCACGGCGTGCAGCGACGCGGCCAAGCATCTGGCCTCCTCCTCGACCTTCTACTCCCTGAGCGGGGTCGAGAGCGGGCGCTTCGGCGAGTTCCTCGACGCCTACGACGCCAACGCCGTGGTCGGCATCTTCCACGCGCCGGAATGGGACGGCCACATCCTGGTCGGGCTCGACCGCGACTTCCTCTACACGATGGTCGAGGTGCTGTTCGGCGCCGACGGCTCCGAGCCGCCGGTGGAGGAGGAGCGCAGCTTCTCGGCGATCGAGCTGCGGATCGCCCAGATGGTGTTCGAGCAGGTCGGCAAGGCGCTCGAATCCTCCTTCGGGCTCGTGTCGCAGACGCCGTTCCGCCTGGAGCGGATGGAGACCCGCATGGAGTTCGCCGTCATCGGCCGGCGCTCCAACAAGTCGGTCCAGGCCAAGTTCCTGCTCCAGGCCCTGAACCGCGGCGGCGAGATGTTTCTCATCATCCCGCAGACGGTGCTGAACCCCCTGCGCCCGGCGCTCGGCAAGGTGCTGACCGGCGAATCCGCCGCCCGCGATCCCCGCTGGGCCCAGCAGATCGCCGCCGAGGCGCAGAAGACCGCGGTGAAGCTGCGGGCCGTGCTGGAGGAGCGCCACCTGACGCTCGGCGAGATCGCCGGGCTGAAGGTGGGCCAAGTGATCGAACTCGACGCCACCCCCGCGACGCGGATCAAGCTCGAGGGCAACGACCGGCCGCTGTTCTGGTGCCGGGCCGGCCAGTCGCAGGGGGCCTATGTCCTGCGGGTGGAGGAGGCGATCAATCCGGAGAAGGAGGGCGGCGATGGGCTCCTTGGTTGACGGTATCCTGCTCCTCGCCCTCGTGGCCACGAGCGCCTGCGTGGTGCCGATGTATCTCAAGCTCAAGCGCCTCGACCGGGCCCAGGCCGAGTACGGCGCCGCGGTCGCGGCCTCGGGCCTCGCCCTGACCCAGGCCGGCGAGGCCGTGCGCGCCTTCAAGGACGAGGGCCGCGAGGTGCTGGACGCCCTGAGCCTCAAGATCGAGGAGGCGCGGGCGACCTTGGCGGCGCTGGAGGCTTCGCACACAACCTTGATCGCTGAACGGAATCAGAAATTGTAAAACTACCAAATTTCCGGATCGAGAATCAGGCTCGATTCTCAGTTGCTTGTGTGCGATTTTCTGACATCGGCGATTTGCTTTTAAAAGGTCATTTCGGTTTTGTGCCTTGAAGTTCCATATTATTTCTATTGTAGCAGCGTACGCAAACCCCTACGCCGCGGCCCACAAAACTGCCGTGGTCGCTCTCACAAAATGCCCGCTCGCAACTCCCGCAGAAACGAACTGTAAATCGTATGCGACCAAACATATCGCGGCAGATGCGGCAGGGGACCCAAGCTTGTGAGTTGAGTATTTTATTTTTGTCGGTATTGCTTGGATCGAATTCAGTTATATCTGAATTGTGATGGCTGTTCATAGGTTTCTGCTCTGAGGAAATGCAATGATCGCCTGGTTTTATCTGGATTTGATTGCGCCCTGCGATCGTTGCAACCCAAGATATAGCAAAGGGTTGAAAAGTCAAAGAGCGTAGATTGCCCTGCCGCGATGATTGATCGCTAGGAATGCACTCCAAGGCCGGAGAGGAGTTCAACCGGCAGGAAGCCAACTTTCAGCTTCGACAGCCTCGCGTCAGCCAGACCGGCTAGACCTCTCGCACGGCCAAGCCGGACCCCACGCGGCCGACACCACGAGCCCGAGCGATGAGCAGCAGCCCCTTCCCCGAAGCCGATCTCGGTGCCGACGCCCGCATCGGCGATGCCCGCAATCTCGATTCGATCCTGCGCATCCCGGTCCTGATGCAGGTGGTGCTCGGCTCGGCCACGATGCCGGTCGCCAACCTGATGAAGCTCGGCCGCGGCGCCGTCGTCCCCCTCGACCACCGGGTCGGCGAGCCCGTCGACGTGATGGTCAACGGTCGCGTCATCGCCCGGGGCGAGATCGTGATCGTCGAGGAGGACAATTCCCGCTTCGGCGTCTCGCTGACCGAAGTGGTCGGCCCCTCCGCCGACGACGCCAACAGCTAGCCCGGACAGGTGAGACCGATGCCGGCGCGCGCACGCGACCAGGAACTGCCCCGGACGGCCGGGCCTGTCCGCGGCCGGCTTCGCCGCGAACGCTAGCGCGCAAGGTCCGCGATGTCCGCAAGCCCCGTCCCGGCGCAAGCCTCCGTTCCCGCGCAAGCCTCCGTTCCCGCGCCACCCCGCCTGGCCGGCCGCCGGCTCGACCCGACCGATCAGGTCGCCGCGCTCCTGCTCGCCATGGGCAAGCCGGCGGCCGGGCGGCTCATCAAGTATTTTGAGCCGGACGAGCTGAAGCGCATCACCCGCTCGGCCTCGCAGCTCGGCGCGGTCAGTTCCGACCAGCTCGACGCGGTGGTCGAATCGTTCTCCACCGAGTTCAAGGCCGGCAACAGCCTCGTCGGCACGGCCAACGAGGTCGAGAAGCTGCTCACGGGGCTCCTGCCCGCCGACCAGATCGCCGACATCCTGGCCGAGGTGCGCGGCAGCGCCACCCGCTCGATCTGGGAGCGCCTCGGCACCGTCCAGGAGAGCGTGCTGGCGAGCTACCTCGTCAAGGAGCATCCCCAGACCGCGGCGCTGATCCTGTCCAAGGTCAAGCCCGCCACCGCCGCCAAGGTGATGGGCCACCTGCCCGGGCCGGTCCGCAACACGGTGATGCGGCGGATGCTGAGCTTCAAGCCGATCGTCGACGACGTGCTGCAGAACATCGAGAAGACGCTCCACGAGGACTTCATGATCAACGGCGCCCGCAATTCCGGCGCCGACACCCACGCCAAGATGGCCGACATCATCAACAAGATGGAGCGCCATCAGATGGACGACGTGCTCTCCAGCCTCGGCGAGTCGCGCCCGAAATCGGTCGAGATCCTGAAAGGCCTGCTCTTCACCTTCGACGACATCGTCAAGCTGGCCCCCCGCGCCCGCACCACCCTGTTCGACGCCGTGCCCAACGACCGGCTGGTGCTGGCGCTCAAGGGCACCGACGCGGAGTTCCGGGGCACCGTGCTCTCCGCGCTCTCGGCCCGGGTGCGCCGCATGGTCGAGCACGAACTCAACGGCGGCGAGCCGGCGGCGCAGCGCGACGTCATGGAGGCGCGCCGCTCCATCACCGACATGGCCATGGAGATGGCCGGGCGCGGCGAGATCGAGATCAATCCGGGAGGCGAGGATGAAGCGCTCATCCGCTGAGCGGGCTTTTGTCGGGGGCGCCTCGATTCCGTGTCGGGCGGGCCCCCGTCCGGGGCGTTCCCTCCTGCCGCCTTTCGCCCGACGGGGCTGAGGCGTGGCGGAGGATTCCGACAAGGAAAGCAAGACGGAAGCCGCCACCGAGAAGCGGGTCCGCGACGCGATCGAGAAGGGCGACATCCCGTTCTCCCGCGAGGCGCCGGTCTTCGCCTCGATCCTCGGCCTCCTGATCGCGCTCGCCTTCTTCGCCCGGGGGCAGGCGGCGCAGCTGGCGCAGAGCCTGTCGCCGCTCCTCGACGAGCCCCGCGGCTTCCGCCTGGAGACCGGCGGGGACGCGACGCTGCTGCTCAATCAGGTGGCGCTGGCCACGGGGCGCTTCCTGCTGCCGATCCTGGTGTTGCTCTGCGCCTGCAGTCTCGCGGCCTCGCTGCTCCAGAATCTGCCGCGCTTCGTCGGCGACCGGATCACCCCGAAATGGCAGCGGGTCTCCCCGATGGCCGGGTTCAAGCGGATCTTCGGGATCCAGGGTCAAGTCGAATTCCTGAAATCCATCGTTAAATTCCTATCGGTCAGTCTCGTCGCCCTCCTGCTCCTTCGCTCGGAGCGGACAAGAGCCGTGAACGCCATGTTCGTCGATCCGAGCCAGCTGCCCGAACTGATCCTGTCCGTCGCGATCCGCCTCGTCGCGGCGATCGCCATCGCGATCATCGTCATCGTGGCGGGCGACCTCGTCTGGGCGCGCCTGCGCTGGCAGCGCTCGCTGCGCATGTCGCACCAGGACATCAAGGACGAGCACAAGCAGACCGAAGGCGACCCCTCCGTGAAGGCGCGGCTGCGCTCGCTCGCCCAGGACCGCGCCCGCAACCGGATGCTCGCCAATGTCGACCGGGCGACCGTGGTGATCGCCAATCCGACCCACTTCGCCGTGGCGCTCCGCTACGAGCCGACCGAGAATCCGGCGCCGCTCGTCCTCGCCAAGGGGCAGGACCTCATCGCGCTGCGTATCCGCGCCATCGCCGAAGAAAAAGGCATCGCGGTGATCGAGGACAAGCCTCTCGCAAGGTCGCTGTACGATGCTGTGCAGGTCGATCAGACGATTCCGGCAGAATTTTACCGCGCCGTGGCCCAGATCCTGTTTTTCCTGTTCGCGAGAGCCCGATGACCCTTCAGGCCAATCCCCTCTCGCTCGGACGGCCCGGCCTGCCGGATGGCCTCGCCGCGGCCGAGGAGATCTTCGCCACGGCCCTGCGCGAGTTCATCGCCGAGCTCTGCCTCGTCGATGGCGGCGTGCTGATCGGCTGGATCCGCAGCCAGCATCACGGCAACATCGCCGACGTGGTGGCCTCCTCCGCCGAACTCTTCTTCAAGGACTCGGTCCTGACCTACGCGGACGCGGCCGATGTCTGCCTCGAATTCGGCCGCTCGATGCAGGTCGTGCTCGACATGGAATTCGCCGCCGAGCCGCTGACCGTGTTCTTCAAGCTCGTTCTCGACGAGATGTTCGCGGGCGTCGCGATCCAGCGCATCGTCGCCGAGGATTCCGCACCGCTTCGCCTCGACCGCTTCGCCCACGCCCTCGACCGGGCGCGCCTCTGCCACGCCTGACCCCGCGCACCAACTCGGCACGGATGACACGCCCCGGCTTGGAATAATGAATGCCGTACGCGCGCAATTGATTCCCGTGCTGCGCCGCGACATGGATGGGGCGTGGCCGCGAATCGAGGGTTCGCGCCGGCTCCTCGGGAACGATGGACGCGACCGGACCGCCGTCTCGATGAGGGGCGGGTGGGCCGGCGCCGTCGTGGACGAGCCCGAACCCTCCGGGGCCTGACCGGACCGAATCCGGCCGGATCGGAGGGACAAGCGCCGATGTATTTCCTGGTCGACCCGCGGGAAGCTGTGAACGCGGGCTACAAGGCGAGCTTCGAGCGGGAGGGGATCTCCTCCTTCGGCCTCCTGCCGGACGAGTTCCTGAGCTGGATCGAGGCAGCCTCCCCGAGCGACCTCGACGCCGTGCAGGGCTTCCTCCTCGGCGATTTCGAGGACCGGCCGAAATGCGTCACCTCCATCCGCCGCCATTCCCGGGCGCCGATCATCGCGTTGGCCGACCTGCGCTCCCTGGAGCAGACGGTGCAGCTCCTCGATGCCGGCATCGACGACGTGCTGCCCAAGCCCGTCCATGTCCGCGAGATCCTGGCCCGCTCCGAGGCGATCTGGCGCCGTGTCAACGCCACGATGCCGGGGGCCGCGCCGGGCGAGGCCGCCCCTCCGGCGCCGGACCGGCTCAAGGTGTTCCACGACGGCCGCGACCCCGAGATCGACGGCGTGAGCCTGTCCCTGCCGCGGCGCGAGCGCCACATTCTCGAATATCTCGTGCGCAACCGCGGGCGCCGGCTCACCAAGACCCAGGTCTTCAACGTGGTCTACGGCGTCTACAGCAACGGCGTCGAGGAGAGCGTGATTGAGGGCCACGTGAGCAAGCTGCGCAAGAAGCTCGCCGAACGCCTCGGCCACGACCCGATCGAGGCCAAGCGCTACATGGGCTACACCTATGTCGGGTGAGACCCCGGGCCGTCAGCCCGGCTGACAGAACGCCTTCGCCCCCGGCGTCCAGTTGCCGAAGCCGCTCGCGACCATGTTGGTGATGACGCGGCAGACATAGAGCTTCTGCGCCGGGTTGTTGTTCGGCCCCGCATGGTAGCGCGCCACCGCGAGCGTCCAGCTCCCCTCCCGGTCCCGCAATTCCTTGAGGAAGCGGGTGGCGTAATCGACGTTCTGGGCCGGGTCGATCATCGCCTCCAGCGACGCGAATTTCTCGCGGTGGTAGTGATGGTTGATCTGCATGCAGCCGAGATCGACCAGCCGGACGCCCTCGCGCTGCGCCTGGCCCAGGCGGGCGATCACGTCGGCGGGGCCGGCGCCGAAATAGGCCCGGCCGCCGATATTCATGGCGTAGGGCTGGAGCGAGCCGCGCTTGCCGCTCTCGGTGAGGCCGACCGCATAGAGCATCCCGAGCGGCACGCCGTGGCGGGCGGCGGCCCGCGCCATCTGCTGTTCGCAGACGTTCGAGCCCGCCCGCGGCGTGCCGGCCGTGCCGTCCGCGGCGGTGGCATGACGGGCGGCCGGGCCCGATTCGACGCCCGCCGGCAGCGCGGTTGCGGCGGCGACCGGCCCGGCCACGAGGCTAGAGATACAGGCCGCCGCGATCGCGCGCATGAGATGCCGTGTCATGATCCTGCTCCTCGGCGCGGGCGTCCCGGGCCCCCTCGCGGGTCGGGCGCCGTCCCGATTGGTCGGGCGTCGCGCCGCCCGGGTTCCTGTCCTGCGCGTCCGCGGCGAAGGGCGGGTGCCCGCCGCGCTCGGACCCGTTGCCCGGGCTCTGGCCCTGGCTTTGGCCCTGGGCCCCGCCCTGCGCCGCCGGGCCCGACTCGATCGTGACGCGCTCCGGCAGATAGCCCGCCTCGCGCAGGAGGCCGGTGAGGGCCTCGCCCTCCCGGCGCAGGCGCTCGGCGGTGTCTTCGCGGGCAGTGCGCAGGCTCATCTCCAGCCGCCCGTCCTGAAGCCGCATCCGCACCAGCACCGAGCCGAGATCGGCCGGATGCAGTTGGAGGGTCAGGATCTTCAGCGGCCCGGCTTCGGTCGTCAGCCCGCTGCGGAGGGCGGCGGGCGGCGGGGCGGGCGGAAACTGCGCGGCGACGGCATCGGCGATCTGGCGCGCCGGAGAGAGCGGACCCGCCAGCGTCGGCGCCCCCGGAATGGTCGGCGCCAGCGCCTCGATCACCGTCCCGTCGGCGCGACGTGGCTCGGCCGGCGCCTCCACGCTGGTACCAGCACGGTCGTCCGTGGCCCGGCCCGGCGCGGGAATCCCGGGCCCTTGCGCGTCGGACGACGAGGCCGGTCCCGGCGACGCGCGGCGAACGGATGCGTCGGACGGTGTCGGGTGCGGCCGTGCCGCCTCCGCGAAGGGTTCTCGCGGGGAGCCGGCCTGAGACGCGGTCGGCGCGACGATCGGCGACGGGCCCTCCGTGAGTCCCGGCTCCGTTTGGCCCTCCGCCAGGGGCGCCGATCCGGCCATCTCCGCTGGCGGCTCATCGGCCGCGACCGGCGGCAGGCCGACGCGGCCGTGGGCCGCCCGCGTTGCGCCTGGCACAGCCGCGACCGTCCCGGCCCCGGCGAGCCGCGGATCGGGCTGCGCCGGTCCGGAGAGAGCGGGGTCGATCTGATCAGGTTGCTCTTGGACAGGCCGTTCCGGGACGGTTCTCTCTTGGACACGCCGTTCCTGGGCACCCAGAACCACCCGGTGTGCGCCCGGATCGAGCGGATGGCCCTGGTCCGCCCGCACCGGTTCGGCCCGCACCGGTTCCGGCCCCTGCGCGGCGGGGCGCGAATCGGGACGGGGCGCGGCCGGGTCGATCGACCCATCAGCCGGGACGGAGGGGCGCTGCGCCGGTCCGACCGCGGGCATGGCGGCCGCGCCGGGCTCAGGCCCCGGTCCCGCTTCCGGTGTCGGCGCCGGCATTGCCGCCGCGACGGGCGACGCCGCCGCAGCCTTCAGGGCGATTCCGGATGGCGCCGATCCCTCCGGCGGGGCGAGGCGCACTGGCCGTGGCGGTGATGCACGGTCCGATCCGGGCTCGGGCGTGGTTCCGGCCTCCGGAGCGGTGGGGGCAGCGGTCACCTTGGGCAGAACCGCCTCTGGCGTCCGCGCCGCGGCCGGCTCCGCCGGTGCGGGCGACATCACGGGAAGCGCCTCGGCCTTCGCCGGGGCGTCGGACGGGGACGACCCCTCCGGCCGGGCGAGGTGCGGCGGCTCGGACGCGGCGGCGCGGCCCGCATCAGGCAGAGCCGCCTCCGGTGCCGACGCCCAGGCTGCGGCCGGCTCTGCCAGTGCGGGCAACATCGCGGGGGGCGCCTCAGTCTTCGGGGGGGCGCCGGACGGAGCCGATCCCTCCCGATGGGCGAGGTGAGACGGCACGGACGGGGCGGCACGGATCGATCCGGGCTCGGGCGCCGTCCCGGTGTCCGGAGACAGGCGGGCTGTGGCTGCCTCCGGCGCCCGCGCCGCGGCCGGATCGGCCGGTGCGGGTGACGTCACGGGAGGCGTCGCAGCCTTCACGGAGGCCCTGGACGAGGGCAACTCCTCCGGCTGGGTGAGGTGAGACGGCACGGACGGGGCGGCACGGAGCGATCCGGGCTCGGGCGTCGTCCCGGTGTCCGGAGACAGGCGGGCTGTGGCTGCCTCCGGCGCCCGCGCCGCGGCCGGATCGGCCGGTGCGGGTG
>NZ_CAKLBV010000042.1 GCF_920984675.1 Methylobacterium sp. Leaf118
ACGCCTCCTCGTCCTCGTCCGCGGGGAGCGCGGCCGGGCGGCGGGAGGCGGGGGACGGCGCCTCCTCCCCCTCGTCGGGGGCCTCGTCGAACACCGGCTCGCGGCGGGTCGGGACGGCACGCTCGCGAGCCTGCGGCGTCCACGGGGCTTCCTCCGCATCGGCGAAGGCGCGGCGGGCGGCGAGCGCGGGGGAATTGCCCGCATAGGCCACGCCGTCCGCCTCCTCCGCCGGGGCTTTCCAGGACTCGACCCGGTCCCGCAGGGAGGCGCGTCCCCGCATCACCGCCTGCGCCACGGCCCCGAGCGACAGGATGCCGAGGCTCGGCTCGTCGGCATCGTGGCGCTCGGCGGCGCGCCCGGACCCGCCGCCGGACCGGACCGGGGCGCGGACGGCGGCGTAGGGCGACTCGTCCTCTTCCTCGAAGACGGGCTTGGCGACCCGGCAGGCCGCAGTCAGGCTGAGGATGGCGATGGCGGCGAAGACGAAACCCGCGAAGGCGGCGAGCGGTCCGATCAGCATCCGGGTTCCGGCGAGCAGGGCATCGCCTGCCACGCCGCCCATGCCGGTGGGCAGGGGCCAGCGGGCGGTGGGCGGCAGGGCGCTCGCGACCGCGCTGGCCGAGAGCACGCCGACGCACCACAGGGCGATGCGCAGGCCCCCATGCGGCAGGTCGCGCTCGCGCATCAGCCGCACGCCCCACAGGACGGGCGGCAAAGCGAGCACGATCGAGCCGAGGCCGAGGAGCTGCATGGCGAGATCGGCCACCACCGCGCCGGGGCGACCGAGCACGTTGTGCGCCCGCTGGTCGGTGGCGTGGTTGAGGCTCGGATCGGCGATCGACCACGTCGCCAGGGCGACGGTGAGCGCGACCGCGCCGGTGAAGAGGATGAGGCCGCCACACTCCGTCAAGCGCTTGGCCAGAAACGGCCGCAGGCTGTCGACGAACGTGTCGTAGGGCGACGCGGAGCGGCGAAGGGAACGCATGCGGGATACCGGACCGATGGCAACGGTGCGGTAAGGCTAACACCGGCGCGTTAACGGCGGGCTAAGCATCGGCGGCAGCGCACGACACGGTGGCCCGCCCCCGAAACGACGGAAGCCCCGGAGGTGATCCGGGGCTTCGATCGCTCTCGGCCGACCCGCGTGAGAGCGCGGGCGGCGTGGGTCTCTTAGAAGGTGAAGCCGGTCTCGATCAGGTAGCGCTCCTGCGAGCTCTTGAGGCCGTTGCGGCCGAAGCCGGCGCCGACGCCCAGCCCGAAATCCTTGGCGACGTCGTAGGCCTGCACCGTCGCGAACTCGCCGCGGATGAAGTAGCGCTCCCAGGTGTAGGTCGGGGTGATGGTGAACGAGAAGGCCGAGCTGCCCGGTCCGAACAGCACGTTGGTGGCGGTCACGCCGGCGAAGTCGCCGCGGGTGCCCGACTGGGCGATGTACTCGACGCGACCGGCCAGACCGAAGTTCTCGTTGAAGGCGTAGCCGGCGAGCAGGGCGCCGCCCCAGGTCTCAGCACCGACCAGAGGGGTGAAGTAGTTCGGCTTGCTGGCGACGTTGGTGTACTGGACGTAAGGCGAGATGATCCACGGCCCGTTGGCGTAGGTGTAGTTCAGGCTGACGATGCTGCTGTTCTGCAGCGAGTTGATCGTCGCGAACTGGAAGCGCGGGCTGCGGGTCGAGGAGTCGAAGTCGCTGAAATGGGTCCCGCCGTTGATGCCGATCGTGTTGGAATCATCGAGCTTGTAGGTGATGAGACCGGTGACCCAGTTCAGCTGGCCCGAATAGAACCCGTCATTGACCGAGATCGAGGCCGCCAGGGGGCCGCTGGCGTAGTTCACCTGGACGCCCTGGTTGATGAAGTTCTCCTGGTTGAACACCAGACCGCGGGAGATGTTGAGGTTCTGGTAGGAGAACAATAGCTCGGAGCCGATGTTGGTGAACATCCGGCCGGCCTGGATCGACCACTCGTCGTTGATCTGCCACTTGCCGACCGCGACCGGCACCGGTCCGAACAGCGACTCGGTCTGCTCGAAGGAGGAGTAGAGCGGCAGGCCGAGCGCCGGGATCGAGTAGAGGCCGGTATGGACGTAGAACTGGAGCGGGCCGTCGGCCTTCTGGATCCAGGCCTGGAGGTTCGTGAAGTCGACGCGGCCGTAGCGGTCCAACTCACCGCCGGGGGCGACGATGCCGAACGCGTTGGTCTGCGTGTAGGCGAAGCCCGTCACCGCGCCGCCGACATAGATGTCGCCGATGCCGGTGGTGAAGCAGGCCGGGTTCGGGTTCGCCTTGATGAGACCGCCGAAGGTCGGGCTCGAGATCGCGGCCTTGCAATGCTCGACGGCGATGATCGGCGGCGCGGACTTCATCGGCATGTCGGCAGCCAGTGCCGGCCCGGCGACAAGGAGGGAGACGGCGGCCACCGAGGCCTTCAAATGCAGTTTCGCGGTCATCGAGCTCAGCCCCGGTTTCTTGATACGGTCAAGGTGCCGTAGAGCCGGCTGCACCGCAAAATGAAGTTTCGGGCAACTGCCCAACGTTTAGGCAATTACGGCCACGCTTGGGCGATGCCAAAGACCTGTTGCCGATCGATCACATTTACTGGAGCCCCCTAGGAAGGACGCTTCCCATTCTCACGCCGTCCCGCGCGAGCGGGCGATGTCCGTCGTCGGGGCGGGCCCTGATCGCCCGCGGCGCCGGGGCGCGGCGGGCCTCGAAACGCGAAGGGCCCCGACGCTGTCGCGCCAGGGCCCTTCCGACGATTGTGGCATCCGCCGGAATGTCGGCGCCGGCTCTCGGAAAGAGCCGGCGCCGAGGAGACGCTCGGAGACTCGCCCCGGATGCGATGTCCAGGACGAGTCTCCGATGGGGGATGCGGGTCAGTAGTTGTAGGCGCGCTCGCCGTGATCGGCGATGTCGAGGCCTTCGCGCTCCTCTTCCTGCGTGACGCGCAGGCCGATCGTCAGGTCGACGAGCTTGTAGAGGATCGCCGAGCCGATGCCCGACCACAGGATGGTGAAGCCCACCGCCTTGGCCTGGGTGATGAGCTGGGCGGTCATATCGTAGGTGCCGAGCACCAGCTCGCCGGGCTTCGTGGTGTAGTCCGGGATGCCGGCGCCGCCGAGATCGGGCGAGACCAGGATGCCGGTGGCGAGGGCGCCGAGGATGCCGCCGACGCAGTGGACACCGAACACGTCGAGCGAGTCGTCGTAGCCGATGGCGTTCTTCACGGTGGAGCACATCACGAAGCAGGCGCCGCCCGCGACGAAGCCGAGCACGATCGAGCCCATCGGGCCGGCGAAGCCCGCGGCCGGGGTCACCGCGACGAGGCCGGCGATGGCGCCCGAGAGCATGCCGAGGAGCGAAGGCTTGCCCTTGGCGGCCCATTCCACGAACAGCCAGGACACGGCCGCCGCGGCGGTGGCCACGAAGGTGTTGATCATCGCCACACCCGTGGTGCCGTTGGCCTCGAGGTTGGAGCCGGCATTGAAGCCGAACCAGCCGACCCAGAGGAGCGAGGCGCCGATCGTCGTCATGGTCAGCGAGTGCGGGGCGAGCAGGTCACGGCCGTAGCCGATGCGCTTGCCGAGCATCAGGCAGCCGACGAGGCCGGCGATGCCCGCATTGATGTGCACGACGGTGCCGCCGGCGAAGTCGAGGGCGCCCCACTTGAACAGCAGGCCGGCATCGGCGAGCACGGCGTCGTACTCGGCCTTGGCGGCGGCATTCGCCTCACCACCCGCGGCGGCGAGCTTGCGGGCGGCGTCGGCGAAGACATCCGGGCCGCCCCAGTACCAGACCATATGGGCCATCGGGAAGTAGATCAGCGTCACCCAGAGGATCGTGAACACGATCAGAGCCGAGAACTTCATCCGCTCGGCGAAAGCGCCGACGATGAGGCCGGGGGTGATCATCGCGAACGTCATCTGGAAGCAGATGTAGACGTATTCGGGGATCACGACGCCGTTCGAGAAGGTGGCCGCCACCGAATTGGCATCGACACCCTTGAGGAAGGCCTTGCTGAAGCCGCCGATGAAGTCGTTGAGGCCGCCGCCGTTGGTGAAGGCGAGGCTGTAGCCGTAGGCGACCCACAGCAGGCAGACGATGCAGGCGATGGCGAAGACCTGGGTCAGCACCGAGAGCATGTTCTTGGTGCGCACCAGGCCGCCATAGAAGAGCGCGAGGCCCGGCACGGTCATGAGCAGCACGAGGATGGCCGAGAGGAGCATCCAGGCGGTGTCGCCCTTGTTGGGCACGGGCGCGACGGGGGCCGCTTCCGGGGCCGGCGTCTGCGCCAGGGACGGCTCGACGAGGCAGAGACCGAGCACGGCCCCTCCCAGGCCGAGCGCGAGGAGGTGTCGAAGTTTCATGGACGGAAAGCTCCTGATCGCTTCAAGGCGAGAGCGCTGTGGGGAAAGGACGGGCGGCGGGCCGGCGCGGGCGGGAGCGGTCGCGCGTCAGAGCGCGTCGACATCGGTCTCGCCGGTGCGGATGCGGACCGCCTTCTCCAGCGGCATCACGAAGATCTTGCCGTCCCCGATCTGGCCGGTGCGGGCGGCCCCGGCGATGGTGTCGATGACGTTGGTGACGAGGTCGGCGGCGACCGCCACCTCGATCTTGAGCTTCGGCAGGAAGCTCACGGCGTATTCGGCGCCGCGGTAGATCTCGGTATGGCCCTTCTGCCGCCCGTAGCCCTTGACCTCCGTCACGGTCAGGCCGTGCACCCCGATCCCGGTTAGGGCGTCGCGAACCTCCTCCAGCTTGAACGGCTTGATGATCGCCATCACGATTTTCATGGGCGGCGCCCCTTTGCGTTGTTCGTTCCACCGCCGGCCGCGTACGGCCGAGACCCAGGTTCCGCAGAGGTCGAAAGACCCTGCGTCCGGGCGCCCTCATTCAAGGACTATGCCAAGCGGAACCTTTTTCGGATTCGCGCCGATGCCCAGATGCTGAGCGGGGCTTGAGCGGCGGGCGGGCAATGCCCGCGGACGAACTGCCTTCAAAAAAGGCATTCGCGCCATTTGGGCGGCAATTCCCCTCGAAATGCCTGTCTCGACGCCAGCCCCGGCGTCGCGGCGGCGGCGCGGCCCGCTCAGCGGCGGCGGGGACGGATCAGCCCTTCCTGGGCCACGGAGGCGATCAGGTGCCCTTCCTCGTCATGCAGAGTGCCGCGGGCGAAGCCGAGCGCCCCGGCGGCGCTCGGGCTTTCCTGCGAATAGAGCAGCCACGCATCGGCCCGGAACGGGCGGTGGAACCACAGGGCGTGGTCGAGGCTCGCCGACTGGATGTCGGGGTCGAACACCGTACGCCCGTGCGGGATCAGGGTGGCGTCGAGCAGGGTCATGTCGGAGGCGTAGGCGAGCACGGCCCGGTGGATCGCCGGATCGTCCGGCAGCGCCCGGGTGGCGCGCATCCAGACATGGTAGCGGGCGGGCCTCGGCGTGCGGTCGCGGTAGCGCTCGGCCTCGACGGGGCGCAGCTCGATCGGCCAGGCCTGGGTGAAATAGGCCAGCATCGGCGCGGGCACGATGGTGCTCCCGGCCGTGGCGAGGCTGCGGGCATCAGCGAGTGCCTCGGGCCCCGGCACGTCCGGCGGCGCGGCGGCGTGGTCCAGGCCGGCCTCCGCCTCGTGGAACGACACCGACATGGCGAAGATCGCCTGGCCCCTCTGGATCGCCTTGACCCGCCGCGTGGTGAAGCTGCCGCCGTCGCGGATGCGCTCGACCTCGTAGATGATCGGGATCGTGGGATCGCCGCCGAGCAGGAAATAGGCGTGCAGCGAGTGCGGCGGGCGCGACGACACCACGGTGCGCGAGGCCGCCACGAGGCTCTGGGCGACGACCTGCCCCCCGAACACCCGCGTCCAGCCGATCGCCGGGCTCACTCCCCGGAACAGGTCGGTCTCCAGGCGCTCCAGATCGAGGATCGAGAGGAGGGTGTCGACGGGATCGGACATGACGGCTTTCGCAGGCGGCGTTTCGGTCGTGGGGTGGGCCCAGGGCCCGTGGCGACTAGGATAGCGGCCCGCGCGGACGGCGCCACGGGGCCCGGGCGCCTGCGCGGCCCACCGCCCCATGGGTGGGCGGGTGCGGCCGGAGCGCGGTCCGGCTATGACGGGCACGAGGAATGCGGGCGCGGATGCCGCGCGGGAGGAACACGCCGATGGCCGCCACCGATCGCCGCTCCGGGAGCCGCAGCCTGCTCGTCGCCGGGGCGGGCCTGCCGGGTCTGACCCTGGCGGTGGCTCTGAAGCAGGCCCACCGGGACGCCCTCTCGGTCGCCGTGTGCGATCCCGGCCTTTCGGTCGGCGCCGCGCGCCATCGCGGGCGGGCCTATGCCGTCGCGGCGGGCCCGCGGCGCATGCTGGCGCAGCTCGGCCTCTGGGGGCGGATCGAGGCCGCGGCCGCGCCGATGCGCCGCCTCGTGATCAGCGACAGCCGCGTCGGCGATCCGGTCCGCCCGGTCTTCCTGACCTTCGGGGACGCCGAGGCGGAGGCCGAGCTGCGGGCGGAGGGCGAGCCCTTCGCCCACATGGTCGAGGCGGAGCCCCTGGCCGCGGCGCTGCTGGAGGCGGCCGAGGCGGCCGGCGTGCGGCTCGTTCCGGCGGGGGTGCGGGCGGCGGTCCCGGAGGGAGGCCGCATCCGCGTGGATCTGAGCGCGGGCGAGCCCGAGACCGCCGCGCTGGTGGTGGCCGCGGACGGGGCGCGCTCGCGCCTGCGGGAGGCGGCCTCGATCGGCTGGATCGGCTGGTCCTATCCCCAGTCGGGCATCGTCGCGACGGTGCAGCACACCCGCGACCACGAGGGCCGGGCCTTCGAGCATTTCCTGCCAAGCGGTCCCTTCGCGATCCTGCCGCTGCGGGCGGGCGGCGCCCTCGGGCATCGCTCCTCGATCGTCTGGACCGAGCGCAGCGCCGACGTGCCGGCTCTGCTCGGCGGGGATGCGGACGAGACCCTCGCCGAGATCGAGCGCCGCTTCGGGTCGGAACTGGGCCGGATCGCCCTGGAGCACGGCCCCTCGGCGCACCCGCTGGCCTTCGGGATCGCCCGGTCGTTCCGGGCCCCGCGCCTCGCGCTGCTCGGGGACGCCGCCCATGTCATCCACCCGGTGGCAGGCCAGGGGCTCAATCTCGGCCTCGCCGACGCGGCGGCGCTGGCCGAGGCCGTGACCGGCGCCCTGCGGCTCGGGCTCGATCCGGGGACGGACGAGGTGCTGCAGGCCTATGAGCGGGCGCGCCGCTTCGACACCGTGGCGATGGCGGCGGCGACCGACGGGCTCAACCGCCTGTTCTCGAACGACAGCCTCGGCCTGCGGCTCGCCCGCGATTTCGGCCTCGGCCTCGTCGATCGGATGCCCGGGCTCAAGCGCTTCTTCATCGGCCAGGCGGCCGGCCGGCGGGCACAGGGCCCGCGGCTGCTGCGCGGCGAAGCCCTGTAGACGATCGGGCGTCCCGAGGGATCGTCCCCCGGCGGGGCGCACGGGGACAGGTCCGGGCCGCGCCCCGCAATCCCGGGACAGGGCGCGCCCGTCCGAGACCCCGCGTCAGCCAAGGCCCCCCGCGTCAGCCAAGCCCCCGCGTCAGCCCTTGGCCTTCGACGCCTTCTCGCGCTCGACGCCCTCGAGGATCAGCCGCTGGGCCTCCTCCTTGTCGCCCCAGCGGACGACCTTGACCCATTTGCCGGGCTCCAGGTCCTTGTAGTGCTCGAAGAAGTGCTGGATCTGGTGGAGCGTGATGTCCGGCAGGTCGGTGTAGTTCTCGATCCGGTCGTAGCGCTTGGTCAGATGGCGCGAGGGGACGGCGATGATCTTCTCGTCCTCGCCGGCATTGTCCTCCATCACCAGCACGCCGACGGGGCGCACGCTGATGATCGCGCCCGGCGCGATGGCGCGGGTATTGGCCACCAGCACGTCGCAGGGGTCGCCGTCGCCCGACAGGGTATGAGGGATGAAGCCGTAATTGCCCGGGTAATGCATCGCCGTATAGAGGAACCGGTCGACGACGAGGGCGCCGGCCTCCTTATCCATCTCGTACTTGATCGGCTCGCCGCCGATCGGCACCTCGACGATCACGTTGACGTCGTGCGGCGAGTTCTTGCCGATCGAAATGGCGTTGATGTCCATTGTCCTGAGCTTTCCTGATCCTGCCGCCCGTCTGCGCGAAGGCGGCCTTGAGGCCCTATCGCGGCAGGGTGCAGTCTTAGAGTGCTCGGACCGGAAAGAAAATCGTTCCTTCGACGAGGCGGGACTCTATGGCCTTCGCAACACCGTTCAGGTGAACAAGTAGGCGACCTTCGGCAGGCCGACGCCCGACACCCGCTCGATTCCCTCGGGGCCCGGCACGCCGCCGAGGCGCTCGTAGAAGGCGCAGGCCCGGGCGTTGTCGGCCAACGCCCAGACGCCGATGCGGGTCAGCCCGCGGTCGATCAGGTCGTTGCGCACGGCCCGAAACAGGCGCGTGCCGAAGCCGAGGCCCTGGAATTCCGGGGCGATGTAGAGTTCGTCGATCTCGCCGTCGGCCCGCATCGTCCGCTCGCGCGCCCGGCCATAGGCGGCGTAGCCCGCGATCGTCTCGCCGAACTCGACCACGGCGAGGCCCCGGCCGCCGCCGATCATTGTCCCCCACGCCGATGCCCCGCGCTTGGCCAGGAAGCGCTCCAGGGCCAGACCCGGGATCACGCCCTGGTAGGCCTCGCGCCAGGACGCGTCGAACACCGCCGAGAGACCGGCCGCGTCGGCCGCGCGGGCGCGGCGGATGCTCACCGTGTTCGTCGCCATAGGACCGGCTCCGCCTCCGAGAGGAGACGGCATGATGGGGGCAAACGGCGCGGTTCGGCAACGGCGAAAGCGGTCACGCGGGGGGCGCGTTGTCGCGCGAATCGGGGGCTGGTAGAGGAGCGCTCCGAAAGCCCCGAGCCGCCCGCCCGTGTTCGATCGCTTCCTGCCCCCCGCGATGCGCCGCGCGCGACGCACGCCGCGCGTCTCGCGATTCGAGACGCCGATCGCCGGGCCGACCTCCCGGGCGAGGGCCTGGGCGAGCATGCTGCTCGTCGATCACGGCATCTTCCGGCTGGTCTATCCCAATCGCCATCGCATCGGGTCCGGCCTCGTCTGGCGCTCGGCCCAGCCCAGTCCGCACCAGCTCGCCTGGTTCAAGCGCCAGGGCGTGCGCACGGTGGTGTCCTTACGCGGCGGGCGCGAGCACGGCTCCTGGCCCCTGCAGCGGGAGGCCTGCACGCAGCAGGGGCTGACCCTCGTCGAGTTCGTGCTGCGCTCCCGCGAGGCGCCCTCCCGCGACACGATCCTGGGGGCGAAGGCCTTCTTCGCCGGGCTTGACTACCCGGCAGTGCTCCACTGCAAGTCGGGCGCCGACCGGGCGGGCCTCGGCGCCGCCCTGTTCCTGATCCTGCACGAGGGCCGCCCGGTGCGGGAGGCCGTGGCCCAGCTCTCGCCGCGCTACGGCCATTTCCGCTTCGCCAAGACCGGGATCCTCGACGCCTTCTTCGCCGCCTATCTGCGCGAGGGCGAGGCCCGGGGTCAGAGCTTCACGGAGTGGGTCGAGCACGATTACGATCCGGAGGCGCTCAAGCGGGGCTTCCGCCCGGGCTTCTGGTCCGACCTCGCCGTCGACCGCGTGCTGCGGCGGGAATAAACCGGCTTGGCCTTGTCGTTCCGACGCCTGTTCGCCCGCCGTCCGCGGAGCGCCCCCCTCGACGACGGCAGCGGGTCCGGCCCGCGCATCGCCGTGATCGGCAATTGCCAGGCGCGCGGCGTGGCGGAGGCCCTGCGCATCCTCGCGCCCGGGGCGCGGGTGCGGCTGATCCCGATGGCCGAACTCGGTCGGCGGGACCGCTCCCTCGACGCCTTCGCGGCGGGCCTCGCCGCCTGCGACCACGTGTTCTCGCAGCCCTTCCCGACGGGCTTCTTCCCCGATGGCGGCGCGGAGCAGCTCCTGGCGCGGCTGCCGCGGGCGCGGCTGTTTCCCGCGATCGTGTTCACCGCCTTCCACCCCGATGCGGTCTATGTCGGCGACCTCGGCTCGCTCGCCCGCACCCGGCTCGTGCCCTCGCCGCTCGGCACCTACCACTCGGCCATCGCCCTCTACGGCTATCTCCGCGGCCTCTCGGCGGCGGCGACGCTGGCGCTCTACCGCGAGGAGGTCTTCGCGCGGTTGGGCTATCTCACCGCCTGGGACGAGGCCGCCGCCGACCTGATCGGATCGAGCCGCGCCATCGGCTTCGACCTGTCGGCCGAGCTGCTGCGCTGGTCGCGCACGGGCCTGTTCATGCACAACATCAATCACCCCCGCCTGGCGGTGCTCGGCGACCTCGCCGCCCGGCTCCTGCGCGAGGCGGGGATCGCAGCGCGCGCCGTCGCGGTGGAGGCCTACGCGCCCGACAGCCTCCTCGACGATCCGATCTGGCCGGTCTACCCGGCGGTCGCGACCCTCTACGGGGTGCCGGGCTCCACCGTGTTCAAGCGGCGGCAACGCGGCGCCGCACCGCCCGCGACGCTCGGCCTCGACACCTTCGTGCAGGAGAGCTTCGCCCTCTACCGGCGGCAGAGGCGGGAGACGCTGACCTGCCACCGCGTCACGCATTGGGGCAACGTGCCCGAGATCCGGGAGATGTTTCGCTAGCTCTGTGACCCGAGCGGCGGAGGCCGGCCCTCGGAACAAGCCGAGGCGGCGCGGGACCGTTTCGCCGCGACGGGAGAACAAACGCCGGTCGATACACAAGAGCAGCGGCCGCGATTCGGCCCGCGCCGATCAGTCGTCCTGCTCGCCGCCGCCGGGCCCCGCGCGCTCGGCGAGGCGGGCGAGCGTGGTCATCTCGCGGAACCAGGTCCGCACGGGCTTGGCCGGGGTGCCGCCCCAGCGCGAGCCGGGCGGCACGTCGCGGTTGACGTTGGAGGAGCCGGCGATCTGCGCGCCCATGCCGATGCGCAGATGGCCGACCACGCCGACCTGGCCTCCGAGCACGACGTAATCCTCCAGCGTGGTCGAGCCGGAGATGCCGACGCCCGAGACGATCACGCAATGGCGGCCGATCACCACGTTGTGGGCAATCTGGACGAGGTTGTCGATCTTGGTCCCCTCCCCGATCACCGTGTCGCGGGAGGCGCCGCGGTCGATCGTGGTGTTGGCGCCGATCTCGACATCGTCCTGAACGATGACGCGGCCGACCTGCGGCACCTTGAGATGGCCACCCGGCCCCATGGCAAAGCCGAACCCGTCCTGACCGATTCGGGCGCCCGGATGGACGATGACGCGGTTGCCCACCAGCGCATGGGTCAGGGTGGCGCCCGCCCCGATCGAACTGTCGCGCCCGATCCGCACGTTCGGCCCGATCACGGCGCCCGGGCCGATCACCGAGCCGGACCCGATCTCCGCGCCCGGGCCGATCACGGCGCCGGGATCGACCCGCACCCCGTCCTCGAGCCGAGCCTGCGGGTGGACATGGGCGCCGGGCGAGATCCCGGACGCGCCGAACAGCGAGCCCGGCCGCATCGCCTCCTCGTAGAGGCGAGCGAGAAGCCCGGCATAGGCTCGGTAGGGATCGCGCAGGACGAGGGCGACCGTGCCTTCGGGCACGCGGGCGGCGAAGCGCGGCGAGACGAGGCAGGCGAGGGCCCGGGTGGCGGACAGGGCCGCGCCGTAGCGGGCATTGTCCATGTAGGCGATCTCGGACGGCCCGGCCGATTCGAGCGGGGCGGCGCCGGTCACGGGACGGCTCGGGTCGGCGCCCTCGGGCAGGGACACGCCGCAGGCCTCGGCGACATCGCCGAGGCTCAGGCCGCCTTTCGGCGTGATGAAGACGGGATCTGACATGAGACGATAACGCGCCGAGCCGGGAAGGTTCGGCGCGTCATGAGGTCAGAAGCGGGATCCGCCGGAGAAGCGGAAGGCCTGCGTCTGATCCTGGCCGACCCGGCCGAAGGCGGTCTTCACGCCCTCGTCGCGGCTCAGGGCATAGGCGTAGTCGAAGCGGATCGGGCCGAGCGGCGAGTTCCACAGGATCGAAGCACCGACCGAGGAGCGGATCGTCGCCTTGTCGCGCACGTTCACGCATTCCGGCTCGACCTTGATCGCGTTCGCGCCGAAGCTCGCGTAGTCGCACTGCCCGCCGGGGCCGATGCCGTTGATGAAGGCGTCGCCGTTCACGTTGAAGCTGCGCGATCCGCTATACCCGAACAGCGTACCGGCATCGGCGAACACGGCACCCTTCAGACCGAGATCCCTCGGAATGCCCCAGATCGGGAACTGGATCTCGAGGGTCCCGCCGACATAGGTGGTGCCGCCGATGGCGTTGGAGCGGGTGTCGGCGATGCCGACGTCGCGCGGGCCGATGCCGTTCGGGGCGAAGCCGCGGACCAGCGACGGGCCGAGGAAGAACTGGTCGGTGATGCGCAGCGGCTGGTCGTTCAGGGCCGAGATATGACCGCCCTGGAGGCGGACGAAGCCGACGACGTCTTCCCACAGCTCCTTGTAGTAACGGGCGTCGCCCGTCACGCGGAAGAACTTGGAGTCGCCGCCGATGCCGGCGACGTCGGGCTTCAGTTCGGCATAGAAGCCGTTGGTCGGCCGCTGCAGGTTGTTCAGCGTCGAGTAGGCGAGCGTCACGCCCGCGAGCGAGGTCAGGGTCGAGCCCCGCGATCCCTTGAGCGCGATCGAAGCCTCGCCGTCGAAGGCACAGTTCGGATAGAGCGCCTGCTCTCCCGCCGCACCCGTGGCGTAGATCGGGTTCGCCGGCGTTGACCCCTGGATCTGCGTGTAGCCGGGGATCGGCGACGAGCAGTCGTTGTAGGGCCGTTTGACGGTGTTCGGGATCGACAGCTCGGTGTTGTACAGCGAGTAGCGGAAGGTGACGCCGAAATCTTCGGTGATGGGCAGGCCGACGCGGAGCTGGCCGCCATAGACGGTCGTCTCGTAGCGCGAGTACCGGGTCAGGTCGGAATACTTGTAGAAGGCGTCGAACCCGGCGGCGAGCCGGTAGCCGAGGAAGTACGGCTCGGTGAACGAGAAGTCGAAGCCCTTGGCGTACTGGCCGCCCTGGCCGGCGACGCGGACGTACTGGCCTCGGCCGAGGAAGTTCGACTCGGAGACCGAGACCTCTCCGATGATGCCGTCCTGGGTCGAGTAGCCGCCCGCGACCGAGAACGAGCCCGTGGGCTGATCCTCGACATCGATGTTCACGACCACGCGGTCGGGCGCCGAGCCCGGCTCGTTGGAGAAGCGGACCTTCTTGAAGAAGCCGAGGCCGTTGAGGCGGCGCTCCGCCCGGTCGACCAGCACGCGGTTGTAGGCATCGCCCTCGGTCAGGTCGAGCTCGCGGCGGATGACGTAGTCGCGGGTGCGGGTGTTGCCGCGGACGTTGATGCGCTCGACGTAGACGCGCGGGCCGTCCTCGACCACGAAGCCGAGGGAGACCTGCCGGGTGGCGCGGTCGCGCTGGCCGGTGGGACGCACCTGGGCGAAGGGATGGCCCTGGCGGTTGACCTCGTTGGTCACGCCGACGAGGGTCCGCTCCACGTCCTCGGCGTTGTAGACGTCGCCGACCTGGGCGCGGATCTGATCGTCCAGCGCCTCGCGATCGATCCCGGGGATGCGCGGATCCACGGCGACGGCGCCGACGGTATACTGCTCGCCCTCGTCGACCGTGACGGTGACGGCCCAGCCGGCATCGTCCGGGGACTCGACGTAGCGCGCGTCGGCGTTGACGACGCGGAAATCGGCGTAGCCGTTCTTGAGGTAGTAGCGGCGGACCAGATCGACGTCCGAGGCGATCCGGTCCGGATCGTACACGTCGGAGGTCTTGATGAAGGAGAGGAAGTTCATCTCCGTCGAGGTCATCAGGCCGCGCAGAGTCGATTCCGAATAGGCGCGGTTGCCGACGAAGTTGATCGAGCGGATACCGGTCTTGTCACCCTCATCGACGGTGAACACGACGTCGGAACGGCCGTTGGGCAGGTCGACGAGGCGGTAGCTGACCTTGGCGGTGCCGCGGCCGTAGCGCTTGTACACCTCGCGGATGCGCTCCACGTCGGCGGCGATGACCGCCTGACTCAGGGCGCCGCGCTCCTTGGACTCGACGATGCCCTCGAGCGTGGACTTCTCGACCTTCTTGTTGCCTTCGAAGAAGACGCGGCCGATCACGCCGTTCTCACGCACGCGTACCACGGTGGTGCCGCCGCGCGCCGAGACCTGCACGTCGGCGAAGAGGCCGGTGGAGAGAAGATTGCGGCGCGCCTCCTCGGGGGAGCCGGACGCGGTACCGGTGACATAGGAGCGGATCGTGTCGGCATCGACGCGGCGATTGCCCTCGACGACGATCTGCTGGGCCTGGGCGACTGCGCCGCCGAGGATCACACCGGCGGCGGTGGCGACCAGAACGATGGCCCGCTCCGCCGACTTGCGTCGGCGCTTTCCCGTCATCGACATCATGTAATCGCCCGTCTCTTTTTTGTCAGCACGGGTTCGCACCCGCAGGCAGTCGTCCTTGGGAGACGCGCCGCCCTCTGGTCCCAGCCACGCTTGTATCGGGATTCCCCCGCGACGCAACGCGGGGGCACTCCGGCGTTAAGGGATTTTGGGGGGTCGTTGCCTTCGCGCCACTTAACGGCGCAGGGCTTGCCCACAGGATCGCGAAACAAGGTGAATAAGGCGTAACCGTGGCCAGAACCTGGGCTTTTCGGATCGGGACGAGATCCGCGAAAGCCCCCGTTAACCGTGATCCGATCGCCCCGCCGGGGGTCGCGCGGGGCGGAACCGGCGGCCCGAACGGGGCCGCGGCCCGGCCGAACCCACCACGCGAAAACGGCCCGGCCGAGGCGGCCGGGCCGTGATCGAGGCTGGAACAGGACGGCAGCGCCGGCGCGTCGCGCGGGTCGTCGCTGGCCTCGCCCGGGCAAGGGATGCTGGCTCCCGTCAGGGTGCCGATGCGCCCCGGGGCCCGAGAGGCTCGCTTGCTCCGTTCCGGGAGGCGCCGCGCGTCAGCTCGCGCGCTGGCTCAGGGACGCGCCGAGATTGAGCACGTCGTTCCAGGCGGCGAACAGCATCAGCATCAGCACGAAGGCCAGACCGATGCGGAAGCCGATCTCCTGGGCCCGCTCGCTGAGGGGTTTTCCGCGGACCACCTCGAAGGCGTAGAAGAGCAGGTGGCCGCCATCGAGGAGCGGGATCGGGAACAGGTTGAGGAGCCCGATCGAGACGGAGAGCAGGGCGATCAGCCCGATCAGGCCGCCGACGCCGCCGACCCGGGCGACCTCGCCGGAGACCCGGGCGATGCCGATCGGCCCGGACAGCTGGTCGGCGGATTCGCGCCCGGTCACCAGCTTGCCGAGGTAGTCGAAGGTGCGCTCGACCACGAAGTAGGTCTCGTAGGTGCCGAGCCGGAGGGCTTCGTAGGGACCGTAATGCACGAGCTTGGCCGCATCGCCCCGCGGGCCGTTGATGCCGAGCCGGCCGAAGCGGTGGCGGCCGAAGGGCGTGCGGTCCTCGATCCGGTCCGGCACCGCCGTCAGGGTCTTCTCCTCGCCGCCGCGATCGACCGTCACGGCGAGGGAGGAGCCGGCCGCCCCCGAGACGACGCGCTGCATCTCGCCGAAGGTCGCGATGGCCTCGCCGTCGATGGAGCGGATCACGTCGCCGGGCTGGAAGCCGGCCCGCTCGGCGGCGCTGCCGGGCTGCACCGCCTCGACCCGGGCGGGCGTCTCGTAGCGGCCGTTCAGATAGATCGCGCCCGAGAACACCGCGATCGCCAGGATGAAGTTGGCGACGGGCCCTGCGGCGACGATGGCGGCGCGCTTGGCCACCGGCTGGGTCGGGAAGCTGATCGCCCGCTCGTGCGGGTCCATGCGGGCGACCGCCGCCGGATCGGGAACGCTGGCGCCGTTGGCGTCGCCCACGAACTTGACGTAGCCGCCGAGCGGGATCGCCGACAGCTTCCAGCGGGTGCCGCGCCGGTCGGTGAAGCCGAGAAGCTCCGGTCCGAAGCCGATCGAGAAGGCGGTGACGCCGACCCCGCACCAGCGCCCGACCAGGAAGTGCCCCATCTCGTGGACGAAGACCACGATGGTCAGCACGATCAGGAACGGGATCAACGCGCCGAAGAAGCCGGCGGCGTTGCCTCCCATGCTGCCCAGGAAATCCATGCTGCCATCCTCTCGGCCGCAATCACTCAAGCGCCCGCCCTGGCAGGGCGACCGCACGGCCCGCAAGCCGCGGATCGTCGCACGCCGCGGGCTCCGGCGCGAGAGCCTTTCGCCCGGACCGTCCCCGGTCGCGACGTTCCGGTCCCCGACTCACCGCAGCCAAGGTTAATCCGGCGGGCCTCGGACCTACCCCGCCGCGCGGGCCGCCGGCACCGCTTCCAGGCTCCAGGCGCGCACCTCGGCATCGATGGCGAGGGCCTCCTCGACATCCTGCGGCGCCCGGCGGTGGAGGGCGGCGAAGCGCTCGACCGCCCGCTCGACCAGCGCGGCGATGCCGTAGAAGGGGATGGCGCCGCGGATGAAGGCCGCGACGGCGATCTCGTTGGCGGCGTTCATCACCGTGGGGGCGGCCCCGCCATCGGCCAGCGCCGCCCGGGCGACGCGCAGGCAGGGGAAGCGCGTCTCGTCGGCGGGCTCGAAGGTGAGGCTGCCGGTGGCCGCGAGATCCAGCGGGCGGCCGCGGGCGATCTCGAGGCGGTCGCCGAGCCCCAGGCAATGGGCGATCGGCACCCGCATGTCCGGCATGGCGAGCCCCGCCGTCACCGCGCCGTCGCGCCAAGCGATCAGCCCATGCACGATCGATTGCGGATGGACGATCACCGCGAGCCGCGCCGCGTCGATGGCGAAGAGGTGGTGGGCCTCGATCAGCTCCAGCCCCTTGTTCATCAGGGAGGCGGAATCGATGTTGATCTTCATGCCCATCGACCAGGTTGGGTGGGCGGCGGCCTCCGCCGGGCTCGCGGCGGCGATGCGCTCCCGCGTCCAGGTGCGGAACGGGCCGCCGGAGGCGGTGAGCGTCATGGTCGCGATGTCGGCGACGCGCCCGTCGCCCATGGCCTGGGCGAGCGCGTTGTGCTCGGAATCGACCGGCAGGATGCGGGCGCCGTAGCGGCCCGCGTCGCGCATGAAGGCGTCGCCGGCGCAGACGAGGCTTTCCTTGTTGGCGAGCGCGATGGTGCGCCCGAGCCGGAGCGCCGCATGCGTCGGCTTGAGGCCGGCGGCCCCGCTCACCGCGGCGACGACGATGTCGGCCTCGCGGGCCACCGCCTCCAGCACCGCGCTCTCGCCCGCCCCATTCGGGATGCCGGAGCCGGACAGCGCCTCGGCCAAAGCCGGGCCGGCGGCCTCGTCGGCCAGCGCCACGAAATCGGGCTTCATCTCCCGGGCGAGCTTGGCCAGAGCCGCCGCGTCCTTGCCCCCCACCAGGGCGCCGACGCGGAAGCGGCCGGCATGCTGGGCGAGCAGATCGGTGGTGGAGCGGCCGATCGATCCGGTGGCGCCGAGGACGGTGACGGTGAGGCTCACGGCAGAAGTTCCTTGGGGCGGCCGGCGGTCAGGCGGAGAGCCGCAGGGCGGCGAGGCAGAGGCCGGCGAGCAGGGCGACGGCGAAGAAGCCGTCGAGACGGTCCATGACGCCGCCATGGCCGGGGATCGAGCGGCCGGAATCCTTCACGCCGTAGCGGCGCTTGAGCGAGGATTCGACGAGGTCGCCCCCCTGGCTCAGGATCGAGGCGAGGCCGCTGACGAGGGCGACGACGGGGGCGGAGACGGCGGGCAGCGCGTCCCAGCCCTGGCCGCGGGCGACGAGCACCGTCGCGGTCCCGGCCAGGATCCCGGCGGCGAGCCCGCCGAGGGCGCCCGACCAGGTCTTGTTGGGGCTCACCCGCGGCATCAGCTTCGGGCCCCCGACGAGGCGGCCGGTGAAGTAGGCCAGGATGTCGGTGGACCAGACTACCGCGAACATCCAGGCCGGCCCGACGAGGCCGATCGCCGGATCGATCCGCAGGAGCGTCGGCACCAGGGCGACGACGGCGCCGCCAAGGAGGCCCAGCACCGCCTTGCGCCGGATGGGCGCGCGCCCCAGCCCCGCAAGCACGGCGCTGCCGAGGACGAGGACGAGGGCCAGGGCCCAGGCGGGGGCGCCGAGGAGCGCGCCCGCGAGCAGGGCGGCGAGGGTCGTGCCGGTGGCGACGAGGAGCGGCAGCAGCGGCTCGGATCGGGTCATGGCGAGCCATTCGGCGGAGCCGACGATGCCGGCGACGAGCCAGACCAGGGCGAAGGCCCAGCCGCCGACGACCAGCGTGCCGAGCACGGCGGCGCCGAGCACGAGCGCGGAGACGACGCGCAGGCGGAACTCGCGGTTGGCGAAGCGCGCGCGCGCGGGCGGAGCCGCCTCGGGCATGCCCATCAGCCGGCCCGGTCCCCGGCGCCGAGGCCCCCGAAGCGGCGGTCGCGGCGGTGATACTCGGCGAGCGCGGCCCGGAAGGCGGCCTCGTCGAAATCCGGCCAGAGGCCCGGCTCGATCACGTACTCGGCATAGGCGGTCTGCCAGGTCAGAAAGTTCGACAGGCGCTGCTCGCCCGACGTGCGGATCACAAGGTCCGGATCGGGGATGCCGGCGGTGTCGAGGGCCTGCGCGACCGTGGTCAGGTCGATGTCGTCCGGCCGAAGCCGACCGTCGGCGACGGACGACGCGATGCGCCGCACCGCGCGGAGGATTTCCTGGCGGCCGCCGTAATTGAAGGCCACCACCAGCGTCAGGCCGGTATTGGCGCGGGTGCGCTCCTCGGCCTCGGCGAGCAGCCCGGCGATGTCGCGGGAGAGGTCGTCGCGGGCGCCGATCACCCGGACGCGGACATTGCTGGCGTGGAGATCGGCGAGGTCGCCGCGCACGAACAGCTTGAGCAGCCCCATCAGCTCGGCGACCTCGGAGGGCGGCCGCCGCCAGTTCTCGGAGGAGAAGCTGTAGACCGTCAGATACTCGACCCCGAGGGCGATCGCCGCGCGCACGGTCCGGCGCACCGCCTCGACCCCGCGGCGATGCCCCTCGAAGCGCGGCAGGCCGCGGGCGCGGGCCCAGCGCCCGTTGCCGTCCATGATGATGGCGACGTGCCGCGGGGCCGGGCGCGCCGCGCCGTCGGGCCGGGGGGTTGGGCGCGCCGCGCCGTCGGGCGCGATGTCCGCCTCCCCGATCTGCCGGGCGCCCTCCGAGCGAACCAACCGCCTCTCCCCCGTCAGGCCGACATCGTCATGTTGTGGAAAGGGCGAGGCCTTTCGCGGATCCAGGGCGGAGCCCCGGGGAGGCCGGAGCCTCGCCCCGGCGCCTCACCGAAAGGCCTACTCACCGAAAGGCTTGCCCGACCGAAAGGCTTGCCGTTCGGGACGTCCCTGCATTCGATCAGACAGGCGACCTCACACCTGCATGATCTCTTTCTCCTTGGAGGCCAGCACCGAATCCACCTCGGCGATGGCGTCGTCGGTGGCCTTCTGCACATCGCCGGCCTGACGCTTCTCGTCGTCCTGGCTGATGGCGCCGTCCTTCTCGAGCTTCTTGAGGATGTCGAGCCCGTCGCGGCGCACGTGGCGCACGGCGACGCGGGCCTCCTCGGCGTATTTGTGGGCGACCTTGACCATCTCCTTGCGGCGCTGCTCATTCATCTCGGGAATGCGCAGGCGGATGGTCTGTCCCTCCGTCATCGGGTTGAGACCGAGATCGGATTCGCGGATCGCCTTCTCGACGGCGGTGACCATCGAGCGGTCCCAGACGGAGATCGACAGGAGGCGCGGCTCGGGCACGCTGACGGTGGCGACGCCCGCCATCGGCATCATGGAGCCGTAGGCCTCGACATTGATCGGCTCGACCAGGCTCGGCGTCGCGCGTCCCGTGCGCAGCGAGCCCAGATCCTTGCCGAGCGAGGCGATGGCGCCCTGCATGCGACGCTTGATGTCGCCGAGGTCGAAATCCGGTGTGGCCATGGTGCGAAAAGTCCCGACGCGTCCGGGTGGCAGATCGGCGCGCGGGCAGGAGCCCCCGCGCGCAGGTGGGGCTACATGAACGAAAATCCGTGGAGCCGCAAACGGAAGACGCGGCGGGCCCGCCTACGGCACCACGCGGGTCGAGACCGAGGCGCCGGTGAGGATCGCGGTGACCGAACTCGGGGCGTGGACCGAGCCGACCACGATGGTCAGGCGGCTCTCGCGGGCCAGCGCGAAGGCGGCGGTGTCCATCACCTTGAGGTCGCGGGCGATGGCCTCGTCGTGGGTGATGCAGTCGTAGCGGACCGCCTCCGGGTCGCGCTTGGGATCGGCGGAGTAGACGCCGTCGACCTGCGTCGCCTTGAGCACGGCGTCGCAGCGCAATTCCGCCGCGCGCAGCACGGCCGCGGTGTCGGTGGTGAAATAGGGGTTGCCGGTGCCGCCGGCGAGCACGACGACCTGCCCCTTGTCGAGATGGTGCAGGGCCGGCTGGCGGGCATAGGTCTCGCAGATCGTCGGCATCGACACCGCCGACATGGTCCGCGCCTGGACGCCCGCGGCGTTGAGCGCCGTCTCGAGGGCGAGCGAGTTCATCACGGTCGCCATCATGCCGAGGGAATCGCCGGTCGCCCGGTCGATCCAGCCGGCCTGGGAGATGCGCCCCCCGCGGATCAGGTTGCCCCCCCCGACCACCACCGCGATCTGGATGCCCTGCCCGATGGCGCTGCGGATATCCTCGGCGAGCCCGGCCAGCAGCGGCGGGTGCAGCCAATACCCGTCGGGGGCGGCGAGCGCCTCGCCCGAGAGTTTGACCAGGACACGGCGATAGGGCGTCGTCTCCGGCATCGGATCCTCGTCGGCTCGGGGCAGGCAGCGCCGCGGCTTCTAGCAACACGGGGCCCCGAACGTCGAGGGGCGGCGGCATCGCTGCCGCCGCCCCTGAAACAGATCCACCCTGCGAACCGGCCGGCGATCCGCCCTCGTCGCCGGTCGCCCCGCGATGGCGGGTTCGGATCAGCGCGACATGCTCGCGACTTCGGCGGCGAAGTCCGGCGCCTCTTCCTTCTCGATGCCCTCGCCCAGGGCGTAGCGCACGAAGGCCGTGAGCTTGACCTCGGCGCCGGCCTTGCCGGCGGCTTCCTTGAGGACCTGGGAGATGGTCTTGGAGCCGTCATGGACGAACGGCTGCTCCAGGAGGGTGACCTCCTTGTAGTAGCTCTTCAGGCCGCTCTCGACGATCTTGGCCATCACGTGGTCCGGCTTGCCGGCGTTCTTCTCGCGCAGGATGTTGCTCTCGCGCTCGACCACGGCCGTGTCGATGCCCGAGGCGTCGAGCGCCACCGGGTTGGTGGCGGCGACGTGCATGGCGATCTGGCGGCCGAGTGTCGAGAGAACCTCGACGTCGCCCTCGGACTCGAGCGCGACGAGCACGCCGATCTTGCCGAGGCCGTCGCTGATCTGGCCGTGGACGTAGCTCGCGATCACGCCCTTGCCGACTTCCAGCTTGGCGACGCGGCGCAGGGTCATGTTCTCGCCGATGGTGGCGATGAGGTTCGAGAGCTTCTCCTGGACCGTCTCGGTCGCGCCCGGGAAGGGGGTGGCCTGGAGACCCTCGAGGGTGCCGTCGGTGTCGAGCGCGAGCTTGGCGGCCTCGCGGGCGAAGGCCTGGAAGCTGTCGTTGCGGGCGACGAAGTCGGTCTCGGAATTCACCTCGACGATCGCGGCGTGACGGCCGGCGGACTCGACGGCGACGAGGCCTTCCGCGGCGACGCGGCCGGCCTTCTTGGCGGCCTTGGCGAGACCCTTCTTGCGCAGCCAGTCGACCGCGGCCTCGAGGTCGCCGTTCGTCTCGTTGAGCGCGCCCTTGCAATCCATCATGCCGGCGCCGGTCTTTTCGCGAAGCTCCTTCACGAGAGCGGCAGTGATGTTGGCCATGGCGATCCTCTTGAGGTCTTGAAGTGAGTGAGCCCGGCGCTCGTTGAAAGCACCGGGCTTTGCAGGGATGTGACAGGGACGCCGCCGGGGCGGGCCCGGCGGCGGAACGACGACGCGATCAGGCGGCGGCGGCCTCGACGAAGGCGCGGGACTGCTCGATCCAGCCGTCGCGGCCGATGCGGCCGTTGAGCTTCAGGTCGGTGTCGAGCTTGGCCACGTCGTCGGGCTGCATCGCGGCGATCTGCCAGTAGTGCCACACGCCGGCATCGTTGAGCTTCTGCACCAGCTGCGGGCCGACACCGGTGAGCTTCGTCAGGTCGTCGGGCGCGCCGCGGGGCGCGGCGAGCTGCTCGAAATGCTCGGTCGACTCGGCGAGCGCCGCGACATCGGCCGGGGCGATCGCGTCGGAGGCCACCGAGGCCACGACGTCGTCGTTGGCGGGCGGCAGCTCCTCGGCGGTCGGCTCCTCGGAGGCGCCGACATCGATGCCGAGTGCGCCCTGGCCGCGGCCGATGCCCTCGATCGCCGCGCGGGCGATCAGGTCGCAATAGAGCGCGATGGCGCGGCCGGCGTCGTCATTGGCCGGGACGATGTAGGAGATGCCGTCCGGGTTGCAGTTCGTGTCGACGATGGCGGCGACCGGGATGCCGAGGCGCTGGGCCTCCTTGATCGCGAGCTGCTCCTTGTTGGTGTCGATCACGAACAGCAGGTCGGGCACGCCGCCCATGTCCTTGATGCCGCCGAGCGCCTTCTCGAGCTTGTCCTTCTCGCGGGTCAGCATGAGGCGCTCCTTCTTGGTGAGGCCGACGGCCCCGCCCTCGAGCGTCTCGTCGACCTTGCGCAGGCGCTGGATCGAGCCGGAAATGGTCTTCCAGTTGGTCAGCATGCCGCCGAGCCAGCGGGAGTTGACATAGTACTGGGCCGAGCGCTTGGCGGCTTCCGCGATGGAATCGGCCGCCTGGCGCTTGGTGCCGACGAACAGCACGCGGCCACCGCGGGCGACGGTGTCGCTCACCGCCTGCAGCGCGGCGTGGAGCGCCGGCACGGTCTGGGCGAGGTCGATGATGTGGATGTTGTTGCGGGTGCCGAAGATGTAGGGCTGCATCTTCGGGTTCCAGCGGTGCGACTGGTGCCCGAAATGGGCGCCGGCCTCGAGGAGCTGGCGCATGGAAAAGTCGACGGCCATGATCTTTGGTACTCTCCGGTTATACCGCCGCGGAGGGTGCAGCCGGCTGTTCGCCGGCCACCGGGGACGCCTCATTCAGGCATGAGGCCACTCCGCGTGTGGAATGGGCGGGGGCGTTAGCAGAGGTGGGCGGCAAGCGCAAGGCGGGAAACGTTTTCGTCTGCGCCTCCGGGACGCCGCGTGACGATCGGATGAACCGAGCGATGCGCCGTCACAGCTGTGTGCCCGAGGCCCATCTCAGTCCTGCGATCAGCCCTTCACTGTCTGACCTTCTAACCTGTTATCATACTAACCATTTTACAGACAGGTAAAGCCCATTATATTTGATATCAGGCCCGCAGCCAAATGCCATTGCCATTCCGCGCCGCCCTTTGTATACCGAAAGTTGCAGACGATTGAATTTTGGCATCATTCCGATTGAAAAACATAAGTACGAGGGCCAGCAAGGCATGAAACTTAGAGTCGAGCACTATACGGACCCAGAGGGCGTCGCGATTGAATACGGCGTGAGCAAGAAGCCGATTTTTGTCATTCCGTTTCCAAAAGATCGGTTTCATCGTGCTGAAATTGTCGACGCCGGCACGGTTCTTTTCGTCGGCAGCAGGCGTGCACAAGACCGGCGAAATGAGCTCCTTCTGAGCGTCTACGATCTACGTGCCAATCGCTTCTCAAGGCACGCAGAGGTGCCAGACATCAAGCGACTGCACCATCGGCTCTCGCGCGACAGAAATCGGCTGTTCGTCGTGGGCAACGGCCTTTCGATCATCGATCTCCACAGCCTTACTCGCCTCAAGCACTACGAATGCTACAAGGTCGACTCCGACAACGGCCGAGCGGCCTCCTACGCCAATTGGACAGGCGGCTACATGGACGCATCGCAGCAAGGATGGAAACACATCGTTGTCAGACACGACTATTATTTCGGGGAGGTCCGAGACGGCGAGATCCTGCTTGTGCAAGGAATGGAACCTCGCCATCCATCTGCTGAGCCTCCTGAGGTCCAGCAGGCGCTGACCATCGATACCGACTCCGACCAGGTCCATGCGCGCATCCTACGTGACGCCAACGGCAACGGCCCTCTGAGCGGGATCGACCCTCGAGCGGAGCTTGCCTTCATCGACAGCCGGCAAACCGGAGTGTTTCGAGCGTTCGTACCCCTGCCTCCGAACGCAGGCCCCGAAGGAGTCCTGCAGGCTCGAGCCGGTACAACGGAGGCCGCCAAGTCCGGCGAACCCCGCTATGGGCTTTCCGTACACCTTTGGCCGCTTGCCGATGCCGACGCGTCACCCATGACGGTCGTGGTGCGGTCCGAACCTGCTTCGCATTGGAAGCGTGGGCTCGAAATAGGGCACTTCTACGATACGGACGCGACAGTGGCGCGCGACAGAGCCCTGCATATGCTCGACGCTTTGCCGTCGGCTCCGAACTTGCAGGATGAAGCAAGTTGGTCGCTCGCCGCACACGCCTTCATCCACGAGATCATCGAAAGTCCGAGCGATGGAACGATCTGGATATCGTTCGCGGACGATTGCCTGAGAAGCCTGGATCGTAATGGCCGGCTCGGCCCGTTGATCCGGCTCGCAGGAGAGCCGAGCCGAATGTATGGTCCAGGTTTTACGCATGAGGGCGATGGGACCATATCGGTACATCGCTTCATTGAAAGCGGTTCTCTGCCTGGACTTGCGCGCTACCGCTTCGATCCCAGACAGTTCGACGGCGTCGCAGGCCCGATCTCGATCGAGCCCTTGGCACCGGAGACACCCGTGCACCGCTATGAGAAGGCCTTTGCGGCGTTCGTGCGCCGGCAAACACGCAAGCGCTTCACGGTACCTGACTGGACGCGGGAAAGCTGCGCTGCCGCGCTGCAAAAGCAAACGAAACTGCTGCGTAACGGCTTCGGCGACATGGTCCCGGCGAGCACCGAAAGGCTCAACTTCACCTACCGGGTCGGTAGGTCGACCATGGACGAAGCGTCATTCTTCGCCGGCCTCGTCGAACGAAACGTGCCCGTGGTGCATGAACTTCGCGCCCTTTTGAACACCTACCTCGAAGTGCTGGGCGATGGCGGCGAGGGCGTGCAGCCCTGGGAAGACCCGGATAACGGTATCGGTGCCCTCGGCTCCGCACTGCATGCCTTGGCGATCCTCGATCCCGACGCACTCGATGTCGTCCGCGTATATCTGGAGAAGCGTGACGGCGAACACGAAGGCTATTGCTGGGACGCGGTGCTGCCGGCTTATTTCAACCGGCACGGCTGGCAGAATGCCGAGACGGTAAGGTTTGGGATCTATGCGGTGCTCAACCGCTTCTGGGGCGGCGCACATCCATACGACCTCGAAGGGCTGCGCGAAGCCATGGAAAAGCTCACCACGCCGCCAGACGTTGCCGTAACAGTGCGCCGCGAGGCCGACGCTTTTGGCCGCAAGCCGGAGTGGGACTACGACGCAGCAACCTACCGCGCAGCGTTCTGTGCCCTTCTGGACCCAGCCGTCAACTTTGAAGCGGCCGTACTGGACGGCTTGAAAGAATAGTTCGCGCGTCAGCTTGAAAATATGAACAAATTATCGATCCGCCGCTCGCCAAAACATGGGAGCGGCGGCCAGTTCAGTCATGATATGGAGCAGCGTCAGCTCACGCCGCCGACGCCACCGCCGGCGAGATCTGCTTGCGGGCCCGCTTGTCCTCGGTGGTGCCGAGGAAGGCCTGGGCCTCCTCCTTGCGCTCGAAGACGTGGGGGGCGACGCCGCGCTTGGTCAGGGCCTCCTCCATCTTGAGACGCAGGAACGCGCTGGTCGCGTAACGGGTGGTGGTGCCGTAGTAATTCGCCTGGAGGTACTGGATCATCCCGGCATAGTCGTCGAACAGGTTCTCGTTGAGCCGGAATCCGTCGTGGTTGATCACGGCGTTGACCCGCTGGCCGGCCTTGCGGCAGGCCTCGACGATGGTCAGGCGCAATTCGTCCATGTCGCTCTTCACCCGGCAATACCAGCCTTCGAGGTTGATGAAGAGGATGTTGCGCTCGCCGTCGTAGCTGACGCGCGACTTGAGATCGAGGTTCAGCAGATCGGAGAGCAACTCCATCGGCTCATCGCGAAAAATGCGGGCGTCCATCGGCACCGGATTGCGCACCACGGGCGCGAAATCCATGTGGGCGAGGATGTCGCGCTCGACATCGATGCCGGGGGCGACCTCGATCAGCTCGAGCCCCTCGGGCGTCAGCTGGAAGACGCAGCGCTCGGTCACGTAGATCACCGGCTGGGAGCGCTCGACCGCGTAGGGACCGGAGAAGGTGTTCTGCTGGACCTGGGTGACGAACTTGCGGGCCCGTCCCTCCTTGACGATCTTCACCTGCCCGTCCTGGACGGCGATCTCCAGGCCGCCCGCCGTGAAGGTGCCGGCGAAGACGACCGAGCGGGCGTTCTGCGAGATGTTGATGAAGCCGCCGCAGCCGTTGAGCTTGCCGCCGAACTTCGAGGTGTTGACGTTGCCGGCGCCGTCGCACTCGGCCATGCCGAGGCAGGTCATGTCGAGGCCGCCGCCGTCGTAGAAGTCGAACATCTGGTTCTGGTCGATGATGCAGTCGGCATTCGTAGCCGCGCCGAAGCTCGACCCCGAGGCCAGCACGCCGCCGACCGCCCCGGCCTCCGTCGTCAGGGTGATGTAGGGGGTGATTTTTTCTTCGTTCGCGACGGAGGAGATGCCTTCGGGCGCCCCGACGCCGAGGTTGACCACGCCGTTGGGCGGCAGCTCGAAGGCGGCGCGGCGGGCGATGATCTTGCGCTCGTTGAGGGGCATCCGCTTGATGCCGGTGACGGGCACGCGGATCTGCCCGGCGAGGGCGGGGTCGTGCATCACGCCGTAGTTCATGCGGTGCATCTCGGGCTCGGCCAGCACCACGCAATCGACGAGGATGCCGGGCACCCGCACATCCTTCGGCAGCAGGAAGCCGTCATCGACGATGCGCTCGACCTGGGCGATGACGATGCCGCCGTTGTTGCGCGCCGCCATCGCCTGGGCGAGGCAGTCGAGGGTCAGCGCCTCCTTCTCGAAGGAGAGGTTGCCCGACGGGTCGGCCGAGGTGGCGCGGATGAAGGCCACGTCGATCTTGGTGGCGGTGTAGAACAGCCACTCCTCGCCATCGACCTCGACCAGCTTGACGATGTCGTCGGTGGTCAGATCGTTGACCTTGGCGCCGCCGTGGCGCGGATCGACGTAGGTCTTCAGCCCCACCTTGGAGAACAGGCCCGGCTGACCGGCGGCACAGGCGCGGTAGAGCTGCGAGATGACGCCCTGGGGCAGGTTGTAGCCGCGGATCAGGTTATTTTGCGCGGCCTGCGCGACCTTGGGCATGCGCCCGAAATTGGCGGCGATGACCCGCGACAGCAGCCCGTCATGGTGCAGGCGGCCGGTGCCGAGCCCCTTCGAATCGCCCGCGCCCGCCGTCATGATGAGGGTGAGGCCGCGCGGGCTCCCGGTCTCGACGAAGCGCGCCTCCAGGGCCGCGTGCAGCGCCTCGGGGATGCAGCTCTGGACGAAGCCCGTCGTCGTCAGGACATCGTTCTCGCGGATCAGCGCGATCGCTTCCTCGGCCGTGATGACCTTGTTCTTCTTCATCGCGCCCGCCATCCTCGCTTCCTCCGGTGCGGCGGGGCGGTTGTTCCGCCGCTCGCCGTGTCCGCCATCCCGTGATCGAAGACCCGCGGCCCCGGACGATGTCCGGCCCGCATGGTCGATTGAATATTGCATGCATTTGTCACTGCAGTGCATCAAAGAAGTGCGGCACTGCAAGAAACTGCATGTCTTGCTTGACAAGATAGCGCGAAACTGTGCTGGGGCACGCCTGAAAAACTCTTCGTGTCCCCGTGAGAAAAATTGGGCTGCGGCGGGATTCGGCAAGGGCTGGGGCAAGAGCCGGGCAAGGGCTGGGCAAAGGGCCAGGCAACGGGCCAGGCGACGGGCCAGGCGACGGGCCAGGACTGCCGCGCGGGTCCCCTGTCTGTGAGCCGTGTCACGGACGCGCGCGCGCGGTTAGGCTTCGGTTCGGCGGTCATCGCGCGCCTTGATTCGCGACGATCCCCGACGCCCGGGAGGCCGGACCATGCGCGCCCCGACTCTCAGCCCGCCCTCGCCCGCCGCGGCGGGGCCACCGCGCGACCTCGCGCGGCTGCTCGCCGTCAACCCGTTCTTCGCCAGTCTCGGGGCGGAGGCGGTCGCGGCGCTGGCGACCCTGTGCGTGACGCGCCGGCTGGAGGCGGGCCAGACCCTGTTCCACAAGGGCGACCCGGGCGACGCCCTCTACGCGATCCGCCGCGGGCAGGTGCGGATCGTGGCCGAGACGAGGGACGGGCGCAGCACGACCCTCAACTTGCTGGGCCCCGGCGACGTGTTCGGCGAGGTGGCGCTCCTCGATGGCGAGCCCCGCACCGCGACGGCGGTCGCGGCGGAGGCGACCGAATTGTTCGCGATCCTGCGGCGCGACCTCCTCGTCCTGATCGAGCGGCAGCCGGCGATCGCGATCCGGCTCGTCGAGTTCCTGTGCGCCCGCATCCGCTGGCTGAGCCGGCGGGCGGAGGAGGCCGCCTTCCTGCCCCTGGAGCAGCGGCTCCTCCGCCGCCTCGCCGGCCTGTGCGAGGATTACGGCAGCGAGATCGCGGTCTCGCAGGAGGAGCTGGCCCTGTTCGTGGGAGCGGCGCGCGAGAGCGTGAACCGCCAGCTCCAGGCCTGGAAGCGGACGGGGCTGATCGCCCTGGGGCGTGGGCGCATCCGGATTCTCGATCGGGACGAACTGGCCCGACGGGCCCAGGCGGGAGGGTGACATGGGTGGATTTCGCGTCGGATTCGGGGCGCTCCTCGGCGTCGCGGTCGGGGTCGGGGGGACGGCGCAGGCCCAGACCCGCGACGGCTGCCGGGTGAGCCTCTTCACCGACCCGCCGCGGGAGGTGCTCGACTGTCCCGGCGGCCTGACGATCAGTGCCGAGAAGGGCGCGACCTACCGGCTGATCGACGCCAACCGCGACGGGCGCCCGGAGGCGGTCGAGCTCGACGGCAAGGCCCTCCTGATCGAGAGCGCGCCCCGTCGCTCCGGCTTCCAGGTGCGAACGCCCCATGCCGTCGCCTCGGTGCGCGGCACGACCTGGGCGATCGATGCCGGGGCGGGCGCCACCGCCGTCTTCGTCGAGGCGGGCACGGTCGCGGTCGCCCGCCCGGGCGGGCGGGAGACGGCTCTGCTGCGGGCGGGCGACGGGATCGATGTCGGCGCCGAGGGCGGCGCCCTGCCGGCCGTGAAACGCTGGTCGCGGGAGCGGCGCTTGCACCTGCTGGCCCGCTTCGGGCGCTGATGCGCCACGCCCTGACGGCCCTGGCGATCGCGGCCTCGCTGGGGTTCGGGCTCTGGCTGTGCCGGCCGCATCTCGCCGGCGAGGCCTCGCCCCTCGACCGGGCGGAGGCGGTGCTCGCGGATCTGCGCTTCCTGATCGCCGGGCCGCGTCCGGCGCCGGACGATGTGGTGATCGTGGCCATCGACGAGGCCACGGTGGCGCAGGCCGGGGCCTATCCGCTGCCGCGCGCCGTCGTGGCGCGACTGCTGCGCGCCCTGAAGCCGCTCGCGCCGCGGGCGGTCGCCCTCGATGTGCTGTTCCTCGATCCCGGACCGCCCGAGGCCGACGCGGCGCTGGCCGCGGCCCTGGCCGACCTGCCCGCCGTGACGGCCATGGCGGCCTCGTTTCCCCGGGACGGCCCGGAATCGCAGGCCGCCCTCGGCCCCCTGACCGGGCTTCCCGTGGCCGAACGGGTGGCGCGGCCCACCGCTCTCCTGCGCGCGGCGGCGGAATCCGGCCTCGTCAACGTCGCGACCGATCCTGGCGGCACGCCCCGGCACATCCCGCTCCTCGTGGCGGCGGAGGGCGCGCTCCTGCAGAGCCTGCCCCTGCGGGCGGCCGCGCGCGCCACCGGGCACCGGCCGGACCTCGCGGCCGACCGGGTGCGCCTCGGCGGCACCGCCGCGCCGCTCGATCGCGGCGCGGCCCTGGCGCTGCGCTATTACGGGCCGCAGGGCAGTGTGGCCACAGTGAGCGCCGCCCCCCTGCTGGCCGGCGCGGCGGACGCGCGGCTGCGCGGCAAGGTGGTCGTCGTCGGCGCCACCGCCCTCGGCAGCGGCGACCGGTTCGGCTCGCCGTTCGATCCGGTCCTGCCCGGCGTCGAGGTGCTGGCGACCGGGCTCGCGCATCTCCTGCATGGCGATGCCCTGCGGCGCGATTCCACGATCCGCCGGACGGATGCGACGGTCACCCTGGCTTTGCCGGTCCTGATGCTGCTCGCCCTGGCCCTTCCGCGGGTCGGCCTCGGCCTCGCTCTGGCCGCCCTGCCGCTCGCGGGCTTCCTCGCCGCTGCAACGATCCTGTTCGCCCACGGAATCTGGCTGTCGATGGCCCTGCCGCTCGCGGCGCTCGCGCCCCTCGCGCCGGCTCTGGCGGCCCGGCTCCTGCTCGACCGGATGCGGGAGCGACGGCTGGCGGCGGCGCGGGACGATCTCCTGGCCTTCCTGCCGCCCGCCGTGGCCGGGCGGCTCGCGGCCGATCCGGGTTTTCTCGCCGTTCCGGTGGAGCGGGAGGCCTGCGTGCTGTTCCTCGACCTGTCGGGCTTCACCGCGGCGAGCGAGGGGCTCGGGCCGGCCCGGACGAGGGCGATGCTGAAGCAGATGCACGAGCGCGTCGAGGCCGCGGTGACCGAGCGCGGCGGCGCGGTGACGAGCTTCATGGGCGACGGCGCGATGGCCCTGTTCGGCCTGCCCGACGCTCGCCCCGACGATGCCGACCGGGCGATCGCCGCCGCGATGGCGCTGGCCGACGGCCTCGCCACCTGGCTGCGGGCGCAGCCGGGCCTGGCGCCCGCGGGCGTGCGGGTCGGCGCCCATGCCGGGCCACTGGTGCTGTCGCGCCTGGGCGGCGCTCGCAACCAGCACATCACCGCGACCGGCGACACCGTGAACACGGCCAGCCGCCTGCTCGATATCGCCAAGACCGAGGGCGTGCCGATGGTCCTCTCCGCCGCCCTGTTCGCGGCACGGCGCGAGGCCGCGCCCCTGCCGCGCCCCGCCCGTCCCAAGCGCGTGCCGATCCGCGGCCGGCAGGCCCCCCTCGACGTGCTCCTGATCGCGGCCGTCGGCCCGTCCGCGCCTGTGTGACCTGGATCACGGAAGAGGCGCGCTCCGGGGGCCATGGTCTCTCTCACGGACCCGGCCATCGGGCACCGGCGAGCACAGGAGGCGATCATGGCGACGATCAACGGCGACCAGAACTGGTTCTTCAGGGACGACGAGCTGACCGGCACCAGCGCCCGGGACTACATCTACGGCCTGGAGGGCAAGGATCGCCTGTTCGGCCTGGGCGACAGAGATCACCTCTACGGCGGCAACGGCGACGACCGGCTCTACGGCGGCGCCGGCAACGACACCCTCGACGGCGGCAACCACAACGACGTGTTGTTCGGCGACGGGGGCAACGACACCCTGCTCGGCGGCTGGGGCGACGACCGCATGTATGGCGGTGCCGACAACGACACCTTCCGCGACCTCAACGGCAACGACCGGATGGACGGCGGCACCGGAATCGACACCGTCGATTACTCGGAGTTCTACGGGCAGGTGATCGCGAACCTGGCCAACGGCACCGCCCGGCAGGAGGAGGCGATCTACCGGGTCAATTCCGGCATGGAGTTCCACTCCATCGGCACCGACACCCTGGTCTCGATCGAGAACATCAAGGGCGGCCTGTTCGACGACCGCCTCACCGGATCGAGCGCGAACAACCGGATCGAGGGCGGCGCCGGCAACGACACTCTGAACGGGGCGGGCGGCCACGACCTGATCATGGGCGGATTGGGCCGCGACGTGATGACCGGCGGCACCGGCAACGACACCTTCCTGTTCAACACCCAGACCACCGGCAGCAACACGAGCGTCGATCAGATCACCGATTTCCGCCCCGTCGACGACGTGATCCACCTCGACGACGCGATCTTCACCGCCCTGGAGCGGGGGGAGCTCGCTGCGGACGCCTTCAAGATCGTCGAGACCGCGAGGCCAACCGGCCTCGACGCCGACGACCGCATCATCGTCTCGGCCTGGAACGGCATCGTCTACTACGACGCCGACGGCTCGGGCTCGCAGGCCGCCGTGGCGGTGGTCGATCTCGATATCGGGCAGCCCGGCGTGCTGAACAGCCTGTCGGCCGCCGACTTCTTCGTGGTGTAGAACATGCCAGGGCCGGGGCTGCTTCGCGGTCCCCGGCCTTGTCGCTCCCGCAGTGCGGGATTACGAGAGCCGCGAGGCCCGGAGGTCCCGGGCCAGCACTCTGTTGGAACCCCCGGAGACCCACCATGGGCTTTCTCGCCGACGCCCTCTCCCGCGTAAAGCCGTCCGCGACCATCGCGATGACGCAGAAGGCGCGGGAGCTGAAAGCCTCGGGCGTCGACGTGATCAGCCTCTCCGTCGGCGAGCCGGATTTCGATACGCCCGACCACATCAAGGAGGCGGCGATCGAGGCGATCCGCCGCGGCGAGACCAAGTACCCGCCCGTCTCCGGCATCGTGCCGCTGCGCGAGGCGATCGTGAAGAAGTTCAAGCGCGAGAACGGGCTCGACTACAAGGTCTCGCAGACCATCGTCGGCACCGGCGGCAAGCACGTCATCTACAACGCCCTGCTCGCCACCCTGAACCCGGGCGACGAGGTCATCGTCCCGCGCCCCTACTGGGTGTCCTACCCGGAGATGGTGGTGCTGTGCGGCGGCACGCCGGTCTTCGTCGAGACCGACATGGCCCACGACTTCAAGCTCCAGGCGGCGGACCTCGAGCGGGCGATCACCCCGAAGACCAAGTGGATCATCCTCAACTCGCCCTCGAACCCCTCGGGCGCGGCCTATACCCGCGACGAGCTGAGGGCGGTCACCGACGTGCTGATGCGCCATCCCCATGTCTGGGTGCTCACCGACGACATGTACGAGCACCTGACCTACGGCGACTTCGCGTTCGTCACCCCGGCCCAGGTCGAGCCCGGCCTCTACGAGCGCACGCTCACCATGAACGGCGTCTCCAAGGCCTATGCGATGACCGGCTGGCGCATCGGCTACGCCGCGGGCCCGGAGCCCCTCATCAAGGCGATGGATTTCGTCCAGGGCCAGCAGACCTCGGGCGCCTCCTCGATCTCGCAATGGGCCGCGGTGGCCGCGCTCGACGGCACGCAGGAGCACCTCGCCCGCTTCAAGGCGGCCTTCCAGGAGCGGCGCGACCTCGTGGTCTCGATGCTCAACCAGTCGAACGGCCTGAAATGCCCGACGCCGGAGGGCGCCTTCTACGTCTACCCGTCCTGTGCCGAGCTGATCGGCCGCAGGACCGAGAGCGGCAAGACGATCGAGACCGACGAGGATTTCGTGACCGAACTCCTCCAGGCCGAGGGCGTCGCCGCGGTCCACGGCTCGGCCTTCGGCTTGGGTCCCAACCTGCGCATCTCCTACGCCACCTCCAACAAGACCCTGGAAGAGGCCTGCCGCCGCATCCAGCGCTTCTGCGGCGCTCTGCGGTAGCTCCGGGAGGCTCCACAGAGCCCCCCACCGAGCCCCCACCGAGCCCCCCATGGCGAAACGCCGCCGCGGCGACGGTTGCCCGCGGCGGCGCCACCCTCTACATCGGCCCTCCCCGTGGCCGATGCGCCCGATGGTTTCGCGAGCCCTCTCGGGCCGGCGTGGCGGCGGGGCCGGTAGTGACGGGGCGGTGCGGACCAGTTCTCTGCGCCATTCCTGTGAGGCTCAGTGGGCCGAGTCGCTGCAGGCGTGTCGGGAGCGCGGGGAACAGGAACCGCGACCTCGGCGCATGGCCCACCTGTCTTGCTGGCCTCGCCGGCCTGTCTTGGTCCCCCAGTCTTGGCCCCCACTCTTGGCTCCTTGCCGGCCGCGACGGCCTGCATGCATCGGCCGTCCGGCGGGCCTGGGCTGGGCTGGGCTGGGCTGGGCTGGGCTGGGCTGGGCTGGGCTGGGCTGGGCTGGGCTGGGCTGGGCTGGGCGAAGGGTGACGGACGGGTCAAAGAAATCCGGACAATTCGAGGCGTTTTCTGAAAGGAACCGAGGGGCCTCCCCGGATAGCCTGTCGGAGGAACGTCCCGAGAGACCGCACCCGTCATGGCCCGCCCCGCCCACCGCATCGCCGCCCGCCAGTACCTGCCGGAAAGCAAGCTGGAAGACCTGGTGAATTCGCTCCGCCGCCTCGCCAACCACCGCGGCCTGGTGCGCAAGGAGATCACCAGCCCGATGCTGCTGCGCCTCCTGCCGGGCCCGCGGCGCGGGGATCCGTTCGCCTACGAGAGCGACCTGCGCCGGCGCCTCGTCGAGGCCGATCTCGACCTGGACCGGATCACCTACCTCCTGTCCCATGTCGAGCAGGAGATCGGCGTCGCCCACGCCCGGCTCGCCGGCTGACCCGCCTTACGGCGTCCCCCCGGCAGGGAACGGCGCGAGCCGGACGGTCTCGACCTCGACGGGCCGACCCCGCACGGTCGTGACCGCGATGCGCACCCGCAGGGGACGCCAGCGCGGGCCCTCCTCCTGGGCCGGCGGGGCGGCCTCCGCGCCGGGCTCCCCCGGCAGGGCGGGCAGCGGCAAATCGAGGCTCTCGAGGGCGATGCGCCAGCGCCGTCCGTCGGTGACGCCCTCCCGCGCGCCGGCGGCGACCGCGGCCGGGGTCAGGGGCTCCGCCAGCAGGGAGCGGGCGAGCCGCTCCGCCGCGCTGCGGTCCTCGATCGCCGCCCAGCCCACCCGCGACTGAATCAGCCCGCGCTGCACGACGAGGCTGATCGCGGCCACGACCGCGAAGGCGACGAGCGCCTCGATCAGCGTGAAGCCGTCGCGCGCCCGGGTCCGCCCTGCGGTCATGGGGGGCGCGCCTATTCCTTGCCGATCATGCCGGGGCCGCGCTGGCCGTCGGCGCCGAGCGAGACGATGGCGTAGGGGCCCGCCTTGCCCGGCGCGCGGTACTCGTAGGGGCGGCCCCAGGGGTCGGCGGGCACGTTCGCCTGCTTCAGATAGGGCCCGCTCCAGGCCTCCGCCGCGGGCGGGCGCCGCACCAGGGCGTCGAGGCCCTCGCTGGTGGAGGGATAGCGGCCGTTGTCGAGGAAGTAGAGGTCCAGGGCCGAGGAGAAGGACTCGATCTGGAGCCGGGCGGTCTTTTCGCGAGAACTGCCGAGATAGCCGAGCACGCGGGGACCGGCGAGCCCCATGACGAGGCCGAGGATCACGAGCACGACGAGGAGCTCGACCAGGGTGAAGCCGCCGCGGGGGTCGCGGGGGCCGGACCGGTCGCGGCGGAGGACGGCGGGAAAGCGGGACATGGACGGACCTTGAGACCTCTCACATCAGCATGTCGTTGATGCTCATCAGCGCGGTCATCACCGAGATGATCAGCCACGCGATCAGCACGCTCACCAGAACCATCACCGCCGGACCGACCACGGCGATGACTCGGCCGAGGGCCGCGTCGAGCTTGACCTCGTAGAACACGGCGACGCGGCTTGCACTGTCGGCGAGGTCGCCCGCCTCCTCGCCGACGCGCAGCATCTGCACCACGTGGCGCGGAAACAGCTTGCCCCGGGACAGCGCCTCGGACAGGCGCCGGCCCTGGCGCACCTCGGCGGTCACCCGGTCGATCTCGGCGGCGGCCCCCGGCAGGCGGACCACGCCGCGCAGGAGGCGCAGGCCCGTGGAGATGTCGACTCCGTTGCGCACCAGGATGGCGAGGGTGCGGCAGAAGGTGACGGTGAGTTCGTGCGCCAGCACCGTTCGGGTGACCGGCAGGGCCGCGATCAGGCGTAGCCAGAGGCCGCGCTCGCGCCCGAAACGGTTCACCAGCATGGCCGCCCCGAGGGCCGCGGCCATGCCGATCACCACCGCGTCGAGGTTGCGGTTGAGGAAGGCCGACATGTTGAACACCACGAGCGCGCTCGGGTCGATCCGCTCGCGGAACCCCTGCAGCGCCACCTCGAATTTCGGGATCAGGTAGATCATCACGAAGAACAGCACCGCCACCGCGGCGGCGACGAGGAAGAGCGGGTAGGCGATCGCCGAGACGAAGCGCTTCCTCAGCCGCTCGCCCCGCTGGCGCTCGGTGGCGAGCGCGGTGAGCGCCTCCTCCAGGCGGCCCGCGGTCTCGGCGACCTCGACCATCTTCACGTAGATCGGCGGGAACAGGCGCGGATGCTCGGCCAGCGCTTGGGACAGGCTCTTGCCGTGCGAGAGGGCCGCGTGGAGTTCGCGCAGCACCGCCACGAGCCAGCGCTTGCTCTCCATCTGGACGAGGATCGCCAGCGCCTCGTTGAGGGCCACGCCGCCCTTGAGCAGCATGGCGAGATCGAGCGTCAGGGCGGTGATCTCGTCCGGGCGCGGCTCCGGCGTCAGGAGATCGCGCCAGGCGCGCCCCGCCGCCGCGGGCCGGAGCGTCGCCGCGATCGGGGTCCAGCCGCTGCGGTCGAGCTGGGCCATCACCTCGGCACGGGTCTCGGCCTCCATCGTGCCCGAGAGGAGCTTTCCGGACGCGTCGAGGGCCTGGTACTCGAACGCGGGCATCAGGCGAAGAGGGCCGCGAGCCAGCCGAGCACCAGGGCGGGCGCCAGCACCGCGCCGAAGGCCAGCCGCGCCTCGATGGTCTCGACGCCGGGGACCGCGAGCGCGCGGCGTCCGAGCAGCAGGACGATGCCGACGAGGCTCGCCCCGAGCAGGCACCACGCGAAGCCGCCCGTCCCGACCAGGATCCCGCCGGCGGCGGCGAGCTTCACGTCGCCGAGCCCGATCCCGTCCTGTCCGCGGCGGCGATAATAGATCTCCCGCAGCACCCACAGGGCGCCGCCGCACAGGAGCGCGTCGAGGCCGAGCAGGGCGAAGGTGGAGGGCAGGCCCTCGCCCGCCTCGCCGGCCGCCGCCACCCGCCACGCCACCCCGACCAGTGCCAGAGCCAGCGTCGCGCTGTCGGGGATGGTGAAGTCGGTCAGGTCCTGCCAGGCGATGCGCCCGGCGAGCAGGACGAGGGCGAGGGCGGCGGGGGCGAGCCCCGCCGGGCCGGTGCCGAGGAGCAGGGGAGCGAGCGAACCGAGGCCCGCCACGATCAGGCAGGCCGGACCGTGATCGTCCGCGGTGACGGGCCGGGCCATGGCGTCACGGCTTCACGACCGCGGGGCGGGGCCCGCCCGCCCGCCCGCCGCGGCGCGCGGCGGCGTCGTAGAGCTGGCCGCGATACTCCTCCGCCACCCGCTGCGCGTCGCGGCCCGTGCGCACCACGACGGGGCGGATGAACACGACGAGCTCGGTGCGCTCGGCCTCGTTGTCGGTGGAGGAGAACAGCTCGCCCACATTCGCCAGCCGGCTCAGGAACGGGATGCCGTCGCGCCCGCGCTTGTTGCGCTCCTGGATCAGGCCGGCGAGGAGCACCGTCTGGCCGTTGGGCACCGAGATCGTGCTCGCGACCCGCCGCTTCGAGATGGTGGGGGTGAGGGTCTTGATCGTGTCGGCGACGGCGGAGATCTCCTGCTCCACCTGCATCGTCACCGCGCCGTTCTGGCCGATCCGGGGGATCACGTTGAGGATGATGCCGGTGTCGCGCATCTCGACCTGATTGACGAGGGGCGCCCCGGGCACGGCCACGCTGGTCGCCTGGGCCGTGGTGATCGGCACGGTGTCGCCGACCTGAAGCGTGGCGGCTTGGTTCTCCAGCACGACGAGCGAGGGCGAGGACAGGATCTTCACGTCGGTGAAGCCGTCCAGCGCCGAGATCACCACGTCCGGTCCGGAATAGCCGCCGACGAGGAAGTTGAAGCCGGCGCCGCCGGGGGTCAGCTTGTTCATCGCGCCCCCGCCCAATCCGGCGGCGGCGCTGAGGAGACCGATCGAGCCGCGGTTCTTGTCGAGACCGATCCGGTTCGAATCGAGGAAGTACTGGACGCCGTATTTGAGCTGGTCGTTCAGCCGCACCTCGGCGATGGTGACGTTGACCGCGACCTGGACCGGGGTCGCGTCGAGCCGCTGCAGGGCCGCGTGGATCTTCCGGTAGGTCTCGCCGTCGGTGTAGGTCACGACCGCGTTCTGGGCCGGGTCGGCGCTGATCGAGACCCGCCGGGCCCCCGAACCCGAGCGCTGGGTCAGGTCGAGGCTGCCCCCGCCCATCATGCCGCCACTCTCGCCGTAGCCGCCGCCCTGGCCGGCCTGATCGCCGAAGGCCGAGGCGAAGCGGGCCTTGAGCAGATCCGCGCCGTTGCCGCCGTTCTGGTTGAGCCCGCCGCCGCCCGCGCCCATGCCTCCCGACCCCGCGCCGCCGAGGCCGGTAGCGCCGGACGAGAGCCCGCCATCGGCTCCGCCGCCCAAGGCCCCACCGAGCCCTCCACCGAGCCCCCCTCCCAGGCCGCCCGCGCCGTTCTGGCCCGAGAGGCCGGAGCGGGCGCCGCCGAGCCCGGCGGAGGGGCCGGTGCCGAGCCCGTTCGTCATCCCGCCGCCCCCGCCGCCGAACAAGTTGTTGACGACGCGGGCGAGTTCCACGGCGTTGCGGTAGCGGGCCTTGTAGACGAACACCGTCTCCTCGGCGGCCTCCGCCGTGCCGTCGAGCTCGCGCACGAACCCTTCCGCGCGGCGCAGGAGGCCGGCATTCTTCGAGGTCGCCAGCACGGCGCGCAGGCGCCCGATCGGCTTGAACTGGATCAGCCCCTGGCCCGACCCGTTCTCGCCCGTATCGAACAGCTGGGTCAGCTCGGCCACCACCGCCTCGGGCCGCGCCCGCTTCAGCTCGAACAGGCTCACGGTTTGGCCGCGCATCCAGTCGGCGTCGAAGGCGAGGATCGCACTCACCGCCTCCTGCCGCTTCGGGCCCGGGCCCTTGACGATCATGGTGTTGCGGGTGGCATCGAAGCGCAGGCCGTCGGCATCGGCCACGAAGCCGGAGACGAGCTTGGACATCGTCGTCGCCGAGACGTAGCGCAGCGGCACCACCGAGACGCCGTAGCCGGGCCCGCCCGATCCGAGGCTGACGCTGCCGAGGCTGGCCGCCGCCGGCACGATGCGATACCCGGCGCCGGCCCGACTCATCGAGAAGCCCTGGCCGGCGAGCACGCTCTCCAGCGCACCGAGGAGTTCGGTGCGCGAGAGCGGCCGGGGCGAGGAGATCGTGATCTGGCCCGAGACGTCGGCGCCCATGGTGTAGTTGAGGCCGAGCGTGTCGGAGAGGATGGCGTGGACGACGTCCTTGATCTCGGCCCGCTCGAAGTTGAGGCGGAAGCCGCCCCCGTTCGCCGCATCCGGCGCCGGTCCGCCGCCGATCTCGACCGCCTCCGCGGACTCGCCGAGACCGGTGCCCGCGGTGCCGTCCACGTCGTCGGGGCCGAAATAGCGGCTGCGCCCCACGCCCCGCGCCGGGCGGGTGACGGCATCCGCCGCCGGGCGGGGCGCGGCGGCGCGCCCGGACCGCGCGCCGTCCCGGGCGGTGAGATCCATGGCGACCTCCGGCCCGGTCAGGCCGGTGCGCGGCAGCGTCTGGCTCGAGGCCGGCATGACGCAGCCCAGCACCAGGAGCAGGGAGGAGATCAAGGCGCGCCGGAGCGGGTGCATCGGGAACTCGGAAGAGACCGCGGATCAGAAGCTTATCGACCCAGATCGATCCTGCCCACGCGAGCCTTTCGACCCTTGAGCGCTTTCGACCCCCGAGTGCTCGTTATGACACACAAAATGGTCAATTCGGATTAACCATCCGAGCATTGATGAACCGATACCGGTACATTTCCCGCACCCCGTTCGCCCCGGAGACCACCGGAGGGCTTCAGGGGGCCCGCCCGGTTGCCTCGACCGGCGGTCGTCCGCCCGCCGCGGGCGGCGGGGCGAACAGGCGGTAGGTGTGGGCGCGCGCGCCCTCGCGCAGCACGATCCGGTCCGGGGCGATCTGATCGACCCGCCAGGACTCGACCGGATCGCCGACCCGCAGGCTCGTCGAGCCCCCCTCGTGCCGGCTGACGAGCGCCACCGCCCGGTCGACGCCCGCGACGATCCCGACGAGGCGCAGGTCCGGCGGCGGGCTTTCCGGCGGCGCCTCGGCCGGGAGCGGCGGCGCGACGGCCGCGGGCGGATCGGGGCGGCGGCGCAAGGGCGCGAAGAGCGGGCGCTGCCGGAAGGCGCCGAGATCCTGCAGCGCCATCCGGCTCAAGGGGTTGGCCGAGGGCGCGACCGCCACGTGGGGAAGGCCCGGCTCGGGCGGCGCGGGGTGCAGGGCGGGATCCGCCTCCACCGATGGCGGCGCGGCCTCCACCAAGGGCGGCGCGGCCTCCATTAAGGGCGGCGCGGCCTGCACCCGCCGCAGGACCTCCGGCGGGTGCATCCGGGCCGGCCCGCCGAACGGACTTCCGGCAAGGCCGGGCGCGGCAAAGGCCGGGATCGCGGAAAGGACCACGAGGCGCGCGATCCGCGGTCTCACGAGCGGCCCTCCCGGCGGTGACCGCGCACGGCGAGCGCGACCCGCAGGCCCGGATGCGGCTCCTCGCCGACGCCGCGCCCGGCCTGCTGGGTGCGGATCGTGATGGCCTCGACGGTGAGGAGCGGCATCCCGGCCTCGACGGCGGCCAGCAGCGCGAACAGCCCGTCATGGTCGATGTCGAGGCTCGCCCGCAGCAGCACGCTGCGGCCGTCATCGGCCTCGTCCTCGCCGCGGGTCTCGATCAGGCGCCCGCCGGCCCGGTCGATCAGGGCGCTGAGCCGGCGCTGCAGCTCGGCCCGGGCGAGGCCCGGGGCGGCGGCGTCGAGGTAGACGGACGACGGTGCCTCGGCCCCTTCGGCATTCCGGGCGCTGCGCTCCGCGGCGAGGCGGCGGATGCGCGGCTCGATTCCGGCAATCCGGGCGCGGGCCTCCTCCGTCGCGGCGGCGGCCTCCTGCCACGCTAGAACCTGGCTCACCGTCCCGGCCGCCAGCAGCAGCGGCAGGCCGACGAAGACCGCGAGGGCGGCGGGGCCGAGCCAGCGCCGGGCGGTCTCGCTCGAGGGACGGCTCATCGTCCGGCCTCCCGCTGCGGGCCCTGGGCCCGGCCGGCGACGATGTCGAAGGCCTCGCGGCGCTCGGCGTCGCGGATCACGGGGGCGGCGAAGCGCACGGCGGTGAGCCCGCCCTGCCCTTCGAGCAGGCCGATCAGGGCGGCGGCATCGTCCGAGCGGCCGATGAGGCGAACCTTGCCGCCATCGGCATCGAGTTCGCGCAGCACCGTGCCGTCCGGGAGGGCCGCGCTGAGGCGGTCGATCAGGACGAGGCTGCTGGTCTCGGGCGTCTTGGCCGCGATCAACCCCGCCTCGCGCCCGCCCGTGCTTCCGGTCCGGGCGGCGAGACGGGTGCGCAGGGCCGCGAGATGGGCCTCCACCTCGGCCCGCTCGGCCTCGGCGGAGGCCGCGAGCAAGGTGGCGGCGAGGCAGGCCGGCCCGAGAAGCGCGAAGACCAGCACCGCCCCCCGGGCGACCCGCCGGCGCAGGGGGCTCGCCACCCCGGCACCGGGGCGGCCGCGGGCGAGGTCGATCGCCAGCGGCGCCGCGAGCGGCGTGGCGGCGCTGCCGATCGCCGTGGGCGTCAGGCCCGCCGCCGCCAGGGCGTCGAGATGGGGCGCGACGAGGTCGGCGGAGGTGGCGAGCAGGTCGACCGCGAGGGTGCCATCGGGCCCGGCCGGCTCCGGCACGGCGTAGCCGTAGAGCACCGCCTCGGGCCGCCAGGGCGTCAGGCGCTCCAGCCGATGGGCGAGGATCGGGCCGAGATAATCGCGGCCCGCATCGGGCAGGCGCAGGGTCCGCGCCAGGAACTTGTCCGGCGGGAGACGCAGCTCCAGGGACCGCCCGGCAAACCCCTCGGGCGCCGTCGCACCGAGCGGGCCGAGCCCGCGCACGCGCCCGTCGCGCACCTCGTAGAGGGCGAGCCCGTCCGCCTCCGCGACCGCGATGCGCCGGCTGCGGTCGAGGAAGCGCCCGACCCGCGGCTCCAGCGCCGCCGTGAGGGCGTCGAGCAACAGCCCGATGGCGGCCCCGACCCTGCGGCCGAGGGGCGAGCCGCCGAGGCGCGCCTTCAGCGCCGCGGCCTGCGCGGCGACCTCGGCCTTGGCCCGTCGCAAGGTGGCCGCCACCGCCCGCCCCTCTAGCCGGTGATCCGCATCACCTCGTCGAGGGAGGTGAGACCCTGCCCCGCCTTGGTGATGCCGTCGTCGAGCATGGTGGTCATGCCGGCGGCCCGCGCCGCCGCCAGGATGCGGGCCGGATCGGGCTCGCGCCGCACCAGCGGTTCGAGCGCGGCCGTGACCGTCAGCACCTCGAACACGCCGACCCGGCCGCGATAGCCGGTGCCGCCGCAATGCGGGCAGCCGCCCGCCTTGAAGAAGTCGCGCCGCTCCGGCGCGGGCGTACCGCGCCGGGCGCAGAGCTCGGCCGCGGCGTCCACAGCGCTGGGATCGGGCACCCGGCATTTCTCGCAGAGCCGCCGCACCAGCCGCTGGCCGAGCACGCCGCGTAAGCTTGCCGCGATCAGATACGGCTCGACGCCCATATCGGCGAGCCGCACCACCGCGTCGGCGGCGGTGTTGGTGTGGAGCGTCGTGAGCACGAGGTGGCCGGTGAGCGCGGCCTGAATGCCGATCGCCGCGGTCTCCCGGTCGCGCATCTCGCCGACCATGATGACGTCGGGGTCGTGGCGCAGGAACGAGCGGAGCGCGGTCGCGAAGGTCAGCCCGATCTGCGGCTTCACCTGCGTCTGGTGGATGCCCGGCAGCTGGTACTCGACCGGGTCCTCCACGGTGACGATTTTGCGCGAGGGGTCGTTCAGCATCGAGATCGCGGTGGCGAGGGTCGTGGTCTTGCCCGAACCCGTCGGCCCCGTGACGATCAGGATGCCGTGCGGCTCGGCGAGCAGCCGCTCCATCGCGGCCTGATCGGGGGCCGACATGCCGATGCGCTTGAATTCCAGGAGCCGCGTGTCCTTGAGCAGGATGCGCAGCACCGCGGTCTCGCCGTAGAGGGTCGGCATCACGGCGACGCGCAGATCCGCCTCCTGATGGCCGACCCGGACGTTGGTGCGCCCGTCCTGCGGCAGGCGCCGCTCGGCGATGTCGAGCCCCGCCAGGATTTTTACGCGTGACAGGATGGCCGGGGCCATATGCTTGGCCAGCGTCTGTTGCGCGCGAAGGTGCCCGTCGATGCGGAAGCGGACGCGCAGATCCTCGCGCCCGGTCTCGATATGGATGTCGGTGGCGCCCTGCTCGACGGCGCGTTCCAGCATCGCGTCGATCGCCCGCACGATCGGCGCCCCGCGGGCGAGGTCCTGGAGCGTCTCGACGTCGTCGGACAGCGCGATCTCGGCCGGGACGTCCTCGGCGACGGGCGCGGCCTCGGCGCCGCCGCGCGCGAACAGCGCCTCGATCTCCTCGAAGGACAGCACCGCCAGGGGCACCGCCCCGCCGAGCGCGAGGCGCGCGGCCTGGATCGGCTCGGCCAGCGAAGGGTCGGCGACGAGGAGGAGCGGGCGTCCGGCCTCGGAGACGGGATAGAGGAAGGCCTCGCGCAGGAAGCGCCGGGACAACCCGTCGAGGAGATGGGGCAGGCCGGCGATCCGCCCGGGCTCGGCCCGGGGCAGGCCGTGGAAGGCCGCGACCGCGTCGGCGAGGTCGCCGGCCGGCAG
>NZ_CAKLBV010000043.1 GCF_920984675.1 Methylobacterium sp. Leaf118
CCGGGGCTCCGCCGCCGTGGCCACGCGGCGTTCCCCATCGGCCCGGGCCGTCCGCGCCGGGGCTGGGGCGTCCCGGGGTCGGGCGACCGCTTGCGCCGGGCGCGGCGCGGAGGCCGGCGCCGGCGCGGTCGCCGTGCGGGCAGCGGCCGAGCCCTCGTCCAGCATGGCACGGCAGGCACCGCTGAGCCGGTCGCGCTCGCGCTGGAGACAGGCCGCGACCCGGCCCGGATCGGGGATCGACGAGGCGCAGAGCCGGATCGCATCCGGCCCGCAGGCCGCGCGCTGGGCTTCGGTGCCTTGCGCCCAAGCCGGCGTCGCGGCGAGCAACGGCAGGATCAGGGCCACCTTCGGGATGATCGTCATGCGCATACCCTCGGTTCGATGATGAACGGGTCCGCGCCCGGACCGAACGGCCCCGGGCGCGACGCCGCCGCGCTGTCCGGAGCGCGGCGACGGGGCCGCCCAGGTGACCATAAAACCGGTCCGGGGGGCAAATGCGGGGATCGCCGGTATCCGAAAGACGCGGGCCGACGCCGACGCCTCGCCCGGCACGCGGGGGTCACGATGGCGGCAGCGCGCCGGACTCGCAGAACCCGCGGGCTGCCGCGCCTCACTTCGTGATCTTCACCGAAACCGGATCGCTCGACGGGAAGGTCTCTTCCAGCGCTTCGTCGAGACGTTCGTTCGCCTTTTCCTGGCTGTTCTCGGGATGGGCCTTGTCGCCCTTGCCGTCCTGGCGGAAGCCGGCGGCCTTGGGATCGTCCTTCTCAACGCTCTTGTCGGTCACGGGTACCTCACTCGGGGGTTCGATCGCCGCGCCCTGCACGGCGGAGATGTGGGACCAACGCGGGCGACGGCCCGGGTGTTTCGTCCGGATCGGACGCGTTTACCGGCCGGCAGGCCGGATCGGGTAGCGTCGAGGTTCGGCGCCGCGCGGCGCTTCCCGGGCGGAGCCGCCGATGCATGTCGTGATTCTCGCCGAGTTCGCCGCCGCGAGCGGGGGCGCCGAGAAGGTGGCGGTCGAGTCCGCCCGCGGCCTCGCGGAAGCCGGGGTGGAGGTCACCTACATCCAGGGCGTGAGCGGCCCCGCCGACGCGCTCCTCGATCACCCCCGCCTGCGCCGCATCGATCTCGCCCTGCCGGACGTGTGGTCCCTGCCGGCGTGGCGCGGCGCCGCGACGGGGATCTGGCATGCGGAGGCCGCCCGGCGCCTGTCCGCCGTGCTCGGGGCCCTGCCGGAGCCGGCCGATTGCCTGCACCTGCACCAGTGGACGCGCACCCTCTCACCCGCCGTTCTGCCGGTGCTGCGGGGCTATCCGGCGCCCTTGGTGCTGACGCTCCACGACTACTTCCTCGCCTGCCCGAACGGCGTCTATTACCGCTTCGACCGGGCCGAGCCCTGCGCCCTCTCCCCCCTCTCCGCGCGCTGCCTCACCGCCCCCTGCGATCCCAAGAGCCGGCTGCACAAGGCGGTGCGGGTCGGGCGGTCCGTGGCGTTGCGGGCTGCGGCCGGAAGCGAGCCCCTCGACGTCATCCATGTCTGCGATGCCAGCCGCGCCCGCATGCCAGGACTGCTCGGGGCCTTGCGCCTGCGCCATCACCGGATCGACAACCCCGTGCGGGTGGCGCCCGGCCTCCCGGCCGAGCCCGCGAACGGCCAGGCGATCGCCTATGTCGGCCGGCTGACCGCGGAGAAGGGAGCGGATCTCGTGGCCGAGGCCGCAGGCCGGGCGGGCCTGCCGGCGCTGTTCATCGGGGCGGGCCCGCTGGAGGATTCCCTGCGTGCCGGGGGTGCCGAGGTGATCGGCTGGCGCAGCCCGGACGAGGTCGCGACGATTCTCCGGGCGCGGGCCCGGGCGGTCTGCGCGCCCTCACGCTGGTACGAGACCGGCCCGCTCACGGTCTACGAGGCCCTGGCCCAGGGCCTTCCGGTGGTGGCCTCGACTCGGTCCGGCGCCGCCGAGAAGGTCCGCCACGGGGAGACCGGCCTCGTCGTCGAGCCCGAGTTCGAAGCCCTGGCGCAGGCCTTCCGGGCGCTGCGGGACGACGCCTTGGTGGCCCGACTCGGTAGAGCCGCCCACGCGGCCTACTGGCAGGCGCCGCCGACCCTGGCGGCGCATGCCGACGCCCTCCTCGGGCTGTACCGGCAGCTCGCGGAGGATCGCCGTTCGCGGCACTGCGGCAGCGCGCCGACGCATCTGCGGGAGATCTCCCCCGCATCCGCCCCGTGAGCGCACCGTCAGCGGTTGGCGGAGCGCGCCATTCATCACTATAATGCGTCGAACCACAACATAGGTAGCAGGACGCTGCCAGGGCCCTCAGCCTATATTCCTAGCTGTGTCAGGGGCTTATCGACCGATGGCGTCGATCACGATTTGGTTCCCCCGCCTTCTTGACTTTTATGTTGCACTGCAACATACGGGTTTCGGGCCGGTCATCTGAACGGAAGGGCCCCGCTTCCTGAGCGGCGCCACCATCTCCCGGTCCTGACGACAGGAGAGCGATATGAGCACCCCGAATTTCGAGATCCCCGCTGAGTTCCGCGATTTCGCCGACAAGAGCGTCGATCAGGCTCGCAACGCCTTCGGCACCCTCCTGAACGGCGCCGTGAAGACCTCCGAGCAGCTCCGCAGCTCCGCCACCACGGTTCAATCCGCCCTGTACTCGGCCGTGCTGAAGGGTCTCGACCACGCCAAGACGAACGCCGACGCCACGTTCGACTACGCCCAGCGCATCGTCCGCTCGAAGGATCCCAAGGAGGCCTTCGAGATCCAGTCGGAGTTCGTGAAGTCCCAGTTCGCCGCTTTCCAGGCCCAGGCCAAGGAATACGGCGCCCTCGCTCAGAGCGCCGCCCGCTGATCGGGTTCTGTCCCGGCTGCGGCCGGGACGCGACGGCATGACGGTTCGGGATCCTGACCCAGGGTCCCCGAAGCGTCATGCCACGACGCTATGCTCTCCTGCGGCGCTCCGGACTCTGTCCGGAGTCGCCCGAGAGCCATGGGTATCGAACGAGGAGAGGTTTCATGTCGTCGAGCCGCCGCAGAGGACGTTCACCGGGATCGCCCGCCGCGGGCACTCCCTCTCCCGCCCAAGACGTGGCGCCGACCCCCGAGATTGCGCACGAGACCCCCGAGGCGGTCGAGCACGCGGCCTCCTCCGTCGCGACGCCGGAGGAAGCGCCCGCCGCCATCGAGGCGAGCGACGCGTCGTCGGAATCCCCGGTTGAGGCCCCGGCCGACCATCCGGCTTCGGACGAGCCCTCCGTCGTGGAAGAGCCCGTCGTGGAAGAAACCGCCCCGGAAGAGCTCGCCCCGGAAGAGCCCGTTCAGGCGCTCGCCGAGCCGGCCGTCGAGGCCGCCGAGAGCGTGACCGAGACGGCGTCGGAGGTCGTGACCGCGTCGGTGGAGCAGACGGCCGAGGCCGCGTCGAGCAGCGTCGCGCAGACGACCGAGGCGGTCGCTGAGACCGTCGAGCAGACCAGCGCGGCGGTGTCGGATGCCGCCGAACTGTCGACCGAGGTCGCGGCGCAGGCCACTGAGGTCACGGCCGAGACCGTGACGGACGTCGCCGAGGCGGCCACCGAACCGGCGGTGGCGGTGACCCATGCGGTCGTCGAGACCGTCTCGTTCGCCACCGACAAGGCCTTCGAATCGCCGAAGGGCGTGCACATCGGCGCGAACTTCGTGTTCGTCCCGACACTGGCGCCCCTCACCGAGATCAACCAGACCCTGCTGGCTTTCGCCCGCGGCGAGGGTGAAGCCGCGGTGGCGCATTTCCAGGCTCTGACCCGGGCCAAGTCCCCGGCGGAGGCGATCCGGCTCCAGGTGACCGAGATCCAGCGGGCGGCGGACGCCTCGCTGACCTGCTTCAGCCACATCCTGCGCAGCGCCAACCCCTTCGGCGATACCGCCCGCTGGCACTGAACCCGGCTTGGGGCGCGGCGGCCTCTCGCCCGCCGTGCCCGCCGGGGCTACATAGCCCGGATCGTACCTGTGTCTTCCGGGAGACCCGCCATGCCCCTCTCGCCGCTTCTGCCGGCCGGCCTGCTGTCCGCGCTTCTGCTCGCGGCCCCCGCCGCCGCCCAGATGGCGCAGACGCCCGAGAAGACCGTCCCCCTCTCGAAGGGCGAGATTCAACTCTCCTTCGCCCCGGTGGTGAAGCGGGCGGCCCCGTCCGTCGTCAACGTCTACGCCTCGCATGTCGAGAAGCGCACCGCGCGGTCCAGCGCCATGGACGAGTTCATGCGCCGCTTCTTCGGCGAGGATCGCCCGGGCCGCGGCCCCTCGGGCATGCCGGGCGAGCGGGCCCAGCGCTCCCTCGGCTCGGGGGTGATCGTCGATGGCAGCGGCCTCGTCATCACCAACAACCACGTCATCGAGAACATGAACGAGGTGAAGGTCGCTCTCGCCGACAAGCGCGAGTTCGAGGCCCAGATCGTGCTGCGCGACCCGCGCACCGACCTCGCCGTGCTGAAGATCAAGACGCCCGCCGACATCGCGCCCATGCCGATCGGCGATTCCGACCATCTCGAGGTCGGGGACGTGGTGCTGGCGATCGGCAACCCCTTCGGCGTCGGCCAGACGGTGACGCAAGGCATCATCTCGGCGCTGGCCCGCACCCAGGTCGGCTCCTCGGACTACCAGTTCTTCATCCAGACCGACGCGGCGATCAATCCGGGCAATTCCGGCGGCGCGCTGGTCGATCTCCAGGGCCGCCTCGTCGGGGTCAACACCGCGATCTACTCGCAATCCGGCGGCAGCCACGGCATCGGTTTCGCGATTCCCGCGAGCATGATCCGCGCCGTGGTCGACACCGCCAAGGGCGGCGGCAGTCTCGTACGCCGCCCCTGGCTCGGGGCGCGGGTGCAGAGCGTGACCGCCGACATCGCCGAGAGCGTCGGCCTCGACCGACCGACCGGCGTGCTGGTGGCCAACATGCAGGCCAAGAGTCCGGCCGAGGAGGCAGGCCTGAAGCGGGGCGACGTGATCCTCACCATCGACGGGCAGGGCGTCGATGATCCGGACTCCTTCGGCTACCGCTTCGCCCTCAAGGGCATCTCCGGCACCGCCCAGTTCGGCATCCTGCGCGGCACCCGGCGCCAGACCCTTCAGGTCAAGCTCGGCCCCGCCCCGGAGACCCGCCCGCGCGACGCCCTCAAGGTCCGGGCCCGGACTCCCTTCGCGGGGGCGACCCTCGTCAACACCTCGCCCGCGGTCGGCGAGGAGTTGCAGGCCGACCTTCCCGAGGAAGGCGTGGCGATCAGTGCCGTCGAGGAAGGGTCGCTCGCCAACCGCGCCGGCTTCAAGAAGGGCGACGTGATCGTGGCGGTGAACGGAACCCCGGTTGCCTCGACCAAGGACCTCGACCGGTTGACCCAGCGCAGCTTCGGCCTGTGGGAGGTCTCGATCAACCGCGGCGGCGAGGTGCTCACCTCCGTCTTCGGAGGCTGAGGGCACCGCTCTCATGGCGGACCTTGGGGACGAGCACGTCCATGTCGGGCGTGAAGGCTGGCTGTTCCTGACCGCCGGCAGCAACAACGTCGTCGGGCAGTTCAGCCGCTCCGGCTTCATGCGGCGGCGGGTGCGGGGCTGGAAGCGCCTCGTGGTGGAGCGGGTCCGGCGCTGCGAGACGCTCGGTGCTCGCTACCTTCACGTGGTCGTGCCGGAGAAGCTGTCCGTCTACGATCACCGGCTCGCCCCCGGCCTGCGGGTGGCGGTGCGCCTCTCTCCGGCCCTGCGCCTGCGCCGGTCCCTGTTCTGGCACCGGACCGCCCGCCGCGCCTGCCTCGACCTCGTCACGGCGTTCCGGGCGGCGCGGGACGAACGCGACCTCTACCATCGCACCGACAGCCACTGGTCGTTCGAGGGCTGCGATCTGGCCCACCGCCTGATCTGCGCGGCGGTCGGTGCCGAGCCGGGGGATCTGTCGGTCGAGCCGGACCAATGGATGGAGCGCGCGGGCGACCTCGGCGACAAGTTCGATCCGCCGGTGACGGAATCCTGGCCGATCCGCACCCTGCCGATGCGGGCCGAGCGGGTACATGCCAGCCCGATCGTGCAAGTGCGCGAGCAGGCGGGCCGCGCCGAGACGCTCCATGTCGGCGCCCACGTGATCTTCCGCAATCGCGCGGAGGGGGTCGATCCGCGCCGCGTGGTGCTGTTCGGCGATTCCTATTCCCACTTCGCGCCGATCCTGCTCACGGCTCACCTGACCCAGAGCTTCGCCGAGGTGCATTTCCTGTGGTCGTCCTCCCTCGACTGGGGCTACCTCGAGCGTGTCCGGCCGGACATCGTGATCGGACAGATGGCCGAGCGCTTCATGTTCCGGGTGCCCGACGACCGTTTCGACCTCGAGGCCTATGCGAAGGAGCGCTTCGGCGCCGAACTGGCGCAAGCCGGTCTCGCGGCCGAGCCGTGAGCCGCGCCCCGGCACAGTCCGGAGCGCCCGGCAGAGTCCGTTTAGCCTGACCTGAAAATGTTTCGTGCGCGGCGCCCGACGCAACATCCCCATGTGCGCTGGCGCAATGCGTCCGAAACCTGACGCGCCTATCCCTAGCCCCAGACGAGAGCCGAAAAGGCTCCGAGCAAGGGGTGGACATCATGCGGGACGTTCTCAAGATCGTGGTGGCGGGTTCGGTGCTGACGGCCTACGCCGTGCTCGTGCCCTCGATGGTGGAAGCGGTGCCGGCGCCCGCGGGCAAGGCCTTCACCCAGCGCCTGCCCCAGGCCGGCGGCGCGGTGCCGGTGAGCGCCCGCCTCTCCGCTTCGGACACGGTCGAGACCCGCGTGTTCGTCGCCCGCCGGCCGCTCGTCAGCGGCGTCTCGACCAGCGGAGCCGCATGGTGACCACCGCGGACGCGCCCCTCCTCGCCGCGGTGTTCGTCGCCGGCCTTGGCCTGGCCGCCCTGCTCAACACCCTCCTGGCCTGAATTCCGTCGTCAGGGCGGCGGGTGTTTCGCGACCTGCTGCTTCCATCCCCTCCCGAGATTCTCAGCTCGCCGCGAAGGCGAGGGCGCGCGGATTGCCGTGCAAGCCCGCGCAGAGGTCGTCGACTTCCGTCACGTCGAGCGCGTCTCCGCTGCTGGCCGCGATGGTGTCGATGAGGTCGTCCTTCCGGGGGTCGAACGGGTGACCCTGCATCCGGTAGAACTGATAATAGCGCAACGCCGCCAGCAGCGTGTCACGCTCGCGGGCGGTCACGGTGAGGTTCTGCGTGGTCATGGGATTCCCCTTGGCTTGCAACGAACGCTTGGGCGAGGCCGCGCGCGACTCGCCAAGCTTGGCCGTTGTAACCCCACGAGGTGAGTCCCGTCCATGTGAGCGGGTCGGCGCGCTCCCGCATCGTCCTCGAACCGAGCGATCCCGGATCCGCCCCGCCTGACGCCGGATCGGGGAACGCGCCTGTGCCTTCGCGCGGTTCGGGCGCTCCTCCGGGCCCGGGAATGGTCCGATGGGATGATCCGGCGGGATGATCGGGGCGGCCTCGGACCGATCACGGGATCGGCGCGGGCGCGCGCCGGGAATCCCGCTGGACCTCTTTCCCCGCTCCCGGGTTCGGCCTTAATGCTCGCTGCCGCCGACGCGAGCGGCGAGCGGGTGCGGCATGGCCCCGGGAGGGCGCGATTTCGGACGGTTTCTGGTCTCCGGCGCTCGGCCTCTTCGCGGTCGTCGCCCTCGTCCTCGCCAACGGCTTCTTCGTCGCGGCGGAATTTTCCCTCGTCGCGGTGCGACGCAGCCGAATCGCCGAACTCGTCAACGAGGGCCGACTCAACGCGAAGGCGCTCCAGCGCGCCACCGACCGGCTCGACGCGCATCTTGCCGCGACGCAACTCGGCATCACGATCTCGTCCCTGGCCCTCGGCTGGGTCGGCGAGCCGGCGCTCGCCCACTTGGTCGAGCCGGCCTTCTTCTGGCTGCCCGAGACGGCCGCCGGCATCACGGCCCACACGATCGCCGTGGCGGTGGCCTTCCTGATCATCACGACGCTACACATCGTTCTCGGCGAACTCGCCCCGAAGAGCCTCGCGCTCCAGCGCAGCGAGCGCACGGCGCTGGTGATCGTGCGGCCCCTCACCCTGTTCCTGCTCGTCTTCGGGCCGGCGATCCACTTCCTCAACGGGCTCGGCAACGGCGTGCTGCGGCTGATCGGCCTACGCCCCGGCGAGGGCGAAGGCCACCTGCCCTCCCCGGCCGAACTGAGCCTTCTCGTCACCGCGAGCCACGAGGCCGGCCTGCTGCACGAGGCGCAGGAGGACGCGGTCGCGCGGATCCTGGCCATCGGCGAGCGGCGCATCCGCGAGATCATGACGCCGCGCAACGAGGTCGACTGGGTCGATCTCGATGACAGCCAAGAGGCGATGATCGAGGCGGTGCGCGCCTGCCGCCACGAGCAGATCGTGGTGAGCCGCTCGCAGATCGACGATGTGGTCGGCGTCCTGCGCAAGCAGGACCTGCTCGATCAGGTTCTCGACGGCAAGACCCTCGACATGAAGGCCGCCACCCGCGAGCCCATCGTCGTCCACGAGGGTCTGGCGATCCTCAAGGTGCTGGAGATGTTCCAGACCAAGCCGGTGCGCATGGCGATCGTGGTGGACGAGTACGGGAGCCTGGAGGGCATCGTCACCCAGACCGACCTCCTCGAGGCCATGGCCGGCGAGATCCCCGAGCCCGGCGAGGAGAAGATGGTGGTGGAGCGCGAGGACGGCTCGCTGCTCATCGACGGGATGATGCCGGTCGGCGACGCCCTGGACCGCCTCGGCTTCTCCGACAAACCGCGCTCGGACGACTTCTCGACCCTCGCGGGCTTCGTCATCGTGCAGCTCGGCCGCATCCCCACCGAGGGCGACGCGATCGAGGTGCAGGGCTGGCGCATCGAGGTGATCGACATGGACGGACGGCGCATCGACAAGGTGCTGGCCCAGCGGCTGGCGGAGGCGTGACCGTTCTCGGATGCGTGCGGACTCGCTCTTCATCCTGACGGGCGCCGGCATCTCGGCCGAGAGCGGGCTCGGCACGTTCCGCGACCGGGGCGGGATCTGGAGCCGGTTCGATCCGATGCGGCTGGCGACGCCCGAAGCCTTCGCCGCCGAACCGGTTCTGGTGCACGAATTCTACAACCTGCGCCGCCGCAACGCGCGGGAGGCCAGGCCGAACCCGGCCCACGCGGCCCTGGCGCGGCTCGAAGCGGGGCTGTCGCAGGCGGGCGGCCGGCTGTTCCTGTGCACGCAGAACGTCGACGACCTGCACGAGCGCGCCGGCTCCCGCGCCGTCGTCCACATGCACGGCGAATTGGCCAAGGCCCGCTGCCTCTCCTGTGAAGCCGTGCATCCCTGGGAGGACGACCTCTCCGTCGACACGCCGTGTCCCGCTTGCGGGCGGAGCGGCGGGATGCGGCCGGACGTGGTGTGGTTCGGCGAGATGCCCCATCATCTCGACGCCATCGACGCGGCGCTGGCGGCGGCCGACCGGTTCGTCGCGATCGGCACCTCGGGGGCGGTCTACCCGGCGGCGGGCTACGTCGCGCAGGCGCGCCAGCGCGGCATCCCGACCCTCGCCCTGAACCTGGAGGCCGCCGACAATGCCGGCCTGTTCGAGGCGACGCGGCTCGGACCCGCGAGCGTCACGGTGCCGGCCTTCGTCGCGGCGCTTCTCGACGGACGGTAACGGACGCTGCGGGGCCGGGATCGTCCCGGCTCCGCAGGCGCGACACGGATCATACCAAATCCGGTTGATCCCTTCGGGACGGCGGATTTGGGCTTCGCTCAAACGCCGCGCGGGCTTGCCTGATCCGGGCTCCGCCTTGATCGAGCGGAGCCCGGATCAGGCGTCGAGCTGGTCGTCGTCCTCGTCGTCGATATCGACCAGGAACACGATGTCGGCCTCGTCCTCCTCGCCGTCATCGGCATCGTCGTCGTTGGCCGAAGCGTGCTTCGGATCGGGCTCGAAATCGCCCTCGCCCTGATCGGCGGCGAGCGCCTCGTCGAATTCGTCGATTTCGTCCTGGCTGGCCGGGCGGACCTTGAGTTCGGAGGTGCCGTTCCAGATCGGGGTGCCGTCGACCGTCAGCGAGCGGATGTCTTCCTTGAAGCCGTCGCAGGTGAACAGGTCGCGGGCGGTCGCCTCGTCGCCGTTGATGACCGCGACGGCGGTGCCGTCGATCTCGAGGGTGAACATCGGCAGGATCCTCGTATGCGAGTGAGGCTCGGCGGGTCCCCGGGCCATCCCGGCGGGCCACGCCGCGCGCGCTTGTAGGCCGCTCGGGCCGGATTCGTCGATTGGCCCGTAACCCCTTTTCCCGACGTTCCGGTGAAGGTGGGGGCCCTGCGGCTAGGTTCCGCCCGCGCTGCCACGGGCGATGGCGCGTTTGACCACGCCCTGGACCTCCCGGTTCGACAGGAACAGGTCGTGGTTGAACAGGCCGCCGCCGTAATCCGAGGCGTCGGCCACCCGGACGCCGAGGGATTCCAGGCGCTCGCGGTCGGCAGCGCCGGCCCGCACCACGCCGCCGGCGATGGCGCCGGACAGTTCCAGGGCCCGGTCGTTGGTGGCCGAGATCACGGTGATGCGCTTGGCGTCGGGCCCGAGACGCTCGACCCCGCTGGCGAACAGGTCGATGTCGATGTCGGGCGCGGCGAGCACCACCGCGCCGATGCGGGCCACCGCCGCCTCCCCGACCTCGACCCGCAGCATCCGCAGGGTCTCGAGGGTCAGCAGGGTCCCCATCGAATGGGCGACGATGTGGATGCGCCCGCCGCTCGGCGTGGTGGCGAAGGCCTTGAGCAGGTCCTCGAAGGCGTCGCGCGACCAGAGCGCGCTCTCGCGATCGTAGCCGTAATCGAAGGTGGCGGCGGCCGAGGGCCACGTGAACAGGGCCGAGGCTCCGGAAAAGCGCACCCCGTCGGAGAGCCGCGCCGCGCTGACGGCCGCGGATTCGAAGCTCTCTCGGTAGCCGTGGACGTAGATCAGCACGTCGCGCCCGAAGGCGGCCTGGGCGAAGGCGGCGGCCGCGGCCGGTCCCGTCGTGACCTCCCCGACCGAGCGCACGCCCCAATCGCCCGAGACGACGGACGACACCTTGCCGATCAGCGAGCGGTCGGGCGCGGACATGCGGGCTTCGGCGAAGCTCAGGCCCCGGCCCCGGTCGGAACCGAAGAAGGGCGAGCGCGGCGGCGTCCCGGTCGCGGGCCGGCGGGTGGTGGCGACCAGTAGCACCGGGCTCACGTCCAGGGCCGATTGCGTCTCCGCGACGGTGCCGGTGGCGAGACCATCCATGACGCAGGCGGACAGGGCAGGCGCGAGAGCAGCAACGGTCGCGAAGCCGAGGAACGAGCGGCGGGTCGCGTCGGCGGATTCGATCGGCATGTCTGACCCCGGAAGACCGGCCGCGGACCGGCATCGGGCCGGAACGGGCCGTGTCCTCTGGCGCATGATCTTGACCGTGGCGGGGCACGAACGATTCTTCCTGTCCGCGCGCCTGACGCGACCCCTTTGCACACTCTCCTACCGGCCCGACCCGCGGCCGCCGCCTCCGCGGGGCATGGGGATGCCCGAAGGCCGGCGGCCATCACGCTCGAGCGATTGCCCGGGAACTTGCCGCGATGGGCCTCGACGCCGGAGGGCGACCCCGGCATGAAGGGCAGCATGAACGCCCCTGCCCTCCCCGACATGGACTCGATCCGCGAGCGGCTCCTCGCCGGAGACCGCGCGGCTCTGGCCCGCGCCATCACGCTGGCCGAGTCGCGCCGCGCCGATCACCGGGCGGCGGTGCGCGACCTGATCGACGCGGTGCTGCCGCGGACCGGGAACGCCATCCGTGTCGGCATCACCGGCGTGCCCGGGGTCGGCAAGTCCACCACGATCGATGCGCTGGGCTCTCTGCTGACCGAGGCCGGCCACAAGGTGGCAGTGCTCGCCGTGGATCCCTCCTCGACCCGCACCGGCGGCTCGATCCTCGGCGACAAGACGCGGATGGCCCGCCTCGCCCACGATCGCAACGCCTTCATCCGGCCCTCGCCCTCGTCGGGCACGCTCGGCGGCGTGGCGGCCAAGACCCGCGAGACCATGCTCCTGTGCGAGGCGGCGGGCTTCGATGTGATCCTCGTCGAGACGGTCGGCGTCGGCCAGTCGGAGACGGCGGTGGCGGACCTGACCGACTTCTTCCTGGTGCTGATGCTGCCGGGCGCCGGCGACGAGCTTCAGGGCATCAAGAAGGGCATCCTCGAACTCGCCGACATGATCGCGGTCAACAAGGCCGATGACGGCGAGGGTGAACGTCGGGCCAGCGCCGCGGCGTCCGAGTACCGCGCGGCGCTCCATATCCTCACGCCGGCCTCCGCCACCTGGACGCCGCCGGTGATCACCATCTCGGGCTTGCACGGCAAGGGGCTCGACGGGCTCTGGTCGCGGATCGAGGATCACCGCCAGAAGCTCACCGCGACGGGCGAGATCGAGAAGCGGCGCCGGGAGCAGGACGTGAAGTGGATGTGGGCGCTGGTCCACGAGCGGCTGCACCAGCGCCTCGTCGGCAGCGCCGAGGTGCGCAAGGCGACCGCGGCGGCGGAGAAATCGGTGGCCGCGGGCGAGCATTCCCCGGCGGCGGGCGCCCAGACCATCGCCGCGCTGATCGGGCTGTGACGCGGGCGTGAGCCGCCTGCTCGTCACCGGCTTCGGCCCGTTTCCCCGGGTGCCCGACAATCCGAGCGCCCGGGTGGCGCGGCGGCTCGCCGCCCTGCCGCGGCTGCGCCTCGTCCTCGCGGGGGCGGGCGGGGACCCGGCCGCCGCCCACCTCGCCGCGACCCTGCGCGCGGCCTTCGCCGACGGCGCGTCATAGGAAGCGATGCATCACCCACGCGTCGACCGGCCCGTGGACCGGATGGCGGAACACGCCGGGCAGACGACCCACCGCGACGAGGCCGAGGCTCGTCCACAGGGCCACCGCGCGGGTGTTCGTCGCGACCACGAGGTTGAACTGCATGGCCGAGAACCCGGCCGCGCGGGCCGCCTCGAAGGAGTGCAGGCCCATCGCCCGCGCGACGCCCCGGCCCTGCGCCTCGGGATGCGTCGCGTAGCTGCCGTTGGCGACGTGGTCGCCGGCCCCGCGCTGGTTGGCGCGCAGGTAATAGCTGCCGAGCACGCGGCCCTCGCCGGCCGCGACGAAGACCCGGTGATCCGGCGCGAACCACGCGGCGAGCGCCTGCTCCGCGGTCCCGTCGCGGGGCAGCGCAAACACCGCGCCGGCCCGCAGGATCGGCTCGAGGATCGCCCAGATCGCATCGCGGTCGGCGGGCGTGGCCGGGCGGATATGGAGGTCGGTCATCCGCGGGTCGTTCGTCAGGGGGAGCGGGCGGCCCGTCAATGGGAGGCGCCGGCCAGGACCGGCGGCCCCCGCAGGCGCGCCACGGCGTCCGCGGCCTGACGCGCGAGCGCCTCGATGCGGGCGGCCGCCGCCGCGTCGAGCAGGACCATGGCGCACCAATAGGCGCCGAGCGCCGCGAAGGGCTCGGGCGAGCCGATCGGAACCATGACGAGGCTGCGGATCGCCTTGCTGGCATAGGGCGCGACCGGCACCCGGGGATCGCGGGCGATGTCCGGGACGATCACCGTCTGGTCGTTCAGCATCGCCCAGCCCGAGACGCAGGCCTCGAGCGGGAAGCGGCAGCCCATCCACAGGGGCTCGACGGCATCCTCGGCGACGTAGACGCAGCTTCCCCCCTCCCGCAGCACGACGGCGATGCCGTCCGAGCCGGCGATGCGCCGGGCCGTCTGCCGCAGCACCGTGACGACCTCGTTCAGGGATCCGGCCATCGCCATCAGCTCGGCGGTCCGCTGCAGATGCGGATCGGAAGGGAAACGCTCGTCAACCATCCGCGCAGCCTAGACCGTTTGGCGCAGCTGTACAGGCGCCGGCCGCCGCACGGGCGACGCCGGCGGGTCATTCTCACCCGCCCTGCGGACCCTGCGGCAGGGCCGCCCGGGCGTTCGCGTCCGCCGCATCGGGCAAGAAATCGATCCGCCCCCAGCCCGGTAGCTTGAGGGCCGGGCGACGCCAGTCGAGGCCGGCCACGGCGCCGAGCAGGTTGATCTCCAACCCGTCGACCCAGCCGAGCGTGAGCCCGGCATAGCCCTGGAGCGACAGGCGCAGACCCGTGCCGCTCGGCGTGCGTTCGGCGAAGCGGCCGGTCGGCGTCCAATCCTTGCCGAGCGCCGTCGGCGGCAGCGGCACGTCGTTGTCGGGGATGCGGGCGACGATATGGGCCGCGAAGGTGTTCGAGTTCGGCCCCGGCCAAGCCCGGTACGAGCCGAGGCTGCGATGGGGATAGTCGGCCACCGCGGCCCGGATCTCGGGGATCGCCCGGGCCGCCGCCGCGCCGTCGAGGGCGAGCACCGGCTCCGGTGCATTGCCGAACCAGCGCCCGTCGGGGGCGTAGGCGTCGGTGCGCACCGGCGGCCCCCAGCCGACCACGTCGTAGCGGGTGTAGCGGGGCGCGCCCGCCTCCTTCACGACCACCCAGCTGTGATGGGCGAAGATGCCCCGCCAGCGTCCGACCCGGGCGGCGTAGACCCGCACCACCGCCTCCGGCTTGGCGGCGGCGGGCGGCAGCAGGCCCGCGCTCGACCAGTCGGCCGTCGACCAGGTCTCGGCGCGGCCGCCCTTGGCCGTCCACCAGAGGGCGTGGGTCGCAAGCGGGACGAGGAAGACAAGGACGAGACCGAGGAGGAGCAAGCGCAGGGTGGCGAACAGCATGTCGGCGATCATGGACGGCTTATGTCAGGACCGGCCCCGTCCCCGGCAAGCGCCGCTTTGCCGCGCTCCGCCGTTCCAGGTGGTCGCCCCGTGCCGGCGCGCACGCGGGGGCGGCGGCTGATGCAAGCCGGCCACAGATGCATGCCGGCCACATCGGCCCGCCCGCGATGCGACGGGGCCGGAGGGGTACTTGCAACATTGTAACATTCAGGAGATGAAACATTGTAACGTGACGGGAAGAGGTCGGGCAGGATGCGGCGCGGGCGTTCGAGACGGTTGCTGCTGGCGGCGGGCGTGGTTCTGGTGGGTGCGCCCGGCTCCGTCACCGCGGCGCGGGCGCAGGCGGCGGCCACACTGGAGGAGATCAGCGTCACCTCGGAGAGCCCGATCCAGGGCCGGCGCGGCCCCCCGGCGGCGGCGGTCCCCGCGGCGATCCCCGCGGCGCGGGCCGCGGAGGTGCTGCCCGTCGTCACCGACACGTTCTCGCCCGTGACGGTGGTGCCCCAGGAGCGGATCGCCCGTGACCAGCCGCGCACGCTCGGCGACGCCCTGTCCGACCGGCCGGGCATCTCGTCCTCGACCTACGCGCCGGGGGCGGCCTCGCGGCCGATCATCCGCGGCCTCGACCAGGCCCGGGTCCGCATCCAGGAGAACGGCATCGTCAACGGCGGCGTGTCCGATCTCGGCGAGGACCACGCGGTGCCGGTCAATCCGCTCAACGCCAGCCGGATCGAGGTGATCCGCGGCCCCGCGACCCTGCGCTACGGCTCGGGCGCCATCGGCGGCGTGGTCTCGGCGGAGAACAACCAGGTGCCGACCTTTATCCCGGCACGCGGCGTGACGGGGCAGGTCACGACCGGCTTCTCCAGCGTCGACAATGGTCGGCTCGGGGCGGCGAGCGTCGATGCGGGCGGCGACGGGATCGCGGTCCATGCCGACGGCTTCGCGACCGCGGCCGATTCCTATGCCATTCCCGGGGGCATCCAGCGCAACTCGGCCTCCGAGACGCAGGGCGGTTCGGTCGGCCTCTCGGCGATCGGCGACCGGGGCTTCGTCGGCGTCGCCTACAGCCACTACAACGCCCTCTACCAGATCCCCGGCGGCGAGGCGGCGGAGTCGCGCAGCCGCCTCACCCCGAACCAGGACCGCCTGCTCGCCCGGGGCGAGTACCGGCCGCTGGCGGGGCCGTTCGAGGTGCTGCGCTTCTGGGCCGGCGGCGCGGTCTACCGCCACGAGGAGATCGGCCGCGGCCACGGCGACCACGATCACGGCGACGAGGACCACGACCATGACCACGCCCACTCGGGACCCGCGGGCGAGGGCGTGCAGGCGATCTTCAAGAACCGGGAGGTCGAGGCCCGGTTCGAGGCGCAGCACGTGCCGGTCACGACGCCCTGGGGCACGCTCACCGGCGCATTGGGGATCCAGACGAGCCGGCGGGTGCTCAACTCGCAGCTCGAGAGCTTCCTGCCGCCGACCGAGTCGCGGGTGCTGGCCGCCTACCTGTTCGAGGAGCTGAGCCTCGGCAACGGCCTGCGCGTCCAGGCGGCGGGCCGGATCGAGGGCGACCGGCTCAACAGCCTCGCGACCCGGTTTCCCGGCAGCTTCCTGCCCGGGGACGGCGACCCGGTGAGCGCTCCCCTGACGCGCCGCTTCGCCCCTAAGAGCGCGAGCCTCGGCGTCCTGCAGGACCTGCCCCACGGCTTCGTGGCGAGCCTCAACGGCTCCTATGTCGAGCGCGCGCCGACCGGCTACGAGCTGTTCTCGCAGGGGCCGCACCACGCCTCGGCGACCTTCGAGATCGGCGACCCGACCCTGCGGCTGGAGCGGGCCCGCACGATGGAGCTCTCGCTGCGCCGGGCGGAGGGGCCGTTCCGGCTCGACGCGACCGCCTACCTCACCCGCTACACCGGCTTCATCTCCCGCCGCGACACCGGCAACCGCTGCGACGACGACTTCGCCTCCTGCGGCAGCGGCGACGAGCTGCGCCAAGTGGTCTATTCACAGGCCAACACGACCTTCTACGGCGCCGAGATCGGCGCCCAGCTCGACCTCCTGCCCGTGGGCGACGGCTGGGCCGGCCTCGAGGCGCAGTACGATTTCGTGCGCGCCCGGTTCGACGACGGCACCTTCGTGCCCCGCATTCCGCCCCACCGGCTCGGCGGCGGCGCCTTCGTGCGGTCGGGCGGCTGGTTCGCCCGGGTGAACCTGCTCCACGCCTTCGACCATATCGAGATCGCCCCGTTCGAGACGCCGACCAAGGGCTGGAACGACCTGCGCGCCGAGCTGTCCTACACCCAGGCGCTCGATCCCGCGCTCTCCGGCGCCACCGAGGTGACGCTCGGCCTCCAGGGCCGCAATCTCCTCGACGACGACATCCGCAACTCCGCCTCCTTCAAGAAGGACGAGATCCTGCTGCCGGGGCGAAACCTCCGGCTGTTCCTGACGGCGCGGTTCTGAGGGCGGGCGCTGCCCTCGCCGCCGTCCCGGCGTTCGACAGGCCGCGCGCTCCGGCCTAGGATCGCCCGGCAACCAGGAGGGGGCGGTCATGGCGACGGCGATGCCGATGACGGGGCTGGCGGCGGTCCGGGCTCGTCCCGCGGTCGCGCGGGCGTCCCCGCCGTGGCGCGGGCCGCGGTTGCTCCTCCTCGGCGCGACGTTCGCCGCGTCCGGGACCGTGTGGCTCGCGAGCGGCGCCTCGCCGCCCTCGGTCGAGGCGGATCTCGCCCGCGTGCTGCTCTTCATGGCCGGGCTCAAGCTCGCCCTGGCGGTCCTCGCCGTCGCGGTTGGCCTGTGGCGCCTGTCCCGGCCGGCGCGGGGCTGGCGCGGGATCGCCTATGTCGGCGGACCGCCGCTCGCCGTCGCCGGCGCGCTGCTGATGCTGACCCTCGACCATCTCGGCCTCGCCGCCCTCGGCGTCCATGCCGGCCTCCTGGCGGTGCTGGCCGCGGCCCTGACGGACGCGCAGTTCTTCGCGGGCCGGACGGCGTAGGGTCCGATCAGGCGGCCCGGACGGTGGCGAGGAAGCCCGAGACCTCGGCGCTGAGATGCTCGGATTGGCGCGACAGCTCGGCGGAGGCCGACAGCACCTGATGCGCCGCGGCGCCCGTCTCCTCGGAGGCCTGGGCCACCTCGGCGATGCTGCCCGTCACCGCGCTCGCGCCGCTCGCCGCCTGCGCCACGTTGCGCACGATCTCCTGCGTCGCCGCCCCCTGTTCCTCCACCGCCGCCGCGATGCCGGTCGCCACGCCGTCGATCTCGCGGATGCGGGCGGTGATGCCGCCGATGGCGGTCACCGCCTGATCGGTCGCTCCCTGGATCGCGCCGATCTGGCCGGCGATCTCGTCGGTGGCCCGCGCGGTCTGGCCGGCGAGTTCCTTCACCTCGGAGGCCACCACGGCGAAGCCGCGTCCCGCCTCGCCCGCGCGCGCCGCCTCGATGGTGGCGTTGAGCGCCAGGAGGTTGGTCTGGCTGGCGATGGAGGAGATCAGGCCGACCATGTCGCCGATCCGGGCCGAGCTCTGCTTCAGCGCCTGGACGAGGATCGCGGTCCGGTCGGCCTCGGCCACCGCGGCCTGGGCCAGGGCGGCCGAGTTGCCGACCTGACGGCCGATCTCGTGGACGGAGCAGCCCAGTTCCTCGGCGGCCGCCGCCACCGTGTTGACGTTGGTCGCCGCCTCCTCGGCGGAGGCCGCCACGGTGGTCGAGCGGGAGGCCGTCTGCGCGGCGCTCGCCGTCATCTGCTGCGCCGTGGACTGGAGTTGGATCGCCGAGGAGGACACCCGGCCGACGATGCTGCCCACCGCCCGCTCGAACCCGTCGGCCATCTGGCGCATGCCGGCCCTGCGCTGCTCCTCCGCCGAGGCGCGGGCGAGTGCCGTGTCCTCTTCCAACCGGCGCGTCCTGACGAGGTTGTCCCTCGCGTCCTTGACCGCGTTCGCGATCGCCCCGATCTCGTTGGCACGGCCGGTGAAGGGCACCGCCGCCTGCAGGTCGCCCGCCGCCAGCGCCCGCATCCGCGCGATCAGGCGGTCGAGCGGGCGGGTGAGGCCCAGCACCACGAAGGCGAGGCCGGCCAGCCCGGCCGCGAGGGCGAGGCCGCCGAGGAGGACCGTGAGCCGGAGGGCGTTGTCGTAGGTGTCGGCCGCCGCCGTCCTGGCGCGATCACCGCCCTCCAGGTTGATCGCGGTGCCCTGGTCGAGGCTCTTCACCGATCCCTCGAAGCTGGCGCGCGAGGCCGAGAAGAGTTCGCCCATCCGCTTCTGGTCGCCGGCGAGCGAGGCCGCCTGGAGCTGGGACCGCACGGCGAGGTAGTCGCTCCAGTGCTTGCGATAGGCGGTCCAGGCCGCCCTCTCCGCCTCGCTCGCGATCAGGGGCGCGTAGCGGTCGGCCGTCGCCTCGACTTCGGCGAGCCGCCCCTCGCCGACCTTGACCAGATCGGCGTTGGGCTCGGTGGCCGTGACGAAACGGGCATCGGCCAGCCTCAGGCGGGTGATCCGATACTTGAGTTCCCCGAGTTCGCGCACGCTCGGCAGCCAGTTCTCGGTCAGGTCGATGGCATTGGCGTTCACAGCCCGCAACTGTGTCGTTCCCAGTGCCCCCTGAGCCAGGATCGCCAGGGAGAGGCCGCCGACCAGCCCGATGAGCGTATGCTTGATGCGAAGGTTCACGGCCGAGCCCCAATTTTATACTGGAGTTTTGCGTTCTCGGGAGTGAAAGAAGCGTAAATTCACATCAAATGTAATGATAACCTGACGGCTTTCGCCGTCGCGTTGCACTTCCCGGGATGGGACATCCGCGCGACGGGAGCATCGTCCCGAAGGATGGTTGCGGCCTCCCGGACAAGACGATGCGCCGAGGGGAGCGTCGCGGGTGGGAGCCGCGGCGCCTCAGGCAGCGCGGCGCGCCGCCCGCCACAATCGCCACAGGCGGCGCCAGCGGGGCATCTCGACGAGGCTGTGGAGCGGGTCGTAGCCGGGCCGCTCCATGGCGGCGAGGTAGGGCTCGACCAGGGCGGTGGGCAGGAAGGCCGGCCGCGCGGCCGGGGCGATCGTGGCGCGGGCCGCCGCGCAGGCGGAGAGATGGGTGCGCGCGAGGCGGCGCAATTCGGCGCAGACCCGCACCAGACCGGGGCCGCCGCGGCCCGAGACGATGTCCTCGCGCGTCACGCCGTTCTGCCGCAGGAGGTCGGCGGGCAGGTAGACCTGGCCCTGGCGGGCATGCCAGGGCAGCGCCCGCAGCAGCCCGGTGATGCCGTAGGCCACGCCCGCATGGCCCGCCGCCGCCGCCCCCCCGGGTTCGGCCCCGTCGGCGAGCACCAGCCCCGAGAGGCGGATCAGGGACGAGGCCGTCTCGCCGCAATAGCCTTCGAGGTCGTTCACCCGGGGCATCGGGTCGTCGTAGAGGTCGAACACCCGGGCGTCGATCAGGTCGACGAAGGGCTGGCGCCCGAGCCGGCGCGCGACAATCGCGTCCTCCAGGGCTGCCGCGACCGGGTTGGCCCGCACGTCGCCCCGGGCCTCGCCCTGGAGCGCGTCGCGCCACCATTGCAGCCGGATCTCCCCCGCCATCGGGTTGCCCGCCGCCTCGCGCACCCGGGCGACGGTGAGGCTGAAGGCCGAGAGCGCGAACAGGTGGGGCCGGAACGCGGCCGGCGCGAACAGGGTGGCGAAGTAGCGATCGGGATCGCCCTCGCGCACCAGCTCCTCGCAGTGGCGGAAGGCGAAGGCGAGGCCGCCATTGTCCGGGGCGGGGCTCGGCGCGGTGCGGGTCTCAGGGCGCGGCGTCATGGAGCGGGGCTCGTGCGACGGCGGTGGGACAGGGGGGCAAGGGCTCAGGGAACCGCGATCAGCGCGGCCGCGACCTTGCGGTTCTCGGCCATCAGGATGTTGTAGGTGCGCGCCGCCGCCCCCGTCTGCATGGCGTCGAGGCCGATACCCGCGGCCTTGAGACGCTGGCGCAAGGCATCGGGCAGGAACACGATGTCGAGGCCGGTGCCGACGAGCAGGAGTTCGATGCTCTCGCGCTCCGCCAGGACCGGGGCGAGGCTCCGCCCGTCGATGCCGGAGGGTTCGGTCACGTCCCAGGCCTGGATGCCGGAGGGCAGCATCAGGATCGAGCCGCGATGCGACATCTGCCCGAAGCGGAACCCGCCATTGCCGTAGGCGTCGATGCCGTGGCGGCCGGGCAGGAAGCCCTCGTAGAGACGTCCGTCGCTCATGCCGGCCCTCGCGCGCGCGCTCTCGCCGCGCCGGTCACTCGGCCGCCTGCGGCGCCAGCCCGGTCTCGCGCTGCCCCGATTTCGCGCCCGAGAGCGTCAGCCCGATATAGATCAGCGCGGGCGTCGAGACGAAGATCGCCGAGTAGGTGCAGATGACGACGCCGGCCAGCATCACCACGGCGAAGCCCTTGATCGCCTCGCCGCCGAACATCACCAGCGCCACGAGCGACAGGATGGTCGACATCGAGGTCATCACCGTGCGCGACATGGTGGAGTTGATCGACAGGTTGAGGAGCTCGACCACCGGAATGGTCTTGTAGCGGCGCATCAGCTCGCGGGTCCGGTCGAACACCACCACGGTCTCGTTGAGCGAGTAGCCGACAATGGTCAGGATCGCGGCGATCGAGGTCATGTTGAACTCGATTCCCGTGACGATGAAGATGCCCACCGTCAGCACGATGTCGTGCAGCGTGCCGACGATGGCGCCGAGCGCCAGTTCGCGCTCGAAGCGGAACCACAGGTAGAGGAGCACCGCGAGCACCGAGAGCACCACGCCGACGGTGCCGGACTGGACCAGCTCGCCCGAGACGCGCGGGCCGACGGTTTCGGTGCGGCGGAATTCGTAATGCGCGTCGAAGGCGGCGTGCGCCTTCTGCATCACCGTGGTCTGGCCCTGCTCGCCGGCCTGGAGCGGGAAGCGCACCAGCACCTGCCCCTCGCCGCCGAGTTCCTGCACCTCGGTCTCGCCGAAGCCGAAGCCGTTGGCGGTCTCGCGGATCTCGGCGACGTTGGAAGTCTGGCCGGGCTTGACCTGCAGCTCGACGAGCGTGCCGCCCTTGAAGTCGATGCCGTAATTGAGCCCCACGGTGAGGAACAGCACCACCGTCGCCACGGAGATGAAGGCCGAGAGCGGGAAGGTGAGGTGCCGGAACCGCATGAAGTCGAAATGCGATTCATCGGGCCAGAGGCGGAGCAGGCGCATGGTCGGTCTCGGAGCCTGAAGGCGGCGCGCGCCTTGTCATCAACGGCGAAGCGGCCCGCCGCGTCCCCGCGGCCGGCCGGCGAGAGTCAGAACGGCAGGGCTTTCGGCCGGAAGGCGTTGTACCACACCGCGATCATCATGCGGGTCAGCGTCACCGCCGTGATGACCGTGGTGAGGATGCCGAGGATGAACACCACGGCGAAGCCCTTCACCGGGCCGGAGCCCATGAAGAACAGGATGATGGCGGCGATCGCCATGGTCGAGTTCGAGTCGATGATGGTGGCGAAGGCCCGGTCGAAGCCGGCCTGGAGCGCCGAGACCAGGGAACGGCCGGAGCGGGCCTCCTCGCGCATGCGCTCGTAGATCAGCACGTTGGAATCGACCGCGGTGCCGATGGTGAGGACGATGCCGGCGATGCCGGGCAGCGTCATCGTCGCCTCCAAGACCGACATCAGGCCGAGGATCAGGCCGACATGGACGAAGAGCGCGATGTTGGCGATGAAGCCGAACACGCCGTAGGTCGCGAACATGAAGACCACCACGAGCGCGGCGGCGACCAGGGTGGCCCTCGTGCCGGCCTCGATCGAGTCGCGGCCGAGGCCGGGGCCGACCACGCGGCGCTCGACCACGGTGAACTTGGCCGGCAGGGCGCCCGCGCGCAGCAGCACCGAGAGGTCGTTGGCCTGCTGGACCGTGAAGTTGCCGGTGATCTGGCCCGAGCCGCCGGTGATCGCCGAGCGGATCACGGGGGCCGACTGCACCACGCCGTCGAGCACGATCGCCATGCGGCGCCCGACATTCTCCGAGGTCGCCTGACCGAACTTCTGGGCGCCCTTCAGGTTGAACTTGAAGCTCACCATCGGCTCGTGGGACTGCGGGTCGAAGGCCGGCTGGGCGTCGGTGAGTTCCGCACCGCTGGCCATCACGCGCCGCTCGACCGGCACCTTGGCGCCGCCCTCGTCCTTGTTGGGCAGGAGATCGACGTCGCCCGAGGGCGAGTCCGCGAGCATGCGGAATTCGAGTTTGGCGGTGGAGCCGAGCAGCGCCTCCAGGCGGCTCGGATCCTGTTCGCCCGGCACTTGGATCAGGATGCGCTCGGCGCCCTGCTGCTGGATCGAGGGCTCCAACGTGCCGGTGGAGTCGAGGCGGCGGCGGATGACCTCGATGCCCTGGCTTACGGCGCGGCGGGTGTTGTCGATGAGGCCGGCATCGCTGAGGGTGATCTGGATCAGGCCGTCGGGCTGCTCGCTCACGTCGAGCGTGTTTCCACCCCCCGGTCCGGCGATGGCGTTCTGGATCGGCTGGGAAAGCTCGCGCAGCTTCGGCAGCACCTTGGCGCGGGCGGCCGCATCCGGGATGCGCACCTGCACGCCGCGCTTCAGCGTCTGGATGCCGCCGTCGGCCCGCACGCCTTCCTTCTGGAGCGCACCGCGCACGTCGTCGCGCAGGGCCTTGACCTTGGAGCCGACGAGGTCGTTCTGATCGACTTCCAGCAGGAGCTGCGAACCGCCCTGGAGGTCGAGGCCGAGCACGATCGCCCGCTGCGGGATGACCCAGCTCGGGAACCACGCTGGCAGCGAGGCCATGAACGCCTTGCGGCTGTCGGCCGGGACGAAGCTCGGCACCGCGAGGCTCAGGCCGATCAGGATGATGGCGAGCGTCGCGATGATCTTGGTTCTCGAGAAGCGCAGCATCCGCCCGTTCCGACTTTTTGTCATGGGTGCCGGAGGTTGGCCCGGCACGCTCACATGGCGCCTCAGGAGGCCTTGACCGGGGCGCCCTTGACGCGGACCTCGGAGACCATCGTGCGCACGACCTTCACGCGGACGTTCGGGGCGATCTCGACCTCGATCTCGTTCGAATCGTCCGTGACCTTGGTGACGCGGCCGACGAGGCCGCCGGTGGTCACGATCGTGTCCTCCCGGCGCACGTTCTTGACCATGCTCTGGTGGTCCTTGAGCCGGCGCTGCTGCGGGCGCAGGATCAGGAAGTACATGATCACGAAGATCAGGACGAAGGGGACGAATTGCAGCGCGACATCCGCGCCGCTCGCGGCTCCGGCTCCTTGCGCGAAGGCGGGGGTGATCACGCTGTCAGACTCCTGGGATGAGACGGGCCCGGAGGGCCGCGGAGATTCCGGGCCCTCGCGAGACGACGGGCCTGTCGAAAAGCGCGCGGACTATAGCCACGGGCGACTCGAAAGCAACGTCATGCTGTTTCGGCCTCCGTCGCCGGCGCCCGCCTCCGCGGGCTTAGGCCCTCGCTCCGCCAGACGGCCTCGGCCAAGGCCGAGACCCGCTGCGCGGGGCGCTCTTCGCGCCCGGCCATACGGTGCTGCCGCGCGCTGCAGGCGCCCGATCCGCCGGCCTCACCGCGCCTCCCCATTTTCGTGGGAAGCGCCTACACAGCCGCGCGACACGAGGGAGGAGTCCCTCCCCCTGCAAACCGGACAACGCCATGGCCGCTGAGCCGACGCCCGCCGACCTGCTGCCGCTGCTGGAGCGGATCGCCGCCGCCCTCGAACGCGCCGCGCCCCCGACCGTCCCGCGGGTGGAGACGAGCGGCGCCGACGCCTTCCTGTGGGGACCCGAGCGCCGGCTGATCCCGGTGCCGCGGGTCAACCGGGTCGAGATCGGGATCCTGACCGGCATCGACCGGGCCCGCGACACCCTGGTGGAGAACACCGAGCGCTTCGCCCGAGGCCTGCCGGCCAACAACGCCCTGCTGTGGGGCGCGCGCGGGATGGGCAAGTCGTCGCTGGTCAAGGCGGTGCATGCCGCGATCAACGCGCGCCGGCCCGAAGGCGCCCGGCCGATGAAGCTCGTCGAGATCCACCGGGAGGACATCGAGGCGCTGCCCGCGCTGATGAGCCTCCTGCGCGACGATCCCCATCGCTGGCTCGTCTTCTGCGACGACCTCTCGTTCGACGCCGACGACACCTCCTACAAGTCGCTCAAGACGGCGCTCGACGGCGGCATCGAGGGCCGGCCCGGCAACGTGCTGTTCTACGCGACCTCCAACCGGCGGCATCTGCTCGCCCGCGAGATGGTCGAGAACGAGCGCTCGACGGCGATCAATCCCGGCGAGGCGGTGGAGGAGAAGGTCTCGCTGTCCGACCGCTTCGGCCTCTGGCTCGGCTTCCACAAATGCAGCCAGGACGAGTATCTGGCGATGATCCACGCCTATGTCGCGCGGCACGGCCTCGCGGTCGAGCCGGAGCGGCTGCGGGCCGAGGCGCTCGAATGGGCCACCACCCGCGGCTCGCGCTCGGGCCGCACGGCGTTCCAGTTCATCCAGGATCTGGCGGGCCGCCTCGGACAGCGCCTCGACGGCTAGCCATGTGGTCCCCGGGACGGGACCCGGCGGGCCGCCTCCTCCCCTCCGGCGGACGACCCGCCGCCTCAGGCCGCCTCCGCCTTCGCCACCGCGTGCACCACCGGCACGGCGGGCGCGCCCTCCCACTCCGAATGGGCGGGGATCGACTCGCCCTTCATCACGATGGTGAGGGGGCGCAGCCGCGCGAAGTCGCCGACATGGCTGTCGTAGAGGACGGTCGAGAAGGCGCCCACCGAGACGCCGCGCCCGACCACGACGGGGCCGACCTTCATGATGCGGTCCTCGTAGAGGTGGGTCTGGAGCGCCGCCGAGCGGTTGATCGCGGCGTAATCGCCGATCGACACGCAGTCGAACTCGGTGACGTCGGTCATGAGCAGGCAGGTGCCCTGCCCGATCTTCACGCCGAACAGCCGCAGCACCCAGGGCAGGAACGGCGTGCCCATCAGGTGTTCGAGCAGCACCTTGCCGGCCAGGCCCCAATAGGCGACGGCGATGGCCTCGGTGCGCATGGCCCACCACGACCACATCGGCCGCATCCCGGGGCTGTAGGCCCCCATCAGCAGCCATTTGAGGGCGATGACGCTCGAGGTCTGGATCAGGGCGATGACGACGCTGGCGATCACGAACGAGACCGCGAGGCCGAGCCAATCGCCCTCCAGGATCGCAGGGTAGAACACCCAGTCGATCGCGCAGATGGCCAGCGACAGGTAGAGCATCGGCGAGAACGAGGTCGCGAAGGCCTCGAACAGGCCACGCCGGAGCTTGGCCGCCACGCTCGGCTCGAAGGTCTGGGCCTGCGAGCCGAGATCGACCCGCTGCCGCACCGGCAGGCGGATCGGCGGCGAGCCGAACCACGTCTCGCCCGGATGCATCGCGGCGTTGGCGGGCGGCTTCGACTTGATCCCGATCAGCACGTCGTCGGGAATCTTGACGCCCGGGGGTAGGACCCCGTCGTTGCCCACGAAGACGCGGGCGCCCGTCTCGACGGGGTGGAGATGCATCCAGCCGCGGCGGATTTCCTCCTCGCCCACCACGACCTCGTCGGCGATGAAGTTGTTGGGCCCGACCGCCACGAGGTCGTGGCGCGAGCCCAGATTGGTCGAGATCTCCGCGCCCCGCCCCATCCGGGCGCCGAGCAGCCGGTACCATGCCCGCATGTAGACGGTGGCGAACAGCGACGAGAGCGTCTCCAGCGTCACCTCGGAGGCGAGGGCGACGAGCCATTTGCGGAGATAGAAGCCCGACCAGATCGAGTAGGTGCCCGCGCGCCGCCGCGGCAGCACCGCCCAGCGGATGCCCGCGATGAGCAGCACCGTGCCCGCCGTCATCAGCATGGCGGTGGGCCAGGTCAGCAGCGGCAGATAGGCATGGTAGTCCACGTCGGTGATCTCGGAGAGCCGGTCCGAGATCTGGTCGAAGACGTAGAAGGCCGGGAAGATCGGCAGAAGGCCGATCGCCGGCACCGCCGCGAGCAGGAAGGCGTAGACGACGCCGAAGGCGAGCCGCCGGGCCGGCGAGGCGGTGGCGGGCTCGGGCAGGGCGGCGAAATCGACGGTGCCGACCCGGCGGCCCGGCGAGCCGTCCCAGGCCTCGGCCGGGCCGACCTCGGTGCCGGCCGGGACCGTGGTCAGGTCGGCGATCTCGGCATGGTCCCCGATCACGGCGTCGCGGCCGATCACGCAGGACGTGCCGATCATCGCGTCGGCGCCGATGGTGACGGGGCCGATGATCAGCTCGTTGCCGACGACCTCGGCGTTGGCGATCACGAGGCGCCCTCCCAGCGAGGCGCCCCGGCCGATCGTGAGGAGGTCCGGGGCGCCGACATCGAGGTCGGAGATCAGCACGTCGTCGCCGATCCGCGCGCCGAGCAGCCGCAGATAGGTGGCGATGACCGGCGAGCCCTGGAGCCACTTGATGTGGACGAGCGGCGTCAGGCGCTGCGCCAGCCACCAGCGGTAATAGTAGACGCCCCAGAGCGGGTAGCGCCCGGGGCGCGTGCGCCCGAGGATCAGCCACTTGCCGAGGATGGCGATGCAGGCCGTGACCGCGTTGATGCCGATATAGACCAGCAGCAGGACCGCCAGTTCGCCCCAGAAGCCGAGCCCGCCGCCGGTCAGCAGCAGGTAGGTCACGAAGATGCCGAGCCATTGCGCGGTGGCGAGCGCGATCACGAAGGGCAGCGCGGCGGCCTGGGCCAGCCCGCACAGGGCGCGCCGCCGAAGCGGGGGCGGTTCGAAGCTCAGGTCCCGGATCGCGGTGGCCGCGCCCGCGCCGCCGGTCCGCTCGATCAGGCTCGCGGCCATCGTCCGGAGGGTGCGGCCGGCATAGACGTCCTGCAGGGTGATGCCGGCGAGCGCCGGCGTCTCGCGCACCGCGCCGACGAAGCGGGCGGCCAGCAGCGAATGGCCGCCGAGGTCGGCGAAGAAGTCGGCCTCGAACCCGATCGGCCCCTCGCCGAAGACCTTCTTGGCGGCGGCCAGCAGGGCGGCCTCGGTCTCGTTGTCGGGGGCCTCCTGCGTGCCGTCGGCCGCCACGACGGTGAGCGGGGCGATCCTCAGGGCCTTGCGGTCGACCTTGCCGGAGGTGAGCCGCGGCAGGGTCTCCACCGTCTCGAAATGGCCGGGCACCATGTAGGGCGGCATCTGCGCCGCGAGGCCCTTCCGGAGCGCCGTCCGGTCGATCTCGGCGCCGCGCTCCGGCACGAGGAAGGCGACGAGGCGATCCACGTCGTCGTCGCGGCGCAGCACCACCGCCGCCTGGTTGATCCCGGCCTCGCCCCGGATGCGGGCCTCGATCTCGCCGAGCTCGACCCGGAAGCCCCGAACCTTGACCTGATCGTCGATGCGCCCGTGGAACAGGATGTCCCCGTCCTCGGTCATCGAGACGGCATCGCCCGAGCGGTAGAGGACGGGGTCGCTCCCGTCGGAGGCGAACGGGTTGGCGACGAACTTTTCCGCGGTCAGTTCGGGGCGCTTGAGATAGCCCGCCGCCACGCCGGGGCCGCCGATCAGCAACTCCCCCTGTTCGCCGGGCCCCAGGAGGTTCAGCGCCTCGTCGGCGACATACACGGAATAATTCGGGATCGGGCCGCCGATGGTGACGGGCCGGTCCGGCCGCATCTCCGCGGCGGTCGCCACGACCGTCGCCTCGGTCGGCCCGTAGGTGTTGAACAGGCGCCGCTCGCCACTCGCCCAGCGCGCCACCAGCGGCTCGGGCAGGGCCTCGCCGCCGAGGAGCACGAGGCGGACGCTGGGCAGGTCGCCCGGGATCATCGCCAGCAGCGTCGGCACCGTGTCGAGCACGGTGACGCCCGCGCCCGCGATGATCGCCGGCAGCGCCTCCACGTCGCCCATCATGGCCGGGCTCGCCACGAACAGGCCGGCGCCGACCAGATAGGGCACCCAGATCTCCTCCATGGAGAGATCGAAGGCGACGGAGGCGCCCTGGAACACCACGTCCTCGGGCCGCACCCCGTAGACCGCGTTGCCCGAGCGCAGGAAGTGGCAGATGTTGGCGTGGCTGATGACGATGCCCTTCGGCACGCCGGTCGAGCCCGAAGTGTAGATCAGGTAGGCCGGGTGCTGCGGGGTGAGGCCGGCCGCGTCGAGATCGGGGGCGGGCGCGCCTTCGGGGGCCGCGCCGAGCAGGTCGGCGGTCGTGACGAGGGTGACGCCGTCCGGGGCCTGCGCCCTCAGCCCCTCCGAGACGAACAGGGCCTTGGCGGTCGCGTCCGCGAGGCACACGGCGACGCGGTCGGCGGGCGCCTCCGCGTCGAAGGGGAGCCAGGCCGCGCCCGACTTGGTGATGGCGATCTGCGCGACGAGGAGTTCCGGCCCCCGCGCCATCCACAGGCCGACCACGTCGCCCGGGCCGATGCCGCGGCCGGCGAGCGCCGCGGCGAGCCGGTCGGAGCGGGCATCGACGGCGGCATAGGTCAGGACCGGCGGGGCCTCGCCCGGGCGGGCCGCGGCGGCGTCGATCAGGCAGGGCGCCTCGGGGCGGGCGGCGGCGCTCGCCCGGAAGATCGTCGACAGGGTCTCGTGCCGGATCAGGTCGGGCCGCGCCGCGCCGCGCAGGACCGCGCGCGCGGTCGCCCCCGCGCCGCCCGGCCGGCCCTCTCCGGCGCTCTCCTGCACGGTCCGGCTCTTCCCGGCGAGGCCGTCCATCCCGATGCTCCGTCCCGAATCCCGAGCGGCGGATGGTGTCCCACCCGCATGACAGGCGCCTGATGCGAGGCGCACGGGGCGGTTTTGCGACCGGATCGCGCCGCCCCGGGGGCTGCCGTCGCACGTCCCTTACACCCGTCGGGCCGCGAGGGAACCCGTCCGCGCCGGACCGAGCCCTCCGCCCGGCACGGTTTCCCTGGTCCCGGCCCGCCGGAACGGGGCCTCACCCGACCACGAGATGGAGCCGGCGCGGGGCCGGCGACAGGCTCACCTGCCGCCCCCAGCCAAAGTCCAGGAAGTCCTGCTCGATGCCGTCGGCGAAGACGACGCCGCCCTCGTTCATCCGCGAGGTGACGCGGAGCGGCGCGGCGAGCTTGCCGGCTCGCATCCGCGCGGCGGTCGCGCGGCCGGGGAAGGGCTCGCGCACCCAGTAGCCCACCGCCGGCTCCTCCGGCCCGAGGGGCAGGCCGAGATGGGTCGCCTCCGCGATCGACCGGGCCCAGCCGGTGGCTCCGGTCCCGGAGGCGACGATGAGTCCGCTGGAGGCCTGCTCCTCCCCCGTCTCGGGGCCCTCCTGTGCCGCGGTGTCGATCCGGTAGCGGGCGGTCTGGTGACTGCGGTGGCCGACGTAAACCTCGTTGAGGGCGAACAGGCGCTCGCCCCCGTCGAGGATCGCCTGGACCATGGTCCGCCGCTCCAGCGCCACGTCGCCCGCCACGCTCGCCGGAAGCAGCCGGGCGAGCCGCGCGACGGGGTTGCGCACCAGCACCCCGTCGTTGCGGTCGGGGGCCGGGTCGATCCCGATCACCGGCTGGCCCTCAAGATACTTCGCCACGTTGGCCACGAGCCCGTCCTGGCCCACCGCGACGATCACGTCGTCGGGGCCGAACAGGAAGCGGTCGAGCGCCTCCCGGCCCACCAGCGCCTGCCGCCAGCCCGCGGGCACCGCGCCCCGCGCCTGCGCCAGCACGCCGTGGAAGCGGGTGTGCTCCGCCTCCACCGCCTCGATCCGCTGGCCGCGGCTCTCCAGGAAGAACCGGGCCTGCCCGCTCGTGGCGTGGCGGGCGATCAGGCGTTCGTAATCCGTCTCGCGGGTGACGAAGACCGCCCGGTTGGTGAGCGCTGCCATGACACGATCCCGTCAGCGCGCCGCGACCCGGGCGGGAGCCTCGCGCAGCTGTCCCATCACCGTGGCCAGGAGATCGGGCGTCACGGTCACGTGCTCGATCGTCTCGAGCTTGCCCGCGAGCGCCTGCGCGGCGAGGCCGAGCAGCAGGCCCGGCGGCAGGTCGCGGTAGGCGGCGACGCGGGCGGCCTCCGCCTCGGCCCGGGCCCCCTCCACGGCGCGGATGCGCGCGGCCTCGGCCTGCGCCTCCAGCCCCTGGGCCTCGGCCTGACCCACCGCCCGGTCGCGGGCGTTCTGCGCCTCCTGGGCGATGAGCTGCGTCTCCTGCCGGGCGAGCTCGGTCTTCGTCGCGAGTTCGTTCTCGGCGATGGCCCGCTCCTTCTCGACGGCGAGCGCCCGGCGGGCGAAGGTCGCCTCGTCGGCCTTCTGCTGGAGCGCCTCGTAGGTCGGGGTCTGGAGCGCCCGCTCCAGCTCGCGGCTCGGGGCGAGGTTGGCCAGGCGCACGCCGACCACGGCGATCCCGATCTCGGCCAGCCCGGGATCGGCGGCGAGCGCCGCCTGGAGCTCCGTCCGAAGGGCCTCGGGCCCGGCCTCGAGCAGGGCGCGCACCGGCGCCTGACCGAGGAATTGCTGCACCGCCTGGGCGGCGAGCCCGCTGATGCGCGCCTCGATCTTCTCGATCGGCTCCCCCCGCCACTGCCCGTCGCTCAGCCCGATCGAGAAGTCGATCCGGCGCGCCAGGCGCTCGGGATCGGCGACATGCCAGCCGACCGTGCCCTGCACGGCCAGGGCCTGGAAATCCCGGCTGCGGCCCTGGACGAACAGGGTCATCTCGCGGTCGTCCATCGGCAGCTCGCTGATGCTCGCCGTCTCCGGCTGGAACCAGAAGACGAGGCCGCGCCCGCTCCGGCGTACCCGGCCGTTGTGGAAGCGGATGACGTGGCGGCTCGCCTCGCTGCGGAGCTGGGAGGCGAAGCCGAAGCGGCGGATCGTGGCCATGGCGGATTCCTGTCGATCACGGGGTTTTCTGGAAGCGGAACAGCTCGGCCGGGCGGTAGGAGGTGCCGGCCTCGTGGCGGCCCGTGGGCGCGAGCCAGCCGCGGTCGAGCATCCGGCGCCGGAAGGCCGGCTTGTTGAGCGCGGTGCCGAGGATCGCCTCGTGCACGTCCTGGAGCTGGCGCAGGGTGAACAGCGGCGGCAGCAGGGCGAAGCCGACCTCGGAATAGTCGAGCTTGCCCCGCAGCCGCCGCAGGGCGACGCCGAGGATCTCCCCGTGGTCGAAGGCGAGCGGCAGGCCCTCGCCCCGCTCGGTGGCGGCCTCGGCCGGCCCGTCGGGCGCCGCGGGCAGGGTGAGCGCCGCGGCCCGGAGCGACGGCGCCTGGGCCAGGGCCTCGGCCAGCGCCGCCTCCGTCAGCAGGCCGAGATAGGCCACGCTGACGATGCGCATCCGCGGATCGCGGGTGAGGGCGCCGAAGGTGAAGAGCTGCTCCAGATAGGCCTGCGCCGCGCCGGCCTTCTCCCGCAGGACCCGCCCAGCCGCCGCCTCGAGATCCTCCGCGATCCCGACGAAGCCGCCGGGCAGGGCCCAGCGCCCGGCATGGGGATGCTGGGCCCGCGGGCCCAGCAGGACGACCGGGCGCCCTCCCCTCAGGCCCAGCAGCACCAGATCGACGGCGAGCGCGGGCCGCGGGTAGTCGGCGGGATCGTAGCGGGCCAGGAACTCGGCCTCGGTCATCGCCCGGCCTCCTTATATCCAGTCTGCGTCTTAGTTATGCGCGAAATGGATATAAGTCAAGCGGATGCGCGTCGGCCGCCGTCCGTGCGAGGCGCGGTGCTCCGCCGGGTCAGGCCCAGCGCCAGCCTTGCCCTTCGAGGACGAGGACGCTGCCCTGGCGGATGCCGAGGCGGGGCGCGGCGTAGGTGTCGAGATGGCCCAGGATGACGAGGAGCGCCCGGGCGATGCCGCCATGGGCGACCATCACGGTCGGGCGGCGCAGCTCGGCCACCACCTCCTCGACCCGGGCCTCGACCATGGCGTAGCTTTCGGCGTTGTCGCCGCGGGGCCGGTAGCCCCAGCGGTCGCGGTCGCGCGCCAGGGCGCTGGCGGGGTCGCGCCGCCGGATCTCGGCCCAGGTATGGCCCTCCCAGGCGCCGAAGCCGATCTCCCGCAGGCGGAGGTCGGTGCGGTAGGCGGTCTCCGGCAGGCCGATGCGGGCGCGCACGGTCTCCATGGTCCGGCGGGTGCGCAGGAGCGGGCTCGCCACGTAGTCGGCGGTGGGGAGATCCGCCCCGGCGACGCGGCGCAGACGGTCGGCGACCTCCTCGGCCTGGGCGAGCCCGCGGGCGTTGAGGTCGATGTCGCGGTGGCCCTGGAGCCGCCCTTCCGCATTCCAATCGGTCTGGCCGTGGCGCAGGAAGTAGATCGTCGGGGCCCCGCTCACGCCGCTTCGCTCCCAAAAGCGCGGGAACGGCGGGGGCGGCGCATCTGTTTGGGGCTCAAGCTTTCCCCTCCGGCGGGTCCGGACCGTCCCTGCGATCGGTTCACGAGCGAGTGATCTTCGGCATGAGCAAGCAGAACGGCAAGGATCCGGGTGGTCCGCAGGCGGGGAAAAGCCGGGAAACGACGTCGCAGGGCGACGGGCCCTCGAAGGCGCGGAGCAAGGGGCAGGCCACCGGGCAGGCCACCGCGCGCGGCACGAAACCGGCCGAGGACCATCCGCCCTCCTCCGCCCGCTGGGCTCGGGCGGCGGATGCGGGCGCGGGCACCGCCCCGAGCCTGTCGCCCCACCTCCACCCGGTCCTGGCGCCCGCCGCCCCCGGCATCGTCACCGTGGAGCCCGGCCCGCGCTTCTCCCTCGCCTCGGTCGATCCGGACGCCACCGGCGGCCTCGACAAGGCCGAGGCCAAGGCGGCGCTCGCCGGGGAGCGGACCCGGATCAAGGCCCTGCAGGAGCGGCTCTATGCCGAGCGCCGTCGCAGCCTCCTCGTCGTGTTCCAGGCGATCGACACCGGCGGCAAGGACGGCACCATCCGCGCCGTGCTGGAGGGCGTGAACCCGCAAGGGTGCCGGGTCTGGTCGTTCAAGGTGCCGAGCGCCGAGGAGCTCGATCAGGATTTCCTGTGGCGCTACCACGCCCGCACCCCCGGCCGCGGCCTGATCGGGGTGTTCAACCGCAGCCACTACGAGGACGTGCTGGTGGTGCGGGTGAAGGGGCTCGTGCCGGAGGAGACCTGGCGCGAGCGTTACGGCCTCATCAACGACTTCGAGCGGCTGCTGACGCTCTCGGGCTGCACCATCCTCAAGTTCTTCCTCCACATCTCCAAGGACGAGCAGAAGGAGCGGCTCGAGGCGCGCCTGGGGGATCCGGAGAAGCACTGGAAGTTCGACCCCGCCGACCTCGTCGAGCGCAAGAGCTGGGACGCCTACCAGACCGCCTTCGACGACGCGCTCTCGCGCTGCTCGACCCCCTACGCCCCCTGGCACGTGGTGCCGGCCAACCGGAAATGGGCCCGCAATCTCATGGTGGCCCGCACCATCGCCGACACGCTGGAGGCCATGGACCCGCGTTTCCCGCCGCCGCGGGACGGGATCGCGGGGCTGACCGTGCCCGATTGAGGGATTGCGGGCGCGACGGTCCCGTGCGCCCGGGCACCGCGCCGGCGCCGCGCCGGGGCGAGGCTGCGCGGCATGGGTGCACCGGGCCGACGCGGCGTGCCTCACGAAACGCCCGGATCCCCGGCCGCCTCCGTTCCGGTCCGGACGGCGGGGCGGGCGTTTCGGGGGAGGCGCACGAGGCCGTGAGGGCGCCCGCCTGAGGCGCTGCCCCCGATGCCGTCCCCCGCTCCGACCCGTCGCACCGTCCTCGGACACTTGGCCGCCGCGCCCCTGGCGCTCTCGGTCCCGGTGTCGCTCCCCTTGTCCTTGCCGGTGCCGCGCGCGCGATCGGCGGGACTTCCGTCACCGGCCGGCGCCGCTTCCGTCGCTCCCGTCCTGAACGATGCCGGCCGGATGAGCCCGACCCGGGTCGCGCGCCACGTCCTGGTGCCGTCCGAACCCGGCGAGGCGCGGGTCGCCCGCCTGCGGGCCGAACTCAAGGCCGCGGCGGCGGAGGGGCGCCCCGTCGCCGTCGGCGTGGCCCGGCATTCCATGGGCGGCCAGAGCCTCGTGCCCGAGGGCGTCGCGCTGACCCTGGAGGGGGGCGGGGTGGAGATCGACACGGCCGCCCGGCGCTACCGGGCCGCGGCCGGCACCCGCTGGCGGCAGGTCATCCCGGCCCTCGACGCGGCCGGCCTGTCGCCCGCCGTCATGCAGTCGAACAACGATTTCGGCATCGGCTCGACCTTCTGCGTCAACGCCCATGGCTGGGCGGTCCCGTGCGGGCCGTTCGGCACGACGGTGAGGCACCTGCGCCTCCTGCTCGCGGACGGGACGCTGGTCGCCTGTTCGCCCACCGAGGAGCCCGAACTCTTCGCCCACGCCATGGGCGGCTACGGCCTGTTCGGCCTCGTCGTCGATCTCGAGCTCGACGCCGTGCCGAACCGTGCCCTGGCGCCCGACCTCGCCCGCCTGCCGGCGGACGGGTTCGCCGACGCCTTCCTGCGCACCGTGCGCACGCCGGAGGTCGCCATGGCCTATGGCCGCCTCTCCGTGTCCCGGTCGCGTTTCCTGGAGGAGGCCGTCCTCGTCGCCTTCCGGGCGCGGACCGGGCCGGTGCCGCCGCCGGAGGCCGCATCCCTGCCCTGGCTGCAGCGGCTGATCTATCGCGGGCAGACCGGCAGCGAGGCGGGCAAGCGCCTGCGCTGGCTGGCCGAGACGCAGGTCGCGCCGCACCTCGCCCCCGGCCGCGTCGCCCGCAACGCCCTGCTGAACGTGTCGGCGGCGGTCCTGGCGAATCGCGATCCCGCCCGGGTCGACATCCTCCACGAGTATTTCCTGCCGCCGGAGGGGCTCGCCGCCTTCCTCGCGGCCTGCCGGACGATCCTGCCTGCGGCCGGGGGCGAGCTCCTCAACGTGACGCTGCGCCATGTCGAGGCCGACCCGATCGCCTGCCTCGCCTACGCGCCGCAGGCGCGGATCGCGGCGGTCATGTCGTTCTCGCACGATCGCACGCCGGAGGCGGATGCCGCCATGGGGGCCATGACGCGCCGCCTCATCGAGGCCGCGATCGGACTGGGCGGGAGCTTCTACCTGCCCTACCGGACGCAGGCGCATCCCGACCAGGTCCGCCGCGCCTATCCCCGCGCCGACGCCTTCGCCGCGCTCAAGCGCCGCTACGATCCCGATCTGCGCTTCCGGAACGGGCTCTGGGACGCCTATTTCGCGCAGGCCTGACCCCCGCCGCCGGCGCCGCCGGACGCGCTGACAGCGGGGGGCAGGCCCGCTACGCTTCTCTCCCGAGGCCGTGCGAGTCACCGATGCCGATCGTGCAGGACATCGAGGCGGCCGGCTACCGGTCCCTGAGAGACATCCGGTTCCCGGTCGGGCCGCTCACCGTGTTCGTCGGCGGCAACGGGACGGGCAAGACCAACCTGTACCGGGCCCTCGCCCTCCTCCAGGCCGCCGCCGCCGGCACGCTGACGCGGGCGCTGGCCGCCGAGGGCGGAATGGATTCGGTGCTGTGGGCGGGAACCCGCCGCCGGGGCGAGCCGGCCCGGGTGCGGCTGCGCGCGGATCTCGCGGACGCGGAAACCGGCCACGCCTACGCCTACGCCGTCGAGGTCGGCCTCGTGCCGCAGGTCCGGGACGCCGTCCTCGGAGCGGCGTTCCGTCTGGAGCCCCAGGTCAAGGCGGAGCGGCTCACCGTGCAGGGCGGTGCGCGCCCCGTCGTCGCCCTCGACCGCGACGGGCCCGCGGGTTTCGTGCGCGACGAGGAGGGCCGCAAGCGCCCGCTCGGCACCGGCCTGCTCGCCACCGAGACGGCGCTCGCCGCCCTGCAGGACGGGATCCGGTTCCCGGAATTGCAGATCGTCCGGCAGGCGATGGCGGGGTGGCGCTTCTACCACGACGTCCGCACCGACGCGGGCTCGCCGCTGCGAAAACCCTGCCTCGCGGTGACGGCGCCGACCCTGGCCTCCGACGGCGCCAATCTCGCCGCGGTGTTCGCGACACTCGCCCATATCCGCGGCGACACCGCCGATCTCGACGCGGCGATCGACGGCGCCTTTCCCGGCGCCCGCCTCGTCGTGCCGGAGCCCGGGCGCGCGGCGCAATTCGGCCTCGTCTTCCCCGATTATCCCATGCGGGTCTTCGAGGCCTCCGAAATGTCGGACGGGACGCTGCGCTACCTTGCGCTCGCGGGCGCCCTGCTCGCCTACCGGCTGCCGCCCTTCGTGGCGCTCAACGAGCCCGAGACCAGCCTCCACCCGGATCTGATGGAGCCCCTGGCGCGGATGATCGTGCAGGCCGCGCGGCGCACGCAGGTCTGGCTGGTGACCCATTCCGAGCGCCTCGCCGCCGCGGTGGCGGCGGAGGGCGGCGTGCGCCCGCGGGTGGTGACGAAGCGCGCGGGCGCGACCTGGATCGAGGGCCTGCAGCTGGGCGGGGATTTTCAGGACGAGGAGGCTTAGGGATGCGGGTCGTGATTCGCGCGGTGCTGACCGGGCCCGTCGCGCCGCTCGGGGCGGCGGGTCACGTCAGCGCCAGTGCCATCGCCAAGGCGCCGGTCGCCGGCGCCGTCGCGGTGGGCCGGCTCGGCCTCGCGGGTGACGCCCAGGCCGACCGGCGCTTTCACGGCGGGCCGGAGAAGGCGGTGCACCATTACGGCCTCGACCATGCCCCGGCTTGGCGCGCGGAGCTGCCCGGCGCGCCCGACCTCCTGGAACGGCCCGGCGCCTTCGGCGAGAATGTCTCGACCCTCGGCCTCACCGAGGCGGAGATCTGCGTCGGCGACCTGTGGCGGGCGGGCAGCGCCCTCCTCCAGGTGTCGCAGGCCCGTCAGCCCTGCTTCAAGCTGAACCTGCGCTTTTCCGTGCCCGACATGGCCCGGCGGGTTCAGGCGAGCGGCCGCACCGGCTGGTACTACCGGGTGATCGCGGAGGGCACCGTGGCGACGGGGGACACCCTGGCCCTGGTCGAGCGCCCGCATCCGGACTGGCCGCTGTCGCGGCTCCTGCACCACGTCTACGTCGACCGCCTCGACCGGGCGGCGCTCACGGCCATCGCGGCGCTGCCGGAGCTCTCGGAGAACTGGCGGGCGCTCGCCGCACGGCGGCTGGCGAGCGGGGCGGTGGAGGATTGGTCGCGCCGCCTGACCGGAGCGGGATAGGGCCGACCTGTCCCGTCCGGGCGTTTTCCGCGCCCGCGCCGCGCGGCGGCAGGGGCCCGCCTCCCCCAGGTAAGGCGGGAGGCGAGGCGCCGGCGCCTAGTCCCGGTCGCGGGTGATGTCGGGCGCCTCGGGATTCTTCATGCCGACGACGTGGTAGCCGGCATCGACGTGGAGGATCTCGCCGGTCACGCCCTTGGACATGTCGGAGAACAGGTAGGCCGCGGTCTCGCCGACCTCCTCGATCGTCACCGTCCGGCGCATCGGCGCGTTGTACTCGTTCCACTTGAGGATGTAGCGGAAGTCGCCGATCCCCGAGGCCGCCAGCGTCTTGATGGGACCGGCCGAGATCGCGTTCACGCGGATCTGCTTCGGGCCGAGATCGGCGGCGAGATAGCGCACCGACGCCTCCAGGGCGGCCTTGGCGATCCCCATCACATTGTAGTGGGGCATCCACTTTTCGGCGCCGTAATAGGTCAGCGTCAGGAGCGAGCCGCTGTCGCGCATGATCTTCTCGGCGCGCTGGGCGATGGCGGTGAAGGAGTAGCACGAGATCAGGAGCGACTTGGTGAAGTTGCCTTCCGAGGTCTCGATGTAGCGGCCCGTCAGCTCGTCCTTGTCGGAGAAGGCGATGCAGTGGACCACGAAGTCGATGCCGCCGGGAAAGGCCTCGGCGGTGGCCGCGAAGGCGGCGTCGATCGAGGCCGGGTCGGTCACGTCGCAATGGCCGACCACCTTGGCGTTCAGCTCGCGCGCCAGCGGCTCGACCCGCTTCTTGAGCGCGTCACCCTGGTAGGTGAAGGCGAGTTCGGCCCCGTGCTGAGCCGCACTGCGGGCGATGCCCCAGGCGATGGAGCGGTTGTTGGCCACGCCCAGCACCAGCCCGCGCTTGCCCGCGAGCAGCCCGCCCGCCTTCTGATCCGACATGCGTCACCTTCGCTTCGGCCGCGCGCGCCCCCTCGATGGGCGCGACGGGCTTCCTTAGCGGAGGCCCGCCGGAGGGGGAAGCCTGAAGCCGTCGAACCTGAAGCCGTCGTCGCGGACGGGCGCCCATTGGGCCGCCCGCCGGCTCAGACCGTGCCGGCCTTGGCCTCGCGGCGGCGGCGGGCATAGTCGGTGAGGGCGGCATCCTCGCCGACGGGGAGCGCCACGGCCGTCGTGGCGAGGAGGTCGCCGCGGGTGCCGTCCTTCTTCGGCAGCCCCTTGCCGCGCAGGCGGAAGGTGCGGCCCGAACTCGTCATCGCCGGCACCTTCATCTCGACGGCCCCCGTCAGCGTCGGCACCCGCAGGGTCCCGCCCAGCACCGCGTCCTCCAGCGGCAGCTCGACGGTGGCGCGCAGGTCGGCGCCCTCCACCTTGAAGACCGGATGGGGCAGCACCCGGATGGTCAGCAGCGCGTCGCCGGGCTCGCCGCGGGGGCCCGCCCCGCCGCCGAGGCCGCGCAGGCGGATGGTCTGGCCGTCGACGACGCCCTTGGGGATCACCACGTCGACGTCGCGCCCGCCGGGCAGGCCGATACGCATCTTCTCCTCGCCCGCGACCTGTTCGAGGGTGACGCTGAGCTCGGCCGCCACGTCCTCGCCGCGGGCCGGCCCGCCGCCGCCCCGGCCGAAGCCCGGCCCGGCCCCGCCGGCGCGGAACGCCTCGCCGAAGATGTGGCTGATGAAATCCTCGCCGACCCCGCCGGGGCCCGCGCCGGCGCCGCCGCGCTGGCGGGTGAAGCCCTCGAAGTCGAAGGCGCTCCCGCCCCGGCCGCCGCCGAAGCCCGAGAAGCCCTCGAACCCGGTCGCCCGCGGCTTGCCGTCGGCGTCGATCTCGCCGCGGTCGAACTGGCCGCGCTTGTCCTTGTCGCCGAGGATCTCGTAGGCCGTGTTCGCCTCCGCGAAGCGCTCCTTGGCCTTCGGGTCCTTGTTGCTGTCGGGATGATAGGCCTTGGCGAGCTTGCGGAAGGCCTTCTTGACCTCCGTCTCGCTCGCGCCCTTGGGCACGCCCAGCACGTCGTAGGGGTTTCGCATCGTCGATCTTTTGAAGGGGTCGAACCGTCGAGGGTACGGCCTTGGCCGCCCGGCTTCAACGTGGGGAGGGCGTTGCGGTCCTGCAACACCCCGACGGTGCGATTCCGAAGGCGGCCGCGGGGCCCTCGTCAGCCCCGGCCCGAGCGCAGCCGCTTCAGCTCCCACACGCCGCCGCTGAGCTTGCAGCCGGTGCCGCGCAGGAAGCGGCTCCGCGCGCCGGGGCCAATCTCCTTGCCCGCCCCCTTGCCCGCCCCCTTGCCGGCGGGGTCGCCGACGATGGTGGCCAGGAAGTCGCGGCAGATCTCGTCGCCCGCCACGTAGGGCAGGCCGGTCGGGTTGACCGAGCCGCGCATGGCGGTGTCCGGGTTGTCCCACTTCACCGGGCGGCCGTTGCCCTGCGGGTCGAGGGCCAGGGAGAGCGCCCCATGGGCGCGCCGCCAATCCTCGTCGTCGAGGTCGCGGCCGAAGCTCGTCGGACGCTTCGGGATCGAGCCGGTCACGGTCGGCTCGGGCGTGGTCGGCGCCTCCTTCGCCTTGAAGGAGAGGATCGGCCCGCTGCAGCCGGCCGATGTGGCGGCGGCCAGGCCGGCCGCCAGGCAGGCGAGGACTTTACACAGACGCACACGCATTACACCTGAACTCGAGGCAGACAGGGTCCGACAAGGGTATGATGCCCGCGCCGGTGCCCCCCGACCCGGATGCCACAGAGAGCAAAATGACCTTCGATCGGTTAAGAGAGGATGATCCCGCCGGTCCCGGCGCGTCCCACGCCGCTCCATCGGACTTCACCCTGGCCTCGGATCCCTGGATCCTGTTCACCGCCTGGATGGCGGAGGCGGAGGCCGCCGAGCCCGAGGACGCCAACGCCATGGCGCTCGCCACCACCGGGGCGGACGGGTTGCCCGACGTCCGGGTGGTGCTGCTGAAGGGGCTCGATCCCCGCGGCCTCGTCTTCTACACCAACCTCGAATCGGCCAAGGGCGGGCAGCTCCGGGAGAACCCGCAGGCCGCCATCGTGCTGCACTGGAAGTCCCTGCGCCGGCAGATCCGCGCCCGCGGGCCGGTTTCCCCGGTCACGCCGGAGGAGGCCGACGCCTATTTCGAGAGCCGCCACCGCGACAGCCGCATCGGCGCGCTCGCCAGCCGCCAGTCGCGCCCGCTCACCGACCGCCCGACCCTCATGGCCGAGGTCGCCGAACTCTCGGCGAAGTACGAGAACGGCCCGGTGCCCCGGCCGGAGCACTGGGCGGGCTTCCGCCTCGCCCCGGTGCAGATGGAGTTCTGGCAGAACGGCGCCTACCGCCTGCACGACCGGGTGCGCTTCACCCGCGCGGGCCGAAGCGAGGGCGAGGGCTGGTCCCGCGCGCGGCTCTATCCCTGAGGCGGAGTCTCTATCCCCGAGGCGGGGCCTCTATCCCTGAGGCGGGGCCTCGGACGGATCGAGCAGGCCGCGGATCGCCTCGATGACCTGCTCTTCCGTGTAGGGCTTGCGCAGGAAGCGGCCCTCGGCCGGCACGTCGCCGGGCTGGGGCCGCACCTTGCCCGAGGCGATCACGATGCCGACCCCGGGCCAGCGCCGGTGGATGCAGGCGGCGAGCTTGATGCCGTCGATGCCGAGCGGCATGTCGATGTCGGTCACGACGACCCGCACCGCCGCGCCGTCGTCGAGCACGCGGATCGCCGCGTTGCCGTTGTCGACCGCCCAGACGGCGAATCCCGCATCCTCGATCATGGCGATCGCGGAGTGGCGGGTGACGGCATCGTCCTCCACGACGAGCACGATCGGCTTCTCCCGCGTTGTGCTCACGCTTGCCGCCCTCACGCCCACCGCGCCCCGTCCTTCCCGCTCGCACGGAACGGCCGCCGGGGACAACCCGTGCGGATCGACGGGGTCCCCGGCGGCCCGCGCCTTTCGCAGCGCAGCGGGAACGCTGGATTTCCGACAGGGCGCGGCTTAGACCTTGAACCGACATCACGCCCGCCGCGCCGCGGCGCGTTTCGCGGGCAGCGAGGAATCGGCCTTGGCCTCATCCAACGACCGTCGACGGGTGATGCTGCTCACCGGCGCCAGCCGGGGCATCGGGCATGCCACCGTCAAACGCTTTTCCGCCGCAGGCTGGCGGGTGATCACCTGCTCGCGCCATCCCTTTCCCGAGAACTGCCCCTGGGAGATGGGCCCGGAGGACCACCTCCAGGTCGATCTCGCCGACGCCGCCGACACGGTGCGCGGCGTGCGCGAGGTGGCCGAGCGCCTCGCCGCCGAGGGAGGCTTGCTGCAGGCCCTCGTCAACAATGCCGGCATCTCGCCGAAGGGGCCCGGCGGCGCGCGGCTCGGCGCGCTCTCGACCGAGTACGCCGATTGGGCCCGCGTCTTCCAGGTCAACTTCTTCGCGCCAATCCTGCTGGCCCGGGGCCTGTGCGAGGAGCTGACCCGGGCGCGGGGCTCGATCGTCAACGTCACCTCGATCGCGGGCTCGCGGGTCCACCCCTTTGCGGGCGCGGCCTACGGCACCTCGAAATCGGCGCTCGCTGGGCTGACCCGGGAGATGGCCGCGGATTTCGGGCCGCTCGGGGTCCGCGTCAACGCGATCTCGCCCGGCGAGATCGACACCTCGATCCTGTCGCCGGGCACCGACAAGCTCGTGGAGCAGATCCCGCAGCGCCGCCTCGGCACCCCGGACGAGGTCGCCAAGGCGATCTATTTCCTCTGCACCGAGGCCTCGTCCTACGTGAACGGCGCCGAACTCCACATCAACGGCGGCCAGCATGTATGACCCGCGGGCGGCGCGTGCCGCCCTGCGGGCGACGGGCGCCCTGCTGATCCTGGCCGCCCTCCCCGTCCGGGCCGAGCCGGCCCCCGCGGTGGAGCCGGTCGCCCTGCCCTTCCGCGTGGCGGCGATGCGCGGCCCCGGCAGCGAGGTGGCGCTCGCGGTGG
>NZ_CAKLBV010000044.1 GCF_920984675.1 Methylobacterium sp. Leaf118
GCGTCGATGGCGGCCTCCGCCGGGGCCGGCGCCCCAACGCCGGACCGGGACGGTCGCGCCGCCTCAGCCCTGTCGCCGGTCCTGCCCGGTGCGGCCGCGCCTGCCCCCGCGCCTGCGGTGCGGGATCAGGTCGCCCGCCGCATCGTCGAGCCGGACCAGAGTTCGGTGACCGGGGCGACGGAAGACCGGCCCGGGACGGTGTTCGTGCCGGAGGTCGGCACCGCGCGGATCACCCGCGGCGACAGTCTGTGGCAGATCAGCCGCCGCACCTATGGCAAGGGCAACCGCTACACGGTGATCTACGACGCCAACCAGGAGCAGATCCGCAATCCGGACCTGATCTATCCCGGCCAGATCTTCGTGCTACCCAAGGATTCGCCCGCTGCGAGCGGCGCGCCGCCCAAGAGGTCTTAAGCTCTCCGGCGGCTCCGGCCGCCGCGACACCGGCCCGGGATGCGCCGGACCGGCGGCGGGCCTATATGCGGGCGATCCGCGGCCCCGTCCGCGATCCTGAACCCTCCATCGAATCCGACATGGCCAACACACCCGCGCCGGCAGGGCAGGGGGCGCCCGCGCCGCTCGAACGCCCCGGCCTCCTGACGACCTATCGCCGCCTCTGGCCCTATCTCTGGCCGCACGGACGGGTCGATCTCCAGCGGCGCGTCTTCCTCGCCTTCGGCCTGCTGATGGTAGCCAAGGCCGCCACCATGGTGATGCCCTTCACCTTCAAATGGGCGACCGACGCGCTGGTGGCGGCCACCGCCGCCGGCAAGGGCGCGGCGGAGAGCCTCGCCTCGCCCGCCGGGCTCCTGTCCGCCCCGTTCCTGCTGATCGCCCTCTACGGCCTGTCGCGGATCGCCATGGCCGGGCTGACGCAGGTGCGCGACGGTCTATTCGCCAAGGTGGCGATGCACGCCGTGCGCCGCCTCGCGCTCCAGACCTTCGAGCACATGCATCGCCTCTCGCTGCGCTTCCACCTGGAGCGCAAGACCGGCGGCCTCACCCGCGTGCTGGAGCGGGGACGCGGGGGCATCGAGGAATTGTCGCGCCTGATGGTGCTGACGCTGGTGCCGACGATCGTCGAGCTCGCGCTCGTCATGGGCATCCTCGCCTACGAGTTCGACTGGCTCTACTCGGTCGTCGTCGCCACGATGATCGCGGCCTATCTCGGCTTCACCTGGAAGGCCACCGAGTGGCGCATCGGCATCCGCCGCCGGATGAACAACTCCGACACCGAGGCGAACACCAAGGCGGTCGACTCGCTCTTGAACTACGAGACGGTGAAGTATTTCGGCGCGGAATCCCGCGAGGCCCGTCGCTACGACGGCTCGATGGAGAAATACGAAAAGGCCTCGACGCAGACCTACGTCTCGCTCGCCGTGCTGAATGCCGGCCAGGCGGTGATCTTCACCGTCGGCATGACGGCCGTGATGGCCTTGGCGGCCCGGGATATCCTGTCCGGCCACACCACCATCGGCGGGTTCGTGCTCGTCAACACGATGCTGGTGCAGCTTTCGATCCCGCTCAACTTCATGGGCATGATCTACCGGGAGATCAAACAGGCGCTCATCGACATCGACGACATGTTCCGCATCCTCGATCAGAACCCCGAGATCGCCGATCGTCCGGGCGCGCCGCCGCTGCGGGTCGAGGCCGGCACGGTGCAGTTCGAGGATGTGCGCTTCGCCTACGACCCGGCCCGGCCGATCCTGCGGGGCGTCTCCTTCGAGGTGCAGGCGGGACGGACGGTCGCCATCGTCGGTCCCTCGGGCGCGGGCAAGTCGACCCTGTCGCGGCTGCTGTTCCGCTTCTACGAGCCGCAGGGCGGATCCATCACCATCGACGGGCAGGACATTGCGGGGGTGCGCCAGGAGTCGCTGCGCGCGGCGATCGGCATGGTCCCGCAGGACACGGTGCTGTTCAACGACACGATCGGCTACAACATCCGCTACGGCCGCTGGGACGCGAGCGAGGCCGAATGGCGCGAGGCCGCCCGCCTCGCCCAGATCGACCGCTTCATCGAAAGCCTGCCGGAGGGCTACGACACGCCGGTGGGCGAGCGCGGCCTCAAGCTCTCGGGCGGCGAGAAGCAGCGCGTGGCCATCGCCCGCACGATCCTGAAGGGACCGCCGATCCTCGTGCTCGACGAGGCGACCTCGGCGCTGGACAGTTTCACGGAGCAGGAGATCCAGACGGCCCTCGACCGGGTCAGCCAGGGCCGCACCACCCTGGTCATCGCCCACCGCCTCTCGACCGTGGTGAACGCCGACGAGATCCTCGTGCTCGACCGCGGCATCATCGTCGAGCGGGGCGATCATGCCGGGCTGCTCGCCCGCGGCGGCGTCTACGCGGCGCTCTGGGACCGACAGCGCCAGGCCGACGAGGCGCGGGAGGCCCTGAAGCGCGCCGAGGACGAGCGCGCCCTCTCGGCCCGGCCGGAGCCCGAGCCGGCGATCTGACGCCGCGGGCAGCTTTCACGATCGGGAAAGCTGTCTGCCTCAGAATAGGGCATCGGCCCTTGGGGTGGGCGCTGGGCCCCCGGTGACAAGGTCCGAGATCCGGTCGCCCAGGCGGTGTCCGAGGTGCGAGGCTTGCGCGCAGGAGAAGGACTCGCCCCATGCCGGACCCTTCGCCGAGCCTTGCGGACCGAGGCGCCACCGCGGGCGAAGATCTGCGGATGCAGCTGCGCGTCCAGGCGAAGGTGATCGAGGCCCAGCGAGCGGAACTGACGCGCCGGGCGACCGAGTTCGAGCCCGCGCTCCGTGCGGCCGGAATCGGCCTGTGGGCCTGCACGCTGCCCGACGAGCGGCTCGAATGGAGTGACGGCGTCTACGATCTGTTCGGGCTCGCTCCGGGTTCGCCGACCGATCGGTCGCGCTCGCTCGCCCTCTACACGGCGGATTCGCGGCGGGCCCTCACGACGATGCGGAACCGCGCGCTGGGAGAGGGCAGTGGTTTCAGCCTCGATGCCGAGATCGTTCCGCCTGGTCGTCCGAGCCGCTGGATCCGCATCACCGCCACCGTCGAGCGCCGCGACGGCGTGCCCGTGCGGCTGTTCGGCCTGAAGCAGGACGTAAGCGAGGAACACCACCGGCTGGAGCGGATGCGGCGGCAGTCCGAGACCGACGCCCTGACGGGACTGGCCAACCGCGCCTGCTTCGAGGCCCGGCTCCGGCAGCCTGTGGGCACCCTCTTCCTGATCGACCTCGACGGGTTCAAGGCGATCAACGACACGTTCGGACACCCGGTCGGCGACCTCTGCCTGCGCGAGGCGGCCCGGCGGATCGCGCAGGCCTGCGGTGGGGCCGATCGCAAGGCGGGCCTGGTGGCGCGCATCGGTGGCGACGAGTTCGCCGTGGTCCTGGATTCCGCCCTCGGGACGGGCGCCGCCGCCTCCTGCGCGGCGCGGATCGTCGAGGCAATGAGCCGCCCGTTCGGGCACGGTGGCCGGTGCTATCGCCTCGGCGCCTCGGTCGGGGTGGCCCGGTCGGGAGCGGAGGCGTCGGACCCGTTCACCCGGGCCGACGCGGCCCTCTATGCCGCCAAGGCGGCGGGACGCGGCACCTTCCGCCTGTCCGGAGCGATGGCCCGACGGTTGACGGACGCTTGAGCCCCTGCCATCCGGCACGGGAACGCCCGCGGGCGCCAAGCCTCCAAGAGCCCCATGACCGACCTCATCGAGACGATCCGCCGGACGCTCGTGCCGATCCACAAGGAGGGCTACCCCTTCATCCTGATCGGCATCGTGCTGACGGTCGGCGCCGGATATTTCTCGCAGTTCTTCGGCTGGGTGTTCCTGATCCTGACCCTGTGGGTCTGCTACTTCTTCCGCGATCCCGAGCGGATCGTGCCGGTCGGCGACGGGCTCGTGGTCTCGCCCGCCGATGGACGGGTGAACCTGATCGCCACCGTCCTGCCCCCGCCCGAGCTCGACCTGTCGCACGAGCCGATGCTGCGGGTCTCGGTGTTCATGAACGTGTTCGACTGTCACGTGAACCGCGTGCCGGTGACGGGCAAGATCGGCCAGATCCATTACACGCCGGGTCTGTTCCTCAATGCCGAACTCGACAAGGCGAGCGACGACAACGAGCGCAACGGTCTGGTGATGGAGACGACCCATCGCGGCCAGCCGGTCCGCATCGGTGTCGTCCAGATCGCCGGCCTGGTGGCCCGGCGCATCGTCGGGTTCGTCTCGGCCGGCGAGACCAAGCAGGTCGGCGAGCGGTTCGGGCTGATCCGCTTCGGCTCGCGGGTCGATGTCTATCTGCCGGTCGGCACGCGGCTCCTGGTCGGGCTCGGCCAGAAGGCGGTGGCCGGCGAGACCGTGCTGGCCGATCTCGGCGGGGGCCCGGAGCGCGACTTCCGCCGGATCTGAGCCGAGGGACGCCAAGCCGCGACCGCGACGCGACCGAGACCGGGGCGACACCAGCACGAGGCGACATGGACGATCTCTTCCCCCCCTTCGCGCCCGATCCGAACGACCGGCCCCGTCGTTTCCGGCCGGTGCCGTTCCGGATCATCGCGCCGAACATGATCACCCTGCTGGCCTTGTGCCTCGGGCTGACCGCGATCCGGCTCGCCTTCGAGGACCGCTTCGAGCCCGCCGTGATCTTCGTGGTCGTCGCCGCCGCGCTCGATGGGGTCGACGGGCGGGTGGCGCGCCTTCTCAAGGGCACCTCGCGGTTCGGCGCCGAGCTCGACTCCCTGGCCGATTTCGTGAATTTCGGCTGCGCCCCGGCGCTGATCCTCTACAGCTTCACCCTGCACAACCTGAAGTCCGTCGGCTGGATCGTGGCTCTGGTCTTCGCCATCGCCATGTGCCTGCGGCTCGCCCGCTTCAACGCCATGCTGGACGACCCGAACCGCCCGGAATGGAAGAAGGACTATTTCGTCGGCATGCCGGCCCCGGCCGGCGCCCTGACCGGGATGCTGCCGCTCTACCTGCACTTCCTCGGCCTGCCCTTCGACTCGTGGGGGACGCCGGTCATCCTCGTCTACGTGCTGATGATCGCGCTTCTCGTGATCTCCACGGTGCCGACCTTCTCCGGCAAGACCTGGGGCAAGGGCGTGCCCCGCGACCTCGTGGTCCCGATCTTCCTCGTCGTCGTGGTCGGCTTCGGCCTCGTCATCAGCTTCCCCTTCGAGGCGCTGGCGGCGATCAGCGTCGGCTACCTCGTCGCGATCCCCTTCGGCGCCATGCAATACCGCAAGCGGCTCAAGCGGGAAGACGCACGGTCCGACGAGGCCCCCGCGGCCCTCGATTGAGGCGGGCTGGCCGGTATTCGCGTTCTGCGCCTCGACGTGCTAACCGGCCCGCCCGTCGTCCCGGACGACGTGATGAGAAGAGATCTATGCGTCCGATCCTTCCCTTAGCCGGAGCTCTTGTCCTCGCCATGACCGCAGCCGCTTCTGCCCAGCCCGTTACGCTGCCTTCGGGCCTCAGCTACACCGACGAGGTCGTCGGCACCGGCCCCGAGCCGAAATCCGGCCAGCAGGTCACCGTCCATTACACCGGCTGGCTCGATGCGGGCGGCGGCAAGCAGGGCAAGAAGTTCGATTCCTCCCGCGACCGCGGCCAGCCCTTTACCTTCACCATCGGCGCCGGCCAGGTGATCCGCGGCTGGGACGAGGGTGTCGCCACCATGAAGACCGGCGGCCGCCGCATTCTGACGATCCCGCCGGAACTCGGCTACGGCGCCCGGGGCGCCGGTGGCGTGATTCCGCCGAACGCCACGCTGATCTTCGACGTCGAACTGATCGGCGCCCGCTGAGCGGACCGACGCGGGACGCATCTTCCCGAGGGGCAGAGTCTAGCTCTTCGGCGGTGCGCCCCGGACGCTGAGCGAACCGTCCCGGATCCGAGGTCCGGGACGGTTCTTTTTGGGCTGCCCGGACGTGTGCGCGGGTCTCGAGCGCAGATCGGGCGAGGACGGCGGCGATCCGGAGCGCTTCGCACCGGACCAGCTCCGCGCGAGGGCTGCCGCTCCGCGTCGTCGCGGCACAGATCCGACGATCCGACGAAGTCGCGTTGCTCCGTGAGCGAGATCAGCGCGCCGCGTGATGTCGCGCATCCCGGAGACGAGGAGGCTGGTGATCCGCTCAGCCCCGGCGCGTCCCGCCATCGCCTCCCTTCGCTCCAGGCCGATTCGGCCGCCGCGTCCCGGGCGCGCGAGACCTGAAACTGGCCGATCGCGACGATCAAGGCCGCGCAGGCGAAGTCCATCGTCGTCCCGGGGCCGGGACAGTGCGCGGGCTCATGGGCTCTTCGGCACGGGCGGCCCGCCCGAACCAGTCACGACACGCTGAGGCACGTCTTGGCCGCCCCCATATGCCCGGCGGCCGGCAGCCGATGGTCGACGCCGCGGAAACGTTCGCGGGGGTGCGGCCGGAGATCGTAGGGCGATCGTCACGGCAGCGAGCTCCTGCCCCCAGAGCCCGCCACGCGGTGCCCGGGGCGAAGGGCCCGTCACGCCGGGGTCAAAGCAGCGTGTGCTCGCGGGCCAGCGCGAGCAGATCGCGCTGGGGACGCGCCCCGACATGCTCGATGACCTCCGCGGCGGCGATCGTCCCGAGGCGGGCGCTCGTCGTGTAGTCGAGGCCGCGGGCATAGCCGGCCAGGAAGCCCGCCGCGAACAGGTCACCCGCGCCGGTCGTGTCCACCACCGCGCGCACCGGCGAGGCCGGGACGCTGCGCACCTCGCCGCCGCGCACCACGAGCGCGCCCTCTTCGGAGCGGGTGACGAGGCCGAGCAGGTGTTTGCCGGCCGCGTCGCGCTCGTCCCGCAGCGCCTTGATCGCCGCCTCCGGGTCGTCGGTCCGGTAGAGGCTCTGCAATTCGCCGATATTGGCGAAGAGGATGTCGATGCTGCCCTCGCGGATCAGGCCGAGGAACTCGTCGCGGTAGCGGTCGACGCAGAAGGCGTCCGAGAGGGTCAGCGCGATGGCGTTGCCGGCCGCGTGGGCGATCTTCACGGCCTTGCGGAACGCGTCCTTGGCGGCCGGCGGATCCCACAGATAGCCTTCGAGATAGGTGACGCGGGCGGCCCGCACCGTGGCCTCGTCCACGTCGTCGGGCGAGAGGCCCTGGCAGGCGCCGAGATAGGTGCTCATGGTGCGCTCGCCGTCGGGCGTCACCAGAATGAAGCAGCGGGCCGTGGCCGGCCCTTCCGTCGCCGGGGCCACGTCGAAGCGCACGCCCGTCGCCTTCAGGTCGTAGCTGAACAGGCGGCCGAGCTCGTCGTCGCGCACCTTGCCGACGAAGCCGGTTTTCGCGCCGAGCAGGGCCGCGCCGACGGCGGTGTTGGCACCCGAGCCGCCGGAGACGACCGTGGCCGGCCCCATCACCGCGAACAGGGCCTCGGCCCGCGGCTCGTCGATGAGCTGCATCGCGCCCTTGGCCACGCCCTGCTCGGCGAGGAAGCCGTCCTCGGCGTGGGCGATCAGGTCGACGATGGCGTTGCCGAGGACGAGGAGATCGAGGGGGTCGGGCATCGGGCCGTCCGGGTTCGGGTCAGCGACGGGGGGCTGTCGCACCGGCGTTCCGGAGCGTCAAGCAGCGTCGCGTCTCCGGCTCGTCGCTCGAAGGGGCGAAGCGATCCCCGACCGACAGGCACACGCGCGGCGGATCCAGAGTCACAGCGTCCGCCGCAGCGACCCGGATCTCGATTCGATCCTCGACGCCGCGACCAGGGTGGATGAGGGGCCAGGTCTTCGCCTCGGGGATGCGATGATGGCTCATGCAGGGCCGCGGCCGAACGCGCAGGCCTTCGCGGCACCGGACCCGAGCAAGGGTGAAACCCTACGGCTGCATCGCCTTCACCTCGCATTGCGCGTAGTCGCCGCTCGCCTTCACATAGGCGTTCAGCCGCTGCAGGTAGGCCTCCGCGAGCGGCCGGAAGGCCTGAGCCTGCGCGTTATAGGCCTTGATCGCGTCGTTGTAGCTGTAGGCCTCCCAGCCGGGGCAGCCGCCCTTGGCTTCGAGGCAGGCCGGTTTGTCGGGAAGCGCGGGCTTGACCGGCCGGGCCTCCGCCGGGGGCGGCACGGGCGCCGTGCAGGGGGCCGCCAGGGCCGGTCCGGCGAGGCCGGCCAGCCAGAACGCGGCGCTTGCGGTGCGTGTCATCGTTCCTCCGCCGGATCCGGCCGTCCCGTGTGTTCTGGCCGCCCCGCCATGGCGGGAGTGAGGCGGAAACGGTGGCCCGGGTTATCGCCATGGGCGCGAATCCCGCTAGAACGCGCCCCATGCCGCGTATCGAAGCCTCCGCCGTCGAAACCCTCACCGAGGACGCCGCCCGGGCGCGCCACGCCGCGCTCTCGGACGCGATCGCGGAGGCCGACCGCCTCTATCACGGCGAGGACGCCCCCGAGATCACGGACGCGGAATACGACGCCCTGCGCCGCGAATTGGAGGCGATCGAGGCGCGTTTCCCGGCGCTTGCCGGCACCGGCACGGCCAGCGCCGCGGTCGGCGCGAAACCCTCGAGCCGCTTCGAGAAGGTCCGCCACGCGGTGCCGATGCTCTCCCTCGGCAACGCCTTCGCCGATGAGGAGGTGGAGGAGTTCGTCGCCCGCGTGCGCCGCTTTCTCAACCTCGGCGCCGACGAGGCGCTCGCCTTCACCGCCGAGCCGAAGATCGACGGGCTGTCTCTGTCCCTGCGCTACGAGGCGGGGAGGCTCGTCACCGCCGCGACCCGGGGGGACGGCGAGGTCGGCGAGAAGGTCACCGCCAACGCCCTCACGGTGAAGGACATTCCCGAAACCCTGTCGGGCAGCGGCGGGCCGGCGGTGCTGGAGGTGCGCGGCGAGGTCTACCTGTCGCACGCCGATTTTGCCGCCATCAACGCCCGCCAGGAGGCCGAGGGTCTGCCGACCTTCGCCAATCCCCGCAACGCGGCGGCCGGGTCCCTGCGCCAGAAGGATGCGGCGATCACCGCCGCGCGGCCGCTGCGGTTCTTCGCCTATGCCTGGGGCGAGGTGTCGGAGCCCTTCGCCGACACCCAATCGGCGGTGCTGGAACGCTTTTCGGCCTGGGGCCTGCCGGTCAATCCGCGCACAAAGCGCTGCCGGGACGCGGCGGAGATGATCGCCCATTACCGGTCGATCGAGGCCGAGCGGGCCGATCTCGGCTACGACATCGACGGCGTCGTCTACAAGGTCGACGACCTCGCGCTCCAGCGCCGCCTCGGCTTCGTGAGCCGGGCCCCGCGCTGGGCACTGGCCCACAAATTCGCGGCGCAGGAGGCGATCACTGAGCTCCTCGCCATCGACATCAATGTCGGCCGCACCGGCTCGCTCAACCCGCTGGCCCGCCTCAAGCCCGTGACGGTCGGCGGCGTCGTCGTCTCGAACGCCACGCTCCACAACGAGGGTTACGTGCAGGGCGTCGGCGGCGACGGCGAGCCGATCCGGGACGGCCGCGACATCCGCGTCGGCGACACGGTGATCGTGGTGCGGGCGGGCGACGTGATCCCCAAGGTCTTAGACGTGGTGCTGGAGAAGCGCCCCGCCGACGCCGTCCCGTTCGTCTTTCCCGATACCTGCCCGGCCTGCGGAAGCAAGGCGGTGCGCGAGCTCAACCCGCGTACGAAGAAACTCGACGCGGTGCGGCGCTGCACCGGCGGGCTGATCTGCCCGGCGCAGGGGCTCGAACGGCTGAAGCACTTCGTCTCGCGCAACGGCTTCGACCTCGAAGGGTTCGGCCAGACCTATGTCGAGGTGCTGTTCGAGGCGGGCCTCGTGCGTCAGCCCGCCGACCTGTTCCGGCTAGACTTCGCGCCCCTGAAGGCGGCCATCGTCGCCCGGCGGGAAGCGCTCTCGGCCCAGCGCCGCACGGACGCGGAGGCGACGCCGAAGAAGGCGGCCAAGAAGAAGGGCGAGGACGAGGACAAGGCGATCCACAACCTGCTCGCCTCCCTCGATGCTCGAAGGAAGATCGCCCTCAACCGCTTCCTGTTCGCCCTCGGCATCCCCCATATCGGGGAGACGACCGCCAAGGCGCTGGCCAAGCGCTTTTCCGACATGCAGGCCGTGATCACGGCCCTCGACGCGGCGGCGCAGGCGCAGGCCGGGCGCGATTGGCTGGAGCTCTCCGGCCTGCCGCGCATCGGACCTGGCACCCGCGACAAGCTGTTCGAGACCCTCGACCCCACACCCGGCGAGCAGATCGAGGGGTTGAGCCTCGGCGCCCGGCTGCGGGGGCGCCTCACCCCCTCGCAGCGGGAGGCGGTGCTCGCCCATTACGGCAGCGAGGCGGAGGCGGAGGCCGCGCTCGAGCGGGCGGCGGGCCAGCGGCCCGGCGACGCCTACCGGGTCTTCGCCGATGACGGCGAGATCGGCCCCGTGGCGACGGATTCGCTGATCCAGTTCCTCTCCGAGGCGCATAACCGGGACGCGGTGCTCGCGCTCCTCGACGCGGTCGAGACGACGCCGCTCGAGGCCGCGGCCAATGCGGCGGCCTTTGCGGGCAAGACCGTCGTCTTCACCGGCACCCTCGAGAAGATGACAAGGAGCGAGGCCAAGGCCACCGCCGAGCGCCTCGGCGCCAAGGTCTCGGGCTCGGTCTCGGCCAAGACCGATCTCGTGGTCGCCGGTCCCGGGGCGGGGTCGAAGCTCAAGGATGCCGAGAAGCACGGGGTGACGGTCGTCTCGGAGGACGATTGGCTGGCGATGCTCCGAGACGCTTGACCCCGGCTCGCGCCCGTCGCAATCCGGCGCCGGATCAGTCGGCCGGGCAGCCGCTCCGCGTCAGGCGGGGAGGAAAGTCCGGGCTCCATGGAGAGACGGTGCCGGATAACATCCGGCGGGGGCGACCCCAGGGACAGTGCCACAGAGAGCAGACCGCCCCACAAGGACACCGTCCTTGCCGGGGTCAGGGTGAAAGGGTGCGGTAAGAGCGCACCGCGGACGCGGTAACGCGGACGGCACGGCAAACCCCACCGGGAGCAAAACCGAATAGGGGCGACACGCCTTCCCCGGAAGGGGAGGGCAGGCCCGCTCTCCAGGCTCGTCGCCCGGGTTGGTTGCTCGAGGCGGTCGGCGACGACCGTCCCAGAGGAATGGCTGCCACGTCCGGACGACCCTCACGGGTCGTTCGGGCCCTACAGAACCCGGCTTACAGGCCGGCTGATCCACCCCATTCCGGTTGCGCCCCAACGCGAGCACGCGGGGCTGCCCCGCCTGTCGCGCGCCGCGACGCTCTGCGCCGGTGCGGCGCGAGGCGGTTTTCTCGTCACCATTGACGCTCGATTAACCTTGCTGGGCTCTGATCCGGGTCTGCCTGCATGGTCAAGCTCGTTGACGCGTTTCGAGGGCCCATGTTACCCCGCGCCATCCCGTTGACGCCCGATACCGGATCGGCCGAAGCTCGTTCAGGTTGCCTGACGAGGGTTCGTGCGCGTGTCCCGGGCCGACGGATTGGCGACGCCACCATCGTCCGGGCCGCTTCGGCGTGGTCCGTCCACGCAGCAGGCCATCATGCATCGTTCCGCGCCGGAGATCGTCCGCGCCCGTCCCGGATTCCGGGTCTCCCGCCGTTTTCCGGAGGCGCGTCGATGACCCGCTCGCCGCGCAGGGCCGCCCCTGATCAGGGCCGCCACGTTCCGGTGCTTCTGCCCGAGGTTCTGGCCGCCCTCGGCCTGGACCGCGACGGGCTCGCGGTCGACGGCACCTTCGGCGCCGGTGGCTACACCCGCGGGCTCCTCCAGGCAGGGCCGGGTGTGCAGGTGATCGCGATCGACCGCGATCCGACGGCAATCGCCGCGGGCCAGGATCTCGTGCGGACGGCCGAGGGCCGTCTGCGCCTCGTCCAGGGCTGCTTCGGTGCGCTCGATACCCTCCTGGCGGAGGCGGGCGAGGCCGGCGCCGACTGGATCGTCCTCGATATCGGCGTGTCCTCGATGCAGCTCGACCAAGCGCAGCGCGGCTTCTCGTTCCGCCAGGACGGTCCCCTCGACATGCGCATGGGCGGCGACGGACCCTCGGCCGCCGACCTCGTCAACGGATCCGAGGAGGCGGTGCTCGCCGACATCCTCTACCATTTCGGCGAGGAGCGCCGCTCGCGGGCGGTGGCCCGGGCCATCGTCGAGGCGCGCCGCCGCGCCCCGATCGAGACGACCGCGCAGCTCGCCGAACTCGTGGCCGGCGTGGTGCGGGCCGAGCCCGGCAGCCCGATCCATCCCGCGACCCGCAGCTTCCAGGGTCTGCGCATCGCCGTGAACGACGAACTGGGCGAGCTGGTGCGCGGCCTGCACGCCGCCGAGCGGGCGCTCCGGCCCGGCGGACGGCTCGCTGTGGTGACGTTCCATTCCCTTGAGGACCGTATCGTGAAGCAGTTCTTCGCCGCGCGCAGCGGACGCGCGGCGCAGTCCTCCCGCCATCTTCCGGGGACCGAGGCGCCCCCGCCGCGGAGCTTCCGGCTCGTTACCAAGGGCCCGGTTCTGCCCTCCGAGGGCGAGACCGACATCAATCCCCGCGCGCGTTCGGCCAAGCTGCGCGCCGCCGAGCGGACCGAGGCGCCGCCACCGCCGACGCTCTCGGCCATCGAGGCGCTGGCCAGCCTGCCCGCGGATACCAGGAGGGCACGGCGGTGATCCGGCTGCTCAACGTGCTCGCCATCGCCGGCCTGATCGGCTCGGCGATCTACGCCTACTCGATCAAGTACGACACGCTCTATCAGGCCGGGCAGGTGTCCAAGCTCAAGAGCGGGCTGCACAAGGAGCGCCAGGCCATCGCCGTGTTGCGGGCCGAGTGGCAGCTCCTGACCCGGCCCGATCGCCTGCAGGCAGCGGTGGCGCGCCACCTCGCCCTGGAGGCCGTCGGCGACGAGCACCTCGCCCGGCTCTCCGACCTGCCGGCCCGGCCCGAGCGCGGCGACGAGATCGGCCGCCTGCTCGCCTCGACGGCGACGCCGACCGCCACGCCGAAGGACAAGCCGCTCGCCGCCCGCGACGAGCCGCGCACCACCGGCTCCGTCAGCACCCGCACCGTCTCCACCCGTCCCCCGGCGGCTTCGAGGTAGCGTTCCCGTGTCCCACGATCCGTCACAAGAGCCGTCCACCGCGCAGGAAAGCCCCGACGGGGCGCCCCTGGAAGCGGCCGTGCCGCCGGCAGAGGCCGGGCCGGGCCGCGTGGTCAAGAGCGAGCCACCGCCGACCGCGATCGTCCGTCTCTACCGGACGATGTTCCGCCTCGCCATCGAGCGCTCGCACGCCCGGGTCGCCCTGGTCGGGCTCGCCTTCGCGGCCGTGTTCTCGGCCATCGCCATGCGGCTGATCGTGATGGCGGCCACGCCCGGCACCAACAGCGATGACCATCGCGCGGCGGCCGCCGCCACGACGGCGATCCGCCCCGACATCGTCGACCGCAATGGCGAGATCCTAGCCACCGACATCCGCACCGTCTCGGCTTTCGCCGAGCCGACCCGGATGGCCCGCACCTTCGACCGGGACGAGGCGGTGGAGCTTCTCACCGCCGTCCTGCCCGAGCTGAATGCGGCGGAGCTGCGCGCCAAGCTGGCCTCGAAGAAGGGCTTCGTCTGGATCAAGCGCGAGATCACGCCAAAGCAGCAGCTCGAGATCCACCGCCTGGGTATTCCCGGCGTCGGCTTCCTGCCGGATCACAAGCGCGTCTACCCGAACGGCACGGCCGCCGCCCACATCCTCGGCGTGACCAACCTCGACAATGTCGGCATCGCCGGCATCGAGAAGTACATCGACACGCAGGGCAACCGGGCGCTCAACGAGTTCGGCCTGGTCGCCAAGCAGACCGATCTCAAACCGGTCCAGCTCTCCATCGATCTGAGGGCGCAGTTCGCCGTGCGCGACGAACTCGTCCGGGGCGTGGAACACTTCAAGGCCAAGGCCGGCGCCTCCATGATCATGGATGTGAACACCGGCGAGATCGTCGCGCTCGCCTCCTATCCGGATTTCGACCCGAACGATCCGAAGGACGCGCTCTCGGACGACCGCATCAACCGGATGAATGTCGGCGTCTACGAGATGGGCTCGACCTTCAAGGCGATGACGCTCGCCATGGCGCTCGATTCCGGCAAGTACAACGTCAACTCGACCTTCGACACCCGCGGCGGCGTGCTCCACTGGGGCCGCCAGAAGATCCACGAATATCACGGCACCAACCGGGTCATCACCATGCCGGAGGTGTTCACCCACTCCTCCAATATCGGCTCGGCCAAGATGGCCCTCGGCGTCGGCGTGCCCGGCCACAAGGCCTTCCTGAAGAAGATGGGCCTGACCGACCGCCTGCGCACCGAGCTGCCCGAGAGCGCGAGCCCGATCGTCCCGTCCCGCTGGACCGAGATCAACACGATCACCATCGCCTTCGGCCACGGCCTCGCGGTGGCGCCGCTTCAGGCCGCGGCGGCGGTGGCGGCCATCGTCAACGGCGGCGAGCTGATGACGCCGACCTTCCTCAAGACCACCGAGGAGGAGGCCCACGCCAAGTCGGTCCGGGTCATCAAGCCGGAGACCAGCGAGGCGATGCGCTTCATCATGCGCCTGAACGCCGTCGAAGGCTCGGCCAAGAAGGCGGCGGTCCCCTACTACTATGTCGGCGGCAAGACCGGCACCGCCGAGAAGGTGATCAACGGCCGCTACGTCAAGAACCGTCTCTTCACGACGTTCACGGCCGCCGCGCCGATGGACAAGCCGAAATACCTCTTCGTCACCATCATGGACGAGCCGCAGGGCCTGCCGGAATCCGGCGGCTATGCCACCGCCGCCTGGAATTCCGGCGTGGTGACGGGCCGGATCATCGAGCGCGTCTCCCCGATCGTCGGCCTGCCGCCGAAATTCGAGGCCCCGGCCAAGCCGTTCCCGCTCATGGTCAAGCTCGGCGCCTACCACGCGACCCAGACCGGCGGCCCGTGACGGGACGCCTTGCCTCGGCCCCCCATTTCCGGACACTCGGTTCGGATCCGTCGCCGCATCCAGCGGGCGCGGCCGAGCCGAGACCTGTGGGCGGCGCCTTCTTTCGAGACGCGGCGCCCTTGACGGGCTCTGACCGGGCGGCAAGGCGACGGACCTGAGTCGGAATGCGGGCACGGGTCGGAGCGGCCATGCCGATGCGGAGCCTCTGAGCATGAACGCACCCACCCTCGGCCAGCTCTTCCCCGAAGCCGAAGCCGATGTCGCGGGCCGCCCCGTCGCGGGTCTCACCGCCGACAGCCGGAGGGTCGCGCCGGGCGGCGTCTTCGTCGCCGTCCCCGGCACCAAGGCCGACGGTCGGCTGTTCGCCGCCGCCGCCGCCGCCGCCGGAGCGGTGGCCGTCGTCGGCGAGGGCGGGCGCCCGAACGCGCTTCCCGCGGGCACCGCCTGGATCGCCGTTCCCGACGCGCGCCGGGCGCTGGCCCTCGCCGCCGCCCGCCTGTCGGGCCGCCAGCCCGAAATCGTGCTGGCCGTCACCGGAACCAGCGGCAAGAGCTCGGTCGCCGATTTCGTCCGCCAGATCCTCGCCCGCCTGGGGCGGGATGCGGCCAGCCTCGGCACGGTCGGGATCGTCACCAACCGGGGCGCCGCCTACGGCTCGCTGACCACCCCCGACCCCGTGACCCTGCACGAGACCCTGGCGCGGCTCGCCGCCGACGGCGTCACGGATCTCGCCATGGAGGCCTCGTCCCACGGCATCGAGCAGCGCCGCCTCGACGGCGTGGACCTCACCGCCGCCGCCTTCACCAATCTCGGGCGCGACCATCTCGACTACCATCCGACGGTCGAGGACTATCTCGAGGCGAAGCTGCGCCTGTTCACGACTTTGCTGCCCAAGGGGCGGCCCGCGATCGTCAACGCCGACGGCGCCTATGCCGAGCGCGTGGTCGGCGCCGCCGACGCCGCCGGCCACGCCATCCGCACCACCGGGCAGAACGGCGACTTCATCCGCCTGCTCGAGGCTCGCACCGAGGGGTTCTCCCAGGCCCTGACGCTGGCCCATGGCCGCGACACGCATGAGGTGCGGCTTCCCCTGGTCGGCGGCTTCCAGGTCGAGAACGCTCTGGTCGCCGCCGGCCTCGCCCTCTCGACGCCGACGGGCGAGGCCGACCCGGCCGGCGTCTTCGCCGCCCTCGAACACCTGACCGGCGTCCCCGGCCGGATGGAGCGGATCGGTGAGGCCAACGAAGGGCTCTGCCTCGTCGACTACGCCCACAAGCCGGAGGCCCTGGAACACGTGCTGACCGCGTTGCGTCCCTTCGCGAGCGGCCGGCTCGTCGTCGTGTTCGGATGCGGCGGCGACCGGGACCGGGGCAAGCGCCCGATCATGGGCGCCATCGCGGCTCGTTTGGCCGACCGGGTCGTCGTCACCGACGACAATCCCCGCACGGAAGAAGCCGCGGCCATCCGCGCCGCGATCCGCGCCGCCGCGCCGGGGGCGGAGGAGATCGGCGACCGGGCCGAGGCCATCCACGACGCGGTGCGACATCTGAGGCCCGGCGACGTGCTGGTGGTGGCCGGCAAGGGCCATGAAACCGGCCAGATCGTGGGGACAAACGTGTTCCCGTTCTCGGATCACGAGACCCTGCGCGCCGCGATCGCCGAGGTGAACGGATGACCGACGCCCCTCTCTGGACCCCGTCCGCCCTCGAAGCCGCCACCGGCGGACGCCTGCTCGGCGCGCCGCGCCCGATTGCCGGGGCCTCGATCGACACGCGCACCCTCGCGCCGGGCGACCTGTTCTTCGCGATCCGGGGCGAGGCGCGCGACGGCCACGACTTCGTGCGCACCGCTCTCGACAAGGGCGCGGGCGCCGCCGTGGTCGCGGCCTCCCGGGCGGACGAATTCTCCGATCTCGGCCCCGTCCTGGCGGTGCCGGAGACGACGGACGATCCCGTGCTGGAGGCGATGCGCCGGCTCGGCCTTGCCGCCCGCGCGCGGTCGCAGGCCGGCATCGTCGCGGTGACGGGCTCGGTCGGCAAGACCGGCACCAAGGAGGCCCTGCGTCACGTCCTGTCGGCGCAGGGACCGACCCACGCCTCCGTCGCCTCCTACAACAACCACTGGGGCGTGCCGCTGACACTCGCCCGCATGCCGCAGGGCGCCCGCTACGGCGTGTTCGAGATCGGCATGAACCACGCCGCCGAGATCCTGCCGCTGGCCGCCATGGTCGCGCCCGACGTCGCGCTGATCACCACCGTCGAGCCGGTGCATATCGAGCACTTCCCGTCCCTCTCGGCAATCGCCGACGCCAAGGGCGAGATCTTCTCCGGGCTGAAACCCGCGGGCGTGGCGGTGATCAACCGCGACAACCCGAACTTTTCGCGTCTGCTCGCCCATGCCCACGCCTCGCGGGCGGGCCGGGTCGTCACCTTCGGCGAGCACGCGGAGGCGGATGTCCGCGCCCACCGCATCCTCACCCGCCCCGACGTCTCGGTGGTCGACGCCACCGTGATGGGCGTGCCGGTCGCCTACCAGCTCGGCACCCCGGGTCGGCACGTGGCGATGAACTCGCTCGGCGTGCTGGCCGTGGTCCACGCCCTCGGGGCCGATCTCGCCCGCGCCGCCCTGTCGCTCGCCAGCCTCAAGCCGCCGGTCGGGCGCGGCGAGCGCACCGCCCTGCGGATCGCGGACGGCGAGGCCTTCCTGGTGGACGAGAGCTACAACGCCAATCCCGCCTCGATCCGGGCCGCGCTCGCGACGCTCGCGGGCATCGAGGTCGGGTCGAAGGGGCGCCGCATCGCCGTGCTCGGCGACATGAAGGAGCTCGGCGCGGCGGGCGAGAGCCTGCATCACGGCCTGGCCGAGGCGGTCGAGGCCCACGGCGTCGATCTCGTCTTCGCCGCCGGGCCGCTGATGCGCCACCTGTTCGAGGCGCTGCCGATGGCACGCCGGGGCGGGGCCGCGGCCACCGCCGCCGAGATCACCGATGCGGTCGTCGCCGTCCTGAGGCCGGGCGACGCCGTGATGGTCAAAGGCTCGAACTCCATGCGCATGGCCCGGATTGTCGAAGCGGTCAAAGCCCGCTACGCGCTGCCCCCGGGCCAGCGCGAAGCCTCGCTCGAGGCGGTTCGCTGACGCCTATTGAACACCGGACCGTTCGCGTCCGGCACCCTTGAGCCCGGTCGCGCCCCTCGGCACGGCCGAACTCGAAGACCACTGCCGCGGACGGACCCTCGGATGCTCTATCTGCTGTCGGAACTGAGCGGCACGCTCACGCCCCTCAACGTGTTCCGCTACATCACCTTCCGCACCGGCGGCGCGCTGTTCACGGCGGGCTTCTTCGTGTTCTGGTTCGGACCCTGGATCATCTCGCTCCTTCGCCTGCGCCAGGGCAAGGGCCAGCCGATCCGCGAGGACGGCCCGGCGACGCACCTGACCAAGCGCGGCACACCCACCATGGGCGGCCTGATGATCCTGGCCGGCGCCGTGGTCTCGGTTCTGCTCTGGACCAACCCGCGCAACCACTATGTCTGGGTGACCCTCGCCGTGACCCTCGGCTTCGGCGCGATCGGCTTCTACGACGACTATCTCAAGGTCACGAAGCAGTCCCACAAGGGCTTTTCCGGGCGCTTCCGTCTCCTGCTCGAATTCGCGATCGCGGGCGCGGCCTGCCTGTTGATCTCGGTCTATTCCCCGGCCTCGCTCCAGAATCAGCTCGCCTTCCCGGTCTTCAAGGACGCGCTGCTGAACCTCGGCTGGTTCTGGATTCCGTTCGCGGCCTTCGTGATCGTCGGCGCGGGCAACGCGGTCAACATCACCGACGGGCTCGACGGGCTCGCCATTGTCCCCGTGATGATCGCCTGCGGCACCTTCGGCGTGATCGCCTATCTCGTCGGCAATTCGTTCACCGCGGGCTACCTGCAGGTGAACTACGTGCGCGACACCGGTGAACTCGCCGTCGTCTGCGGCGCGGTGATCGGGGCAGGGCTTGGCTTCCTCTGGTTCAACGCGCCGCCCGCGCAGATCTTCATGGGCGATACCGGCTCCCTGGCACTCGGCGGATTGCTCGGCATCATCGCGGTGGCGGCCAAGCACGAGATCGTGCTCGCCATCGTCGGCGGCCTGTTCGTCCTCGAGATCATGTCGGTGATCATCCAGGTGCTGTCGTTCAAGTTCACCGGCAAGCGCGTCTTCCGCATGGCGCCGATCCACCACCATTTCGAGCAGAAGGGCTGGAAGGAGCCGCAGGTCGTGATCCGCTTCTGGATCATCGCCGTGATCCTGGCGCTCGTCGGGCTCGCCACGCTGAAGCTGCGCTGAGGCGCGATCGAACCCGGTCCGGGGTGCCACTCCGACCCTCGGCGTCCCTCCGCGGCGACGGGCCAAGGCCGCCGACGCGGCCCCCTTAGGCGGAGGGCGGGGACGGGCTATGGGGAGGTGTCCTCCCGCAACGTCGAGAATGCCATGACGCCCGCCACCACCTTCGCCGGCCAGAAGGTCGCCCTGTTCGGCCTGGGCGGCTCGGGGCTCGCCACCGTCCGCGCGCTGCTCGCCGGCGGGGCCGACGTGCTCGCCTGGGACGACAGCACGAGCAGCCGCGACCGGGCCCGGGAGCAGGGCGTCACGGTGTCGGATCTGCGCGACGCCGACTGGTCGGGCTTTTCCGCCCTGATTCTGGCCCCGGGCGTGCCGTTGACGCATCCCGAGCCGCACTGGACCGTCCCGCTCGCCAAAGGGGCCGGCGTCGAGATCATCGGCGATATCGAGATCTTCTGCCGGGAACGCGCGGCGCTGGCTCCCAAAGCGCCGTTCGTCGCGATCACCGGCACCAACGGCAAATCGACCACGACGGCCTTGACCGCCCACGTCCTGCGGGAGGCCGGCCGCGACGTGCAGATGGGCGGCAATATCGGCACCGCGATCCTCTCGCTGGCCCCGCCCTCCGACAGCCGCGTCCACGTCGTCGAGCTCTCGACCTTCCAGATCGATCTGACCCCCTCGCTCAAGCCCGGCATCGGCGTTCTGCTCAACCTGACGCCGGATCATCTCGACCGCCACGGCAGCATGGAGAACTACGCCGCCATCAAGGAGCGCGTGATCCAGGGCGCCGGCCTCGCCGTGGTCGGGGTGGACGATCCCCACTGCGCGGCCATCGCCGGACGGCGCGGGGCCCCGCGGGTGCGGATCCATGTCGAGGGCCACGGCGGGGAGGCCGGCGACCTGATCGTCCGGGACGCCCGGATCCTCGATGAAGAGGGGACCTGCCTCGCCGACCTGTCCGGCATCGGTTCGCTCCGCGGCGCCCATAACGGGCAGAACGCGGCGGTCGCCGTCGCCGTGGCCCGCGCCCTCGGGATCGCGGGCGACACCCTCGCCGCGGCCCTGCGGAGCTTTCCGGGCCTTGCCCATCGCATGGAAGGGCTCGGGCGTCGGGGGCGCGCGCTGTTCGTCAACGATTCCAAGGCGACCAACGCCGATTCGACCGAGAAGGCGCTTCTCGCCTTCCGCGACATCCACTGGATCGTTGGCGGCAAGGCCAAGGAGGGCGGGATCGCGCCGCTGGCGTCGTTGTTCGACCGCGTCGCCCACGCCTACCTGATCGGCGCGTCGAGCGACACCTTCGCCGCGACGCTGGAGGGGAGGGTGCCCTTCACCCGTTGCGGCACCCTGGAGGCCGCGACCGAGGCGGCGGCGACGGCGGCGGCCGCATCCCCGGCCCCAGAGCCGGTCGTCCTGCTGTCGCCGGCTTGCGCCTCCTACGACCAGTTCCCGAACTTCGAGGTGCGGGGCGACCGCTTCCGCGCCCTGGTCAAGGCACTGCCCGAGATCTGACGCGGGCCTCGCGCCGTAGCGCGGACCCGAAACGAAGAAGGGGTCGGCCTGAAGGCCAACCCCTTGCTTCATCGAACGAATATGATGGTACCACCGGCCCGGCTCGAACGGGCGACCCCTAGATCCACAATCTAGTGCTCTAACCAACTGAGCTACGGCGGCACGTGAGGGGGACTTATCCTGTGGCTCGCGCCATTTCAAGCGTCTCGAACGCATCGTTCGTGGATTGCGCCGCCGCCGTCCGGATGGGCTTCGGGCGCCGCCCGCTCCCCCATCCGGGGGCGCTGCCCGGACCGCGGCAGCCTCAGTAAAGGTCGCCGGACCGGCCGGCCGGCGGAGCGTCGTAGAGGTCGCCGAACGGGTCGCCGAACGGGTCGCGGACCCGGCGGCGGGACGTTGCACCGTAGACCTCGTCCGAGGCGTCGCCGCGCGAGCGCACGGCCACGACGGCGTCGCCGCGCCATCCGCCGCTTCGGACGGCTGCGGGCGGCCGGTGGACGTCGGCCACCGCGGGCTCGGCCACGCTACCCTCGATCACCACGCGGGTGTTGGCCATCTTCTGCTGCTTCACGAGGGCGAACAGGGTCGCGGCATGGCGCTGCGAGAGCCGCACGCAGCCATGGGAGGCCGCGCTGCCGAGGCGGCGCGTGTGCGTGGTGCCGTGAATGGCGTGGCCGGTCTGGGTGAAGAAGATCGCGTGGGGCATCGGCGCATTGTCCCATTCCCGCGAGAAATGGGAGGCCTCCATCCGGAAGGGCCGGTAGCCGCCGCTGGGCGTGTCGTAGGACGCGATCCCGGTCGAGACCGGCCAGACGTGACGGGTCTCCCCGTCCACCGCGACGGTCATGCGCTGGGCGTCCTTGTCGACGCTGATGAGCAGCTCCGCACGCGCCGCCGAAGCAGAGAACAGGGCAAGGCCGGCGAGGCACAGGATCACACGCGGACGCATCCGGGACACTCCAACGGGTCGAGACGGAGGATTAGATGCACCGTCAAAGCCGCGCTTCAATGGCGGCAGAACGGAATGGCTCACCACCGGAGCGCGGCGTCGCGCACGTAACCGCGCGAGATCAGCCGGCTGTTCTCCCGAGCCCGGCGTTCCGCCTCCATCAGGTCGGCGAGGGCATCGGTGATGGCGCAGCGCAGGGCGATGCCGGCATCGCCCTCGGTGGCGTTCAGATAGGCCTGGGCGATCTCCTCGACCGGGCAGGAGACGGGCGCATCCGCCGAACGGCGAGGCTCGCGCGGCTGGCGCAGGGGCTCGGGCATGGTCTCTCTCCGACTCGATATGAGAACGAAGATAGAACACTCCAGGACGGTTAACGAGACCTTACCGCGATCCGTCAGGCCTGTGGACGACGCCCGAACAACGCTCGTCAGGGAGCCGACCGACCGTCGAGGGGATCGAAGTACGCGTCGGCCCGACTGGGCGCGCCGGCGATTCCGGGGCCGGCGGGTGCGCCGCCCCCGCCGCTTCCGCCGAGGTCAGCGGGGCCCGGCCGCAGGTCGAGAACGCCGCTTCGGGCCGCGAGCGCGGGGAGCGAACCGCCGACCGCCCCGACGATACCTCCACCGAGACTGAGCCCGCCGGGATTCACGCGGCCGCCGGTGGTGAGGGTCTCATCGGCAAAGCGCGGGCCGGAGGCGGAGGAGCCGCCGCCGAGGCTGAGACCACCCGAGGGGCGAGGCCGAGCGGGGCGGGCGCGACCGGGATGGAGGGGGGAGCGGGCAAGGCCGGAACGGGTGGCGGCGGCGGGGCCTCGGCCGGCTGCGCGAGCGCCGCACCTCCGGCGAGCCCGAGCCAGACCACACCGCCGAAGACGTTCCGGAAGATCGCTCTCATGATCGCTCGGCCCTCTCGACGCCTCTGCCGGAGGGGCCAACGTCGCGGGCGGGCGGTGGTTCAGGGCGGCGAAGTTGGTGCGGCCGTAGCCGCACCGTGCAGAGTCCCGCCTCCGTCCTTCGCGGCCTCACGGGGGGCTGCGAGGGACGGGAGCGGTGCGGTCGAAGCCTCAGGTGTGGATCACGCGGCCATACGCGTCGAGCACGCTCTCGTGCATCATCTCGGACAGGGTCGGGTGCGGGAAGACCGTGTGCATCAGCTCCTCCTCGGTCGTCTCCAGCGTCATCGCCACGACGTAGCCCTGGATCAGCTCGGTCACCTCGGCCCCGACCATGTGGGCGCCGAGGAGCTGGCCGGTCTTGGCGTCGAAGATCGTCTTGATCAAGCCGTCCGGCTCGCCGAGCGCGATCGCCTTGCCGTTGCCGGCGAAGGGGAAGCGGCCGACCTTGACCTGGAAGCCGAGATCCTTGGCCTTCGCCTCGGTGAGGCCGACGCTGGCGATCTGCGGGTGGCAATAGGTGCAGCCCGGGATCTTGCCCTTGTCCATCGGATGGGTGTGCAGCCCCTTGATGGTCTCGATGCAGATGACGCCCTCGTGCTCGGCCTTGTGGGCGAGCATCGGTGGGCCGGCGACGTCACCGATGGCGTAGACGCCGGGCACGTTGGTGCGGCCGAGCCCGTCGGTGACCACGATCCCGCGCTCGATTTTCACCCCGAGCGTCTCGAGGCCGAGATTCTCAATGTTGCCGACGACGCCGACGGCCGAGATCAGCTTGTCGGCGGTCAGCTGCTGCGACTTGCCCTTGTCGTCCTCGACGGTGGCGGTGACGGAGTTGGCGCCCTTCTCGACCTTCGTGACCTTGGCCCCGGTGAGGATCTTGATGCCCTGCTTCTCGAAGCGCTTGCGGGCGAGGCCGGCGATCTCGGCATCTTCCACCGGCAGGATCTGCGGCAGGAGCTCGATCACCGTCACGTCGACGCCCATGGTGCGGTAGAACGAGGCGAACTCGATGCCGATGGCACCCGAGCCCATCACCAGCAGGCTCTTGGGCATCGCCTCCGGCACCATGGCCTCGTAATAGGTCCAGATCAGCTTCTTGTCCGGCTCGATCCCGGGCAGCACCCGCGGGCGGGCGCCGGTCGCGACGATGATGTGCTTGGCCTGGTAGCGGCCCGCGCCCTTGGCGCCCTTCGGGGCTTCCGCGCGCTTGGTCTCCTTCACGGCGACCGTGCCGGGGGTGTTGCCTTTCGGCGCGACCTCGATCGTGCCTTCGCCCCAGATCACGTCGACCTTGTTCTTCTTCAGGAGCATGCCGACGCCGCCATTGAGCCGGCCCGAGACGCCGCGGGAGCGCTTGACGATGGCGGATGCATCGAAGCTGACGTTATCGGCCTTCAGCCCATAATCGGCGGCGTGCTGCATGTAGTGGTAGATCTCGGCCGAGCGCAGCAGGGCCTTGGTCGGGATGCAGCCCCAGTTGAGGCAGATGCCGCCCAGATGCTCGCGGTCGACCACCGCGGTCTTGAAGCCGAGCTGTGCCGCGCGGATCGCGGTGACGTAGCCCCCGGGCCCGGCGCCGATGATGAGAACGTCGTAGGTTTCCGCCATGATCCGCTCCGTCTGACCGGGCGCCACGGCGCCCATTCGTCTCAAATGACGCCGGCCCGTTTGCGCAGGTCGGCCAGGGTGGTGCGCTCCGGCGGCAGCACGAAGGGCACCTCGGTTTTGCGGCTGAGGCCGAACCCGTCGCCGTCAACCCTCTCGAGGCTCAGGGTCGCGAGCGTCGCGCCCGGCCCGCTGGGCATCCCGCCGCGCGGTCCATCGGCGTGCGGCGCGTCGGTTTCCTCGAAGGTCCAAGTCTCGCGCAGCACGACGGGATGGCCCGGAAACCGCAGGGCGACCGACCCGTCGGCCGCCCTGTCGCTGACGGGGAGCGCGATGCGCGCCGCCGTGCCGCGCCGCGTTTTGCCGACGAAAACCGCCTCCGCCTCGTCAACCTTCGCCGCCCGATCCCGCGCCGGACTGCTTACGGACAGACGTCCGTGCGCGGCGCCGGCCAACCCGCGGCGGCGAATGGCCGCCGCGGACGCCTGTGCGGGATCGATCGGCATGGCCGGGTGCTAGACCAGCATCCCCATAGGATTCTCGATCAGTCCCTTGAAGGCCGAGATCAGCTCGGCGCCGAGCGCGCCATCGAGGACGCGGTGGTCGCAGGAGAGGGTGCAGGTCATGGCCTGGACCACCGCCGGAGCGCCGTCCTTGACGACGACGCGCTTCTCGCCGGCGCCGACCGCCAGGATGGTCGATTGCGGCGGGTTGATCACCGCGGTGAAGTGCTTGATGCCGAACATGCCGAGGTTCGACACCGAGGTGACGCCGCCCTGGTACTCCTCGGGCTTCAGCTTCTTGGCGCGGGCGCGCGCCGCGAAGTCCTTCATCTCGCCGGAGATCGCCGAGAGCGTCTTCTGGTCGGCCTTGCGGATGACCGGGGTGAACAGGCCGCCGTCGATGGCCACCGCCACGCCGACCTCGGCATGCTTGAAGCGCAGGATGCGGTCCTCGGCCCACACGGCGTTGGCGGTCGGCACGCGGGTCAGCGCCACGCCCATCGCCTTGATGACGAAGTCGTTGACCGAGAGCTTGAACAGCGGCTTGCCGTCCTTGTCCTTGCCGGACGAGGCGTTCAGCGTCTCGCGCAGCTTCATCAGGGCGTCGAGTTCGCAATCGACCGTCAGGTAAAAGTGCGGGGCGACCTGCATCGCCTCGGTGAGGCGCTTGGCGATGGTCTTGCGCATGCCGTCGAGCGGCACTTCCTCGTAGGCGCCCTTCTCGTAGAAGCCCTTGACCTGCTCCAGGGTGAGCCCGGCCGGTGCGCCGCCCGAAGCCGGCTTCGGGGCGGGTGCCGCCGGCTTGGGCGCCTCGGCGGCCTTCGCGGGCGCGGCCCCGACCTTGGCGGTGCCGCCCTCGATCGCCGACTGCACGTCCTTGGCGACGACGCGGCCGCGCGGTCCGGAGCCCTTCACCGCGGTAATGTCGACGCCGCCCTGCTTGGCGATGCGGCGGGCCAAGGGCGAGGAGAACACGCGGCCGCCGGCCTCGGCCGGATGGGCGACCCCGCCGGGCTTGGCGCCCTCGGGCGCCGTGTCGACGCGGGCGTAGGAGGCGTGGCCGCCACCGGGAGCGGCGTTCTCGTCCGGCGTGCCCTTCGGCTCGACCGGCGCGGTCTTCGCGCTCTCGGCCGCGCCGCCCGCGCGCGCCTGGATGCTGCCCGGATCCTCGCCTTCCCCGGCAATCAGCGCGATCAGCTCGTTGACCGGCACGTCCGCCGTGCCCTCGGCCACGAGGATCTTGGCCAGCACGCCTTCATCGACCGCCTCGACCTCCATGGTGGCCTTGTCGGTCTCGATCTCGGCGATCACGTCGCCGGATTTGATCGCGTCGCCCTCCTTCTTGAGCCACTTGGCGAGGTTGCCCTTCTCCATGGTCGGCGAGAGGGCGGGCATCAGGACGTTGATCGGCATGTCTCAAGCCTCGGGCGCAGGGGCGGGCGGATCGAAGGGGAAGCGGGTATCGCGCCGGACCGGCAGCGCGGGGAAACGGGAAGCGGCGACGGTCCCGCCACGCGCCACGGTGTCGGTCAGACGAAACCGACCGGCCGTGACGGCGACGAGGTCGGGCGCATCGCCGCGGTCGAGCCGGGTGGTTGCCGGGACAAGGCCCTGGCGGATCCGGTCCGGCGGCAACGCCATCCTGTTACCCGGTTCCAAGCGTAGAGCAGCCAGGCCGATCATCACGCCGTCCCTTGGGACGGCGAGGCCGGACGGTGAGGCTGTGCGTCGGGGCCTGTCATGGCGTCGCCGTGCCGTCGCTAGTTGAGGGTGTTGCCGGATTCGAAGCCCTCGGCCTCCCAGCCGGCGCGGATGCGCTCGAAGGCTTCTTTCTCGGACGTGTCGGTTTCCAGCGCGTAGGCGCGGGCGGCCTGCCGCGCGAGGTCGACCAGGAGCCGGCCCCAGGTCGCGGGATCGTCGAAGGCCCGGCGCAGGGCCACGCTCACCGCGCCATCGACGATGGAAGCTCTCACGATCTCGATCCCGCCCTGGTCCAGGGCGTCGGGCGGGATCTCGAGTTCTTCGAACTTTTCCGGCATTTACTTGTAGCAGACGGCCTTGGCGGCCTCGACGACCTCGTTGACGTTCGGCAGCGCCAGCTTCTCGAGATTGGCGGCGTAGGGCATCGGAACGTCCTTGCCGGTCACCCGCAGCACCGGGGCGTCGAGGTAATCGAAGGCGTCGACCATCAGGCGGGCGGCGATCTCGGCGCCGACGCCGGATTGCGGGAACCCTTCCTCGACGGTCACGCAGCGGCCGGTCTTCTTGACCGATTCGACGATCGTTTCGGAATCCATCGGACGGATCGTGCGCAGATCGATGACTTCGGCCTCGATCCCCTGTTCGGCCAGCACCTGGGCGGCCTTGAGGGCGTAGGTCATGCCGATCGCGAAGGAGACGATCGTCACGTCGGTGCCGGGGCGGTGGATGCGCGCCTTGCCGATCGGCAGGACGAAGTCGTCGATCTTCGGGACCGGGAAGGACTGACCGTAGAGGATCTCGTTCTCGAGGAAGATGATCGGGTTCGGATCGCGAATGGCGGCCTTGAGCAGGCCCTTGGCGTCGGAGGCCGTGTAGGGCGCGATCACCTTGAGGCCGGGGACGTTCGAGTACCAGGCGGCGTAATCGTGGCTGTGCTGGGCGCCGACACGGGCCGCCGCGCCGTTGGGACCGCGGAACACGATCGGGCAGCCGAGCTGACCGCCGGACATGTAGAGGGTCTTGGCCGCGGAATTGATGATGTGGTCGATCGCCTGCATGGCGAAGTTGAAAGTCATGAACTCGACGATGGGCTTGAGGCCCATGTAGGCGGCGCCGACGCCGATGCCGGCGAAGCCGTGCTCGGTGATCGGAGTGTCGACCACGCGACGGGCGCCGAATTCCTGCAGCAGGCCCTGGGTGATCTTGTAGGCGCCCTGGTACTCGGCGACTTCCTCGCCCATCACGAGGACCTTGTCGTCCCGGCGCATCTCCTCGGCCATGGCATCGCGCAGGGCCTCGCGGACGGTCTGCGTCTCCATCGGCGAATTGGCCGGGAACTCCTCCATCACCGGAGCGGGGGCCTTGTTGGTGATGACGGCCGGCGCGGCGGGCGCCCGGGCCGCATCGTCGCCGCTTTTCGAGGCGGCGGAGGAGGTCTTCGCCATGCCCTCGGCGTCCATGTCCGGCGTCGGCGCCGGGACGCCGCTGTCCGCGCCGTTGGGCTTGGACTTGCCACCGCCCGCGGCCGCCGCAGCGACATCCTCGCCCTCGGCGGCGATGATGGCGATCGGGGTGTTGACCGCCACGTTCTCGGTGCCGTCCGGCACGAGGATCTTGGCGAGGATGCCCTCGTCGATCGCCTCGACCTCCATGGTCGCCTTATCGGTCTCGATCTCGGCGAGGACGTCGCCGGATTTCACCGCGTCGCCCTCCTTCTTGAGCCACTTGGCGAGCTTTCCTTCCTCCATGGTCGGAGAAAGGGCGGGCATCAGAATGTCGGTCGCCATTGCGCTGCTCTATCGATCCTACGGCCGAAACGGAGAGACGGGGGTCAAGCGCCTCAGGCGCGGGCTTCCAGGAGGATGTCGGTCCAGAGCTCGGACGGATCGGGCTCGGGATCGTGGGTCGCGAAGTCGGCGGCCTCGTTGACGATCTCGCGGACCTTGGCGTCGGTGCCCTTCAGGTCGGCTTCCGGCACGCCATGCGCTTCGATCAGGCGCTTGCGCACCATCTCGATCGGATCGTGCTCGTCGCGCATCTTCGAGACTTCGTCCTTGGTCCGGTACTTGGCCGGATCGGACATCGAGTGGCCACGATAGCGGTAGGTCTGCATCTCTAGGATGTAGGGACCCTCGCCGGAGCGGGCATGCTGGATGGCGCGCGCGGCGGCCTCGCGAACGGTGCGCACATCCATGCCGTCAACTTGCTCGCCGGGAATGCCGAAGGAGAGACCGCGCTTCGAAAAGTCGGTCTGCGCCGAGGCCCGAGCGACCGACGTGCCCATGGCGTAGCGATTGTTCTCGATCACGTAGACGACCGGCAGCTTCCAAAGGGCCGCCATGTTGAAGCTCTCGTAGACCTGGCCCTGATTGGCGGCGCCGTCACCCATATAGGTGAAGCTGACCTTGCCGTTCTGCAGGTAGGCATCGGCGAAAGCGAGGCCGGTACCGAGGGAGACCTGAGCGCCAACGATGCCATGGCCGCCGAAAAACTGCTTCTCGCGGCTGAACATGTGCATCGAGCCGCCCTTGCCGCGGGAGTAGCCTCCGCGGCGCCCGGTCAGCTCGGCCATGACGCCCTTGGCGTCCATGCCACAGGCCAGCATGTGGCCGTGATCGCGGTAGCCGGTGATGTTCTGGTCGCCGTCTTCACCGGCCATCTGCATACCGACGACGACTGCTTCCTGGCCGATGTAAAGATGACAGAAGCCGCCGATAAGGCCCATGCCGTAGAGCTGGCCAGCCTTCTCCTCGAAGCGTCGAATAAGAAGCATCTCCCGATACGCGTGGAGATCTTCTTCCTTCGTGAACTGAGGAATATTGGGAGCGGGCTGATGCTTCGGAGCGTCCTCGCCCAAGGCGGGCTGGCCCGCTTCTTTGTCAGCAACCACCGGCGACCTCCCGAGTTCGATCCGTTGGTCGGGGTTCTAGGCCAGCCCTTTTCGGAAAGCGAGTGCGGAACTGACACCGGGAGAGGGCTGTCACCGCAACGCTTGGTTCCCATCCGACTAACCAAGGACAGGGGCGCAAGCGTTGCCGTTCGACCAGTCGAAGCCGATCGTCAAATCAGGAAACGCCGCGTCGGCCGCTCAGGGATCGATGATGACGAGGTCGTTGGCGTGGACCCGGCCGAGGACGACCCGGGCGCGCTCCTCGAGGAGGTCGCGGTCGATCTGCTCGCTGCGCAGGAGGGACACCCGGTGCTCCCAGACCGCCCGCTCGGCCTTCGCGGCGTTGAGCTCGCGAGTCAGGCCGTGGGCCTCGATCTTGAGGGCCCGCTTGGCCGTCAGGCCGCGGCTCCCGCTCTCGGCTTGATGCACGAAATAGCCCACGACGAGAGCCGACACCGTCCAGAGGACGGCGGGAACGACGATGGCGCGGACGCGGCGGCGGATGACCATGGGGCCGGAGCTTGCCGCGACAGGGTGAAGAAAGGGTTGATTCCGTGGGCCTCGGGACCGGCCGAAACCCACGAGCCCGCCGCGTCGGGCGCGGCGGGCTCGTGGGTCCTGTCGTTTCGGGCCAAAACGCGGAGGCCGGTGCGTCGCGAAAATTGCGCATCGCCTCCTGGATCGGTGATCCGGGAGGCGACGTCCGCGGAGAGCGGTCTCAGCGCCCAGCGAGCTGCCGGATCGCGCTGCGTCCGGCGTAGAGCGCCTGGGCGCCCAGGCCTTCCTCGATGCGGATGAGCTGGTTGTACTTGGCCAGTCTGTCCGAGCGGGCGAGCGAGCCGGTCTTGATCTGCCCGCAATTCGTCGCAACGGCGAGATCGGCGATGGTCGAATCCTCGGTCTCGCCGGAGCGGTGCGACATCACCGCGGTGTAGCCGGCGCGCTGGGCCATATCGACGGCCGCCAGCGTCTCGGTGAGTGAGCCGATCTGATTGACCTTCACCAGAATCGAGTTGGCGGTACCGGATTCGATGCCGCGGGACAGGCGCTCGACATTGGTGACGAACAGGTCGTCGCCGACAAGCTGGACCCGGTGGCCGATCCGCTCGGTCAGGAGCTTCCAGCCCTCCCAGTCATCCTCGGACATGCCGTCCTCGATCGAGAGGATCGGGTAGGCCTCGGTCAGCCGGGCGAGGTAATCGACCTGCGCCTCGATCGAGCGGGTCTGGCCTTCACCCTCGTAATGGTAGGCGCCGTCCTTGAAGAACTCGGTCGCCGCGCAGTCGAGGGCCAGAACCACGTCGCTGCCGGGCTTGAAGCCCGCGGCCTGGATCGATTCCATCACGAAGTCGAGGGCGGCCTCGGCCGAGGGCAGGTTCGGGGCGAAGCCGCCCTCGTCGCCGACATTGGTGTTGTGGCCGGCCTTCTTGAGCGCGCTCTTGAGGGTGTGGAAGATCTCGGCGCCGATCCGGACCGCGTCCGAGAGGGAGGCGGCGCCGACCGGCATCACCATGAATTCCTGGAAGTCGATCGGGTTGTCAGCATGCGCCCCGCCGTTGACGATGTTCATCATCGGCACCGGCAGAACCCGGCCCTGCACGCCACCGACATAGCGGTAGAGCGGCAGGCCGGCGGTCTCGGCCGCGGCCTTTGCGACCGCAAGCGAGACGCCGAGAATCGCGTTGGCGCCCAGCCGCGCCTTGTTCGGGGTGCCGTCGAGGGCGATCATCGCCTCGTCGACCGCGACCTGATCCTCCGCATCCATGCCGCCGATGGCGTCGAGGATCTCGGTCTGGACCGCCTCGACCGCCTTGAGCACGCCCTTGCCGGAATAGCGCCCCTTATCGCCGTCCCGCAGCTCGACGGCCTCGTGCGCGCCGGTCGAGGCGCCCGAGGGGACCGCGGCGCGGCCGAAGGAGCCGTCCTCCAGGAGAACATCGACCTCGACGGTGGGATTGCCCCGGCTGTCGAGGATCTCGCGTGCGGCGATATTGGTGATCGCGGTCATGAGCGCTCCTTGAAAGTGCGCGGCGGGGGACGTCTTCGCGCAGGCCCGACGGCCCTCGCATCCGCCACGCTCTCCGAATCGGGCTTATCCGCCAACGCAACGGCAGGGGCAAGCGTCGAAACCCCGTTTGCCGTGCACCGGCAGGCACGCCTTCGCGAGCCCGTCGGCGAGCCCGTCGGCGATCGGGTCGGGTTCGGATCCGCCATCGCCTCCCGGTCGATCCGCCACGCGGCGGGGAGTAGGCGTGGCGATCGTCGGCATCGTATAGCGCCCTCTATGGACAGCATCGAGACCCACGCCCAGCAACTCGGCCGCCAGACGGCGCTGCCCGCCTCGCCCGAGGCGGCGCAGCTCGATCGGGTGCCGAACCCCCATGCCGACACCGATTATCTCGCGCGCTTCACCGCGCCGGAATTCACCTCGCTCTGCCCGGTGACCGGCCAGCCGGATTTCGCGACCCTGGTGATCGATTACGTGCCGGATCAATGGCTCGTCGAATCGAAGTCGCTCAAGCTTTATCTCGGCTCGTTCCGCAACCACGGCGCTTTCCACGAGGATTGCACCGTCGGCATCGGCCGGCGGCTCCAGGGGCTGCTCGCGCCCCGCTGGCTGCGGATCGGCGGCTATTGGTATCCGCGCGGCGGAATCCCGATCGACGTGTTCTGGCAGACCGGCGCGCCGCCGGCCGGGCTCTGGCTGCCGGATCAGGGCGTGGCGCCCTATCGCGGCCGCGGTTGAGACACGCCGGATCGGCGCACGAAAAAGGGCGCCCGGTTGCCCGGACGCCCTTTCGTTTCACGGTGAGGACCACGCCCCGCCTTCTCGCTTCCTTACGCTGGCCGCGACGGGCCGGCGGAGGTTCGTGACGGGCTTAGTAGCCGCCGTATCCACCATAGCCGTAGGCCGGGCGGCCATAACCGTAGGCGGGACGGCCGTAGCCGTAAGAGCGGTCACGGTAGTAGGCATCGCGCGCCGCGCCCGCGGCGATGGCACCGGCCGCGAGACCCGCGATCCCGAGACCCACGGCCGCGCCCGAGTTGATGCCGCCGCGGCGGCGACCACCGTAATAGGCGCGCTGGCCATACCCGCCGCCATGGTAGTGGCCGTGATGGTGGCCATAGCCGCGGCCATAGGGACGGGCTTCCGCGGAGGTCGTGGCGAGCGTTCCGACCGAGATCAGCGCTGCGGTGAGGAGGGCGAGCTTACGCATGGAATCCTTTCCGATCCGAATCGATACGACGACGGATTAACGGGGGAACGTCCAGCTTGGCCGAAGGTTCCCGCCTGCGTCCGGGGCTCCGAGGATCGTCTTCGAAGCCGTTTCGCGTATCTTTGATCGGAGTGGTACCAAGCCTTCTCTGAACCTGACCTGAAGCGCGCGAATCGGCTCCCGGCTCTCACACGGCCGACATCTTCAGCCCTGCTTGGCCAGCCGATCATAGGCCATCAACTGTTCGATCAGCCGCGGCATGTCGGCGAGGGCGACCATGTTCGGCCCGTCCGAGGGAGCCCGGTCGGGATCCGGATGGGTCTCGATGAACAGCCCGGCCACCCCGACCGCGACCGCGGCGCGGGCGAGTACGGCCACGAATTCCCGCTGCCCGCCGGAGGTCGCGCCCTGGCCGCCGGGCTGCTGCACCGAGTGGGTCGCGTCGAACACCACCGGCGCGCCGCCGGTGACCTGGGCCATGATCGGCAGAGCCCGCATGTCGGAGACGAGAGTGTTGTAGCCGAAGGACGCGCCGCGCTCTGTGACGATGACGTTCGGATTGCCGGCCGCCGTGACCTTGGCGGCGACGTGCTTCATGTCCCAGGGCGCGAGGAACTGCCCCTTCTTGACGTTGACGGCCCGTCCGGTCCGCGCGGCGGCGAGGAGCAGGTCGGTCTGACGGCAGAGAAAGGCCGGGATCTGGAGGATGTCCACCGCCGCCGCGGCGCGGGCGCATTGCTCGGGCTCGTGCACGTCGGTGAGCACGGGCAGGCCGAGGCGGGTGCGGATCTCGTCGAAGACCGGCAGCGCCTCGTCCAAGCCGACGCCGCGGGCGGTGGACCCGGAGGTGCGGTTCGCCTTGTCGAAGGAGGCCTTGAACACGAGGCCGAGGCCGAGGCGTCCAGTCATCTCTTTCAGAGCCGTGGCGACTTCGAGGGCGTGCGCACGACTCTCGAGCTGGCAGGGCCCGGCGATCAGGGTGAAGGGACGGTTGTTGGCGAAGGCGACGTCGCCCACGCGGACGACGATGGAGGGGAGGGTCTCGCTCATGCCCCCGGCTCTAGCCCGGCCCTGCGGCGTGGGAAAGGCCGGCCTGCTTGCGCGGGTGCCGTGCGCGCGGAGCGGTCGGCGGCGACCCGGCACAGGGTGCCGGCGCCGAACCCGTCCGGACGGTCGCCGGGATCGCAGCGCAGGACCGCGCCGCCGACGCGCCCGAGTTGGGGCAAGCCCGTGAGAAGGCTGTCCTGGTGGAGCTGGCGCGCCAGAGCCTCGACCGGATCCTCTGGGGCTCCGGTGAGCACCCGCGCGGTGAGCCCGATCAGCACGAAGTAGCTGCCCTGCGGCTCGCGCACCGGCGCGTGGAACAGCAGCCGGGGAGGGCGGGCGCAGTCGAGACTGAACCGCTCCGCATCGGCGGCCCGGAACACGACGCGCGGGCCGATTCGACCGACCAGGGAGGCGCCGGTCCCGCGGATCAGGCGTATGGTGAGACCGTCGCAGGACTCCGCTCGCGCCGGAGCCGCCAAGGCCAAAGCCAGGGCCAGAGGAAGTGCAACGAGGGAGACGGCGAACGCACGCACGGACATCGCCTGCCTCATTCAAGGGCGTGCCCGACGGGCGACACGTCACCCCCTCGCCGTCGCCCGCGACGGTCGTTACCGCGAGGCGGAAGGCTGGTCGAGGGCCTCGTTGGCGCCGGGATGGCGGCGGGTCGAGTAGTACAGGCCGATCGCGTTCCAGAAGGCGTCCCGCTGCTCGGTGGTGAAGCGCTGGAGGGCGGTTTCGAGGGAGGCCCGGCCGGCCGCGGCCGCCGCCTCGCGCACGCGCTCGTCGAACGCCCCCATCGGTTCCGTGACGGCATCCGACATGGGAAGTCCTCCGCTTTTCCCGCTGCAACCTGTCTCAACGCCCCGGCAGGCATTCCGTTCAGAATGGCCCCGTGTGCGAAAGGACACACCGATCCGGATTCGAAGCCGAGGCTTAACCGTCCCTTTGCACCTTCATGACAAATGGCTCAGCTTGAGTGGCGAAACGTCGTCGTCCCCAGCCGTCAGCCCAGCGCGAGTAGCCTGAATGCGAAACGACCGGAACCGCCGCATCGCCTGCCTGGCCGCGCTCGCCATCGCCGGCTCGGGCCTCGGAGGCTGCAACCTCTTCCGGCCGCAGGGCGAGCTGACCACCGGCTCGATCGCGCCGAACGCTAAGGTCGTGCAGGCGCCGAGCGCCGCCGACAAGGAATGCCTCGCCCGGGCGATGTACTTCGAATCGAACCGCTCCGACGAGGAAGGTCTGCTCGCCGTCGGCACCGTGGTGATGAACCGCCTCGACGCCCCGGCCTATCCGGGCCGCATCTGCGAGGTGGTCGGGCAGAAGCGGCAATTCGCCAATGGCGTGCTGACGAAGCCGGTACGCGATCAGGATCGTCCGCGCCTGGAGAAGGTCGCCGACCTGATCCTCTCGGGCCAGCGCCACGAGGGGGTGGGCCAGGCGCTGCATTTCCACACGGCCGGCTACAGCTTCCCCTACAAGAACATGCATTACGTCGTCGCGGCCGGCGGCAACGTCTTCTACGAGAAGAGCGACCGCGAGGGTTACCTGCCGGCGCACCGTCCCCAGGCCGTGGTGCAGGTCGCCTCCGGTCGCCTGATGCCGCTTCAGGTCGCCGCAGCGCAATCGGGCATGATCGGTCTGCCCCTGACCGGCCGCGTTCAGCCGACGCTGACCGCCGAATACACGGCCCCCACCGCGCCCGAGCTGCGTCTGCCCGGTCCCGCCCGCTACGCCTCGGTTCCCGGCCGAGCGACCTCGGACAAGGTCCGCTGAGCCCGACCGCCCGGCAAGGCGCAGTTACGCATCGGGAGAGTTGTCGCCCAGCCGGTTTGCGGGCGGCGGTGGGAGGGCTTAAGTCGAACCCGGCGCCCGGGCCGTCCGCCGGGTTCACGGACGGTCCCCCGACAACACCATGGCCGTGGTTCTCGACCTCCTGAACAACGATTCCCGGCCCAAGCTGGCTGCGCGTCCGCGCCACCCCGAAAAGGCGCATCGGCCGGACACGGCGATCCAGCGCAAGCCGGACTGGATCCGCGTCAAGGCACCGGGCTCGAAGCTCTGGGCCGAGACCAAGGACATCGTCCGCGCCAACGGCCTCGTCACCGTCTGCGAAGAGGCGGGCTGCCCCAATATCGGTGAGTGCTGGGAAAAGCGGCACGCCACCTTCATGATCATGGGCGACACCTGCACCCGCGCCTGCGCGTTCTGCAACGTGCGCACGGGCCTGCCGGAAGCCCTCGATGCCGCCGAGCCGCAGAAGGTCGCGGACGCCGTGGCCAAGCTCGGCCTGCACCACGTCGTCGTCACCTCCGTCGATCGCGACGACCTGAAGGACGGGGGCGCCGAGCATTTTTCGCGGACGATCGCGGCGATCCGGCAGGCGAGCCCCGGAACCACCATCGAGATCCTGACGCCCGATTTCCTGCGCAAGCCCGGTGCGCTCGAGATCGTCGTCGCGGCCCGGCCCGACGTGTTCAACCACAACCTCGAAACCGTGCCCGGCAAGTACGTCACGGTTCGGCCCGGGGCGCGCTACTACCACTCCGTGCGGCTGCTCCAGCGAGTGAAGGAACTCGACCCGACGATCTTCACCAAGTCCGGGATCATGGTCGGTCTCGGTGAGGAGCGGAACGAGGTCGTGCAGCTCATGGACGATCTCCGCTCGGCCGATGTCGACTTCCTGACCATCGGGCAGTATCTCCAGCCCACCCGCAAGCATCACGAGGTCGTGCGCTTCGTTCCTCCGGACGAATTCAAGGCCTACGAAACCACGGCCTATTCCAAGGGTTTTCTGCTCGTGTCGGCGACGCCGCTGACGCGCTCCTCCCACCACGCGGGCGAGGACTTCGCCCGGTTGAAGGCAGCCCGCCTCGCCAAGCTCGGGCCGGTTCCGCTCGCGGCCAACGCCTGAGCCGCCATGCCCTCCTTCCGCATCACGAGGAACGTGCGCCATACGGCCACGCAGATGTACGACCTCGTGGCCGATATCGAGCGCTACCCCGAATTCCTGCCGCTGTGCGAATCGCTGCGCGTTCTGCGCGACACCGATGGGCCGGACGGCACGTTGGTGCGGGTGGCCGAGATGGGGGTCGGCTACAAGGCGATCCGCGAGCGGTTCACCACACGGGTGAGCCTCGACCCGCCGAACCGCCGAATCACCGCGGAATACATCGACGGCCCGTTTCGCCATCTCGAGAACCGCTGGAATTTCCGGGACGACGGCAAGGGCGGCTGCGAGGTCGACTTCTTCATCACCTACGAGTTCAAGAGCCGGACGCTGGGCCTGCTGATGGGCACGATGTTCGACCGCGCCTTCCGCAAATTCACCGATGCCTTCGAGGGTCGGGCCCGGGCGATCTACGGCGCGCCCGCCTGAGGCGCCACCCCCCTCCCTTGGGGCCGTAGGGGGCATACGAAGCGTGGCACTCGGCCTGCTTCCTGCCTGTGGGCGTCCGATTGCGGCCGGGTGGTCCGGCCGCCGACGAGACGGCTTCACCGATGGAATTTGTGTCGACCCCGCGTTTCCAGGCGGCCTACGCTCCGGATGACGGGGCGCTCGCCGCCGCGCTCCGGCGCGAGGCGGCGTTGCCGATCGAGGCCGAAGCGGCGGTCGACGCGCTGGCGACCGACCTGGTCGCGGCGATCCGCGGGGGCGGGGGCCACGGCGCGGTCGAGACCCTGCTGCGCGAATACGCGCTCACCACCCGCGAGGGGCTGGCGCTCATGAGCCTCGCGGAAGCGCTGCTGCGCGTCCCCGACGCAGCCACCGCCGACCGCCTCATTGCCGACAAGCTGCGGGAGGGCGATTTCGCCCACCATGAGGTCCGCACGGATGCCGGCCTCGCCCATGCCGCCGCCTGGGCCCTCGGCCTCGGCGCGCGTCTCGTCGCCACCGGCGACACGCCGGAGGCGACCCTGACCGGCATGGTCCGTCGACTCGGTCGCCCGGCGGTACGGGTGGCGGCCCACCGGGCCATGCGGATCATGGGCGGGCAATTCGTGCTCGCCGAGGAGATCGGCACGGCCCTGCGCCGGGCGAAGGCGCGACCGGACGAGCGCTACTCCTTCGACATGCTGGGGGAGGGGGCCCGCACCGCGGCGGATGCGGACGGCTACCGCCAGGCCTATGCCGAGGCGATCGCGCGGATCGGCGGTGCGGCGGGCGCGGCGGCGATGCCCGCCCGGCCCGGCATCTCCGTGAAGCTCTCCGCGCTGCATCCCCGCTTCGAGCCCCTCCAGGCCGAACGGGTGATGGCCGAACTGGTACCGGTGGTGATCGAGCTCGCCGGTGCCGCCCGCGCCCACGACCTCGCCTTCACGATCGATGCCGAGGAAGCGGAGCGGCTGGAACTGTCGCTCGCGGTGTTCGGGGCGGTCATGGCCGATCCGTCGCTCGCAGGCTGGGACGGGCTCGGCCTCGCGGTGCAGGCCTATGCCAAGCGCTGCCTGCCCGTCATCGACCACGTCGCGGCCCTCGCGGCGTATCACCGGCGGCGGCTGACGGTTCGCCTCGTGAAGGGCGCCTACTGGGACGGCGAGGTCAAACTCGCCCAGGTCCATGGCCTGCCCGACTACCCGGTCTATACCCGCAAGGCGATGACGGAGCTGAGCTACCTCGCCGCCGTCCGGCGCCTGCTGGCCCATCGGCCGCTGCTCTACCCGCAATTTGCCACCCATAACGCCCTCACCGTGGCGAGCGTGCTGGCGCTGGCCGGCCGCCTCGACGGCAGCAAGGGCGAGGCGGGATTCGAGTTCCAGCGCCTCCACGGCATGGGCGAGGCGCTCTACGCCCGCCTCTCCGAGCGCGCGCCGGGCATCGGCCAACGGGTCTACGCCCCCGTCGGCGGTCACCGCGAACTCCTCGCCTATCTGGTGCGGCGTCTGCTCGAAAACGGTGCGAATGCCTCCTTCGTCGCCCGCGCCGCCGATCCGGCGGTGCCGGTGGCCCGTCTGCTCGCGCGGCCGCCGGCGTTGATCGAGACCTCGGCCCAGGCCCGGCATCCGAAGATTCCGCTGCCACGGGACCTGTTCGGTCCCGAGCGGCGCAACAGCCCCGGCTTCGCCTTCGGTGACGCTTCGACCCTGCGCAGCCTCGTGTCGGGTATCGCCGCCGCGGCGGGCGCGGCCAACGGCGCGCCGATCCTCGACGGGCAGGAGCGTCCGGGGCCTCGGCGCTCGATCCGGAGTCCCATTGATGGCGCGCATCTCGGGGACGTGGCAGAGGCCGACGCTGCGGTCGCCGCCGCAGCGATGGAGGCCGCCGCCCGGGGCTTTCCGGCCTGGACGCAGACGCCCGCGGGAACGCGTGCCGCTGCCCTGGAGCGGGCCGCCGACGCCGTCGAGGCCGACCGCGACCGGTTCCTGCATCTGCTTCAGGTCGAGGCCGGCAAGACCCTCGACGACGCCGTCTCCGAATGGCGCGAGGCCATCGACTTCCTGCGCTACTACGCGGTGGAGGGGCGCCGCCTCTTCTCCGAGGCGGTGGCGTTGCCGGGTCCGGCGGGCGAGGCCAACACCTTGAGCCTCGCCGGGCGGGGCGTGTTCGCGGCAGTCTCGCCCTGGAACTTCCCCCTCGCGATCTTCACCGGACAGATCGCCGCCGCGCTGATGGCGGGCAACACCGTCGTCGCCAAACCCGCTCCGCAGACGCCGCTGGTGGCCGCTCACGCCGTCCGGTTGATGCACAAGGCCGGCATCCCGGGGGGCGCCCTCCACCTCCTTCCGGGCGGCCCCGAGGTCGGGGCGGCGCTCGTCGCGCATCCGGCGCTGGCCGGTGTCGTCTTCACCGGATCGACCGCGACGGCGCGGGCGTTCAACCGGGCGCTCGCCGCGCGCGAGGGCGCGATCCTGCCGCTGATCGCCGAGACCGGCGGCATCAACGCCATGGTCGTCGACGCGACCGCCCTGCCGGAGCAGGTCGCCGACGATGTCGTCGTCTCCGCCTTTCGCTCCACCGGTCAGCGCTGCTCGGCCTTGCGCCTGCTTCTGGTGCAGGAGGACGTGGCGGATCGGATGCTGTCGGTGATCGTCGGAGCCGCCCGCGAGTTGCGGATCGGCGACCCGCGCGACCTCGCCACCGATCTGGGGCCGGTGATCGACGCGCCCGCCAAGGCGCGCCTCGACGCCCATATCGCCCGCATGACGCGCGAGGCCCGCACGCTCTGGGCCGGCGCCGCGCCGGCCGGCCTGTTCGTGGCGCCGCACGTCTTCGAGATCGGCCGGGCGGCCGACCTGACCGAAGAGGTGTTCGGACCGATCCTCCACGTTGTCCGCTTCCCGGCCGACGGACTCGACCGGGCGCTCGCCGAGATCCGGGCCGGGGGCTACGGACTGACGCTGGGCATCCACTCCCGCATCGACAGCATGGCGGCGCGGGTCACCGCCGCCCTGCCGCATGGCAACGTCTACGTGAATCGCACCATGATCGGGGCCGTGGTGGGGAGCCAGCCGTTCGGCGGCACCGGCCTGTCGGGCACCGGCCCGAAGGCCGGCGGCCCGCACTACCTCGCCCGCTTCGCCACCGAACGCACGCTCATCGTCAATACCGCGGCGGCGGGCGGCAGCGTCGGTCTGATCACGCTGGAGGGGTGAGACGGGGTCCCGGCTTCCACTCGAAACGGGGAGGCCGGTTCACGCAAACACCCTGGTGCGAGGGGGGCCTAATCCTCCGCCACCTTCGCCACGGGACGGTCGCTGCCCTGCGCGGTCTCGTCGTGCCACTGGCCGCGCCCGTCCTGGTAGCGGATGCCCTCGGTCGAGCCCGGGACCTGCTGCTCGGCCGCCGCGGCCTGCGCCGCCTCCAGCGCCGCCTGGCGCGACGGGAAAGGCTCGGAGAACACGTCGCCGACCTTGTAGGCGAAGCCGCCGTCGTGCTCGACGATGTGGTAGGTGACCTCGGTCATCGATCGTGTCCCGCTCGCTGTCGGCGACGTCGAAACGGCGCCGATCATGGATGGTCGCCCCGAATCTGCATCGGCGACGGTCTGGGACGCGAACCGATGGACGTGCCCGTGGTTCCGCCGCCGTGACCGGTCAGTGCCGGGTCGGCGCTCGCGCCGGCAGCTGCGCCACCGCGGCCCGGCAGCCGGCGATGAGCGAGCCGCGCACGTCGTCCGGATCGAAGCCCGGGCCGTCGGGGAAGGCGAGCAGGTGGGCGTCCGCCGCGCCTTCCGGGTGGATGCGGGCGAGCCAGCCCTCCGGAGTCCGCTCGAATCGGACCTCGTACTGGATCCCGTCGTGCTCGAAGCTGTGAGGAGCCAAACTCTGGGATGCCATGCGCTCTGCTCGTTCCGTCCCGCGGCGGCGCCGCGGCCTGTCGCCATGTGGGAGGTCGCCCTATGCTCGCGGAAGTGCCCGAGACCGAAAAATCGCGAGACACGATGCCGACCTTCGCTCGTCTCCTCGCCCTGACGGTCGCCCTCGCGGCGTCCCCAGGCTTCGCCCAGGGCGTCCCGCCGAATCCGTTCGCGTCGAACTATCCCTCGGCCCCGCCCTCGGTCGCCGAGCGGGCCGGGCAGGCCCGCGCCACCCAGGCCCGGCGGCGCGCCCCGCCGCGCGGGGCGGGGCAGGGGTTGATCCCGCCCGCGTCGATTCCGGGGCGATAGAACCCGGGCCGATCACCCCTGCGCGACTGGACCGACCAGCTTGTCC
>NZ_CAKLBV010000045.1 GCF_920984675.1 Methylobacterium sp. Leaf118
GTGCCGGCCAGGGGCCGGGCGAGCGGGCGCGGCGCCGGCCGGGGCATCGCCCGCGGCAGGGTCGGCGGAGCGGAGGAGCGGATCTCGGTCGTCATGGCAGGCCTCGCCGGCCGCCTCCCGCGGGCAGGCCGATTCCGGTTCACGAACCGTGAACGAACATGCTTGACGTAACGTTAACGCCGCCGCGCGATGACGCGCGGCCGGGCGCCTGTATAAGGTCGGCGACCGGAGCCGGAGTGCCCAATGGCCGATCCGCAGGACAACGCAGGGGAGCGGACGGAGCCGGTGGCGCGGGTGGGCAAGCGCCACCGCGTCGTCCAGCAGGGCCGGATCGTGCTCGGCCCCGAGCGTCTGGTCGCCTGCGTGGTCCGCGACCTGTCCCGCTCCGGTGCCAAGATCCGCGTGGCGCCCGAGATCGGCCTGCCCGAGACCTTCGCCCTCGTCATCGCCGCGCACGACCTGCGCACCCTGACCGTCCGGCTGCGCTGGCGGCGGGGCGACTTCGCGGGCGTGACCTTCGAGGGATGAGGCGAGGCCGCCGGGCTGGCGCGAAGAAAAGGGTTAAGAAGTCGCCCCCTCCGCGCCCATCGTTCGAAGTCGTCCCAGGCACGGCCGCAGTCTTTCCCCAGGATTTCGCCGCCCGGTGGAGCCGACCGACCGGGACAGGCCCGTCCCCGGCCGCTTAATCGCTTCGTAACGCGACCCCGCCATTCTCACGACATCGAGAGCGCCAGCCGGACCATGGCGGCGCCTCCCGAAGACAGGCCAGCGGGTGGGTTCCGACCGGGACCCATCGACATGATGTCGGTCCCGCTGATCCGGTGCGAGTCCGGAGGTGTGAAGCGCGGCGCAACGGGTCCCTTCGGGGCCCGCCACGGTCCCTTACGGGGCCCGTGCGGTCGCACCGGTGCGAGCCCGGTCTCCACGAACCCTCCCTGTCCTCCCTTTGCCGGAAGCTTCTCCGTGACCAGCCTCCTGACCAACATCTCCGCCATGACGGCGCTGACGACGCTCAAGGGCATCAACAACCAGCTCGATGCCACGAGCAACCGCGTCTCCACCGGCCAGCGCGTCTCCGCCGCGTCCGACAACGCCGCCTACTGGTCGATCGCCACCACGGTCCGCACCGACAACGCCTCCCTCTCGGCGGTCAAGGACTCCCTCGGCCTCGGCTCCTCGGCGGTCGACACCGCCTATAACGGCCTCAACTCCGTCCTGTCCGACCTGCAGAACCTGCGCGCCAAGCTCCAGACCGCCCTGCAGCCCGGCGTCGACCGCGCCAAGGTGCAGACCGAGATCAAGGCCATCCAGGACAAGATGAAGGCCACGGCCGATTCCTCGACCTCCTCGGGCCAGAACTGGCTCTCGGTCGATTCCTCGGCCTCCAATACCGCCTACCAAGCCACGCAGAGCGTGGTGGCGGGCTTCTCGCGGGCGGCGTCCGGCACGGTGACGTTCTCGAAGATCGGCGTCGATGTGAACGCGATCAAGCTCTACGACGTGAACGCCTCCAGCATCACCACCGCGGCGACCTCGGGCCAAGTGTTCGGCACCACCTCGCTGACCGGGACCACCGCCTTCCGCCCGGCCGACGCGGTCGCGGCCAACCGCGGCACCGCCGATTTCAGCGGCACCAACGAGGTGGCCTTCTCTCTGTCGCTCGGCGACGGCTCGACCGCCACGATCCGCCTCAACAGCGGAACCCTGGCCTCGGCCGCAGCGAACCTCGCTCGGGTGACGACCACCGAGTTCCTCGACGCGATCAACAACCAGATCGCCGCCGACACGGCCGCCACGCCGCTCGCCGGCAAGGTTTCGGCCTCGCTCGACACCTCCGGCCGCCTCACCTTCACCACGACGGCGACGGGCTCGGGCACCGATGCCGAGGTGACGATCCTGAACGTGGCGGCGTCCACCGGCAACGCGCTCGTCGATGTCGGCTTCGGCGCCGGCACCCCGGCCGCCACCGACGCCCGCACCGGCAAGGGCACGGCGGCGGGCACCGCGACCGGCAAGGGCATCCTCGACACGGTGGATTCCGGCACCACCTTCTCGCTCGCCACGATCAACATCTCGAACCTCGTCGGCACCGCCGGTGACACCTCGCTCGGCAACATCATCACCCAGGTCGAGAAGGCCATCGCCAAGGTGACGGATGCCGGCACCAAGCTCGGTGCCAACAAGACCCAGATCGACGGCCAGAAGACCTTCGTCGACACGCTGATGAAGGCCAACGACCGCACGATCGGCATCCTGGTCGACGCCGACATCGAGGAGGAGTCGACCAAGCTGAAGGCCCTCCAGACCCAGCAGCAGCTCGCCGTCCAGGCGCTCTCCATCGCCAACTCCGGCAGCCAGAACGTCCTGTCGCTGTTCCGCTAAGCGAGCGCCGTCCGGCCGAGGGATCGGCCGGACGCGAACGCCGAAACGAAAGGGCCGCGCCCCCGGGCGCGGCCCTTTTCGCGTCGTCGGCCGTCCCGGCACCTCAGCCGACGAAGGTGTAGCCGGCCATGCGCTTGGCCTCGATCGGGTCGTAGCCGAGGCGCTGGCGCAGCTTCTTGCGCAGCTTGCTGATATGGCCCTCGACCACGCTCTCCTCGACGTCGGTGCCGAGGTCGCCGTAGATCGCCGAGAAGATCTGACCCTTGGTGACCTGCCGGCCGCGGTTTTTGGCCAGATATTCGAGGATGTGGCGCTCGCGCCGGGGCAGGATCAGGCTCTGCCCGTCGATCTCGGGATCGCGCCCGTCGGCGAACACCGTGAGGCGCCCTTCCCGGTCCGGGGCCGGCGCCTTCTCAAGGCCGCGGCTCATCCGGCGCCGGATCGCGCTCGCCCGGGCGATGATCTCGCGCACATGGACGGGCTTGCGCACCACGTCGTCGATGCCCGCGGTGAACAGAGCAAGCGTCTGCTCCAGGGAGCGGGTCTCGTTGAGGGCGATGATCGGCGCCCGGCTCGCCGAGCGAATCGCCACCGTGCAGGTCTCGCGCCCGGCGCAGTCGCCGATCAGGAAGCCCTCGATCGACTCGACGTCCCTCCGCGGCGCCGTCTCGAGCCAGTCGCGCATCGTCGCGGCCGTGAGGAAGCGGGCGGTGACGCCCTCCGCACCGAAGCCGGCGACGTAGGGATCGGCAACGCTCTGACGCTCATCGACGACGATGTACACCTGGCGATCTCCGAAGATCTGCGCGACCAGGCCATTGGCGCGAAGCGACGCTTCGGCCATGATGACCTGTTTCCGAATGGGGATCTGTCTCGCGTCGCAGGTCTCGGCTTGGAACGTCTTGGCCTGGTTGGGCAAAGTCCGTTTCCGACCGGTGATTCCTACAACATCTGACAGGTTTAGGTTTTTGGTCGGAATGGTTAACGGCTGGTTAAGGGCTCCCGCCTGAGGGCTCCGATCCCCGTCCCGGGACGGGACCGCGTGGCTTGCAGGCCACACTCGGCCGGTGCGCCGCCTTGACCGGCGTCCCGTGACAGGATCGAAGGACGCCATCCCCGCCCGTCCGCGCCCCGAGGAATCCCATGCCGACCCTCTCGACCCTGCCGCCCGAGGATCTGGCGACGCTGCGCGCCGGGCTGCGGACGGAATACGCGGCTCTCCAGGCCCGCGGGCTCAAGCTCGACATGACCCGCGGCAAGCCGGCCCCGGAGCAGCTCGACCTCGCCGCCGGGATGCTCGCCCTGCCGGGCAACCGCGACACCACCGCCGAGGACGGCACCGACGCGCGCAATTACGGCAATCTCCAGGGCCTGCCCGAGAGCCGCACGCTGTTCGCGCCGGTGCTCGGCGCGCCCCCCGAACAGGTCGTCATCGCCAACAATTCGAGCCTCGCGCTGATGCACGACGTGCTCGTCTACGCCCTGCTGAAGGGCGTGCCGGGGGGCGAGCGTCCCTGGAGCCAGCAGGCGCCGATCGCGATCCTGTGCCCGGTGCCCGGCTACGACCGCCATTTCACCCTGTGCGAGGGCTTCGGCATCCGCATGATCCCGGTGCCGATGACCGGCGCGGGGCCCGACATGGACGCGGTCGAGCGCGCCGTCGCCGACCCGGCCGTGAAGGGGATCTGGTGCGTGCCGCAATACGCGAACCCGAGCGGCGAGACCTATTCCGAAGAGACCGTCCGGCGGCTCGCCGGGCTGACGGCGGCCGCGCCCGATTTCCGCATCCTGTGGGACAACGCCTACGCGGTGCATCACCTCACGGAGGCGCGGCCCGCCCTCGCCAACATCCTGGAGGCCTGCACCGACGCCGGTCACCCCGACCGGCCGATCGTGTTCGCCTCGACCTCGAAGGTGACGCTGGCCGGTGCCGGCCTCGCGATGCTGGCCGCCTCACCGGCGAACGTCGCCTGGTACCTCGCCCAGGCCGGCCGCCGCAGCATCGGGCCGGACAAGCTCAACCAGCTCCGCCACGTCCGCTTCCTGCGCGACGCCGCCGGGATCGCCGCCCATATGGAGCGCCACCGCGCCCTGATCGCCCCGAAATTCGCGGCGGTGGACGAGGCCTTCGCCGCCCGCCTCGACGGCTGGGAGGTCGCCCGCTGGAGCCGGCCGCTCGGCGGCTACTTCGTCACCCTGGACGTGACCGACGGCACCGCCTCGCGGGTGGTCCGGCTCGCGGGCGAGGCCGGGATCGCGCTCACGCCGGCCGGCGCGACGCATCCCTACGGACGGGACCCGCACGACCGGACGCTGCGCATCGCCCCGACCTTCCCGAGCCTGGCGGCGGTGCGGCAGGCCGCCGAGGCGGTGGCGCTCTGCACGCTGCTGGCGGCGGTGGAGGCGCGCTGACGCCCTACACCACCACCGTGATCGCCTGCGCGGCCCGGGTCAGGCCGGTATAGAGCCAGCGGGCCCGGTGTTCGCGGAAGGCGTAGGATTCGTCGAACAGGACGACCCGGTCCCATTGCGAGCCCTGGGCCTTGTGAACGGTGAGCGCGTAGCCGTAGGTGAACTCGTCGGTCTCGCGGCGCAGGAAGAGCGGGATCTCCTCCTCCGACCCCTCGATCACCTGCCGCAGCACCTTGATGTCGACGGCCCGGCGGCGCACCGACGGATCGTCCTCGGGCACCACCTCCAGGCGGACCGTGTCGGGGCGCGGGGCCGCGCGGAGCGCCTGCACCGTCCAGGTCGAGCCGTTGAGGAGCCCCTTGGTGCGGTCGTTGCGGAGGCAGACGAGCTTCTCGCCCACGGACGGCATCGGATCGGTGTGGCCGGCGAGCTGGCGCAGGCGGTTATTGTAGAGGCGCCGCGTCCGGTTGAGGCCGACCAGCACCTGATCGCAGTCGAGCACCTCGGCCGGGTCGAGGTCGCGGCGGCGGACCACCCGGCTCTCGCCGTACACGCCCGCCTCCAGCCGGCCGCCCTCGCGGATCGTCATGGCCATGCGCACGATCGGGTCGTCGGCGGCCTGACGATGCACGTCGGTGAGCATCACGTCGGGCTGGCCTTCCGTGAAGAAGCCGCCGCCGCGCACGGGGGGCAGCTGGGCGGGATCGCCCAGCACCAGCACCGGCTTGTCGAAGGAGAGCAGATCGTTGCCGAGGTCCGAATCGACCATCGAGCACTCGTCGATGACGATGAGGTCGGCCTTGGCCGCGGGGCCCGAGCGGTTGAGGGTGAAGGTCGGGCCGCCCTCGTCGCCCTCCTTGGTCCGGTAGATCAGCGAGTGGATCGTCGCCGCGTCGTGGCAGCCCTTCTGGCGCATGACCGAGGCCGCCTTGCCGGTGAAGGCGCCGTAGACGACGGGTCCGTCGATGTCGTCGGCGATGCGGCGGGCCAGGGTGGTCTTGCCGGTTCCGGCATAGCCGAACAGGCGGAACACCTGGGCGCCGCCCTCCTTGCGCCAGCGGGCGATGGCGCTCAGCGCCTCGTCCTGCTGCGGGGCGAACCGGGTGGGAACGGAATCGGCCATGGGACGCGCGGGCCGCGCGCCTACGGCCAGCGCACCGTCGGCGGCAGCGAGGACAGGATCGAGGCGACGTTGCCGCCGGTCTTGAGGCCGAAGATGGTGCCGCGGTCGTAGAGCAGGTTGAATTCGACGTAGCGCCCGCGCCGCACCTGCTGCTCCTCCCGGTCGGCTTCGGTCCAGGGCTGGCTCAAGTTGCGCCAGACGATCTCGGGATAGGCCTTCAGGAAGGCCTCGCCGACATCGCGGGTGAAGGCGAGATCGGCCTTCGGGTCCCCGGTCCAGTGATAATCGTAGAAGATGCCGCCGATGCCGCGGGGCTCGTTGCGGTGCTTGAGATGGAAATACTCGTCGCACCACGCCTTGTACTTGTCGTAGTCCGCCGCCGGCGCATGCGCCTCGCAGGCCTCGCGCAGGCAGGCATGGAAATGCTGCGTGTCCGGGTCGTCCTGGGTGCGGCGCCGGTCGAGCACCGGGGTGAGGTCGGCCCCGCCGCCGAACCACGCCTTCGTCGTCACGACGAAGCGGGTGTTCATGTGCACCGTCGGCACGTTCGGGTTCCAGGGATGGACGATGAGCGAGAGGCCGGTGGCGAAGAAGCGCGGATCCTCCGCGGCGCCCGGCATCTGCGCCCGGAATTCGGGGGCGAACTCGCCATGGACGGTGGAGATGTGGACGCCCGCCTTCTCGAAGACGCGGCCCTTCAGCATCGCCATGGTGCCGCCGCCGCCCGGCACGCCGCTGTGATCCGTGCGCTGCCACGGCGTCTTGACGAAGGTGCCCGCCTCCGTCGGCGCGTCCGGGTGGAACGGGCCGGCGGCCTGATCCTCGAGCGTCTCCAGCGCCGCGACGATCCGGTCGCGCAGGGTCGCGAACCAGGCCTGCGCCTCGCCCTTCAGCGCGGCGAGGTCGTCGGGAGACGGCAGGGAGGTCGCCGGGGGGGCGGGGTTCGGGGCAGCCGTCGCGTCGCTCATGGTGTCAGGCTTTCCCACCCGCGCCGCGATCCGTCAATTCGGCGCGTGCGCCTCAGGCGCCGGGGGCCGCCGTCGCCCCCGCCTTCGCCCCCGCGTTCGCCCCGTCTGCGACGGGCGTCGCCGCCCCGTCCCGCAGGCCGCCGACCAGGGTGTCGAGGCTGGTCCGGCCCTCGGCAAAGCCCGCCTCGCTCAGGATCGCCCCGAGAATCGGGCTGTTGTACTGATAGCGCAGCAGGTGGCCCGACAGGGTGTCGCCGAGGCTCGCCGAGACGCCGGTGCCGGTGCCGCCGCCCATCATCCCGCCCGCGTCGAAGATGCGGATCGAATCGATCTTCTCCACCGCCCGCATGCTCTCGCGCAGGGCATCCGGGATGATGCCGAGCCGCTTCAGGCCGGTCTCGAAGGTGCGGGCCTCGGGCGAGAGGGCGTTGCGGGCCTCGTTCATGACGCGCTCGCGCTCGGCCTCCGCCCGACCGAGCTTGGCGATGGCCTCCGCCTTGGAGGCGGCGGCGGTCGCCTCGGCCTCGGCGAGCGTGGTGATGGCGTTGGCCCGGTCCTCGGCCGCGCGGCGCTCGGCCTCCGCGGTCACGGTGATGCCGGTGGCCTCCCGCTCCGCCTCGCGCTTGGCGGCGATGACGGTGACCTCGCGCTCGCGCTCGGCGATCTCCTTCGCCTGCGCCGTCGCCACCCGTTCCTCGGCCGCGACGGCGAGCGCCTCGGCGGCCTTGGCGGCGGCCCGCGCCTCCGATTCCTTCTGCGAGCGTTCGGCGATCTTGATGGCGTTGTCCTGCAGGATGAGCTGGCGTTCGCGCTCGGCCTCCGCGTTGCGCTGGGCGATGGCGAGATCCGCCTCGATCCGGGCGCTCTCGGAATTCTTGCGCGCCTCGGCCTCGCGCAGGCGCACCGCCTGCTCGCGCTCGATCCGCGCGGTCTCCTCGCTCTGCTGGGCGCGCTGCTCGGCCTGCGCCGTCTCGGCCCGGGTCTCGGCGGTCTTGTTAGCGATGTCGCGCTCCTGGGCGAGTTCCGCCTCGCGGGTGGTGCGCTTGATCTCGAGCTGCTTGAGCGCGGTCTCGCGGTCCTTCTCGGCGACCGCCACCTCGGCGTCGCGCTCGGTGGCGTTGCGCTCCTTGCGCCGCTGCTCGGTGATCTCCTTCAGGCGGGCCAACCCTTCCGCGTCGAAGGAATTGTCGGGATTGAAATGCTCGATCGAGGTCTGGTCGAGGCGCGTCAGGGAGGCGGATTCGAGTTCGAGGCCGTTGTGGCGCAGATCGCCCGAGACCGCCTCCTGCACGCCCTTCACGAAGGCGGCGCGCTTCTCCTGCAGGTCGGGCAGGGTCATGCCGGCGGCGACCGAACGCAGGGCATCGACGAACTTCGCCTCGATCAGCTCGCGCAGCAGCATGGCGTCGTTGGTGCGGTCGCCGAGCGTCTGGGCGGCCAGGGCGATCGATTCCTCCTTCGGCTCGACCCGGACGTAGAACTCGACCGTGATGTCGGCCCGCAGCCGGTCCTTGGTGATCAGCGATTCGTTGCCCGAGCGCTTCACCTCCAGCCGCAGGGTGTTGAGGTTCACCATGGCGATGGAGTGGAAGACCGGCAGCAGCACCGCGCCCCCGTCGACCACGACCTTGCGCCCGCCGAGCCCGGTGCGGACGAAGGCGGTGTCGCGCGTGGTGCGCCGGTAGAGCCGGCTGAAGACGAAGCCGATGCCGAGCAGCGCGACGACGATGATGCCGGCGATCACCAGCAGGCTGAAGAGACCGGATTCGACCATATCCATCGGGCGTGACCCTTCGTGTCAGGGAGATCAGAGGTCCGGCCCGGCGGGAACCGCGACGTAGACGGCCTCCGCCCGGTCCACGATCAGGACGCGGGCGCCGGATTCCATGGCCGGCGCGTCCGGAGCCGCACGGGCGCGCAGGAAGTGGGTGTTGCCGTGGCGGTCCACCGCCCGCACCTGCCCCGGAAGCCCCTGGTCGAGCGGCCCGAGGGTGACCTCCGCGGTGACCCCGATCAGGTCATCGGCGCTGACGACGTAGCTCTCGTCGCGGGGGATCAGGCGGGCGACGGCCCGGGTCGAGACGCGCAGCGCCGGCACCGTCGCGGCCCCGGCGAGCAGCACCGCGAGGGCGGCCGGCAGCGGCGCCACGAGGGCGGCGGCGAGGCCCTGCAGGACGAAGCCGGCGAGCGCGAAGGCGGCGAGCCCGAGGATCAGCAGGATCAGGAAGGGCACGCGGCCGAGATTGATCCACGACATCAGCGCGGCCGGAGAGGCGCCCGCTTGCGCATCCGCCGCCGTCGCGAGGTCGCCGCCCGCGGCCTCGTGGCCCATCGCGCCGTCGACGAGGCCCGACAGGGATTGCCCGACGAGGAGGGAGAGAGCCTCCACCAGGACGAAGCCGGCCATCACCGCCGCCGCCAGGGTGAAGGGAAACAGCGCGGGGCCGACGAGGCCGCTCATCACGGGCGGCCCTGCTTCAGGGCGGCCAGCCGCCGCTCGATGGCGTCGTCGCGGTGCAGCCGGTCCAGCTCCTCGACCGACGGATCGGCGGCGGCGGACGTCGTGCCGGTGATCCGGTCGATGGTGCGCAAGGAGTGTTCGAGCTGGCGCGCGCGCTGGGCATCCTCGCCGCCATAGCCGGTGAGCGGGTCGGTGGCCTTGGGCGGGGGATTGCGCAGGAGCGCGATCCGGTGCTCGGCGTCCCGCCGGGCGGCGGTGGCCGCCTGCATCGCCTTGGCGGCCGCCCCGTGCCGCTCGGCCACGTCGGCGAGGCTCGAATCGATCGCCTCGATCTGGCTTTCCAGGTCGAGTTGCCGGCTGATGCCGGCCCGGGCCAGATCCTCGCGCCCGCTCGACAGCGCCAGGGCCAGCTTTTCCGGCAGCGCCGTGCGCTCGCCGTCGAGCTGGCCGCGGCGGGCGGTGAGGCGGTGCTCCTCCGCCCTGATCCGGCCGAGGTCGCGCCGGGCCTCGTCGATCACCGCATCGATCTCGCGCAGGGCCTGCTCGGCGACCGCGAGGCCGTTGCGGTCCTCCACCGCCTCGAGGGCGGCGTTGGACAGGCCGCCGATGATCCGGCCGACGCGGGTCAGGATGGTCTCGGACATGCGGGTCTCCTCTTTCGGGGCGGGGGCGGTGACGGTGACGCCCACCTGGATGGTGAGGGCGTCGCCCGCGAGCGTGAGGCGGGCGCTGGAGAGTTCGCCCCAGGGACCGTCATAGCCCTCGACGCGGTAGGGCATGGTGCGCCGGCCGCAGAGGGTGGAGAGGGCGATCTCCGAGGCGCTCTTCACGCTGAAGAGCTTGTCGTCCAGGGGCATCGACACGACGCGCTCCGGGTCGAGGCCGGCGGCCTGCTGGGCGAAATCGCGGATGCCGAGGGTGACGAGGCGGGCCGGCAGCCCGGTCTCGTCGCGCACGCGCCCGTAACCGTGCTCGATCAGGGCGACGACGTTGGCCCGCAGCCCGTGCTCCCGCCGGACCTCCTCGAGGATGGCGAGCATCCGCCGGTAGGCCCCGAGCAGGGCGCGCACCGCGTCGAGATCTCCCGGCCCGGGCAGGAGCCGGTAGGTCAGACGAGAGGGGAGCGTTCCGGATCTGGGCACGAATCGAGGCTAAAACACCGAATCGGTGTTTTCAAGACGCGCGCAACCCTCGGGTGGCGCGGACCGACCGGACGGCGCAAGCCGGGTGCGGGAGAGCACGCGGACGCGGCCCGCCGATCCCTCACCCGACCTGCCGGATCGCCTCGCCGACGATCATCGCGGCGCAGACCGCGACGTTGAGGGAGCGCATCCCGGACCGCATCGGCACCGCGACCCGGATGTCGGCGGCGGCATGGACCGCCTCGGGCACGCCGGCCGATTCGCGGCCCATCATTAGGCAATCGCCGTCGCGGAAGGCGTGCTGGGTGTAGGGCAGCGCCCCCGCCGTGGTCGCGAGCACGAGGCGGATGCCCTCCGCCTGGCGCCACGCCTGGAACGCGGCCCAGGAGCGGTGCCGGGTGATCGGGACCTGGTCGAGGTAATCGAGGCCGGAGCGGCGCAGGTGCCGGTCGGACACGTCGAAGCCCGCGGGCTCGACGATCTCGACGGCGAGCCCGAGGCAGGCCGCCATGCGCAGCAGGGTGCCGGTGTTCTGCGGGATATCGGGCTGGTAGAGAGCGAGGCGCAGCATTGAGGGAGGTCGGGCGGTGCAGGGCTGGGGCGGCCGTGCCGCAGGGCTGCGGGGTTGGCCCGTCGCCGCGGAGGCTTACCTCAATCCCGTCCCGTCCGCGCCTCCCCCCTCCCCGCTTCCCGCTCCCAGAGACACAATGTTCCTCGACTGGCTCGAGCGCCGCATCGACCCGTTCGCGCCCTTCGACGAGCGGCGCGGGCCGCCCAAGACCGTGCTCGGCTTCGCGGCGTTCTACCTGCGCCCGATCCGCGGCGCGCTCCTGTTCCTGTTCCTCATCGCGGTGGTCGCGGGCAGCATCGAGGCTTCGCTCTATCTGCTGATGCGCTGGTTCATCGACCTGATGAGCACCGCCGACCGGGCCAGCCTGCTCACCGATCACGGTCTGCCGCTGGGGCTCGCCGCCGGGCTCCTCCTCGTGGTGCGCCCGATCTCGATCTGGCTGCACGAGATCGCCTCGAACCAGCTCATCGTGCCGCAGGCGACCAACCAGATCCGCTGGCGCACCCATCTCTACACGCTCGGCCATTCCCTCTCCTATTTCCAGGCCGACTTCGCGGGCCGGCTCGCCAACCGGGTCGTGCAGGTCGGGCCGGCGGTGCGCGAGCTCGCCGTCGTGTTCATCGACACGCTGCTCTACGTCGCGATCTACGCGATCACCGCCATCGGCCTGTTCTCGTCGATCTCGCCGTGGCTGGCGCTGCCCGTGATCGTCTGGGTCGCGGCCTATGCCGGGCTCACGGCGTGGTTCGTGCCCCGCGCCCGCAAGCGCTCGCACCGCACCGCCGAGACCCGCTCGACCCTGATCGGACGGGTGGTCGACAGCTACACCAACATCCTCACCGTGAAGCTGTTCGCCCGCGACCGCGAGGAGCGGGCCGCGGTGCGGGACGCGGTGAGCGCCCATAACGGCGCCTATCTCCACCAGTTCCGCCTCACCACCCTGACCACGACCCTGCTCGGGGGCCTCAACAGCCTGCTGATCCTGGCCACCGCCGCCGCCTGCCTGATGCTGTGGCAGCGGGGCGCGATGACGACCGGCGAGGCGTCCGCCGGCCTCGCCTTGATCCTGCGCCTGATGGCGATGTCGGGCTGGGTGATGCAGACCGTCCGCGGCGTGTTCGAGAATGTCGGCGTGATCCAGGAGAGCATGCAGACCATCGCGCGGCCCCACGGGCTCGTGGACGCGCCGGATGCCGGACGGCTCGCGGTGACGGGCGGCGAGATCCGCTTCGAGGCGGTGGATTTCCATTACGGCCGGGGGGACGCCAGCATCATCGAGGCGCTCTCCTTCCGCATCCGCCCGGGGGAAAAGGTCGGCCTCGTCGGCGTCAGCGGGGCGGGCAAGAGCACCATCGTCTCGCTGCTGCTGCGGCTGCACGACGTCGAGGGCGGGCGCATCCTGATCGACGGGCAGGACATCGCCCGCGTCACGCAGGATTCGCTGCGCGAACACATCGCCATGGTGAGCCAGGACACCTCGCTCCTGCATCGCTCGATCGGCGACAACATCGCCTATGGCCGCCCCGGCGCCACGCCGGGCGAGATCGAGCGGGCGGCGCGGCTCGCGCATGCCCACGATTTCATCCTCGACCTCGTCGACCATCACGGCCGGCGCGGCTACGACGCCCATGTCGGCGAGCGCGGCGTGAAGCTCTCCGGCGGCCAGCGCCAGCGCATCGCGATCGCCCGCGTCATCCTCAAGGACGCGCCGATCCTCATCCTCGACGAGGCCACGAGCGCCCTCGACAGTCAGGTCGAGGCGGCGATCCAAGAGGCGCTCGACACGCTGATGGCGGACAAGACCGTGCTCGCCATCGCCCACCGCCTCTCGACCATCGCGGCCTTGGACCGGCTGATCGTGATCGATGGCGGGCGCATCGTCGAAGAGGGCAGCCACGCCGAGCTGATCCGCCGCGGCGGCCTCTACGCCGACCTCTGGCGCCGCCAGTCCGGCGGCTTTTTGGGAGATCGGGCGCCGGCGCCGGTTCCTTGACCCCGGACAAGGGACCAGACGCGTGAACCGGACATCAGGCCTCGCGGCGACGGGCCCGCGCCGCGCCACGCCCTGGCAGGACGAGGTGCGGGCGACGCTGACGCTCTCCGCGCCGCTGGTCCTCATCAACCTCGCCCAGCACGGGCTGATCGCCTCGAACGCGGTCCTGCTCGGCCGGCTCGGCGCCGAGCCGGTCGCGGCGGGCGCGCTCGCCACCAGCCTCTACCTGCTGCTCTACATCGGCGGCATCGGCCTCACCTCGGCGGTGGCGCCCCTGGTGGCGGCGGCGGCGGGCGGCGGTCGATCCGACGCGGGGGCGGTGCGGGGCATCGTCCGGGCCGGTTTGTGGCTCGGCCTGCTGCTGGCCGCCGGGCTGATGCCGCTCCTGTGGCACACCGAGAGCCTGCTCGCCCCGCTCGGCCAGGACCCGGCGGTTCTGCGCGAGGCCGGCGCCTATATGCGGGTGCTGCAATGGTGGATGCTTCCCGCGCTCGCCTTCATGGTGCTGAAAGGCGCGCTCGCCGCCCTGCAGCGGCCGGGCCCGCCGCTCGCCGTCAGCCTCGCGGCGCTGCCGCTCAATATCGGGCTGGGCGCGTTCCTGGCCTTCGGGCCGCCGGAACTCGGCCTCGTCGGCGTGGCCCTTGCCACCGTCCTCACGGAAAGCCTGGCCCTCGCCGCGCTGGTGATCGTGATCGGGCGCGATCCGGCCTTGCGCCGCCACCGGATGTTCGCCGGCCTCTGGCGCTTCGACTCCGAAACGCTCGGCCGCCTCGTGCGCCTCGGCGCCCCGATGGGCGTCGCGGGCGTGGCCGAGGCCGGTTTGTTCGAGGCCGCCACCGTCGCGATGGGCACCTTCGGCACCGTGCCGCTCGCCGCCCACGCGGTGACGCTGCAGATCGCGGCGACCTGCTTCATGGTCCCCAACGGCATCGGACAGGCGGCCACCGTGCGGGTCGGGCGGACCTTCGGCGCGGGCGACCGTGACGGGTTGCGCCGGGCCGGCGCCGTGGCCCTGGGGCTCGGCTTCGGCGTCATGGTGGCCTGCGCGCTCCTTCAACTCGGCATGCCGGGCACGCTGATCGGTCTCTTCCTCGATGCCGAGGCGCCCGGCGCCGCCGCGGTGCGGCCGGTGGCCATCGGCCTCCTGGCCTTCTCGGCGCTGTTCGCGGTCTCGGACGGCGTCCAGTCGGTGGCGCTCGGGGCCCTGCGCGGTCTCCAGGACACGCGGGTGCCGATGCTGATCGCCCTCGCCGGCTACTGGGGCCTCGGCGTCCCCCTCGGCGCAAGTCTCGCCTGGGGCGCGGGCTGGGGCGGCCAGGGCATCTGGGCGGGCTTCTGCGCCGGGCTGCTCGCCGTTTCGCTCCTGCTCGTCGCTCGCTGGCTGCGGCTGAGCCGGGCGCCGCGTCCGTTCGGCGCAGCTTCGGGCTGAGCGGAACCGCCCGCCGACCCTCCGGTTCCGATGGCGCATTCCCCCAGGCAGCGGCAGGACGACATGGCGGACAAGGACGACCACGCGGCGATCTGGAGCGGGTTCAAGGAGGCGGTGAACATGACCGCCGCCGAGCTGGAAACATTTTTGGAAAGCGACGCGAGCCGCTCGGTCGGCCAGAAGACGAGCGGCGGCGAGGCGACCGGCCACAAGGAGGGCCGGCGGATCGTCGCGATCCTCCACACGAAGAAGGCCGACCTCTCGGACGACGATTACGCGCACATGACGAAGGTCGTCGGCTACGTCCACCGCCACCTCAAGCAGGGCGGCCCGGAGGACCCGGCGCAGCGGAAGGACTCGCCCTGGCGGCTGTCCCTGATGAACTGGGGCCACGACCCGCTGAAGGATTAGTCGGGAACTCGTCCAGGCGGGCCCGAGAGACCGAGCGGTGAGCGCCAAAGCGGCCGAGGGGAGAGGGGTTTGACCCTCGGGCGCTGTCGCCGAGTCTCCCGGGGGGGTCAGCCCATCGCCCGGGCGATCGTCGCCAGGACGGCTCTTTCCGTGCGGAGGCCGCGTCGCCTCCGGCCGCCCACCGCTCGGGCCGATGCGCGCCCGTAAAGCCTAGGCCGCCCGCCGGCGCTCCGGATAGAGTCCGGCCAGCCCCTCCGGGCTCGCCGCGCACACGCCCCGCTCGGTGATGATTCCGGTGACGAGCCGCGCCGGCGTCACGTCGAAGGCGGGGTTGGCCACCGGGCTGCCGGGGGAGACCACCTGCACCGTGGCGATCGCGCCGGTTTCCGTGCGGCCGGTGAGATGCGTGACCTCGCGGGCGTCGCGCTCCTCGATCGGGATGTCGCGCACCCCGTCCTCGAGCGTCCAGTCGATCGTCGAGAACGGCAGGGCCGCGTAGAACGGCACGCGGTTGTCGGACGCCGCCAGCGCCTTGAGGTAGGTGCCGATCTTGTTGCAGACGTCGCCCGAGGCCGTGGTGCGGTCCGAGCCGACGATGCAGCAATCGACCTCCCCGTGCTGCATCAGGTGACCGCCCGCATTGTCGGCGATCACGGTGTGGGGCACGCCATGGGCGTGGAGTTCGAAGGCGGTCAGCGCCGCGCCCTGGTTTCGCGGCCGGGTCTCGTCGACATAGACGTGCACCGGCACCCCGGCATCGTGGGCCACGTAGATCGGGGCCAGCGCCGTGCCCCAATCGACCGTGGCGAGCCAGCCGGCGTTGCAATGGGTCAGGACGTTGACGGTCCCGCCCTTCCTCGCGGCGATGTCGGCGAGGATCGCGGCCCCGTGCTCGCCGATGGCGCGGCAGCTCGCCACGTCCTCGTCGGCGATGCGGGCGGCCTCGGCGAAGGCGAGCTCGTCCCGGTCCGCCTGCGGTGCGCGGCGTAGCACGGCCGCCGCGCGGTCGAGGGCCCAGCGCAGGTTGATCGCGGTCGGGCGGGTGGCCGCGAGGGTGGCGCAGGCCCGGTCGATCCCGGCCTCGCTCGCATCCTCGGCCATCGCCAGAGCCAGCCCGTAGGCGGCGGTGACGCCGATCAGCGGCGCGCCGCGCACCACCATGGTGCGGATCGCCACCGCCGCGTCGGTCAGGCTCGCGAGCCGCTTCAAGTCGAAGGCGAAGGGCAGCCGTGTCTGGTCGATGACGAGGACGGCGCGGCCGTCGGCATCGGGGAAGATGGTGCGGTAGTGTCGGCCGTCGATCTTCATGGGGCCGACCTGTCGCACGAAGCGCGCCGGCCGGCCAGTCCCGGCGGCGCGGCGGTCAGCGCCCGCCGCCCACCCTCTGGAGCTTTTGCGCCTGCGGAGGCTCCAGGCCGGGGGGCGCTTGGCAGGTCCGGTTCCGCCCCTCGGATTTGGCCCGATACAGGGCCCCGTCGGCCTGGCGGTAGAGCGCCTCCAGGGTGCCGCCCTGGATCGGAACGGCCCCGGCGAGCCCGATGCTCACCGTGACCGGCCCGATCTCGGCGCCCTCCACCGCGAGGGCGAGGCGCGCGGCGGCGGCATGGACTCGCTGCGCGACATGGGCGCCGCCCGCGAGATCGGTGCCCGGCAGGAGGATGGCGAATTCCTCGCCGCCGATGCGGGCGACGCGATCGCTCGGCCGGCGCACGCTCTCCGACAGCGCCTCCGCCAGCCGCCGCAGAACGGCGTCGCCCGCGGCGTGGCCGTGGCGGTCGTTGTAGCGCTTGAAGTGGTCGGCATCGACGATCAGCAGACAGAGGGGATCGCCGCTCCGGTGGGCCTGCGCCCAGGCCTGCGCGAACGTCTCCTCGAAGCAGCGGCGGTTCGAGAGCCCGGTCAGAGCGTCGGTGCGCGAGAGCCGGGCCAGCTCCTTCTCCGCCGCCGCGCGGCGGCCGAGTTCCCATCCGCACAGCAGCGACAGCCCGATCGTCAGGCTGCACAGGGCGAGCACGATGCCGCCGATCACCGCGGCCTTGGCGCGCCACTCCGCCTCGATCTCCCGCGTGCTCAGGGCGACGTTGAGGACGAGGGGCAGGCCGGCGACCCGGGTGAACCGGTAGACGCGCTCGATCCCGTCGCTCGTGGTGGGCGCGACGAAGCTGCCCTGGCCCTCGTGCAGGAAGCGCTGGAAGTTCTCCGCCTCCGCGAAGTTCGGGGCCGGAACGGGATCGGCCTGGGGGTAGCGCACGATGCGCGTGCCGTCCTCGTGGAACAGGTTGATCGTGCCCGCATGGCCGAGCTCGATCCGGTCGAACAGGCGCTGGAAATAGGCGAGCGACAGGCTGCCGAGCACAACCCCGCCGAACGAACCGTCGGGCTTCTCGATCCTGCGGCTCAGCACGACGATGCTTTGGCCGTTCAACCGCGAGATCAAGGGCTGGCTGATGGCGAGCCCGAGGTGGGGATCGGCCTCGTGGAGCTTGAAATAGGGGCGCGCGGCACCGTTGATCCGCCGGGGCGGCCAGCCGGCAAGGTCGTAGACGGTGTTGCCGTCCTCATCGAGGACGAGCATCACGCCGAGATCCTTGGCGTTGACGGCCCGGTCGAACAGCACGAGCTGGCGGATTTCGGGGCTCATCGCCGACAGGCTCGGCATCTTGAGATTGTCGGCGATGCCGAGAAGCGCGAGGTCGATGATCTCGAAATTGCGGGCGACGTCGCGCTCGATCACCTGGAGCAGATTCCTGGAGGTCTGGGCCGCCTTCTCCCAGGCGTCCCGGCGCAACTCGAGCAGCATCACGACGGAGACGGCGGCCATCCCAAGGCTGGCCACGATGCCGAGCGCGATCCAGACCCAGGTCGACCGAATACAAGCGGCAAGACCTGCCGGCATGCCCATCGTTCGCGCCCCCTAGCGATCCATCCCGACACTCCGGTCACTCATGCCTCAGAAATTCTGAACATGCTCTCTACAAGTCGCGGCGCTGGACAATCCTGTACCGTTCCCAACGCGGTCGATTGAACCCGACCGAAAATAATACAAAGGAGGAGCGGCCCGCGGGAATCCGTCAAATGTTTTTCGACTGCTCAATTCTTGCAGCCGGTCGCGAGGCCAACCGACAGATCTTCCGCCCGCGCGCACCGATGTTCCTGCAGCCGAATGCGACCCGCGCGGCCGTTCCCGAGACGCGTCTTGGATCGCGGATCCCTGACGCGTCTCTAGGTTGTTGTCCCGCAGCGTCTTTTGCTGACAAGTCGGACGCCACCGCTCGGGACGATGCCCGCGCCGGAGCCTGATCCCGAGGATGGCGGGCCGGCGCGCCGATGGCGGCGGCGGGAAAGCCGGCGCTGCGGCGCCCGGCTCAGCGGGCCACCCGCTCGACGTAGATGTCGAGATAGGCGTCCGCCTCCAGCCCCAGCAGGGCGCGGATCGTGCCGGGCAATTTGCACAGCAACGCCGGCATGGTCGGGGCGGTGGTGACGAGGCCGGGCACCGGCGAGCCGCAGACGAAGTAGACGCCGGCCGCCTTGTTCCAGTCGCAGCGGATGACGATGCGGGACGACATGATCCGATCCTTGACGGGGGTGGGGATGGGGGACGGCGCGGGACGGTCCGCGCCCTCAGAGGCCGGCGGGAGGGCGGCGGGGTCAGAAGCGGACGGGTCGGACACGCTTCACCTGCGGGATCGCGGCGATGGCCTCCAGCACCTCGGCGGAGACGGGACCGTCCACCGCCACGAAGGCGATCGCGTCGCCGCCCTTCTCCGCCCGACCGAGGGCGAAGGTCGCCATGTTCACCCCGGCCTCGCCGAGCACCGTGCCGAAGCTCCCGACGAAGCCCGGGCGGTCGTGGTTGGGCACGTAGAGCATGTGCGGGCTCAGCACCGCGTCGATGCCGATGCCGCGAATCTCGATCACCCGCGGCTTGCCGTCGTGGAACACCGTGCCGGCGGCGTCGCGGACGAGATCCTCGGCGTCCACGGCGATGCGCACCACCGATTCGTAGTCGCTCGCGCCGCCCTCGCGCTTGACCTCCTCCACCACGATGCCCCGCTCCCGGGCGATCGCCGGCGCCGAGACCATGTTCACGTCGGCGAGGATCGGACGCAGTACGCCGGTCACCGCCGCGGCGGTGAGCGCCCGGGTGTTCATGCCGGCGACCGCGCCCTCGTAGGTGATGCGGATGCCCCGGATCGGCGCGTCGGTGAGCTGGCCGAGGAACGAGCCGAGTTTTTCGGAGAGTGCGACGAAAGGCTTGAGCCGCGGCGCCTCCTCCGCCGAGATCGCCGGGACGTTGACCGCGTTGGCGATGGCGCCGGTGACGAGGTAATCCGCCATCTGCTCGGCGACCTGAAGCGCCACGTTCGCCTGGGCCTCGGCGGTCGCGGCGCCGAGATGGGGCGTGCAGACGACGTCGGGGTGGCCGAAGAGCGGGTTCTCGGTCGCGGGCTCGGTGGCGAAGACGTCGAAGGCGGCCCCCGCCACGTGGCCGGATTCGAGCAGCGCGCGGAGCGCCGCCTCGTCGACGAGGCCGCCGCGGGCGCAGTTGATGATGCGCACACCCGGCTTGGTCTTCGCGAGGGTCTCGGCCGAGAGCAGGTTGCGGGTTCGCTCCGTCACCGGCACGTGCAGCGTCAGGATGTCGGCCCGCGCCAGCAGCGCGTCGAGCTCCACCTTCTCGACGCCGAGTTCGAAGGCGCGCTCGGGCGTCAGGAAGGGATCGTAGGCCACGACCTTCAGCTTCAGCCCGATCGCCCGGTCGGCGACCACGGCGCCGATGTTGCCGCACCCGATCACGCCGAGCGTCTTGCCCGTCAGCTCGACCCCCATGAAGCGGTTCTTCTCCCACTTGCCCGCCTGGGTGGAGGCGTCGGCCTGCGGGATCTGCCGGGCGAGCGCGAACATCATGGCGATGGCGTGCTCGGCGGTCGTGATCGCGTTGCCGAAGGGCGTGTTCATCACGATCACGCCTTTGGCCGTGGCAGCCGGCACGTCGACGTTGTCGACGCCGATGCCGGCCCGGCCGATCACCTTGAGGCGGGAGGCCTGCGCCAGCAGCTTGGCGGTGACCTTCGTGGCGGAGCGGATGGCGAGGCCGTCATAGTCGCCGATGGCGTCGAGGAGCGCGTCCTTGTCCCGCCCGAGCTCCGGGCGGAAATCGACCGCGATCCCGCGATCGCGAAAGATCTGGACGGCGGCGTCGGAGAGGGCGTCGGAGATGAGGACTTTGGGCGGATGAGGCATGGGAGCACCCGTGGCGCAGGCGTGCGGGATCGCCGGCCGAAGAGCCGGGATCGCTGAACGCGCAGGGCTGATAAGGAAACGGCCGGTCACATGACCGGCCGTGGGGCTCAGCGGAGGATCAGGCCGCGGCGGCGGCGAGGGCCGCCTTCTCCTGGGCGAAGGCCCAGTCGAGCCAGGGCGTGAGCGCCTCGAGGTCGGAGGCCTCGACAGTGGCCCCGCACCAGATCCGCAGGCCGGCCGGCGCGTCGCGGTAGGCGCCGAAGTCGAAGGCGACACCCTCGTGCTCCAGGCGGGCCACGATGTTGGCGGCGAGGCGCTTGACCGCCGCGTCGCCCTTGGCGAGCACGTCCGGATCGGTGATCACGAGGCAGACGCCGGTGTTGGAGTAGGTCGCCGGGTCCACCGCGAGATGGCCGATCCAGGGCGTGCGCGCCACCCAGTCGTGGATCACCCGCGCGTTGCGGTCGGCCCGGGCGAACAGTGCGTCGAGCCCGCCGAGGCTCTCGGCCCATTTCAGGGTGTCGATGTAGTCCTCGACCGCCAGCATGGAGGGGGTGTTGATCGTGTCGCCCTTGAAGATGCCCTCGATGAGCCGCCCGCCCTTGGTCAGGCGGAACACCTTCGGGATCGGCCAGGCCGGCTTGTGGCTCTCCAGCCGGGCGACGGCGCGCGGCGAGAGGATCAGCATGCCGTGCGCGGCCTCGCCGCCCATCACCTTCTGCCAGGAATAGGTCACGACATCGAGCTTGTCCCACGGCAGCGGCATCGCGAAGGCGGCCGAGGTGGCGTCGCAGATCGTCACGCCCGCGCGGTCGTCGGCGATCCAGTCCGCATGCGGGATCTTCACGCCGGCGGTGGTGCCGTTCCAGGTGAAGACGACGTCGTTGGTCCGCGTGTCGATCGCGTCGAGCGCCGGGAGCACGCCGTGCTCGGTGGTGCGCACGATCGGATCGATCTTCAGTTCCTTCAGGGCGTCGGTGACCCATTCGGCACCGAAGGAATCCCAGGCCATGACCTCGACGGTCTTGGGGCCCAGCATCGACCACATCGCCATCTCGACGGCGCCGGTATCGGAGCCGGGCACGATGCCGATGCGGTAATCGTCGGGAACGCGCAGGATCGTGCGGGTCCGCTCGATGGCTTCGGCGAGCTTGGCCTTGCCGGCGGCGGAGCGGTGCGAGCGGCCGAGGGGAGCGCCGGCGAGGGCGTCGAGGGTCCAGCCGGGACGCTTGGTCGTGGGGCCGGACGAGAAATAAGGCACGCGCGGACGCGCGGCAGGCTTGGGTGTCGTCATGTCGTCCATCCTTCCAGATGGGTGCCTCCCGTTGGGGGGAGGTGGCCCGCCGATGGGGATGACCGAAGTCGGGCTCCGACACAAGCGGCGATGCGTGACATGATGAACGGCGTGTCGCGCGGGTGACGCCCCGGCGCTACGGGTCCTCGCGCTCCGTCAGCAGGTCCGGCCGCCGCGCCCGCGTCAGCGCAAGGCTGCGCTCCGCCCGCCAGCGGGCGATGGCGGCGTGGTTGCCGCCCATCAGCACGTCGGGAATCGCCCGGCCCTCCCAGTCCCGGGGCCGGGTGTAGTGCGGGTATTCCAGCCGGCCGCCCTCGAAGCTCTCCTCGACGCCCGATTGCGGCTTGCCCATCACGCCCGGGAGCAGGCGTACGCAGGCATCGATCAGGACGAGGGCGGCGATCTCGCCGCCGGAGAGCACGTAGTCGCCGATGGAGACCTCCTCCAGGCCGCGCCCGGCGATCACCCGCTCGTCCACCCCCTCGAACCGGCCGCAGACGATCACGGCACCCGGCCCGGCGCTCAGCGCCCGCACCCGCGCCTGCGTCAGCGGCGTTCCGCGCGGGGACATGAGCAGGCGGGGACGGTGATCCGGTTCGGGCGTGGCCGCGTCGATCGCGGCCGCCAGCACGTCGCAGCGCAGGACCATGCCGGCCCCGCCGCCGGCCGGGGTGTCGTCGACGCTGCGGTGGCGGCCGAGGCCGTGGGCGCGAATGTTGCGCGCCTCCAGGCTCCAGGCGCCGCGCGCCAGGGCATCCCCCGACAGGGACAGGCCGAGGGGTCCGGGGAACATCTCGGGGTAGAGGGTCAGGACGGTGGCCCGCCAGGGGGCCACCGTGCCGGGAGCGGCGGCGTCATGCATGCCGCTTGATGGCGGGGCGGGGCGAGACGGTCAACGGCGGCGTCCGCACCCGCTCACGGCGCCTGGGCTCTTCATCGGTCGCGTCGCGGGGCGTGTCATGGGGCGTGTCATGGGGCGTGTCACGGCACGCGTGCCGGGCGGAGGCCTCCGCAGGACGTGGCGCTGAGGCGGGGCGACCTCGGGCCCAGCCACCGGGGGGCCGGCGGCCGCAGCCTCGGGCGGAGCGCGTCCCGTCAGGGCACCGAACGGGTCGGGGGAGCCGAGGGGGAGCCCCACGGTCGCGCCCGGCCCGCCGAAGGCCCGGGCGGGTTCGGCCAAGACGAGTGCCACCAAGACGAGTGCCACCAAGACAAGTCCGGCCAAGACGAATGCCGCCGAGATTGGCCCTGAAAGGAGAACGGGGCCCCCTCCCCCTGCGCCGCGGCGTCGCGCCGAGGCGACGGCCGGCCCCCGGTCCACCCCCTATCCTTCCCAGACCTGACCGGGCCGCACGGCCAGGAACCGCTCCGGGGGCAGCCCGGCCGCGTCGAGCGCCGCGGCCAGGGCCTCGGCGGGCCGCTCGACGCCCTCGTCGGTGAGCTGGAAGGTGCCCCAGTGATGGCCGAGGGCCCGCTCCGCGCCGAGCAGGCCGAACGCCTCGACCGCGTCCGCCGGGTTCATGTGCTGGGGCTGCATGAACCAGCGCGGCTCGTAGGCGCCGATCGGCAGCGTGGCGAGGCGCGGCGGGCCGAACCGGGCGCGGATCTCGCGGAAGATCGCGCCGTCGCCGAGGCCGGTATCGCCGACATGGTAATGCACGCCCCGGGGCGTGGTGAGCAGATAGGCGCACCAGAGCGCCATGCGCCGGTCGTTGAGGCCGCGGGCCGACCAGTGCCGGGCGGGGGTCAGGTGGGCGGTGATGCCCGCGCCGAGATCGACCGACTCGCCCCAGTCGCGGGTCTCGACATGCATGGTGTCGTCATAGCCGCGCAGGATCACGTCGTTGCCCAGGGGGGCGACGATCAGCGGCTGATGGTCCTGCCAGAGCCGGGCCATGCTCGGCCCGTCGAGATGGTCGTAATGGTTGTGGGTGATCAGCACCGCATCGATCGGCGGCAGGTCGGCGTAGCGGATCCCGGGCGGGTTGACGCGCTTGGGGCCCGCGAAGCGGAACGGGCTCGCCCGCCGGGAGAAGACCGGATCGACCAGGAGGTTGCGGCCGGCCACCTGGAACAGGTAGCTCGCATGCCCGATCAGGACGACGCGCAGGCAATCGACCCGCTCCGGCGGCTTGTCGGCGGGAAAGGGGCTGGCGACACGGCCGGGCCATGCCTCCCGCTTCGCCGTCATGCGCCAGCGGGCGACATCCGAGAGGTTCTTGTCGGGCGGCTGATTCGGGGCGTGGAAGCGCAAGCCGTCGAAATGGTCGCTCTTGGGGCCCTGGTAATAGGGATTGCGGCCGCGCCGCCGCGCGGCGTAGCCGACGCCGCCCAGCGTCATCATCGTGGCCGCGCTGGCGACCGTGAGCAGGCCCCGCTTCTTCATATGGCCGAGATTGGTCCGAACCGGTCCCCGGTCAAGCCGCGCGGACCCGATGACGCGGCGGCCGGTCCGCCCGGATCACGAGCGCCAGCGCAGTTCCTGCCGGGTCAGCGGGTTGGCGAAGGGCCGGCCCTCGCGGGCCGCTTCGAGCGCCTCGCGCTTCAAGCGGAAATACCATTGCGAGGGCAGGTCGCCCTGGCCGAGCAGGACCATGGTCGGCTTGCGGTCGAGCCCGTCCTGCGCGTGCTGGAGCACCTGCTGGTCCTGGGTCAGGAACTGGCGCATCAGCGGCCGGGCGAGCGGCTTCAGCAGGTTGAGGACCGGCATGCTCCAGTAGAGCGCGTTGGTCAGCATCGTGCGGTTGGCCCCCATCGGGGTCGCGTAGGTGTAGTTCGCCACCCGCTTCTCGCCCGCCGCGATCCGCTCCAGCCGCACGCCCGGCAGGCGGAACTCGATCTCGACCTCCGGCACCCCGCCGAGCAGCCGGTAGACCGGCGAACTCTTCGTCGTCGCGTGGCTCGACATGACGAAGCCGTGCGGCACCGGATGAAAGGTCTTCACCTTCTCGCGCAGCTCCTTCGAGGGGCGGAACCACCAGGAATCGTGCACGAAGGCCACGTGGCCGGGATCGACGAGGCTGAGCGTCGTGAGATCGAACGAGGCCTCGACCTCCAATTCCACCACGAGGCAGCCCGCGGGCTCGAAGGTCAGGGCGGGCACCTCCGGCACCGCGGCCGGGTCGGAGGGGCCGAGATGCGGATTGACCCAGAGGAAGCCTGCGCTCTCACGAATGGGAAAGCGCTGGACGACGATGCGCGAGAAGTCCGAGGCATCGTGCTCGGACAGGGTCGGGACGTCGCGGCAGCGCCCGTCGGTGCCGAAGCGCCAGCCGTGGAACGGGCACATCAGGGTGTCGCCGTCGAACATGCCCTTGGAGAGCGCCATGCCGCGATGGGGGCAGCGGTCGCGCAGCGCGAACAGGGCGCCGTCCTGGCCCCGGCCCACCACCACCTGCTCGCCGTTGAGCGCCACGGCGCGCATCCTGCCGCCCGCGATGCTGGCGGCTTGGCCCACGCAGTACCACGCGTTGGACAGCGGCTCGCGCATCGCTTTGGGGTCGAGGACGTCGTCGGAGGCGCGCGGGGCGGCGGCGGAGGACATGGCTTCGGGAGCACCCGGTTGCGGCGGGCGCTCTGTTTAGGCCCTCCGGTCGCGGCGTGCCAGCGGGCGGCGACGCGCCTGTTTGTGCGCCGCGGCGAGACAACGCAGCCGATGATCCCGCCGGGGGCTTTCGCGGCCCGAAAAACGTCCCTACCTTGGGGATCCCAGCCATCAACGAAAGGAGGTGATCCAGTGTCTCATTGTCATCAGCCGTCGCCGACGACCAAGACCTGGACCGTTGCCTCCGGCGTGTGCGTCTGACGCATTCGCGGGATCACGACAGGTTTCGTCGAGCTGACCGGTTCGACAATGGAAGGGCCGCTCCCCCCGAGGGAGCGGCCCTTCGCTTTTTCCCGGAGTGTGGACCGGGCCCGCGCGCTCAGCGCGTGGCGGTCTGGAACAGGGGGGCGGCCAACGCCTCGCAACGGGCACGCCACAGGTCGCGCTCGGCCCGCAGGTCTTCCATCTTGCCGACCTCTTCGGCGATGTGGGACCGCAGCTCGCGGATTTCCTGGGCCAGGATGATCTGAAGCTCGTCGCGCCGGTCGGACTCGAGCCGGAGCCGGGCCTTCAGCATCATGTTCTCGGCCATGATCTCGGACAGCTCGTCCTCGGCATCCTCGCTCGGCTTCGCCGCGGTGACGAGGCGGGGCGCCCAGGTGCGGATCTCGGGCTCGGGCGCCACAGGAGCCACCGGCGCTGCGACCGGCGGCTCGACCGTCCGGGCTTCGGCGGCGAGCATCGTGGCGAGCCAGTCGCGCAGGGGGGCAGCAGGGCCGGGCGTCCGGAGGGCGGAGTCGTGGGACGGGGTCTGTCGCGCGGGTTCCGACATCGGAGCAGTCCTCGGGCACCTGATGCGGTGCGTGAGCGCTCATCTGGACCTGTCATGCTTAATGAACGGTAAAGTTTAACCGTTCGAACACCGTCCTCCTTCGGCACGGGCGCCCTCGGCCGGGATTGACTTGGCGCGCCATCGGGCCTATCGCCCGCGGCTCCATTTCGACGTTTCGATCGTCGCGAAGAGCCGCCGACCGGTCCGAGAGGCCGGAGGTCAACGTCCGACAGCGCGTCTGCGCCCTCGGGCGCGCTCGTCGTTGCCGTGAATGCGCCGAAGCCACTGCCTTGCGAGCCTTTTGCCATGGCGCCCGCGAACGAGACGCCCCTCCGCATCGAGGATGCGGTCAACGATCTCTGCCCCTGGTCGGGCAAGCCGATCGTGGCCGACGCGTTGACGCTCTACAACGGCGCGGTGGTCGGCTTCTGCGATCCCGCGTGCCGGGACCAATTCGCGCGGGCGATCGCGAGTTTCGAGGACGCGCTCCGGGCGCGCCGCGTGGCCAATGCCGGCCTCCACCAGTAGCACGGGCTGACGGGACGCATGTTCGAAGGCCTTTCCGATCGCCTCTCCGGCATTCTCTCCGGGCTGACGCGCCGTGGCGCGCTGACCGAGGCGGACGTCACCGCCGCCCTGCGCGAGGTGCGCCGCGCGCTGCTCGAAGCGGACGTGGCCCTGGAGGTGGTGCGCTCCTTCACCGACCGGGTGCGCGAGAAGGCGGTGGGCGCCGTCGTGCTCAAGTCGGTGACGCCCGGCCAGATGGTCGTGAAGATCGTCAACGACGAGCTCATCGCGATGCTCGGCACCGATGCCGGCGTCGTCGACCTCAACGCGCCCGCTCCGGTCGCCATCCTGATGGTCGGCCTCCAGGGCTCGGGCAAGACGACCACCACCGCCAAGATCGCCCGGCGCTTGAGCCAGCGCGACAAGCGCCGCGTGCTCCTCGCCTCCCTCGACACGCGCCGCCCGGCGGCGATGGAGCAGCTCGCGATCCTCGCCAAGCAGGTCGAGGTCGAGAGCCTGCCGATCGTGGCCGGCCAGTCGGCGGTGCAGATCGCCCGGCGGGCCATGGAGGCGGCGCGGCTGGGCGGCTTCGACGTCGTGATGCTCGACACCGCCGGCCGCACCACGGTCGACGAGGGCCTGATGACCGAGGCCGCCGAGGTGAAGGCGGCGACCAACCCCCACGAAGTCCTGCTGGTGGCCGACGCCCTCACCGGCCAGGACGCCGTGAACACGGCCCGGGCCTTCGACGAGCGCCTCGGCGTCACCGGCATCGTGCTGACCCGCATGGACGGCGATTCCCGCGGCGGCGCGGCGCTCTCCATGCGCGCCGTGACGGGCAAGCCGATCAAGCTCGTCGGCGTCGGCGAGAAGGTCGACGCGCTCGAGGAGTTCCACCCCCAGCGGGTGGCCAACCGCATCCTCGGCATGGGCGACATCGTCTCGCTGGTCGAGAAGGCCGCGGAGACGATCGATCACGAGCAGGCCCTGCGCACCGCCGAGAAGATGCGGAAGGGCAAGTTCGACCTCGAAGACCTGTCGATGCAGCTCGCCCAGATGGAGAAGTTGGGCGGCATCGGCGGCCTGATGGGGATGCTGCCCGGCATGGGGCAGATCAAGAAGCAGGTCGAGGGCGCCAATCTCGACGAGAAGATGTTCAAGCGCCAGCGGGCGATCATCTCGTCGATGACGGCCCAGGAGCGCAAGAACCCCGACATCCTCAAGAACTCGCGCAAGAAGCGCATTGCGGCGGGCGCCGGCGTCAAGGTCGAGGAGATCAACAAGCTCCTCAAGATGCACCGGACCATGGCCGACATGATGAAGTCGTTGGGCTCGGGCAAGCGCGGCGGCATCGGCCAGGCGCTCGGCAACATGTTCGGGCTGGGCGGCGGGATGCCGGGGGGAATGCCGGGGGGCATGAACCTGCCGCCGGGCATGCCCGAGCCGACGCCGGAGCAGATCGCGCAGATCGAGAAGCAATTCGGCGGCAAGCTGCCGCCGATGCCCCCCGCCGCGGGGGGCGGGAAGATGCCGGGCCTGCCGGGCCTCGGCGGACCCAAGCTGCCGGGCCTCGGCGGCTTCCTGCCGGGCCGGAAGAAATGACGATCTTGTCCGCCCAGGGCGTCGATCCCGAGCTCGCGCGCCTGCGCGATAGCATCGACAATTTCGATGCCGCGCTGATCCATCTGCTCGCCGAGCGCTTCCGCTGCACGCAGCGGGTCGGCGAGCTGAAGGCCCGCAAGGGCCTGCCTCCCTCCGATCCGGACCGGGAGGCGCGTCAGGTCAAACGCCTGAGGAATCTCGCGGTCGAGGCCAAGCTCGACCCCGATTTCGCCGAGAAGTTTTTGGCCTTCGTGGTCAAGGAAGTGATCCGGCACCACCAGACGATCGCGCAAAACGCCGATCTCGCACACGACACCGAAAGGAACGACTGATGTCCCTCAAGATCCGCCTCACCCGCGGCGGCGCCAAGAAGCGCCCCTATTACCGCATCGTCGTCGCCGATGCCCGCGCCCCGCGCGACGGCCGCTTCATCGACAAGGTCGGCGCCTACGACCCGATGAAGGCCAAGGACGATCCGGCCCGCATCGTGCTCGACAACGAGAAGATCCAGTCCTGGCTCGCCAAGGGCGCGCAGCCGACGGACCGCGTCCTGCGCTTCCTCGACGCCGCCGGCCTCGCCAAGCGTACCGTGCGCAACAACCCGCAGAAGGCCGAGCCCGGCGAGAAGTCCAAGGAGCGCGCCGCCAAGCGCGCCGAGAAGGCCGCCGCCCCGGCCGAGGACGCCGCGGCCTAAGCGCCACGAACGCCCCTCCCCCTCCGGCTTGCCGGAGGGAGAGGGATTTTTCCGCGGTCTTCCTGTCGAGGCATTCCCTATGGCCCGCCGCCCCGGCGCCTCCTTCCGCGGACCCGCCCGGCCCGAGCCGTTGGGACGCGAGGCCGTGACCTCGGCGCGCAAACCCGCCACGGCCAAGGCGGCCCCGCCCGCCTCCCCCGATCCCGACCTCGTTGTGCTCGGCGAATTCGGCCGTCCGCACGGCCTGCACGGCGAGATCCGCCTGAAATCCTATACCGGACAGCCCACCGCCATCGCGGAGTACGGGCCGCTGCGCCTGTCCGACGGACGCATGGTCGAGCTCGAGGAGGCCCGGCCGGCCCCCGGCAGCGCGCCCGACGTGCTGATCGTGCGGGTCAAGGGCGTCGCCGACCGCACCGGCGTGGAAGCGCTGAACCGCCTCACCCTCGCGGTCTCCCGCGCGCGCCTCGGCGAGGCCGCGGACGAGGACGAGTTCTTCCTGACCGACCTCATCGGCCTGTCCGTCGAGGACGCGGCCGGGACGTTGATCGGCACCATCGTCGCGGTCCCGAATTACGGCGGTGGCGACCTGCTCGAGGTCCGGCCCGCCGCCGGCGGTCCGACGGCGTTGCTGCCCTTCACCAAGGCCTTCGTGCCAAATCTGGACATCGCTGGCGGCAAGGTCGTCGCCGACCCGCCGGAGGATCTGTTCGCTCCACCGGGGCCGAAACCCACCGACGATCCGGGCTGAGCGGCCGCAGACGCCGGACCCCGCCGCGGCGCGGGGCCTCAGCGCTCCCCGGACACCATGGCGATGCGGGCCAGCCGGATCGGTTCGGACGACATCGCCAGGGGGCCGTCGAAGGGGCGCTCGTGCAGGCCGATCACCCCGAAGGTGACGATCATCGCCGTGGAGAACAGCACCAGCGTCGCCGCCTGGGCGGGCGGGCGCTCCCAATGGACCAGGGCGATCGAGATCAGCGTCAGCACGGCCAGCGCCATCAGGGTCAACCACTTGCTCTCGTCGCTGTGGGAGGCGCTGAGGGCGAGGCGTTCGCTCCGGGCCGAGCGGAGCTGCATCACCGCCTCCAGCAGGGCCGCATGGGTCGCCTGCCCGGCCTCCACGGCGATGCGCGGGTCCGCCGCCGCCTGGAGCAATTGCCCGAGGGCGCGGCCGGCCACGGAGGAGGAGGCGCCCGTCTCCGCCATGGACGGCCATTCCTCCCGCACCACGGCGTCGAGATAGGCCGCGAGCAGACCGCGCAGGGCGCTCATGTCCGGGGTCGAGGCGATGCTGAGATCGTAGACGGCAAGCGCGTGGGCGCGCTCGCTCTGCACCACCCGGCCGGCCTGACGCTGGCGCTCCCAGGCATCGTTGGCGACGAAGCCCGTCAGCAGCGCGAGGAGCACCGCGACGACGCCGATGTAAGGCGGTACGATTCCGGTGGCGAGGACACGCCCGGCCGCTCGCGTCCCCGGCAGGTTGGCCAGCAGGCTCAGCACGAGGCAGACGCCGAGGAAGCCCGCGGTCAGCAGGGCAAACATCAGCCAGACCGGCTGTTCGAGCCAGAATCCGAGGATCATTGAGGGGACCGACCGGCAGAAGGACGCGCGGGCTCAGCCTGTGGGACCAACCCCTCCGATTCGGTAAAGGCCCCTCACCGCCCGCCCCGCGTCGCCGCGTCCCGGCAGGGGCGGATCGCCTCGGGGGCCGGCCGGCGGTCGGGATCGGGCGCCTCGAACACCGCGAGATAGCCGACGCCGCCCTTCAGCGGGGTCATCGAGATCTCGCGGTAGCCGACGGCGGCGAGTTCGCAGCGCAGGAGTGTCGGCGGGGTGCCGTGGCGCGAGGGAATCGCGTCGGCGTCCACGATGCCGACCCGTCCGCCGGGCTTCATCGCGCCGGCGAGATTCCACAGCAGGCCGAAGGGCTGGGCGATCTCGTGATACATGTGGACCAGCACGGCCGCGTCGAGGGCGCGCGGCGGCAGCCGCGGGTCGTGCGCCTCGCCCCGCACCACGGTGACGTTGGCGAGCCCCTTCGCCCGCACCCGCGCCTCCAGGTCGGCGAGGTAGTCCGGCGTGATGTCCTGGGCGAGGATGCGGCCCTGCGCGCCGACGCGGGGGCTGAGGCGGAGCACGGAGTAGCCGTTGCCCGCGCCGATATCCGCCACCGTCTGGCCCGGCGCGATCCGCATCAGGCGGACGACCTGCCCGACCTCGTCGGCCCGGTCCCGCATCCGGTCGTCCGCCCATTGCGCCGCCACGATCTCGGCCACCGGCCGGTCGGGCTTCGGGAAGCGTTCGGCCGGCGCCCCCGGTGGCCCGAGCGGCTCGGCGGCCCCGGCGGGCAGCGACAGGAGGAGAAGGGCGGCGAGGGCGCGGATCATGCCCGCGGGCAACGCGCAGCGGCGGCGAACGTGCCGGGGCGCGACACGACCGACCGGGCGCCCGGATTGACCGAACGCGGTTCGCATCGCACAAACCGGCGGCAAGCTTCGCCGTTGCGCGAAGCCCCCAGTGCCGCCGGCTCCCCGGAGACCCTGCCCGTGACCTGCCGATTCGCCCTCCTCGCCGCCGCCCTGCTCCTGATGCCCGCCGCCGCCGTCGCGGCCCCGCCGGCCGGTGCCGGCTGTGGTCCGACCATCGAGCAGATGCAGACCATCGTCGAGGGCGACGTGCGGACCGGCGACCTCTCGGAGGCGGTGGGCAAGCGCTTCGGCGCCGATCTCGACAAGGCCTCCGCCGCCTGCGCCGCCGGCCGCGGGGCCGAGGCTCTGCGCCTGCTCGCCGCCGCCAAGAGCCGCTACGGCTACCGCTGAGGCCGCGCGGCGCGGCCCCTCACGCCGCGAAGACGCTCGCCAGATAGGCCTGCACGAAGCCCGGCATCCGGCTCGGGTCGATCTCGGCGCGGGAGCGGACGACGACGCTGCGGGCGAGTTCCGGCGCGTCGTCATGGCCCCGGTGCACTTCGATGCGGGCCTTGAGATCGGCGGCGTCGCGGTCGAAGCGGACCGGGCGCAGGAAGGCGAGCTGGCCGTCGCCGCGCAGCAGGACCCATTCCTCCGCCGCCCCCTCCGGCAGGGACAGGCCGGTCTCCTCGTGAAATTCGCGGACGGCGCTGCCGGGGAGGTCGATGGTGCCGTCGGCGCGCAGATCGCCCGGATCGGGCGTGCCGCAGGGGAAGTAGATCTGGCCGGCATTGGCGGTGTGCGGGCCCATCACGCCGAGCACCACCGCGCCGTCGGCGCTGTGCGGCACGATCGCCGCGAAGGCGTTGGCCACGCCGGCATCGGGCCCGCCCGCGTCGCGAAACGCGAGGAAGCGCGAGTAGCGCACCTCGAACAGCTCGGCCTCGCAGGCCGCGTCCGCGACGCGGCAGCCGGAGGCGAGGTAGACCGGGCCGTCGAACAGGCCCGGGGTCCGTGCGCGCCGCCGCTGCCAGTGGCGCTCGATGGCCTCCGCATGGTCCCGCGCCCAGGCCCAATCGTGGCTCACCAGCCGGGCGGTGATCCGCCCGAGCGCAATCCGCGCGAAGCCCGGCGCCGACAGGATGTCGGCCGCCTCAATCGACATGCAGCACGCCCTCGCTCACCCGCACGGCGGCCCCGCCGATCTCGACAGAGCGCAACGCCCCTTCGGCGACGACGAGCTGGAGGCTGATCGCGCTCGGTCGGCCCATGGCGACACCCTGCCGGATCAGCACGTCGTGCTCGCCGTTGCCCAGCGGCTCGAACTGCATCAGGACGCCCGCGAAGGCCGCCGCCGCGCCGCCGGTGGCCGGATCCTCGGGCATGCCGAGCCGCGGGGCGAACATCCTGGCCTGGTACTGCCGCCCGAGCCCCTCGGGATCGAGGGCATAGAGGTAGAGCGCGTCGGCCGCCTCGAAGGTCTCCGGGGGGAAGAGCCGGCTCAGCCCCGCATCGTCGAGCCGCGCCCGGTCGAGGGCGTCGCGGCTCGCCAGCGGCACGAAGGTGAAGGCCGGGCCCACCCCGTGCCGGCTCGGCTGGTGACGGTGGAAGCCGATCTCCTGGGGCTTGAGGCCCAGCGCCTCGGCGAGTGCCCCGGCCTCCGGCGCCGCGCCGAGATAGGTCGGCATCACCGGCAGCTTGAACCGGGCGTGGCCCGAGCGCCCGTCCGCCCCGATCTCGACCGCGCAGGCCACGATGCCGATCCGCTCCTCCAGCCCGAAGGCGACGGCGTCGGCGAGGCCCCGCTCCGCCCGCTCCGCCGCCGCCCGGTCGTGCAGGGCCAGGAGGATGGCCGTGCCGATCGTCGGATGGCCGGCAAACGGCAATTCGCGGGCCGGGGTGAAGATCCGCAAGGCCGCCCGGTGTCGGCTCTCCGCCGGGGGGGCCACGAACACGGTCTCGGAGAGGTTGAACTCCCGGGCGATGGCCTGCATCGCCGCGTCGTCGAGCCCGTCGGCGTCGAGCACGACGGCGAGCGGGTTTCCGGCGAGCGCCGTGTCGGTGAACACGTCGAGGGTCGCGAAGCGGCGTTGCGGCATCGGGCTTCCTTTCCGGACGAGGGGAGCGGGTGTCTCGGGCTCTGGGTCAGACGGCCTCGACCGGGAAGGCGCGGGTCGGAGCGACGAACTCCTCCTGCGCCGCCACGGTCAGCAATTCCTCCGCGCCGGCCTCCGCCGTGCGGCGCAGGAGGCCGTGGATCGAGGCGGCGGCCATGCCCAGCGCCAGGGCCGCCGAGCGGGTGCGCAGGTAATGCACGAGGTAGAGCGCGGCGACCGCATCGCCCGCCCCCGAGACCGCCTTCAGGTCGAGGCGCGGCGTGCGCACCCGCCAGAACGTGCCCCCCTCCCCGGCCAGCATGTCGATGGCGTCAGAAGGCGTCTCGGCGGTGGCCAGCGAGGTGACGAGCACGACCCGCGGCCCCAGCGCCTGCACCGCCGCGACGGCGGCCTTGGCGCCCTCCAGCGTGTCGGTCGCCCGGCCGGCGATCAGATCCAGCTCGAACTGGTTCGGGGTGAGGATGTCGGCCGCGGGCACCGCCTGGGCGCGCATGAAATCGGCGATGCCGGGGCGCACATAGACGCCCGCATGGGTGTCGCCGATGACGGGGTCGCAGCAATAGACCGCCGCGGCGTTGGCCGCCCGCACCGCCGCGACCGCCCGCAGGATCGCCGTGCCGATATCGGCCGAGCCCATATAGCCGGAGAGCACCGCGTCGCAGTCTCGGAGCGCACCGCGCTCGGCCACGCCCTGCACCACCTCCTCGACCGCCGGCCCGTCGAAGACCCGGCCGCGCCACGTCCCGTAGCCGGTGTGGTTGGAGAACTGCACGGTGTGCACCGGCCAGACCTCGACCCCGAGCCGTTGCATCGGGAAGACCGCGGAGGCGTTACCGACATGGCCGTAGGCGACATGCGACTGGATCGACAGGACCTTCATGACGCTCCCGGATGTCCGCGTGCCCCGCTTTCATACCGCATCGGCCGGGCCGCGCATCCCGCACCCTTGCCGCCATAGGCCCTCTTCGCCAGATGAGGCATCGCCGCTTCCGGAGACAGCATGGATTTCGAGACGATCAAGCAGTCCGTGCTGGCCTTCATCGAGGCGCACCGGGCCTGGGCGCCCCTGGTGACGGGGGTGATCGCATTCTGCGAATCCCTCGCCTTCCTGTCGCTGCTCGTGCCGGCGACCTTCATCCTGCTCGGGATCGGCGCGCTGATCGGCTCCAGCGACCTGCCGTTCTGGCCCATGGTGATCGGGGCGGGCATCGGCGCGGGTCTGGGCGATTGGGTCTCCTACGAGGCCGGCCACTATTTCAAGAACGACGTGCGACGCTTCTGGCCGATGCGCCGCTATCCCGAGATGACCGACCGGGCCGAGGACTTCCTTCGGCGCTGGGGCGCGGGCGCCGTGGCGATCGGGCGGTTCATCGGTCCGGCCCGCGCGGTGGTCCCGCTGGTGGCCGGCTCGTTCGGCGTCAACCGCCTCCCCTTCCAGATCGCCAACTGGTCTTCCGCCTTCGTCTGGGCCTTCGTGATGCTGGCCCCCGGCGCGGGGCTGCTGGCCTGGCTCAAGCACTGACACCAACGCGCCCGGCATGCGTCGCTTCCCGCCCGAGCGGATCGTCTGCCTGACGGAGGAGACGGTCGAGACCCTGTATCTGCTGGGCGAGGACCACCGCATCGTCGGGGTCTCGGGCTACGCGGTGCGCCCGCCCCAGGTCCGGCGGGAGAAGCCGCGGGTCTCGGCCTTCACGAGCGCTGACCTGCCGAAGATCCTGGCGCTCGCCCCCGACCTCGTGCTCGCCTTCTCCGACCTCCAGGCCGGCATCGTCGCCGATCTCGCCCGGGCCGGAATCGCCGTCCACCTGTTCAACCAGCGCGACGTGGCCGGCTGCCTCGCGATGATCCGCACGCTGGGGGCCCTGGTCGGCGCCGGGGCGCGGGCCGAGGCCCTCGCCTGCTCCTACGAGTCCCGCCTCGCCGCGGCGGCCGCCGCCGGCGCGGGCCACCAGCGGACGCGGGTGTATTTCGAGGAATGGGACACGCCGATGATCGCCGGGATCGGCTGGGTCTCCGACCTGATCGGCTATGCCGGCGGCGAGGACGTGTTCGCGGCGGTGAGCCGGGCGCAGGGCGCGGCGGGCCGCATCGTCACGCCCGAGCAGGTGATCGCCGCCGCCCCCGAGGTGATCCTCGCCTCCTGGTGCGGCAAGCGGGTCAACGTGGCGCGCATCCGCGCCCGGCCGGGCTGGGAGGCGATCCCGGCGGTGGCTGAGGGGCGCATCCACGAGATCAAGTCGCCGCTCATCCTGCAGCCGGGGCCGGCGGCGCTCACGGACGGGTTCGACGCGATCCGCGCGGCCCTCGCCTGAGGCGGCGGACGCCGGGACCGGGCCGAAAAAGCAGGCGCCCAAACGACGACGCGGCGCGGGAGGGCCCGCGCCGCGTGGATCGGATCGAACGGAGGGGTCGGTGCGGAGGCCTCAGGCCTCGACGCCGGTGCCGGCGGCTTCCGCCGCAGCCGCCTGATCCTCGACCAGCTTCCAGGTCTTGGTCTTGGAATAGGGGCGGGACTCCTCGATGAACACCGTCTGCCCGATCTTGGCCGCATTGGCCTCGTCATGGGCATGGTAGTTCTTCGAGCGGCGAACCGTCTTTTTCATCACCGGGTGGGTGAAGCGACGCTCCACCTTCACGACGATGGTCTTGTCGGTCTTGTCGCTGACGACGACACCCTGAAGGACGCGCTTGGGCATGAGTTACTCCTTCAGGCCTTGGCCGCGCCGAGCGTCTTCTGACGCTGCAGCGTGCGGACACGGGCGATGTCGCGGCGAACCTCACGGACGCGGGCGACGTTCTCGAGCTGGCCCGTCGCGCCCTGGAAGCGCAGGTTGAACTGCTCCTTCTTCAGGTTGACGAGCTCGTCGGAAAGCTGATCCGCCGACAGAGCGCGCAGATCAGACAGTCTCTGTTCGGACTTCATGATCTCTTCCTATCAATCAGCGATGCGCTGGATGACGCGGGTGCGCACCGGCAGCTTCGCGGCACCGAGGCGCAGGGCCTCGCGGGCGATGTCCTCGGCGACACCGTCGACCTCGAACATGATGCGGCCCGGATGCACGCGGGCCGCCCAGAACTCGGGGGCACCCTTGCCGGAGCCCATGCGGACTTCGGTGGGCTTCGCGGTCACGGGCAGATCCGGGAACACCCGGATCCACACGCGGCCCTGACGCTTCATCTCGCGGGTGATCGCGCGGCGGGCCGCCTCGATCTGCCGCGCGGTGATCCGCTCGGGCTCCAGGCACTTGAGGCCGAACTGGCCGAAGTTCAGCTCAAAGCCGCCCTTGGCCGCGCCATGGATGCGCCCCTTGAACTGCTTACGGAACTTGGTCTTCTTGGGTTGCAGCATGGCAGCCTCTCAATTCCTCCGGGTGGCCGGGTCACGCGTTGGCGTGATCGCGGCGGCCACGGCCCCCGCGGTCGTCGCCGTCACGCTCGCGGCGCCCGCCGGAACGGCCGCCCTCTTCCTGGGCCTTCTTGTCCTGAGCCATCGGGTCGTGCTCGAGGATCTCGCCCTTGAACACCCACACCTTGATGCCGCAGGTGCCGTAGGTCGTGAAGGCGGTGGCGGTGCCGTAATCGACGTCCGCACGCAGGGTGTGCAGCGGAACGCGACCCTCGCGGTACCATTCGGTCCGCGCGATCTCGGCACCGCCGAGACGGCCCGCGCAGTTGATGCGGATGCCCTCGGCGCCCAGGCGCATGGCCGACTGCACGGCGCGCTTCATGGCGCGACGGAAGGCGACACGGCGCTCGAGCTGCTGCGCGATGGACTCCGCGACCAGCGTGGCATCGACCTCGGGCTTGCGCACCTCGACGATGTTGATGGTCACGTCGGCCTTGGTCATCGTGCCGACGAGCTTGCGCAGCTTCTCGATGTCCGCGCCCTTCTTGCCGATCACCACGCCCGGACGGCCCGAGTGGATGGTGACGCGGCACTTCCGGTGCGGGCGCTCGATGACGATCTTGGAGACGGCGGCCTGCTTGAGCTGCTTCATGAGGGCGGCGCGGATCGCCACGTCCTCGTGCATCAGCTTGGCATACTCGCCCTTCTCGGCGAACCAGCGGGAATCCCAGGTCCGGTTGATGCCGAGACGCAGGCCGATCGGATTGATCTTCTGACCCATGGGGATACTCCTCAGGCCGCTTCAGCGCGCACTTCGCGAACCACGATCGTGAGGTTCGAGAAGGGCTTCAGGATGCGCGCGCCGCGACCGCGGGCACGGGCGTGGAAGCGCTTGAGCACCAGCGCCTTGCCGACGAAGGCCTGGGAGACGACGAGATCGTCCACGTCGAGGTCGTGGTTGTTCTCGGCGTTGGCGATCGCGCTCTCGAGGCACTTCTTCACATCGCGGGCGATGCGCTTGCGGGAGAACTCGAGGTCGGCGAGCGCCGACTCGACCTTCTTGCCGCGGATCAGCGCCGCCACGAGGTTGAGCTTCTGGGGCGACACGCGGAGCATCCGCGCGACGGCCTTCGCCTCGTTCTCGGGGAGCGCGCGGGGGGTGGCAGCTTTGCCCATCTCAGCGCCTCTTCGCCTTCTTGTCGGCCGCGTGACCGGGGAAGGTGCGGGTCGGCGAGAACTCGCCGAACTTGTGACCGACCATCTCTTCGGTGACGTAGACCGGGATATGCTTGTGTCCGTTGTGCACACCGAAGGTGATGCCCACGAACTGCGGAAGGATCGTGGAGCGGCGGCTCCAGATCTTGACGACCTCGTTGCGGCTGCCGCCGCGGGCGGCGTCGGCCTTCTTGAGGAGGTAGCCGTCGACGAACGGCCCTTTCCAGAGGGAACGTGCCATGGCTGTTACTTCTTGCGGTTATGGCGGCTGGACAGGATGAAGGTGTCGGTCCGCTTGTTGGACCGGGTCTTCTTCCCCTTGGTGGGCACGCCCCAGGGCGTGACCGGGTTCCGGCCGCCCGAGGTGCGACCCTCGCCGCCGCCGTGCGGATGGTCGACCGGGTTCATCGCGACGCCGCGGACATGCGGGCGCTTACCGAGCCAGCGGTTGCGACCGGCCTTGCCGAGCGAGATGTTCATGTGGTCCGGGTTCGAGACCGCACCGACGCTCGCGAAGCACTGACCGTGCACGAGGCGCTGCTCGCCCGAGTTCAGGCGCAGCGTCACGTAGCCCTGATCGCGGCCGACGATCTGGGCGTAGTTGCCCGCCGAGCGGGCGATCGCGCCGCCCTTGCCGATCTTCAGCTCGACGTTGTGGACGATGGTGCCCACCGGCATCGATCCGATCGGGCCGGCATTGCCCGGCTTGATGTCGACGCTCTCGCCGGCCACCACCTTGTCGCCCGGGGAGAGGCGCTGCGGAGCCAGGATGTAGCTCTGCTTGCCCTCCGGGAAGGTGATGAGGGCGATGAAGGCCGTGCGGTTCGGATCGTACTCGATCCGCTCGACCGTCGCCGCCACGTTGAGGTTCTCGCGACGCTTGAAGTCGACGTTGCGCAGGACCCGCTTGTGACCGCCGCCGCGGAAGCGGACGGTGATGCGGCCCAGGTTGTTGCGGCCGCCCGAGGAGCTCTTGCCCTCGGTCAGCGCCTTCACCGGCTTGCCCTTGTAGAGCTCACGGCGGTCGACGAGCACGAGCTGGCGCAGGCTCGGCGTGACCGGTTTGAATGTCTTCAAGGCCATCGGCTTGATCCTAACGCTTCAAGTCTCAGAGGCCGGTCGTGACGTCGATCGAATCACCCTCGGCGAGGGTCACGATCGCCTTCTTCACGTCCGAACGCTGCCCGCGCTGCCCGCGGAAGAACTTCTTCTTGCCCTTGGTCGTGAGCGTGTTGACGCCCTTGACCTTGACGTCGAACAGACGCTCAACCGCTTCCTTGATCTGCGGCTTGGTGGCCTTCGGGGCGACCCGGAAGACGACCTTGTTCTGCTCGGTGAGGTTGGTCGCCTTCTCGGTGATGACCGGGGAGACGATCACGTCGTAGTGGCGCGGATCGGCACTCATTTGAAACGCTCCTCCAGCGCATCGACGGCAGCGCGCGTGAGCACAAGCGTGTCGCGGCGCAGGATGTCGTAGACGTTGATGCCCTGGACGGGCAGCACGTCGATCTTCGGAACGGAGCGGGCGGCGCGGCCGAAATTCTCATCGACCTCCGGGCCGCCGATGATCAGCGCGCTCGACCAGCCGAGCTTGCCCAGCCGCTCGACCATGGCCTTGGTCTTGTGGCTGTCGATCTTGATGTCGTCCACGACGATCAGGGTCGACGCCTTGGCCTTGGCCGAGAGCGCGTGCTTGAGCGCCAGGGCCCGGACCTTCTTGGGAAGATCGTGGCCGTGGTCGCGCACCACCGGACCGAAGGCCCGGCCGCCGCCGCGGAACTGCGGGGCGGAAGCGGCGCCGTGGCGGGCGTTGCCGGTGCCCTTCTGCTTGTACAGCTTCTTCGAGGTGCGATCGACGTCCGAGCGGTTCTTCACCGCGTGCGTGCCGGCGCGCCGCTTGGCGAGCTGGTAGCGCACCATGCGGTGCAGGATGTCGGCGCGCGGCTCGAGGCCGTAGATCGCCTCGTTGAGCTCGACCGAGCCGGCGGTGCCGCCGTCGAGCGTGGTGATATCGAGTTTCATCACGCGTTCTCCTCGGACGCAGGAGCCTCAGCCGGCGCTTCGGTCTGGGCCGATCCGTTCGCGGAGCCGTTCTCGCGGAACTTGCCCGGCAGCGGCACCTCGGCCGGCAGCTTGCGCTTGACGGCATCGCGAATCTGGATCCAGCCGCCGGCGACGCCGGGGACGGCGCCCTCGACCAGGATCAGACCGCGCTCCGGATCGGTGCGGACGACCTTGAGGTTCTGGGTCGTGACGCGCTCGACGCCCATATGGCCCGGCATCTTCTTGTTCTTGAAGGTCTTGCCCGGATCCTGACGGCCGCCGGTCGAACCGATCGAACGGTGCGAGATCGACACGCCGTGGGTGGCGCGCAGGCCGCCGAAATTCCAGCGCTTCATGCCGCCGGCGAAGCCCTTACCCGAGCTGGTGCCCGTCACGTCGACGAACTGGCCCGGGATGAAGTGGTCCGCGGTGATCTCGGCACCCACCGGGATCAGCGCGTCCTCGGACACGCGGAACTCGGCGAGCTTCTTCTTGGGCTCGACCTTGGCGACCGCGAAGCGACCGCGCTCGGCGGCCGACACGTTCTTCACCTTGGCCTTGCCGACGCCCACCTGGAGGGCGACGTAGCCGTCCTTCTCGGTGGTGCGGTGTGCCACAACCTGGCACTGATCGATCTGGAGCACGGTCACGGGCACGTGTTCCCCAGCGTCCGTAAAGACGCGGGTCATGCCGACCTTCCGTGCGATGACGCCTGAGCGCATAGGTCACTCTCCTCGCGCGATGAAACGGTAAGCTCTAAGCCCCACGCGGGCTCAGAGCTTGATCTCCACGTCCACGCCAGCGGCGAGGTCGAGCTTCATCAGCGCGTCCACGGTCTGCGGCGTCGGGTCGACGATATCCAGCACCCGCTTGTGCGTGCGCATCTCGAACTGCTCGCGCGACTTCTTGTCGATGTGGGGCGAGCGGTTGACCGTGAACTTCTCGATATGGGTCGGCAGCGGGATCGGGCCCCGGATCTGCGCCCCGGTGCGACGCGCCGTGGAGACGATCTCCTTGGTCGACGCATCGAGGATGCGGTGATCGAACGCCTTGAGGCGAATGCGGATGTTCTGACCGTTCATGACCTGACCTCGGCGGAAACGTTGCGGAGCGGGCGCGAGGGCCCGCCCCTCTTACGTCCCCTGACGATGATGCCTTGCGGTGGCGGTTAGTCGTTGATGGCGGCGACGACGCCGGCACCGACGGTGCGTCCACCCTCGCGGATGGCGAAGCGCAGCTTCTCTTCCATGGCCACCGGCACGATCAGCACGACGTCCATGGTCACGTTGTC
>NZ_CAKLBV010000046.1 GCF_920984675.1 Methylobacterium sp. Leaf118
GAGGGCGAGGCCTACCGCCTGCCGACCGCGGCCCATTGGCGGGACGCCATCCTGCGCCGCGCCCATCTGCGCCGCCTCTGGCGCGAGGGCGCCGCCGCCGAGGCCGTTGCCGCCGCCGGGCTTTCCGCGGACGACCTCGCCGCGATCCTGCCCTGCCCCAACGACATCGCCTTCGTGGAACGCGCCCAGGCCCGCCTCGAACCGCCCGCCCTCCCGGCGCCGGAATGCCCCCTGGACGAGGCCATCGCCGCGCTGGAGGCGATGGCCGCCGCCCTGAGGCAGGACGCGGCGGCGTGACCCGGCCGGTCGGCGCGCTCGGGCGGCCCTGCACCCTGATGGGCACCCTGGCGCAGATCGACACGGCGGCGGCCCCCGGCCCCGTCCTCGACCTGCCCGACGACCGGCTGGACGCGGCGTTCGACGGGCGCGACGGGGCGGCGGAGCGGCCGCAGGCCTTCCATTACGCGCCCCTGAACCATCCGGGCATCCGCGCCCGGATGGGCCGGATCGCCGCCTGGGCCGCCGCCCACGACCCGGCCCTGATGATCGTCGACGTCTCCTGCGAGGTGGCTCTGTTCGCCCGGCTGCTCTCGGTGCCGACACTCGTCGTGCGCCTCTCCGGCACCCGCACCGACCCGCCGCACCTGGAGGCGTTCCGGGCGGCGACGCGCCTGCTCGCCCCTTTCCCCGAAGCCCTCGATGGCGGCGACGTGCCGGACTGGGTGCGGGCCAAGACCCTGTATGGCGGCTTCCTCGGGGCGGAGCCCTCGGCCTCCGACGCGGACGGCCGCATCGTCGTCGTCTACGGCCGCGGTGGCGAGGGCGGCAGCCTGGCCCAGCTCGCCGAGGCCGCGGCGGCGGTGCCGGAGCGGGACTGGCACGTGCTCGGCCCGGTCTCGGGCGACGGCCCCTGCCCGCCGAACCTCCATCGCCACGGCTGGGTCGCCGACGTGCGCCCGCATCTCGCCCCGGCCGCCCTCGTCGTCGGCGGCGCGGGCGACGGCCTCGTCACCGCGGTGGCGGGGGGCGCCAAGCGCTTCCTATGCCTGCCCGAGCCCCGGGCCTATGGCGAGCAGGAGGCCAAGGCCGAGGGGCTGGCCCGGCTCGGCGCGGCGATCGTCCAAACGGAATGGCCCGCCGCCCATGCCTGGCCCGGCCTCGTCGCGCGGGCGCTCGCCCTCGACCCGGCGCGGATCGCCGGCCTTGCCGACCCCGGGGCGCTGGCCCGCACGGCGGCGGCGATCGACGCGCTGTGCGGAGCCTCAGGGCCCGCTTGAGGCGAGGGCGGCGGCGTCCCGCTGTCTCAGAACGGCCGGTCCGCCGGCACCTGCGCGGCGGCGATCTCCGCGGGCGTGGGTGGGCGCAGCACCACGATGTCGGGCTCGCGCTCCGGCGCGATCAGGCCGAGGCGCGCGAAGGCGTCGAGCCAGCCGTCCATCGGCCAGAGGCCGTGGCGGGCGCGGAAGCGGCGGGCGTTGCGGACGATGTCGGAAAAGTGCTGGAGCGGCGGATCGCAGGACAGGTGGTGCTGGTGGAAGGCCGGCGGCGTGCCGGCGAGCAGCACCGGCACCCCGGATGCCGCGGCGCGGAAGGCCAGATCGGTGTCCTCGGCCCCGTAGCCGTCGAACCCCTCGTCGAAGCCCCCGAGCCGGTCCCAGGTCGCGGCCCGCACGGCGAAGCTGAGCGACCAGAACAGGCCCGGATTCGGGGTCGTCACGACGCCGCTCTCCGGAAAGGGCCGGGCCGGATGCAGGACACCGGCGTGCATCAGCTCGGCCTCGCTCCAGCCGTCGCGCACGGCGCCCGCGGGCAGATAGCGGATCGGCCCGCAGACGAGGCCGTCCTGCGCCTGCGCCGCCGCCGCCAGCGCCGTCACCAGGCCCGAGGCCGGGATGCAGTCCACGTCGAGATAGACGAGGAGATCGCCGGAGGCCGCCGCGCGTCCGGCATTGCGGGCGGCGGCGAGGGGAAGGCCGGCGCTCGGAAAGGCGATGCGGCGCGTCGGGAACGGCGTCGGCGGCAAGGAGGCGGGTGTCGAGGGCGCAGGCGGCAAGGGCGCCGGATCGGGCCCCATCTCGACCACGATGCACTCGGCCGGCGCGGGGCCTCGGGCGAGGCCCTCGATCAGGCGGGCGAGATGGGCCTCGCGCCCCTTGTTGAGGGTGACGACGCTGATGCTGCTCACGGGGCCGGTTCCGGGACGGTTCTCTGAGAAAGACGCCTTCTTGCCCGCTTCATCCTGAAACGGGGCTGAAGGCTCGGCATCTCACGCGGCGGGCGCGTGAAGCCAGTCCAGCATCCCCTGCGCCGCCGCCCGGCCGCTGGCGAAGGTGGCCTGGAGCAGGTAGCCGCCGGTGGGCGCCTCCCAGTCCAGCATCTCGCCGGCCGCGAACAGGCCGGGCCGCGCCCGCACCATGAACCGCTCGTCGAGCGCCGCGAAGGCGAGGCCGCCCGCGGTCGAGATCGCCCGGGCGATCGGAGCCGGCGCCAGGAGGCGTAAAGGCGCGGCCTTGATCGCGCCGGCGAGCGCGCCCGCCTCGGTCGGCAAGACGTTGGCGTTGACGCTGGCGTGGGCGTGGACGTGGGCCTCGCGCAGCACGGCGATCGCCGCCGGATCGAGGCCCGCCCCCTTGCGCAGGCGCTGGGACAGGCTCTCGCCCCGCCGCGTCCGCGCGAGGCGCGCCGCGAGAGCGTCGACCTCGAGGTCGGGGCGCAGGTCGAGGACGAGGCGGGCCGCGCCCTCCCGCGCGATCGCCTCGCGGATCGGCCGGGACAGCGCGTAGATCACGCCCCCCTCGATGCCCCCCGCCGTCACCACGGCCTCGCCGCGGGCCCCGATCCCGTCGAGGGCGGCGGCGATGCGCTTGAGCGGCGCCCCCGGAAAGCGCTCCGCGACATGGGCCGACCAGGAGACCGAGAATCCGACATTGGCCGGCTTGAGCGGCGCCACCGCGAGGCCCGCCTCCGACAGGAGCGGCACCCAGGCTCCGTCGGAGCCGAGCCGCGGCCAGCTCGCGCCGCCGAGCGCCAGCAGGACCGCCTTCGGGCGGACCGTGCGGGGGCCGTCGGGCGTCGCGAAGGCCAGCGCCCCGTCGGGCCCGAACCCGACCAGGCGATGCCGGGTGCGGATCGCCACGCCGCCCGCGGCGAGCCGGGCGAGCCAGGCCCGCAGGAGCGGCGAGGCCTTGAAGCGTTCGGGAAACACCCGTCCGCTCGACCCGACGAAGGTCGGCTGGCCGAGGCCCTCGCACCAGGCCCGCAGCGCCGACGGCGGAAACGCCTCGATCGCGGCCTGCAGAAGCGCGCTCGCCGGATGGTAGCGGGCGAGGAAACCGGGCAGCGGCTCCGAATGGGTCAGGTTGAGCCCGCCGCGACCGGCGATGAGCAGCTTGCGCCCGGGCGAGGGCATCCGCTCGTAGACGGTCACGGGCCAGCCCGCCCCGGCCAGGGTCTCGGCCGCCATCAGCCCCGCCGGGCCGCCGCCCACCACGGCGATGCCGTGCGCCGCGCCCGCGTCCCGTTCCGTGTCCATGGCCTGCGGGAAGCCCGTCGGACGGGCCATGTCAAGGGCGCGGGGCTCCTTTTCAGAGCGGGCTCGGGTCCAGATCCTGCCCCGCCGTGCGGTTCGGTCCGATTCGCGAACCCGACCGGCGCCGCTTGGCGCCCCTGCCTCAATCCGGCACGACCCGGGCGGGCCGAGCGAGCGGTTTGTTCACGATCCCGAGCGATGATGCGACAGGCCGGGGAACCGGCCACCTTTCCCTCTCAGCCTTCGACGGCCTCGCACCCATGCGGCGTATTCTGACGAGCGGCATCAAGGCGATCCTGGCCATCGCCCTGCTCTCCACCGCGGCCCATTGGGCCCTGCGCCTCCAGCGCGAGCCCCCCGCCCCCGCTCTGCCGGTGGCGTCCCTGCCCGATCCGGTCAGCACCGGCTCGCTCGGCGTGCGCCGGGTCGATGCCCTGCCCGGCGCTTCCGTGATGACGGCGAGCGCCGACGGCTTCGATCAGGAACACCTCGCCAAGCTGATGGCCGGCGCCAGCGAGCGCAAGGCGCAGAGGGCCCTGGCCAAGCGCTGACCCCTCCGGGCGGACGGCACGACGAAGCCGCCGGCCCTGAGCGGATCGGCGGCTTTCCGTTTGGGACTTGCGCGCTGGGACTTGCGAGTTGCGGCCCGGGCCGGATCAGGCCGCGAGTTGCCGCGGCGCGTGCCGGCCTTCCCTCACCTCCTCGATGATCTTGGCGACGAAGGCGTCGAGATCGCCCGGGTTGCGGCTCGTGACGAGGCCGCCATCGGTCACGACCGCTTCGTCCTGCCAATCGCCGCCCGCATTGATCACGTCCGTCCTGATCGAGGCGAACGAGGTCAGTCTGCGGCCCTTGACCGCGCCGGTCTCGATCAGGAGCCAGGGCGCGTGGCAGATCGCGGCCACGACCTTGCCCGCGGTCAGGAAGCTCCGGATCACCTCCAGGGCCTTCGGCTCGACCCGCAGCTTGTCCGGGTTGATCTGCCCGCCGGGCAGGACCAGCGCGTCGTAATCGGCCGGGTTCACGCGCTCCAAATCGAGATCGACCGGGACGTCCTGGCCCCAGTCGGTCTTGTCCCAGCCGCGGATCGTCGCCGGGGTTTGGCGCGAGGCGGGACTGGCGACCTGGACGGTGGCGCCGGCCTGTTTCAGCCGCTCCAGCGGCACCGTCAGCTCGCTCTGCTCGAAGCCGTCGGTGGCGACGATGAGGATCTTGGCCTCGCGAATATCGGGCATGCTCCACTCCGGATGATGTCGGGGATATGCCGGGCAAACCGGTCGGGATCCGGTCGGTTCCGGCGGGCCGGGTCGCGACCGGGGTCGGGGCCGGGCGAGAACGGAACCGGACTGGCGAGCGGGTGTTGCACCCCCACGTCCCTTTCACCACGTTCCTTTCACCACGTTCCTTGCACCACGCCCCTTTCACGCCGAGCAGGAGGAGGCCCATGGCCAATCCCGGCATTCCCGACCCGATTCCCGGCGATCTTCCCCCGCCGCCGCAGCCGGACGAGCAGCCCGATATCGGTCCGACCGGGCCGCGCACGCCCTATCCGGTGAACGACCCCGGCATCGACGAACCGAAGGGTCCGGGCTCCGAGCCCGACTACCTGCCGGGCGGGCCGACCGATCCCGGCATCCGCCTCTGAGGCCCGACGGCCGCCGCGCCCTGACCAGGACGGCGGCCGTCGCTTTCATGTGACGGTTTCCGGAGGACGGCGACCGATCTGTGAATTTCCGTCGCGGCACGCTTGCGTTGCGGCCGAGCCGATCGGACAACCCCTTCACCCGCTCGAAGAGGCGGCGTTTGGGGGCTTCTTTCTATGTTTCGTCCATGCTTGGCCGCCGCGCTCGTCGCGGTGAGCGTCTCGGCGTGCGGCAGCGTCACGCGCGGCACGTCGGAGTTGATCGCCTTCACCTCCGAGCCGCCCGGCGCCGCGATGCAGACCTCGAAGAGCCGGTTCTGCCCGACCACGCCCTGCTCCCTCGACATCCCCCGCTCGGAAGAGTTCGACGCCACCTTCACCCTGCCGGGCTATCGGCCCCAGACCGTGCCGGTGCGGACCAAGCTGGTGGGAACGGGCGCGGCGGGCTTTGCCGGCAACGTGCTGGCGGGCGGCGTCATCGGCATGGGCGTCGATGCCTATAACGGCGCGGCCTACGACCACACGCCCAACCCGGTCGCCGTGACCCTGGTGCCGGAGGCGCTCCCGAGCGCCGAACGCGCCCGTCGCCGCAAGGGAAAGCCGGGGGTCTGATCCGGGCTCCGCTTGATCAAAGCGGAGCCCGGATCAGGCAAGCCCGCGCGGCGTTTGAGCGAAGCCCACATCCGCATCCCGAAGGGATCAACCGGATTTGTATGACCCCCGCTCAGCCGGGGGTGTAACGCCCGCTCAGTGCCCGCCGTGGGACGCGCGCACGTCCCGCGGCGCCGCCAGGATCTCGCTGAGGCTGGTGGCCACATGACGGGCCTCCTCGTCGGTGAGGCGAAGCTGGAACGGCGGCAGGGCGCCGGCCTGAAGGGCGACCACCGCTTGGCCCTGCTCGTCGGTGCCGACCTCGATCGCCGAGGAGGTCACGTCGAGCATGGCCATGTCCTCGTCGCTGCCCTCTTCGGGGAGGTCGACCTCGTCGCCGTCGTCGATCGCAGTCAGGAGTTGGCCGACAGCGCGCACCAACGCGCGGGCGGCGCGGGCGTCCATCACCACCGCCGTCGACTGCTCGTCCTTCTGGAAGGAGAGCTGGATGTTCGCGCCCTCTAAGGAAACCGAGATGCCCGCCATGAACCGCCCGACCGCGATGGGAAATGGCCCGGCATAAGAGCCTGGACCGTCACCCTTATATGCATTCGTCTCGGGCTTTGTCACAGGGTGGCGCGTGCGGAAGACCCCTGCGGCGCGGCGTCCGCACCGGGCCCGGCGCCTTGTTAAGGCCGCATCATCCGCCTACATAGAGGCCTGACGGGAGCGGCGCGGCGGTGTTCATCCGCATCCATTCTCTTACCCCGCGGCCCGTCCTATCCGTAAATCGGCGGATGAAGTCATGCGCTGGCGTCGCGCAGACGCTGGCCTATGGCTCGCACAGAACGAAGGAACTGTTCGTGGATACTGGAACTGTTAAGTGGTTCAACGAGACCAAGGGCTACGGCTTCATCCAGCCCGATGACGGCGGCAAGGACGTGTTCGTCCATATCTCCGCGGTCGAGCGTGCCGGCCTGCGCAACCTTGTCGAGGGCCAGAAGGTTTCCTACGAGGTTCTGACGGACAAGCGCAGCGGCAAGGATGCCGCCGGGAACCTGCAGGCCGTCTGACGTCCGACCGGACGAGACGCCTCCCACGACGAAACGGCTCCCGCTCTGAGGCGGGTGCCGCCAGGACCACCAAGACCCTCAGAACAACCAGAAACGACACCGGCCGGCCCGATCCTGGGCACGGTATCCGGTGAGATAGAAGAAGAAACATGCATTTCGAATTCCGGCGCCATGTGAGCGCCATCTCGCCCGTCACCGATTCGGTGACGTTCCGGGTGGATAGACTGTTTGAGACTGCCGCGCAGAATACCTCGGCCGATCTCTCCCACCTGATCGATCCTTCCTACGAGTATCATTCGCCGCGCGAACTGCGCTGGCACCTCGCAGACCGGCTCGGCCTCGCGCCGAAGGCGGTGCGGCTGAGGGAAGCGGCCTGACCGGCGGCTCGCCCGGCGCGGCGGGCCCGACCATCGGGTCGGCTCCGCCCTCGGGGCCTGGGTTCGATCGGCCTCCCGCATCCCCGGATTGTGCTTCGGAAGCACCCGCATCGGCCTGAGAGGCGGATGCGAACGCTCGACGAAGGCCGTCTCGGCACCGTGATATCGACGAACGTCCTGGATCCCGGATCCAGGGCGTTTTTTGTCTGTCGCAACGCCTGCAGTGCCAGCGCCGACGGAGGGGTGATACGGGCTCCGCTTGATCAGAGCAGAGCCCGTATCAGGCAAGCCCGCGCGGCGTTTGAGCGAAGCCCAAATCCGCCATCCCGAAGGGATCAACCGGATTTGGTATGACTCCCGGCCAGGGCTGCGTGCGGCAACGCTCAGCCCCGCGCCAGGGCCCGCAAGGCGGGCTCGCGCAGCGCGCGCGGCGTGGCGATCAGTTCGCCGTGGCGCGGCTCCGGCCGGTTGTAGACCGCCGGCTCCCCGTCGAGATCGCACACCACGCCCCCCGCCTCGCGCAGGATCAGGTCGGCGGCGGCGAGATCCCAATCCCGCGAATCCTTCGAGACGAGGCCGAGATCGATCACGCCCTCGGCCACCCGGGCCAGGCGGAGCGCCAGCGAGGGCACCCGCTCGACCGTCGTCACCGTGGGACGCGGTCCGAGCCGCGCCGCGCCGGCGAGCAGGCGCTCCTGCATCGGCTTGGGGCCGGTGACCCGTGCGGCTTCGAGCGCCGAACGGTCGGACACCGTGATGGGGGCGCCGTTGAGCGTAGCGCCGCGTCCCGCCAGAGCCTCGTAGTAATGCCCGGTGGCGGGCGCGAAGACCGCGCCGAGCACCGGCTGGCCGGCCCAGAGCAGGGCGACGGCGATCGACCAGTCGGGATGGCCCGAGAGGAAGGCCCGGGTGCCGTCGATCGGATCGACGATCCAGACACGTTCGGCCCCGAGCCGCACGGGATCGTCGATCGTCTCCTCGGAGAGCCACGCCGCGCCCGGCTCGAGCTCGGACAGGCGGACCTTGAGGAAGGTATCGACGGCGACATCCGCCTCCGTCACCGGCGAGCCGCCGGCCTTCGACCAGACCCGCGCCCGCGTCTGCCCGCCCCGCTCGAACAGCGGCAGGGCGAAGCCGGCGGCCTCGCGCACGGCCTCGCGCATGAGCGGCGCCAGCGCTTCGGCGCGCGCCCCAGCGGAGGATGTCGTGTCGGTCATGGGGTTTGCTTCCGGCGGTGCCAGCGTCATGCCGGTGGGGCCCCCGTTCTAAGGGCGAACCTCGCGCAGCCACAAGGACGAAGCGCTGCAGGCCAGCCGTGCCGGGAACGGATGCGCCCGGCTTTGCGCGATCGCGGCAAGGGTCCGTTGAGCATTCTGCAGACTTGGGGGCCGTCCACCATTGCTTAACGCTCGCCCTTAAGGCGCCTTGGGGGGGAGAGTGGGCACTGTGCTTGTCATGACAGCGCGTCCGCAAGAGACCGCGACCAGGGACATGGCAGAGAACCGATGATGACCTTCGAGATCGCGAACCAGGACTGCCCGGCCGGCCGCGTCGCGGATGCGGCTCCTGCCGCGGTGTCGTTCGCCGCCACGCCGCTGCCGATCGTCGCCCCCTATGCGCCGGGCACCCGGGCGACCGGCGTGGCGCTCGCCTTCGCCGAAGCCATGGTCGGAGAGGGCGGCCCGGACGGCTTCGCCCTGCTCCTCCTCGATGCCGAGGGCGAGGTGCTGATGCGCCTCGGACCGTTCCCGGAGGAGGAGGTGGTGGCCCTGTGGCGCGACGTCACCGCCAAGGGGGCCCTGGTGCGGATGTTGCTGCGCGAGGATGGCAGCCTCGTGCCGGTCTCCCAGCAGATCGGGCGGCTGGCTCTGGGCAAGAGCCGCCAGCGCCGCCGCAACGGCTCGCTCAGCGCCCGCCGCCCCCGCTTCCTCGCCCGCCGCAAGGCCACCCGGCTGCCGGCCCGGCCCTGCATCCATCGCGGCGAGAGCGAGATCATCGCCCGCGGCTAAGCCGTCGTCCCGGGATCCGGGTCGATCCTCTCCGCTCTCGGGTCCCATTGCTTGTTTCGAGAGCCTGATACGGGCTCCGCTTGATCAAAGCGAAGCCTAAATCCGCCATCCCGAAGGGATCAACCGGATTTGGTCTGAGCCGCCGCCCGGGGCAATGCGCGCGCGGGGAAGCGCCTCACGACTGTCCCGATGACCGAGGGGTCTCCCGCCGGCCGCGACGGCGCAGCGGGCATGCCGCCGAAGATCCTCAGCCGTTGTCCATCGGCAGGTCGGGCGCCCGGTCCATCGGCGCGCCGTCATAGCCCTCGAGCCATTCCCGGCGCTCGGACGAACCGCCCGGATAGGGACAGGCGTCCCGGGGGCGCCCCTGGGTCCGGGCACGGGCCCGTCGGCAATCGGATCTATGGCGGTGCGGGGATCGGTGTCGCTCATGCGCCCGATATGGCGCGGCGCCGCGCGGGAGCCATTCCTGATGCGGCCCTTCCGGACGCGGCCATGCCGCATGCAGTCATGCCGGACGCGGCCATGCCGGACGCGGTCGTCAGAGACTGCGCTGGAGCGCGTCCGCGGCGAGGCCCGCGAACAGGATCAGGCCGGCATTCCGGTTCGAGCGGAACAACCCGAGCGCCCGGACGCCGTCCTGGGGCGAGAGCCGTGCGACCTGCCAGGCGAGATGGGCCGAAAAGCCCGCGAGCCCCAGCCAGCCGAGGAGACCCGCGCCAGCGCCCCAGAGCGCCGGCACCATCAGGGCGGCGGCGAGGGCGTAGCAGAGCCCGACCGCTTGCGTGAGCCGCCCAGCGAACAGCCGGGCCGAGGACTTGATGCCGGCGATGGCGTCGTCCTCGATGTCCTGCACCGCGTAGATCGTGTCGTAGCCGACGATCCAGGCCACCGTGCCGGCGTAGAGCCACAGCGCCGGGGCATCGAGCCGGCCGAACACCGCGACCCAGCCCATCAGCGCGCCCCAGGCGAAGGCGAGGCCGAGCACGCCCTGGGGCAGCGGCATCACCCGCTTCATGAAGGGGTAGATCGCCACCGGGGCAAGCGAGAGCACCCCGACGACGATCGCCGTGCCGTTGAATTGCAGGAGCACGGCGAGGCCCACCAGGGCCTGCGCCACGAGGAAGACGGCGGCGGCCCGCGCGCTCACCTGCCCCGAGGGCAGCGGGCGCGAGCGGGTGCGCTCCACCTGCGCGTCGAGGTCGCGGTCGGCGATGTCGTTGTAGGTCGAGCCGGCGCCGCGCATCGCCACCGCGCCGATCAGGAACAGGGCGAGATGGAGCGGGTCGGGCGGGCGGGCGCCCGCGATCCCGGCGAGGGCGGCCGACCACCAGCACGGCAGCAGCAGGAGCCACCAGCCGACCGGCCGCTCGATCCGGGCGAGGCGGAGATAGGGCCGGGCCGGCGCCGGCGCGAGCCGGTCGACCCAATGGCCGGCGACCGCGTCGGCGACGCGGCCGGCAGGCTCGGAGTGGGGACGCAACGCGGGGACGCGGGCGAGGCGCGGCTTACAGCGCCCCTTGCGGCATCTTGAAGCTGCCGCTCAGGCCGGGACCGCCGAGGAGGCCGCCATTGCCGCCGCCGTTCTGCGCCTGGGCCTTGGCCTGGGCCTCCATCTTGGTGACCTGGGCCGCCATGCCGCACACCTTGGTGCGGATCGCCCCGACCTTGTTGTGGTCGGCCTTGAAGCCCTCGGCGAAGGAATCGGGGATCGAGCACCAATCCTTGTTGGCGGTGATCCACTTGATGCCGGCGGTGCCGTTCGCCTGGAGCTGCCCGAACAGGGCACAGGCCGCCTGCGGGGTCATCTTCTGCTTGGAGTTCGAGGCCGAGTTGGCCTTGCCCACGAGGTTCTTGCGCTCGATCAGGGTCTTCTGGATGGCGCCGCAATCCGTGCCGGCCTGGATCGGCGCGGCGGGGGCCGGGGCCGTGGCGGCCGGGCTCGGCATGCTCATGGGCGCCGGCATGGCGGGCGCGCCGGCCGAAGGCGCCGGCTCGGCCGGAGCGTTCATGGAGGGGGCGGGCATCGTCCCGAAGGCGCTCTGGGCGAGCGCCGGGCCGGCGAGCAGGGCGAGGCCTGCGAGCGAGCCGGCGAGCGCGGCGGCAACCTTCGACGATGCGGCAGACAATGCAGTCATTGGGCTCGGTCCTTCTCCCCGATGCCGCGACGGGTGTTGACCCCGATCCCGCAGCGTCCGCCCGGCGCCTCTCCCCGGCGCGGTGCGCGCCTCGGGAATCGGCGAAAGGCTTCACGATGTTTCGATGTCCCCGTTCCTGCATGGGAATGTGGCGCCAATGGTGCTTTGGGGCGCACGAGGCCCGGAACCGTGGGCAATCGTCGGAAAATCGGGGCATGTTGCCGTTCCGCATCACCTCGGCCGATTGACAGGCCGCGAGCGCCACGCGACGAGGCCGGCATGGCCCTCTACGACTTCACCGCGCCGCGCCTCTACGTCGAGGCGGATCTGGCGGAGGGGCGCGTCCTGCCGCTGGAGCGGGCGCAGGCGAACTACCTGCTCACCGTCCTGCGCAAGACGGACGGCGAGCCGGTGCTGCTGTTCAACGGCCGCGACGGCGAGTGGCGCGCCGAGATTTTTCCCAACGGCCGCAAGAGCGCCGACCTGAGGATCGTGGAGCGGACGCGCCCCCAGCCGGCCCCGCCCGACCTGCACTACCTGTTCGCGCCCCTGAAGACCGGGCGGCTCGACTACATGGCCCAGAAGGCGGTGGAGATGGGGGCCGGCACGCTGCGGCCGGTCCTCACGCGCTTCACCCAGGGCGAGCGGATCAAGCTCGACCGCCTGCGCGCCAACGCCATCGAGGCCGCCGAGCAATGCGGCATCCTGGCGATCCCCGCCGTCGTCGAGCCGGAGCGCCTGCCCGCGGCGCTCGCCGCCCTGGAGCCCGAGCGCCTGCTGGTGTTCTGCGACGAGGACGCCCCCGTCGCCGATCCGGTCGCGGCGCTCCGCGGCGCCACGGACGGACAAACCCCGCCGCTCGCCGTGCTGGTCGGCCCCGAGGGCGGGTTTCACGAAGAGGAGCGCGCCCTGATCGCCGCGCGGCCGAACACGGTGGCGCTCTCGCTCGGGCCGCGCATCCTGCGGGCCGACACCGCGGCGGTGGCCGTCATGGCGCTGGTGCAGGCGGTGCTCGGCGACGCGCGCTGACGAGCGCGGATCGGAGTGAGGGACCATGCGCGTGAGCAGGCCCGACGACGATCCAGGGGATCGCGACGGCGCGGCACCGGGCGCGAGGCGCACCGGAATCACCGCGACGGTCCCTGCGGGTCCTCCACCGAGACGGCACGGCCTCGACGGGCGGCCCGCGACCGGCAGCGCCCTGCCGGTCCCTGCCCCCGCCGTCATGCCCGATCCGTAACATGCCCGATCCGTAAAGCGCCCCCGCGTTGTCGGCCCTTGCGGCCTGCTCTAAGGACACGACATCTGCGGCGCGGCCGATCGCGGGCCCGGTCATCCGATCGGGCCTTTTTTCGCGCCTGCCCCTCCACCGGCTCGACGAGGCAGCGCATGGCGCGCGACACGTCCGACACGACCCCGCTGACCTCGCGGGACGAACTGATCGCGTGGTTTGCCGACGGCGAGAAGCCGGCGGCGCGCTTCGCGCTGGGCACCGAGCACGAGAAGATCCCGTTCTACACGGCCGACCATTCTCCGGTGCCCTACGAGGGCGAGCGCGGCATCCGCGCGCTGCTGGACAACCTCGGCCGCGAGACCGGCTGGGAGCCGATCCTCGACGCCGGCACCATCATCGGGCTCGCGGGGCCCGAGGGCGGCGGGGCGATCTCGATCGAGCCGGGCGGGCAGTTCGAGTTGTCCGGGGCGCCGCTGGCCGACGTGCACGCCACCGCGGCGGAGCTCGACGAGCATCTCGCGGCGACCGCGCGGGCGGCCGAGCCCCTCGGCATCGGCTTTCTCGACCTCGGCATGAGCCCGAAATGGACGCGCGAGGGCACGCCGTTCATGCCCAAGAGCCGCTACCGCATCATGCGGGGCTACATGCCGAAGGTGGGCAGCCTCGGCCTCGACATGATGCTGCGCACCGCGACCGTGCAGGTGAACGTCGATTTCTCCTCCGAGACCGACATGGTGCGCAAGCTGCGCGTCGGCCTCGCCCTCCAGCCGGTGGCGACCGCCTTGTTCGCCAACTCGCCCTTCACCGACGGGCGGCCCAACGGCTTCCTGTCGCGTCGCTCCGAGATCTGGCGCGACACCGACGGCGACCGCACCGGCATGTTCCCGCAGGCCTTCGAGCCGGGTTTCGGCTATGAGGCCTATGCCGACTGGCTGCTCGACGTGCCGATGTACTTCGTGAAGCGCGGCGAGACCTACCACGACGTCTCCGGCGCCTCGTTCCGCGACCTGATGGAGGGGCGGCTGCCCCAGCTTCCGGGCGAGCGGGCCACCGTGTCGGATTGGGCCAACCACGCCTCGACCGTCTTCCCCGAGGTGCGCCTGAAGCGCTTCCTCGAGATGCGCGGCGCCGATGTCGGCGGCCCGGCCATGATCGCCGCGCAGACGGCCCTCTGGGCCGGCCTCCTCTACGACGAGACGGCGCTGTCCGCCGCCTGGGACCTCGTGCGGGGCTGGACGGCCGCCGAGCGCGAATCGTTGCGCGCCGCCGTGCCCCGGCTCGGTCTCGCCGCCAGCATCGGCGGGCGCAGCCTCGGCGCCGTGGCCGCGGAAGCGCTGGCCATCGCCCGCGCCGGGTTGCAGGCGCGGCGGCGGCGCGACGGGGCCGGGCGGGACGAAGCCGTCTATCTTCAGCCCCTCGAAGCCATCGTCGCCGCGGGCCAGAGCCGGGCCGAACGGCTCCTGGCCGCCTACGAGGGGCCATGGGAGAAATGCGTGGAACCGGCCTTCACCGACTGCACGTTCTGAGGGGCGTCCCGATCCCGGAAAAGCCGCGCGTCGAGGCCGGGATGTGTGGCGCGGCACACCGCGATGAAGGCGCAAGCTTGGCCGGACGGAACGCTTCGGCCGCGCGATGGTTCCTGAACGTGCTCGTGACACTTCAGGAGAACGCAGCCATGTCGCGCATCACGACCCTGACGCTTGCCGGCCTCGCCGCCACCGCGGTGACCGTCGTCGGGACCGCGCCCGCCGCCCAGGCGGCCCCGCTTCCGGCCATGACCGGGGACGCGGTCGGCGGAGCCAAGACCACGGTCGATCACGTCGGCTGGCGCCGGGGTTCCTACGGCGGCTATCGCGGCCCGCGCTACGGCTACGGATACGGCTATCGCCGCCGCAACGTCGGCGGCGCCCTGTTCGCCGGCGCGGCCCTCGGCCTGATCGGCGGCGCCATCGCGGCCAGCGCCGCCCCGCGCTACGGCTATGACGGGGGGTATGGCGGTTACGGCTACGCCCGCCCGGTCTATTACGGCGGCTATGGCGGATACGGCTACCGCCCCGCCTACGGCTACGGCTATCCGTCCTACGGCGCCTATTACGGCTGGTGACGTCGCCGGCTCCGGCCGTCGCCCAGGAACTCACCCGGACCGTCACCCAGGAACCCCGCCGGCCATGCAGGCCGACGGGGTTCTTTCGTGTTATGCGCCCGGCCGCATGTCCGGACCTCTCGCCCCCTCCCCGGTCGAACTCGACCTGACCGGCCTCAAATGCCCCCTGCCGACCTTGCGCACGCGCAAGGCCCTGCGCGCGCTGGCCCCCGGGGCGCGACTCCGCGTCTCCTGCACCGACCCGCTCTCGGGCATCGACATCCCCAATCTCGTGCGCGAGGAAGGCGCCGCGCTGGAAGCGCAGGAGCGTGACGGGCCCGTCTTCCGCTTCCTGATCCGCCGCGCGCCCGGCACCCGATGACGCCCCCGACGGCGAGCAAGCCCGACGGCAAGTGATCCCGACGGCAAGTGATGGAGAGGCCATGCCCCCCGAAAGCCCGGCTCCCCGGATCCGCAGCACCCGCACCGTCCACGACGGTTGGGCGAGCTTCCTCATCGCCGACGTGACCCTGCCCGACGGACACGCGGTCACCCGCGAGATCGAGGATCACGGCGAGGCGGTGGCGGTGCTGCCCTACGATCCCGAGCGCAGGGTCGCCCTGGTGATCCGCCAGTTCCGGACGCCCCCGTTCTTCGCCGCGGGCCTGCCGGAGCTGCTGGAGGTACCGGCCGGCCTCCTCGACGAGGCCGACCCGCAGGAGGGCGCCCGCCGGGAGGCCTTCGAGGAGACCGGCCTGCGGCTCGGCCCCCTCGATCCGGTGGCGACGGTCTGGACCATGCCCGGCGTCTCGACGGAGCGGATGCACCTGTTCCTGGCGGCCTATGCGCCCGCCGACCGCACCGGCGCGGGCGGCGGACTCGCCGAGGAGCACGAGGGCATCACCGTCCTGGAAATGCCGCTCGCCGAACTCGCCGCCCGGGCGGAGGCGGGGGATCTCTCCGACATGAAGACCTACACCCTCCTTCTCGCCCTGCGCCTGCGCCGGCCCGAGCTTTTCGCCTGAGGCGGCCATGGCGGCGCCGCGAAGCCTTGCAGGCCGGGCCGCAGGGCCTATCATCCCTTCCGGCGGACCGGGCCGACCCGTCCATCGGAAACAGCGCCCCGCCGTCCGGGAGATGCCCTCATGTCGTTCTTCATCGGGATCGCCGGTCCCTGGCTTATCGTGTCGGTCCTGTTGCTGATGTGGCATCGGCGGGCCGAGGATCTCTCGTCCTCGAAGTGAGGCGCGTGGGGCGGCGCCTCCCCCGCCTTCTCCGAACCATCTGACCGCCCGCGAGTTCTCGAAGCTCAGCGGCCTCCGGCGGGCCACCGCCCGCGGGAGACCGGCGTGGCCCCTCCGGGCCGCCCGGGGCTCTGGCGCGCGTTCGCGCCAGGGCCCCGCCCCGCCCGGCCCCGCCGGGACCGAGAGAGTCAGCACCGGAGTCAGACATGGACATCGCCCTCGACAAGCTCACCGACCTCATCCTGCGGCTGCGGGCGGTCGAGGCGAAGGAGGGGGCGACCGATCCGGATTCGGGCTCGAACCCCATCGATGACGGGGCGACCGACGTGCTCGTCGGCGGCACCGACGACGCCACGGAGCAGGAGATCCGCTCTGCGGTGGCCGGGTTCAACGAGGACGAGCGCAGCAACCTGCTCGCCCTGATCTATATCGGGCGCGGCGACCTCGAGGCGGCGGAATGGGGCGAGGCGGTGCGCTTCGCCCGGGAACGCGAGGCTGCGGGCGACACCGCGATCCGCGAATTGCTCGGCACGCCGGAGGCCGCCGCCTTGCTGGAGGAGGGCCTCGACGCCCTCGGCATCACCCTGGACACGCCCCAGGCCTGACAAGCAGGGGCCGGCGCATCCACGCGATCCGTCCGGCCCCTCGTCGTTCAGGGCTCGCAGGCCAGGGCCTTGGCGCCGACGGTGACGAATTCGGCCGCGGTGCGCAGGTCGTCCGGGATGCGGGGCGTGCGCGCCACCAGGGCCGCCTCACGCTCCAGGCGGTCGTTGCAGGCGCAGGAGGGCACGCCCTGGCCGACCGGCGGCGAGCAGGCATCGTGATGCATGCAGGCCCGATCGAGGGCGTCCACCGGCGCCAGCCCGGCCCCGCGGCTGCCCGGACCGCAATAATTGCCATGGAACACGAGCGCGCCCTTCGGCAGTCCCTCGCCGATCGCCGGCACGGCGGGGGCTTCGACGGTGGGGGCCCGCATGGTCGCCAGATCCTGGGCGGAAACCGCCGCCGGGAGGCCGAGAAGGGCCGCCGAGAGCCCGGCGATCAGGGATAGGCGCCGGGCCGCGCGGGTGGATGGGGACTTGGCCAAGGTCGTTCTCTCCGTTCGAAACGCTCCCCTCGCAGCCCGCCGCCCGGCGCAGCGGAGGCTGGCACCGGGGGGAGGCTGAGCCGTTCCAACGGTTTCTTCCCGATCTGGTTCATTTCGGTCAGGTCAGAAGTACCAGTTCGGGTCACCGCCCCAGTGGCCGGGCCCGGCCGTCGCGCCGCCGGTGCCATGCACGGACGGCGAAGTTCGGCCGGCACAGGATCGGCCCGAGCGCGTCGGATCCGCAGGGGTCGTGCCAGGTCGCGGTCGCCCGTCAGAGCGCCAGCAGGAGCAGGCCGACCACCACGACGGCGAGGATCAGGCAGAGGGCGAAATCGATCACGGTCTCGCCGCCGCAGGATTCCGCGAACCGAGGCGCGGGAAAGCGCGCGGAAGAGGCCGCTCTCATCGGACGCCCTCCCGCAGGCGGGCGATGCGCGCCGCCGCCGCGCCCGAGGGGGGAATGAGCGAGGCAACGGCGGCGCGCGCCGCCTCCGGGCGCGGCGGAAAGCGATCCGCCGCAAGGGGCCCGAGGGCGGGCAGGAGGAGCGCCGCGGCGACGGCGAGGCCGCGGCAGAGGGGACGCCCGGACCCGTCGATGAGCGGACGCGGGAGGGTGGCGAGCACCAACGGCGCGTCGCCCGGGGCATGGTGGGGCCTCAACTCGATCACGGCGTCGCTCCAATCCGATGGCGTGGGAAATTTGACCACGAAAAAATACGTGTGCAAAAATCCCACGTCAATCGACGAATGGCGTGCTTGGGTGCCGACACGCACATTGTGGGATTGTGTCCCACGGCTCGGTCGCTAAGCTCGCCCGATGCCCGCGCCGATCGATCCCGCACCGCCCTCGGGCGGCGCTGCCCTGCACGGCCCCGTGGCCCGTCTGCTGCGGCCACTGGTGCGCCTGCTCGTCCAGCGGGGCATCACCTTCCCGGCGCTGACGAACCTCCTGCGCGAACTCTACGTGAACGTGGCCGAGTACGACTTCGCCCTGCCCGGCAAGGAGCAGACCGACAGCCGCGTCAGCCTGCTCACGGGCATCCACCGCAAGGAGGTGCGCCGCCTGCGCGGGGCGGGCGCGCCGGTGAGCCGGGTCCCGGCCGGGCTCTCGCGCACGAGCCGGATCATCGCCCGCTGGCTCGCCGCCCCCGAATTCACCGATGCCGGCGGCCACCCACTGCCGCTGCCGCGCACGGCCGAGGACGGCGCCCCCTCCTTCGAGACCCTGGTGGCCGGGGTGACCAAGGACGTGCGCCCCCGCGCCGTCCTCGACGCGTGGCTCGACCGCGGCGTCGCGGTGCTGGATCCCGAGGGCCGGGTGCAGCTGCTGGAGGCCGCCTACCTGCCCCGGGGCGGAGGGGAGCCGCAACTCTACTATTTCGGGCGCAACCTGCACGACCATCTCGCGGCGGCAGCGGCGAACGTCGCCGGTCCGGCGCCACGTTTCTTCGAGCGCGCGGTGCATTACGACGGGCTGTCCGGTCCGCTGGCGGAGCGGCTGGAGGAGCGGGCGCGGGAGATCGCCATGGGGGCGCTGCGGGACGCCAATGCCGAGGCGCACGCCGCCTGCGCCGACGATCCGGGCGGGCGCCACCGCTGGAATTTCGGCATCTACATCTACCGGGAGGAAGGGCCGCCCGTCGGGGCCGCCGGCACCGAGGAAGGCCGCGCGTCTTGAGCCGCTCCGCCCCGACCCGCCGCGGGCTGCTGATGCTGCTCGCCGGCACGGCCCTGTGGCGCCCGGGCCCGGCGCTGCCGCAGGCGGAGAGCGAGACCCTGCAGGATCGCGGCCTCGGCGGCACCGGCGCGCGCCCGACCGAGGCCGAGACGCCGGGGGGCGACCGCGGCCTCGGCGGCACGGGGGTGATCGGCACGATCCGCCGCTTCGGCTCGATCGTCGTCAACGGCCTGCGCATCGCCTATCCCCGGGACGTGCGGGTCACCATCGACGGCCGGCCGGCCCGGGCCGCCGATCTCCGGATCGGCCACGTCGTGCGCGTCGTCGCCCGCGGTCGCGCGGGCGATCTCGTGACCCGGGCCATCGCGGTGACGAGCGAGGTGGTCGGCCCGGTCGAGGCCGTCGCTCCGGGCCGCCTCACCGTGCTCGGGCAAGCGGTCTCGACGGAGGGTCTCGGGGACCGGGACGCCGTCGCGGTCGGCGAGCGGGTCGCGGTGAGCGGCCTGCGCCAGGGGGACGGAACCATCGTGGCCAGTCGGATCGAGCGGCGCGACACCGGGCCGGACCGGGTCGCCGGACCGGTGCAGCGGGGCGCCGACGGCGTGCCGCGCATCGGGGCGCTGGCCATGACCGGGATCAGGCCCGGGCTGTACGGGCGGCGCGCCGAGGTCGAGGGTCGCCTCGGGGAGGCGGGCTTCGATGTGGCCGCCGTCCGCGATGGCAGCCGCCCGTTCCCGGCCGGCCTTGGGCGGGCCAGCATCGAAGGCTACCTCGCCACGGGCGGCGGCGGCCTTCGCCTCGGCTCGGGCCTCGCGGTCGCCGGCCGGATCGATCCGGCCGCCCTGGCGGGCGGCGGCCCCCGGGTGATGGAGGCGCAGCTCACCCGGGACGGGCGCCTGCGGATCGAGTCGATGGGCGGCGACAGGCCCGTCTCAAACGGCCGGGGCGGCGCTCCCGGCGCGGATCGGCCGGGCAGCGCCGCACCCGCCGCCCGCCCCGAGGGCCGGCCGGCCGGTCGTGGGCCCGGCGGCGGCGAGGTCGGGCCGGGCCGTGGCGGTGCGGGGCCCGGGGGCCTGCCGATCGACACCCGGACCGGGCCCGGTGGGGCGCCCGGCGGCTTCGGCGGAGCGCCCGGCTTCGGGACGGGCCGCCCCGGCTTCGGAGGCGGCGGTCCTGGTGGTGGTCTTGGTGGTGGTCCTGGCGGGGGCTTCGGCGGGGGCGGACCTAACGGAAGCGGTCCCGGCGGCGGATTCGGCCGCGGTGGCCCTGGGGGCGGACCTGGGGGCCCCCGCTGACGCGGGAGCCTTGCCGAACGGGCCCGAACCGGTCCAATCGAACCGTCGAGAGCCGCCCGCCGCATGCCCGCCTCCCTGTCTTCTTCCCTGCCCGCCTCCGATCTGACGCCGCTCCTGCCCGTGCTGCTGCTCGCGGCCGTGATGGCGCTCAAGCACTACGTGGCCGACTTCCTGTTCCAGACCAACGCGATCGCCCGGGGCAAGGAGCGGCGCCACGGCTGGGCCCGGCCCCTCGCCCTGCACGTCCTCGGCCATGCCGGGCTGACGCTGCTCATCGCGCTGGCGGTGGCCCCGCGGCTGTGGTGGCTGGCGCTCGCCGATTTCGGCATCCACTTCGCCGTCGACCGCACCAAGACCGTGCTGGGCCGGATCGGCGGCTGGACCCAGCAGGACGTGCGCTTCTGGTGGCTGGTGGGCTTCGACCAGTTCCTGCACCAGCTCACCAATCTCGGCCTCGCGGCGGCCCTCGTCACACTCTGAGCCCCGCTCGGGAGCGCGTGCTTCGGCCCCTTGCGCCCCCACCCGCGAACGACGCCGGGCCCGGCGCGTCACGCGCATGGGCCCTTCGTGCGAAATGCATTAAGAACTCGCGCCTTAAGACCGGCAGACGCGAAACCTCGCGGAAGCGTGATGTGGCGTCCTGATGACGGATGGTGTGCGGTCTCGATCGCTGGTTGCCTCGTTCGCGCTGTTCGCTCTGGCGCTCGTCGTTCCGCTGACCACCGTCGCGCTGGTCGCGACCCATTGGTACGTCACGAGCGAGCGGGAGCGCCTGCGCACGGTCGTCACCCTGATCGGCGAGGATATCCGCGAGCGGGTGGGACACGACCTGTCCGAGATGGCGGCGATCGCCCGGACCCTGGCGGCCTCGCCCTCGATCGATGCGGGCGACACCCGCGCCTTCCGGGCGCAGGCGCTGGCGAGCATCGACACCGTCCGGATGTCCGTGACGTTGACCGAGCTCGACGGACGCCAGCGCGTCAACACCCGCGCCCGGACCGACGAGGCGTTGCCGCGCATGCCCCGGCCGGAACTGCTCGCACGGGTCGCCGAGGCCGGCCGGCCGGTGGTCTCGGACGTCATCGTCAGCGCCCTGACGGGCCGGCGGATCGTCGCCGTCGCCGCGCCGGTGCTGCGCGGCGGCGCGGTCGTCCAGGTCGTGGCCGTGGTGATGCAGGTCGACCAGTTCGAGCGCCTGCTCCGCACCCCGCATCTCGGCCCCTCCTACTGGGCGGCGATCGTCGACGGCGAGGGCCAGCGCGTCGCCCAGGTCGGCCTTGACGCCGGCACCGAGGAACCGGACGAGCCGGAGAGCGGGAAGGCCGAGCCCGCCGCCTCCGTGGCGCATCTGAGCGGGGCGAGCGACGTCCTGCATATCAGCGAGGATTCGAAAGGGTCCGGCTGGCGCTTCGTGGCCGGGGCCGGACGCGACGCCCTGGAGGCGCCTTTGCGCAACTCCCTGTTCCTCCTCCTCGCGCTCGCCGCGATCCTGGTCGGCTGCGGCGGCTGGCTCGCCCAGCGCATGGCCCGCGGGGTCGCCCGCACCGCCGCCCGCCTCGCCGCCAAGGCCGAGGCGATCGGCCGGGGCGAGATCGTCGCCGCGGAGGAGAGCCATGTCCGCGAGGTGGGCATCATCGGCCGCGCCCTCGCCCGGGCCTCGCGGACGCTGGCCGAGCAGCGCGCGGCCCTCGACGCCGCCCGGGCCGCCCTGCGGGCGCGGGCGGATGCGAGCCAGAGCCGCTACCGGATGCTGGCCCAGAACGTCAGCGACATCATCGTCCTCTACGGCCCCGACGGCCCGGACTTCTCCTGCGCCTCCCTCTCCATCGAGCGGACGCTGGGCTACGACGACGCGGCCCGGGCGACGCTCACCGACGCGACCTACCTCCACCCGGACGACCAGGCCGTCATCGACGAGATGCGGGCCGCCCTCGCCGCCGGCGAGCCCCACGCCCCCGGCCTGTTCCGCGCCCGCCACCGGGACGGGCGCTGGGTCTGGCTCGAATGCGTGTGCAACCTCATCGAGGCCGCCGCCCCCGGCGAGCCCTACGCGATCGCGGTGATGCGCGACGTGACCGCCCGCAAGCAGCAGGCCGACGAACTCCGGATCGCCTGCGACATGGCCGAGCTCGCCAAGGCCAAGGCGGAGAACGCCAGCCGGGCGAAGTCGGAATTCCTGGCGATGATGAGCCACGAGATCCGCACGCCGCTCGCCACCATCCGCGGCTATACCGATCTTCTGGGGAGCAGCGGCCCCTTGAGCGCCGAGCAGGCGCGCTGCCTCGCGCTCGTGAGCGACGCCACCGGCACGATGCTGACGGCGGTCGACGACATCCTCGATTTCGCCCGCATCGAGGCCGGGGACTTCCACCTGCAGGACAAACCCTTCGCGCTCGCGAGGGCGGTGGAGAGCGTGACGGCCTTCGTCCGGCCGATCGCGGCGGAGCGGGGCATCACCCTCGGCCTCACCATCGACCCGAACCTGCCCGCCACCGTGCGCGGCGATCCCCGGCGCCTGCGCCAGATCCTGCTCAACCTGCTCAACGCCGCCCTGCGCGACCGGCGCGGCGGCCTCGTCACCCTCTCGCTCTACGCCCTGCACGGGGCGGAGAACCGGATCAGCTTCGCCCTCACGGGGAGCGGCGGCCACGCCTTGCCCACCGAGCGGGACGGGCTCGGCCTCGCCATCGCCCGGCGCCTCGTCTCCCGCATGGGCGGGCGGCTGGAGAGCGTGTCGTTCACCGGCGAGGCGGCGAGCTCCCGCTTCAGCCTCCAATTGCCCGCGGCCCGCGCCCTGCCCGAACCCGGCGCAGGGGAGAGCGGCGCGACCGAGACGCCCGCGGCCCCGCCCCCCGCGCCGCGGGACGGCCTCGCCGGCGTGACCATCCTGCTCGCCGAGGACCACGCCATCAACCAGGAGCTGACCCGGCGCCTCCTGGAACGGCAGGGCTGCGAGGTCGACGTGGTCGCCGACGGCGCGGCCGCCGTGGCGGCGGTGCAGGCCCGGATCTACGACCTCGTCCTGATGGACGTGCAGATGCCCGGCATGGACGGGCTGACGGCCACCCGCCGCATCCGCGCCCTGCCCCATCCCAGCCGCCACGTCCCGATCGTGGCGCTGACGGCGGGCGTGCTGCCCGAGCAGGTCCGCGCGATCCTCGAGGCGGGCCTGAACGCCCATCTGGCCAAGCCGATCGACCGGGCGGAACTCTGCGCCGCCATCGCCGGCCAGCTTTCGGCCGTGGTGCTGGCGGAAACCGAGGCGGCCGCGCCGGCCGCCCCCCTCATCGACCGGCGGCCCTATCAGGGACTCGTGGCCGCCCTCGGCCCGGACAGCGCCCGGGGCGCCCTGCGCGGCTTCGTCGCGCTGCTCGACGCCACCTTCGCCGACGCCGCGACCCTGCGCGCCGAGGCCGGGACGCTGGCGGCGGGCGCCCGCCGATTCGGCCTCCTCGAACTCGGCGCGGCCCTCGATCACCTCGCTGAAGCGGAGGACGGGGCGGCCCTGCGCCGCTGCCACGCCGCCCGCGATCTCGTGGGCCGCTCCCTCGACGAATTGGTCGGCGTCGAGCCCATCGAGGTCTCGGCGCGCGTCGCGCATCTGTAGCGACGGGCTGCGGCACGCGCGGCCCCCGCCTTGGCGCGCCCGCCTGCCGCTGCTATCTCCCCGCCTGCCTTTCCCCGACAGCCCTGCCGTGCGCCGCGCAAGCTGACGAGCCGCCCCGCGCCGGAGACCCCGATGACCACCCGCAGCATCGACAACATCCGCAACTTCTCGATCGTGGCCCATATCGACCACGGCAAGTCGACGCTGGCCGACCGGCTGATCCAGACCACCGGCACCGTGGCCCTGCGCGACATGAGCGAGCAGATGCTCGACTCGATGGACATCGAGAAGGAGCGCGGCATCACCATCAAGGCCCAGACCGTGCGGCTCGAATACCGCGCGGAGGACGGCAAGGATTACATCCTGAACCTGATGGACACGCCCGGCCACGTGGACTTCGCCTACGAGGTCTCGCGCTCGCTGGCCGCCTGCGAGGGCTCGCTGCTGGTGGTGGATGCCAGCCAGGGTGTCGAGGCGCAGACGCTCGCCAACGTCTACCAGGCGCTCGACGCCAACCACGAGATCGTCCCCGTCCTCAACAAGGTCGACCTGCCGGCCGCCGAGCCCGACCGGGTCAAGGAGCAGATCGAGGAGGTGATCGGGCTCGACGCCTCGCAGGCGGTGCCGATCTCGGCCAAGACCGGCCTCAACATCGAGGCGGTGCTGGAGGCCATCGTCACCCGCCTGCCGCCGCCCAAGGGCGACCGCGAGGCCCCGCTCAAGGCGCTCCTCGTCGACAGCTGGTACGACGTCTATCTCGGCGTCGTCGTGCTGGTGCGCATCGTCGACGGCGTGCTGAAGAAGGGCATGACGATCCGCATGATGGGCGCGGACGCGGCCTACGGCGTCGACCGGATCGGCGTGTTCCGCCCGAAGATGTCCGACATCGGCGAACTCGGCCCCGGCGAGGTCGGCTTCTTCACCGGCTCGATCAAGGAGGTGGCCGACACCCGCGTCGGCGACACCATCACCGAGGACAAGCGCCAGACCACGCAGATGCTGGCGGGCTTCAAGGAAGTCCAGGCGGTCGTCTTCTGCGGCCTGTTCCCCGTCGATGCCGCCGATTTCGAGAATCTGCGCGGCGCCATGGGCAAGCTGCGGCTCAACGACGCCTCGTTCTCCTACGAGATGGAGACGAGCGCGGCGCTCGGCTTCGGCTTCCGCTGCGGTTTCTTGGGACTCCTGCATCTCGAGATCATTCAGGAACGGCTGGAGCGCGAGTTCAACCTCGACCTGATCTCGACCGCGCCCTCGGTGGTCTACCGCCTGCTGATGCGCGACGGCGAGCACAAGGAGCTGCACAACCCCGCCGACATGCCCGATCCGATGAAGATCGAGACGGTCGAGGAGCCGTGGATCCGCGCCACGATCCTGACGCCCGACGAGTATCTCGGCGGCGTGCTGAAGCTGTGCCAGGACCGGCGCGGCATCCAGATCGACCTCAACTACGTCGGCAAGCGGGCCATGGTGGTCTACGACCTGCCGCTCAACGAGGTGGTGTTCGATTTCTACGACCGCCTGAAGTCGATCTCGAAAGGCTACGCCTCGTTCGACTACCACGTTTCCGACTACCGCGAGGGCGACCTCGTCAAGATGTCGATCCTCGTGAACGCCGAGCCGGTCGACGCCCTCTCGATGCTGGTCCACCGCACCCGCGCCGAGAGCCGCGGCCGCGCCATGTGCGAGAAGCTGAAAGACCTGATCCCGCGCCACCTGTTCCAGATCCCGGTCCAGGCGGCGATCGGCGGCAAGATCATCGCCCGCGAGACCATCCGCGCCCTGTCCAAGGACGTGACCGCCAAGTGCTACGGCGGCGACATCTCCCGCAAGCGCAAGCTTCTGGACAAGCAGAAGGAAGGCAAGAAGCGCATGCGCCAGTTCGGCCGCGTGGAGATCCCGCAGGAGGCGTTCATCGCGGCGCTGAAGATGGACGATTGAGGGCGGCCGCCTTTCAAGGACCCGGTGAGGCGATCTTGGATCAAGCCTCCTCCCCCGGCTCGAGAAGTCGCCTGATCCTTTGCCGCACGGCCTCGGCCTCTTCGTCCCGACCGAGTTCCGAGAGCTGGGCGGCAAGATTGTTGCTTGAAACGAGCAAGTTCCGCGCGAAGGCGTCGGGCCTGGCTCGCGCGAGTTCGGCAAATACCGCGACGGCCTCCTGCGCGGCGGCCAGGGCTTCCTCGCAACGGCCGAGTTGGGACAGCCTGTTGCCGAGGTTGTTTAGGGACAGGGCGAGATCGGGGGTGAAGGCCTCGGGACGGACGCCGGCAAGATCGCGACAGAGCCCGGTGGCGTCCTGCGCGGCGGTCAGGGCCTCCTCGCGACGACCGAGCTTGGACAGCCTGTTGCCGAGGTTGTTCAAGGACAGAGCGAGATCGGGCATGAAGGCCTCGGGACGGGCGCGGGCGAGGGCGTGTCGAATCTCGACGGCCTCCTGCGCGGCGGCTAAGGCCTCCTCGCGACAGTCGAGTTCGGACAGCCTGTTGCCGAGGTTGTTCAGGGACCCGGCGAGATCGGGCGTGAAAACCTCGGGGCGGGCGCGGGCGAGATCGCGATAAAGTCCGGTGGCCTCCCGAGCGACAGCCAGGGCCTCCTCGCGACGGCCAAGCTCGGACAGCCTGTTGCCGAGGTTGTTCAGGGACACGGCGAGATCGGGCGTGAGGGTATCGGGACGGGCGCTGGCGAGGGTGATCCTGATCTCGACGGCCTCCTGCGCGGCGGCCAGGGCCTCCTCGCGACGGCCGAGCTCGGACAACCTGTTGCCGAGGTTGTTCAGGGACATGGCGAGATCGGGCGTGAAGGTCTCGGGACGGGCGTGGGCGAGCGCGCGCCAGATCTCGACGGACTCCTGCGCGGCAGCCAAGGCCTCCTCGCGACGGCCGAGCTCGGACAGCCTGTTGCCGAGGTTGTTCAGGGACACGGCGAGATCGGGCGTGAAGGCATCGGGGCGGGCGCGGGCGAGATCGCGATAGAGCCCGGTGGCCTCCTGCGCGGCAGCCAGGGCCTCCTCGCGACGACCGATCTGTGACAGGTAGCCGCCAGCATTCGACAACAAGCTGGCGGCCTGCTCCGGCGCCTGCTTCACCAAGCCTGCGAGCGTCGCTGCGACGACCGCGGCGAACCCCGCGGCCGGGAACGGAACCCTGCCGCTCGCGAACTCGACGAAGCGGGCCGCCCGGGATGGCTCCCGCTCGATCATCGTGACGAGCGCCCGTTCGAGCGGAGCCGCGCCGCCGCGGGCGACGCCGGGCGCGTCGAGATCGAACAGGATTCGTCCGAGCCGGCCGCCGATGCCGGTCTCGGCACCCACGAGCGCGGCCGAGAGCCAGTCCGGCAGCTGGCGGTCGCCCTCTGGAAATCTCGGATCAAACAGGACCGTGTCGAGGAAACAGGCCGCCACGCGGTCGGGTTGGAGGCGAGTCAGCCGGCCCCCGCGCCACCACGGCGTGTCGGCGATCCTCGGCACGATGGCGTCGGCGCGCCTCTCCCCGGCGATCCCCTCGGCAACGAGGGTATCGATGACGTCGCCGCCGAGCCCGTCGGCGAGGATGCCGAGTGCGAGGAGGCGCTCCAGCGTCGCGGGGCCGATGCCCAGTTGCTCGGAGGTCCGGCGCACCCGGGCCCGTTCGCGCTCGGCGAGATCGCGGATGATGGCGCCGCCCTCGATCCCGAAGGCCATGTCTGGCGCCAGCACGGCGTGAACGGCGGCCGCGACCGCGAAGAGCGGCAGGCGGTGCAGGGGCGTCTCGCCCAGCCAGCTCGCCGCCCGCTCCAGATTGGGCACCGGTCGTCCGGCCCGGGCCGCGAAGGCTTCGGCGGCCTCCCGGATCAGGGCGGAGGCCTGGATCGCCGAGAGCGCGTCCGGAGCCGCGATCGGCTGGCGGCCGAAGCGGCCTTCGAGCCCGACCACCGCACTGTCCCAATGCGCGAAGTCCCGCCGCGAGAGGAGCAGGAACCGGATCGGCCGCTCTGTGCGCGGCGTCGCGGCGAGCGCCTCGATCAGACTTCGGGTCAGGTCGGGAGATTCCTCGGGATAGTCGAGGATCAGCAGCAGACCCCGGCTGCCGGACAGCGCCACCCGCAGCGGGACGCCCGCACGCACGAAGCCGGCCTTCCACCCCCGCTCGCGCAGCCGCGCCGCTGCGGTGGCCGCGAGCCGTGTCTTGCCCGCCCCGCCCTCCCCGGTGATGAGGCGCGCGGAGGGGACGCTCGGCTTGGCCTCGGCCCAGTCGAGGATCTGCCGAAGGTCGTCATCGCGCCCGTGCAGCGTCCGGGCGAGCCCGAAATTCCAGCGCAGGGCGTCGAGCAGGTTGATGTCGCCCGGCTGGACGGCCTCGTCGAGGGACCGCCAGGGAATGTCCGGCTCGGCCGCGGCGACGGAGGCTCCGGGACTGTCGATGCGGACCGCATCGTCGGCGAGGAAGACGGAGATCGCCTGGCCCTGCCGGGCGGCATCGAGCCGATCGAGGATGCTCGCCGTGTCGCCCTTGATCCGCGACTGACCTTCCAGGATTTGATTCGTCGCCTCGATGACCGGCGAGACGGGCCGCTCGACCGCTTCCCGGAGGAAGCCCAGCACGTACGCATAAACCTCGTCGGCGCGGCTCCTCGGCTTGGCGATCGAGGCGTGATCCTCATCGACCACCCAGGCACGGACGCGGTGCAGGGCCGGATCCGCGCTGTCCGGCTTGACGATCATCCCGAGGATCCGCGTCGGCTTGCCCTCGCGGAGAACCAGATGATGCAGGCCCCGCTCGGTGGCCCAGTCCCGATACCAATTGTTCAAATCACGCAGGTTCGGATCGTTGCGCACGAGGGACATCGTCGCCGCGGACGGTCGGACGAGGATGCGCAGCCAGTCCCCCCACTCCGTCAGGTCCGACCCGAGATGAGGTGTGGCGAGGAAGGCGACCTTGTCGATGCGGGCGAGCAGCTCGGCCGCGTTCCGCTGCTGGGCCGCCTCCCTCTCGAGCATCCGGAAGAGTTGTTTGATCACGAGGCCGCCGAGGCTGTGACCGATCAGGACGATCCGCCCGTCTCTCAGTTCGGGCCGCGTGAGGAGGCGCCCAAGGATATTCTCGGCGCGGTCGACGAGATGCAGAGCGTGTCCGCGCCAGCGCGACACCGGCGCCTCGTAGCCGACCGACCAGACGGCGAGACCTTCGATGTCTTCGGCGAGCCAGCACGGCCAGAGCATCGCGAGGTCGGGCGTGGCCTGCCACGTCCAACGCGGATCTCCGCCGAGACCGTGAACGAAGATCACGTTCGTCTCGAGCGGGCCCCGGCTTTCGAGGAGGCGGTAGAGATCAGCCATGCATCAGCCAGGCAAGAATTTTATCATTGCAAAAAACGATCTGTCGCTTTCTTCACTAGGTTGATAATACCTGGAAAAAATCTAAAACCTGTCGAAGAACGTGATTTAGCCGTGCAGGGACCATGCCATCTTCGAGACGATCAAATTACCGAGGGCGCAGACGAAGGTCAAGCAGCGGAGGCACTGACTGAGGACGACGGAGCACGCGACGATACGCTCGGCAGAATTCGATTTGGAATGACGGTTGCCTTGCCCTCCGGACTGGCTGGCCTCACGCACACGCCGTAAGTTCGGGCATCGTACCCGTCGCGGGGGAGAGCCCTTGTTTCGAAGCCCGCTCGCCTGCGCACTCGCCGCCGCGCTCGCCGCCGGCCCAGCCCTGGCGCAACCCACCGGAAAACCCGTCTTCGAAGGCGCGGGCGGCGATCCGCGCGTCTCGGTCTCCCAGCCGGAGTCGACCAGCCAGGCCTCGGGCGGCTACGTCCGCTCGATCGAGCCCTCGCTCGGGCCGCTCGGCGATCCGCTCCGCCTGCGCCCCCTCCTCAAAGAAAAGGGCATCGAGTACAGCCTCACCTATGTCGGCGAGACGCTCGGCAACGCCTTCGGCGGCCTCCGGCCGGGGGCCATCGTGCAGGACCGGCTGAACCTGCGACTCAACCTCGATCTCCAAACGCTTGCCGGCTGGGACGGGGCGACTTTGCATGCCAACGCCTACTTCATCCACGGCACCGGCCTGTCGCGCTATGAGGTCGGCAACCTGCTGACCACGAGCGTGATCGAGGCGCTGCCGTCCTCGCGCCTCTCCGTGCTGTGGCTCGACCAGCAGCTGTTCGACGGCCGCCTCGGGATCCGCATCGGCCAGCAGGCCGCCGACACCGAGTTCTTCGTCAGCCAGACCGCGACGCTGTTCGTGAATGCGAGCTTCGGCTGGCCGGCGATCACCGGGCTCGATCTGCCGGGCGGCGGCCCGGCCTATCCGCTGGCGGCGCCCGCGATCCGGGCCAAATACGTGCCGGGCAACGGTTTTTCGATCCAGGCCGGGCTCTACGACGGCGATCCGGCCGGCGCCAACCGGCCCGGACAGGACCCGGAGGCGCAGCGGCTCGACCGCACCGGCACCAACTTCCGCACCCGCGACCCGGCGCTGATCGTGGCGGAGGCGACCTACGCCTACAACACAGAAACCGGCGCCCAGGGCCTGCCGGGCGACATCACGCTGGGCGGCTGGCAGCATTTCGGGCGCTTCGAAAGCTTGCGCTTCGACACCACCGGCCGGCCGCTGGCCGATCCGCGCTCGACCGGGATCGGCCGCCCGCTGCGGGGCAATGCCGGCCTCTACGCGATCTGGGACCAGACGCTGTTTCGCGAATCCGGCAAGGACGACGAGGGCCTCGGCTTTTTCGTCCGCGCGGCGTACGCGCCGACCCGCTCCAGCCTGATCGCGGCCTATGTCGATACGGGCCTCGCCTACAAGGGCCTGTTCGAGGGCCGCGACGACGACACGATCGGCCTCAGCCTGGCCCATGCCCGCCTCTCCGACGACGCCCGCCGGGCCGACACCGACGCCATCGTCTCCACGGGCATGCCACGGCCGCGGCGGCGGGCCGAGACCGTGATCGAGGCGACCTATCAGGTGGTGGTGGTGCCGGGCTTCACCCTGCAGCCCGACCTGCAGCTGATCCTGCATCCGGGCGGCGGCATCGCCAACCCGCGCGATCCGGACGGGCGACGGCTGCGCAACGCGGGCGTGATCGGCTTGCGCGCCACGGTTCAATACTGATCGACGGCCGCCCCGAAATGCCCGAGATCGGGGGCCGCACGGGCGCCCGTGCGCGTCACGATCGTCGGCGGCCGCGGGAAGCGTCATTCCCCCGTCAAGTCGCCACGGTAACGGCGCAATTGAGGAGCTTCGGTCGCGCACAACCGAAGGGCCGAGCGAATCGGCCGCGCCGACGGGCGGATCCGAGGCGTGACCAGCCGGGATGATGGGTCGATGAGCGAAGGTCACGCCGAGGAGAACCTCACGCCGAGGAAGATGCGGCTCGGCCCGCAGATCCTTCTGGCCCTGGTCCTGCTCGGGGCCGCCGGGGCGGCGATCTGGTACGGGCGGCCGAAGGGGGTCGATGCGGCGGTCCCGACGCCCGCCGCCGTCACCAGCGTCGCGGATGGGCGCTTCGTGCTGACGCCAAGCCAGCTCGCCACCGTCACCACGGTGCCGGTCGCGCAGCGGCTGTTCTTCGAAGACATCGCCACCGAGGGCAAGATCGGCGTCGACGAGTACCGGGCGACCCCGGTGTTCTCGCCCTATGCCGGCCGGGTCATCACCATCTTCGCCCGCTCCGGCGAGAAGGTGCGGCAGGGCGACAAGCTGTTCTCGCTCCAGGCCAACGAGATGGTCCAGGCGCAGAACGATTTCCTGGCGGCGCTGAACGTCCTCAACAAGACCCGCTCGCAGCTCTCCTACGCCGCCAACACCGAGAAGCGGCTGCGCGACCTCTACGAGTCCCGCGTGACGACCCTGCGCGAGTTGCAGACGGCTCAGAACGACCTCTCGACCGCCCAGAACGACGCCAAGACCGCCGAGGTCGGCCTGGAGGCGGTGCGCAACCGCCTGCGCATCCTCGGGCTCCGGGACGACGACATGACCGCCCTCCAGACCAAGGGCGCGATCAACCCCGAGACGACGATCTACGCGCCGCTCTCCGGCACCATCATCCAGCGCAAGATCGGCCCCGGCCAGTACGTCAACACCGGCGGCTCCGATCCGTCCTACATCATCGGCGACCTCTCCAAGGTCTGGATCATCGCCCAGCTGCGCGAGACCGACGCGGCCAAGGTCGATCTCGGCGAGCGCATCCGCTTCAAGGTGCTGGCCTATCCGGGCATGACCTTCGAGAGCCGGGTGAACTTCATCGGCGCCTCGGTCGATCCCGCCACGCGGCGCATCTACGTGCGGGCCGAGATCGACAATGCCAAGGGCCTCCTGAAGCCCGAGATGTACGCCAGCGTCCACATCATCAACGAGCGCGAGACCGTCTCCCGGGCGGTGCCGCGGCAGGCGGTGATCTTCGAGGGCGACAAGGCCCGGGTCTGGGTGCTCAAGCCCGACAATGCGGTGGAGAGCCGCGCGATCCGCACCGGCCTCGTCGACGGCAACGAGATCGAGGTGACCGAAGGCCTCGCCGTCGGCGAGCGCGTCATCTCGAAGGGCGCCCTGTTCATCGACGGAATGACCAACCAGGGCTAGGGCCTCGGCCCGTGCGGCGGAGGCCGGCGCTCGGCACGGCGCCGAGGCGGCACAGGACCCGAGAGCGGCACAGGACCCGAGAACGGCACAGGACCCGAGAGCGGCACAGGACCCGAGAGCGGCGGCCCCAGGGGTGACGCCGGCTCCCGACAGAACAAGCCCCCGCGGGGCGCACGGACCAGGGACCCCGAGAGACCGCCAGGAAGGCGCGGCGGCCGGCATGAGCCCGGCCCCGGCGCGCCGGCGCCAGTCTGGAACCGAACGTCATGAACGGCATCGTCGCATTCGCGCTCCGGCAGCGCGCCCTCGTGGTCCTCTTCTTCGTGCTGTTCGTGGTGGGCGGGCTTGCCGCCTTCCAGAACCTGAACATCGAGGCCTATCCCGACCCCACCCCCCCGCTGGTCGACGTCGTCACCCAGACCGACGGCCTCTCGGCGGAGGAGATGGAGCGCTACGTCACGATCCCGATCGAGCGCATGACCTCGGGCATGCCCAACCTCAGGCAGGTGCGCACGATCTCGCTCTACGGCCTGTCCGACGTGAAGCTGCAATTCGGCTTCGAGTTCGACTATCTCCAGGCCGAGCAGCAGGTGCTGAACCGCCTCCAGCAGCTCGATCCGCTGCCCGCCGGCGCCAAGCCCACCATCTCCCCGATCAGCCCGATCGGCGAGATCTTCCGCTACAAGCTCACCGCGCCGCCCGGCTATTCCGTGCTCGACCTGCGCACGCTTCAGGAATGGGTGCTGAAAAAGCGCTTCCGCGCGGTGCCCGGCGTGATCGACGCCATCGGCTGGGGCGGCAAGACCAAGACCATCGAGCTCTCGGTCGATCTCGACCGGCTGATGGCCTACGGCCTCACCCTGTCGAGCGTGGTCAAGACCCTCAACGACAGCAACCTCAACGTCGGCGGCAACCGCGTCGCCATCGGCGGGCAATCCGCGGTGGTGCGCGCGGTCGGCCTCATCCGCGACGTGGAGGACATCAACGGCACGGTGCTGGCCCAGGTCGGCGGCGCGCCGGTGCTGGTCAAGGACATCGCCACGGTCACCGTGGGCCACCAGCCGCGGCTCGGCATCGCCGGGATGAACGACGAGGACGACATCGTTCAGGGCATCGTCCTGATGCGGCGCGGCGAGAAGAGCACGCCGTCGATCGAGGCCGTGAAGGCCGAGGTGGCCAAGATCGAGGCCGCGGGCATCCTGCCGCCGGGGGTCAAGATCGAGCGCATCTACGACCGCGCCGACCTGATCGCGGTCACGACCCACACCGTGCTGCACAACATGGTGGTCGGCATCCTGCTGATCCTCGCGATCCAGTGGCTGTTCCTCGGCAACCTGCGCTCGGCGCTCATCGTCGTGGCCACCATCCCGTTCGCGCTGTTCTTCGCGGTCGTCATCCTCGTGGCGCGGGACGAATCGGCCAACCTGCTCTCGGTCGGCGCCCTGGATTTCGGCCTGATCGTCGACGGCACGGTCATCATGGTCGAGGCGATCTTCCGGCGGCTCTCCGGCCACGGCATCCCGGGCTATCCCCCGCCGGGGCTCGACCTGAAATCGGGCCGCATCGCGATGGCGGCGGGCGATGTCAGCCGCTCGATCTTCTTCGCGGCGGCGATCATCGTCACGGGCTTCCTGCCGCTTTTCACCCTCACCGGCGTCGAGGGCCACATCTTCGGGCCGATGGCGACGACCTACGCCTACGCCCTGCTCGGCGGCCTGATCGCGACCTTCACGGTCACGCCCGCGCTCTCGGCCTATCTGCTGCCGGCCCATGTCGAGGAGACCGAGACCCGCCTCGTGCGGCTGCTCGACTGGGCCTACCGCCCGGCCGTGCGGGCGGCGCTCGGGGCGCGGCTGGTGACGGTGGCCTGCGTGGCTCTGATCGCGGTCGGCGTGGGCGTCGCGGCCCGCAACCTCGGCTCGGAGTTCCTGCCCAAGCTCGAAGAGGGCAACCTCTGGGTCCGCGCGACCATGCCGGCGACGATCTCGCTGCGCGAGAGCAACGGCTACGTCAACGAGATGCGCAAGATCATCGCCGCGATCCCGGAAGTCGAGCGCGTCGTCTCCCAGCACGGGCGGCCCGACGACGGCACCGACGCGGCGGGCTTCTTCAACGCCGAGTTCTTCGCGCCGATGAAGCCGATGGAGCAGTGGCGCCAGGGCGTCGACAAGGAAGCCCTGACCGAGGAGATGCTGAAGAAGCTCCAGGCAGCGTTCCCGGGCGTCGAGTTCAACCTGTCGCAATACCTTCAGGACAACGTCGCCGAGGCGGTCTCCGGCATCAAGGGCGAGAACTCGTTCAAGGTGTTCGGCCCCGACCTGCAGACGCTCACCGACTCCGCCAAGAAGATCGAAAAAGTCCTCTCGACGATCCACGGCGTCGAGGATCTGGCGGTGTTCAAGTCGCTCGGCCAGCCGACCATCGAGATCGAGATCGACCGGGTGCGGGCGGCCCGCTACGGCCTGACGCCGGGCGACATCAACACCACGGTGCGCACCGCCATCGGCGGCGATTCCGCCGGCGACCTCTACGATCCGGGCTCCGAGCGGCACTACCCGATCATGGTGCGGCTGGCCCCGCAATACCGCCAGAGCATCGAGGCGATCGCCAACCTGCGCATCGCCGGCCAGAGCCCCGCCAGCGGCGCCCCGGTGCAGTTCCCCTTGAGCGCGGTCGCCTCGGTCCAGCTCGTGTCGGGCCCGGCCTACATCTATCGCGAGGCGCAGGAGCGCTACCTGCCGGTGAAGTTCTCCGTCCGCGGGCGCGACCTCGGCAGCACGATCGAGGAGGCCCAGCGCCGCGTCGCCGCGGAGGTGCAGCTGCCGCAGGGCTATCGGCTGGAGCTGGTGGGCGAGTTCAACAACATGAAGGGCGCCATCGCCCGCCTCTCGGTCACCGTGCCGATCGCGATCGGGCTCATCGCGATCCTGCTGTTCATGAACTTCTCCTCGGTCACCGATTCGCTGCTGGCGCTGAGCGTGATCCCGATGGCGATGGCCGGCGGCATCATCGCGCTGTCGGTCACCGGCACCTCCTTCTCGGTCTCGGCGGCGATCGGCTTCATCGCGCTGCTCGGCATCGCGGTGATGGACGGGATCATCGTGCTGACCCACTATAACGGCCTCGTGGCCGCGGGCGTGGAGCGCGTGCCGGCGATGCTGCGCACCTGCTACACGCAGATGCGCCCCGTGGTGATGACCTGCGTGGTGGCCGGCGTCGGCCTCCTGCCCGCGGCCTTCTCCACGGGCGTCGGCTCGCAGGTGCAGAAGCCCCTGGCGCTCGTCGTCGTCGGCGGCATGTGCCTCGCGCCGCTGCTGATCCTGCTGGTCCTGCCGGTGCTGATCCTGACCTTCTCCCGCCGCAAGCCGACGGCGGCGGTGGTGGCCGACGCCCCCGCCCCTGTCCCTGCCCCCGTCCCCGCGCCGACGCATTGACGGCGCGCCCGGCGCCGGTCTCGATCGGGACCGGCGGTCGCATCCCGGGGCGCCGCGTCCGGCGGGGCCTCGACACAAGGTGGACGGGACGTCGCCCCCCGGATCGCGTCCTGTGAGGGCGACGGGCCCGGTGCGATCCGGGACCGTCGCCCGTGCACGGCTCCGCGCAGGCGCCCCCGGCCCGAGACGGCGACGCCCCCCTGACCGGCAGCGACGACGCGGCCCCCTCCCCGGTTTCCCCGCGCGCCGTCCAGCGCGTCGAGGCCATCGATGGGGGCGATCCCCTCGTCCTCCCTCTCCGGGCGGCGGACTTTTCCGGGAGATCGCGGTTCTCGTTCCGCGGTCGGCGGCCCTGGACCTCCTCGCGGCCCTGCAAGAGGCGCTGCAGGAGGCGCTGCAGGAGGCGCTGCAGGAGGCCCTGCAAGAGGCGCTGAACGAGGCGCTGAACCGGCCGACCCCGCCCCGCCGCTGACCGCCGCGACGGCTGCGCCGACCCGGCGAAGGGCCCAGTCTTCACGTTAACGTGATCGCTCCGCTACAAGCAAGACCGTCGCCTGCCGGGCCATGCAACTGAACAACGCATCGCCATCGGCGTGGAATCATTGGTCGATCCCAACCTGACATTGCGAAAAAATTGGATACACTCGCATAATCCGTTAACGCGCGCCCCCTATACCAGTCCTTGACTCGAAAAGGGCTTGGTAGGACGACGTGGCGCACGGCTCGGAGCAGTCCTTGACACGATCGGGATTGGTGAGGCGGGCGTTGAACGGATTCCGGCAGGATGGCCGCGGCTCCGTCACGGTCATCTTCGGCCTTGCGGCGACGACCCTGATCGGTCTCGTCGGCGGCGCCATCGACTATGCCCGCGTGATCGCGGCGCGCGGCCAGATCCAGATGGCGGCCGATACGGGCGTGATGGCGGGCGGGAATGCCCTCAAGCTCGTCGTCTCGAATCTCGACGCGATCGTCGGCGTGACCACGCAGACGATCCAGACCGAGGCGAAGGCCAGCGCCGACAACCCGGTGACGATCCAAGTCAGCGTCGCCGCCGACAAGACCAGCGTCACGGCCAAGGTCGAGAAGGCGGTGCCGCTCACCTTCGGCCCCTTCATCGGCCTCGCGTCGATGACGGTGGCGGCGACCGCGAAAGCGAGCGTGGTCGGCAAGATGCGCCTGTGCATGCTGGCGCTCGACCCGGCCGCGCCGGGCGCCTTCACCCTGGAGAAGAGCGCGCAGGTCACCGCCTACGATTGCGCGCTCTATTCCAACTCGGCCAACGGCTCGGGGATGGTCGGCCGCGACAACGCCCTCGCCCGCGCGCAGATCATCTGCTCGGCCGGCGGCTTCCGGGACGACCGGGCGAACTTCACGCCGAACCCGCAGACCGGCTGCCCGGTGATCCAGGATCCCTTGCGGGATCGCGCCGCGCCCAGCATCGGGGCCTGCACGCCGTCGCTGCTGCCCCTGAACCTGCTCAACCCGCTGCTCGGCGGCACGCGGATCACCGGCAACAGGGTCCTGGAGCCCGGCACCTATTGCGGCGGGCTGATGATCATGGGCCATGCCCAGGTGACCCTGAAGCCCGGCATCTACGTTATCAAGGACGGCCCGCTCCTCGTCACCAACACCGCGAGCCTGACGGGCACGGATGTGGGCTTCTACTTCACGGGCAGCAACAGCGGCCTGCTCTTCAACAAGGGCACCACGATCAGCCTCGCCGCCCCGACGACCGGGCCGATGGCGGGCCTGCTGATGTCGGAGGATCGCAGCCAGGGCAGCCTGCTCGATCCGGCCATGCTGCTCAACGCGCTCTTGCCGATCAGCCCGGTCTCGCTGACGCCGCCGCCGCTCGGCCTGGTGGCGCCGATGCGGATCTACCGCATCATCAGCGACAACGCCCGCACCATGCTCGGCACGATCTATCTCCCGACCGGACGCCTGGTCATCGATGCGACCCGGCCGGTGGCGGATCAGTCGGCCTATACGGTCGTCGTGGCCAAGCAGATCAACCTCTACGAGGGCCCCAACCTCTACCTCAACGCGAATTACAGCGGCACCAGCGTCCCCGTGCCGAAGGGAGTCGGGCCGCTCTCGGGCCGGCTGCTGCTGAGCCAGTAGGGGCGGCTCAGACCAAATCCGGTTGATCCCTTCGGGATGGCGGATGCGCGCTTCGCTCAAACGCCGCGCGGGCTTGCCTGCGCCGCGCGGGCTTGCCTGATCCGGGCTCCGCTTTGATCGAGCGGAGCCCGGATCAGCCCCCGAACCGCTCCGTGCGGATCACCCCGGGCCGCACGCCGGCCTCCACCAGGAGGTCGGCCACCGTGCCGACGAAGGCGTTGCCGCCGCAGACGAAGACGTGGCGGGGCATGCCGAGGCACTCCATCGCCGTGTCGATCATCACGCGGTCGATCCGCCGGCCGGCGGTCGCGCCCTCGCGGGTGAGCAGCAGGGTCAGGTCGAAGCCGGTCTCGTCGCGGGAGCGGGCCGAGAGCTCGCCCCGGGCGATGGCCTCGGCCGCGGTGCGCACCGAGTAGAGCAGCAGCATCGGCACGTGGGGCGCGCGCAGCGCCCGCTCGCGCACCATGGCGAGCAGCGGCACCACCCCGGAGCCGCCGCCGACGAGCAGCACCGGCCCGCCCTCCTCCGGGCCCCAGGCGAAGGAGCCGATCGGCCCGCGCAGCTCAATGGCGTCGCCGACCTCGGCCACCTTGTCGAAATAGCCCGAGACCTCGCCCGCCGGCAGCCCCTCGATCATCAGCTCGATGCCGCGCGGGTCGCCGGGGGCGGAGGCGATGGAGTAGCTGCGCTGGGCCTGATAGCCGTCGGGCGCGGTCAGGCGCAGATCGACGTGCTGGCCGGCCCGGTGGGGCCGCTCGAAGGCGTCGAAGCGGAAGCTCTTCACCCGCGGCGTCGCGGGCGCGATCGCCCGGATCGTCGCGGTCCTCCAGCGGGTGGGAGCAGCCTCGGCCACGCGAAACGAACGTCCTCTAATCGCCGGTGAAGCGCTGCTCGCGCCAGGGATCGCCGTACATGTGGTAGCCGCGCAGCTCCCAGAAGCCGGCCTCGTCGCGCTCGGTGAAGCGCAGGCCCTTCACCCATTTGGCGCTCTTCCAGAAGTAGAGATGCGGCACGAGCAGCCGCGCCGGGCCGCCGTGATCGGGCTCGATCGGCTTACCCTCGTAGAGGGTCGCCACCATCGCCTTGCCGCCGACGAGGTCGGCCACCGGCACGTTGGTGGTGTAGTCGTCGTGCCCCTCCGCCAGGACGAAGCCGGTCGGCGCTGCGATCCCGGCCGCCGCCAGCAGGTCGTCGACGCTGACGCCCTCCCAGGCGGTGTCGAATTTCGACCACTTGGTCACGCAATGGATGTCCCCGCCCCAGCGGGTGCGGGGAAGCGCCTGGAACTCGTCCCAGCTCCAGCTCGCCAGCGGCCGCGACCCGTGGCGCAGGGTGAAGCGCCAGCCTTCGGTGGAGACCCGCGGGGTCGGCCCGAGCTGGAGCACGGGGAAGTCGTCGGTGAGATACTGGCCGGGGGGAAGCCGCTCGCGGATCTCCGCCGCCGGGGGGCGTCCCGTGAAACCGCGTGTCGCCATCCCGTCCCTCCGCTCGCCCGACGCCGACCCGATGCTGGCCCGGCCCTCAACGCCGCCGAGGGCCGCGCCGATCCCGCACCGGTCTGGCATGCCCGGACGGCGCCCGCAACGCGGCGGTCCGGCTCAGCGGGCCTCGTCCCGGCAGGGGGTGCAGATGCTGTCGAGGACGCCGTCGAGCCGCTTCTGGCGCTCCGTGCGCGCGGTGGGGTCGGCCGCGGGCGCGGCGTCGCGGCCGGGCGGCACGGTCTGCCCGCTCGAGGCCCGATAGGGGGCGTTGACGGTGGTCTCGGGCCCGCCGCCGGTGCCCGTCACCGGCGCCGCCCCGGCGCCGACCGGGAGCAGCAGCCCGATCCCCAGCGCGCCTCCGACGATCCGCCGCCCGTTCCGTCCCATCCCCATCATGCCTCGCTCCTCCGATGCGTCGCGCCTCTCGCCCGGCGGCGCCAGGGCGTCCTGTCGGCCAGACGATCTGTTGGCAAAACGATGCGGCGGCCGGGAAACATCCGCGAAAGAGCGGCTCGGGGCGCCCGGCCCGTGCTCCGGCGCACCCGGGCGGCCCGTCCGGCGCGGCGGCCGGCTCGCCCAGGGCCGACAGGGGGGCCGAC
>NZ_CAKLBV010000047.1 GCF_920984675.1 Methylobacterium sp. Leaf118
GGCGGCGCCGTCTCCGGCGGTGGGTTCAACGGAACGCGCGGGAGCTTCGGGCTTGCCGCGGGCGGCGGCGCGGGCCTCGCCGGGGGTGGCATGCAGGGCCGTCCCGGCCTCGCCCAGGGCGGCGGCTTCGGTGGTCCCGGTCGTCCCGGCTTTGGCAACGGCATCGGTGACGGACGGCCGGGCTTCGGCGGCGGCGTCCGGCCGGGCTTCGGCAACGGCGTCGCCGACGGGCGGCCCGGCCTCGGCCGGCCCGGTTACGGGTACGGCCGCCCGGGCTACGGTCACCGCCACGGCTGGAACCGCGGTCGTGGCTACGGCTACGGGGTCGGGGGCCTCGGCCTCGGCCTGGGTCTCGGACTGGCCGCCGGCTCCTATTACGGCGGCGGGTACGGCTATCCGGCCGGCTACGGCTACGACACCGGCTACTACGCACCGGCCGGCTATTACGGCGCCGAGCCGGTGACCGCCGACGTCGGCATGGGCGACGGCGATCTGGTGGCCGAGTGCGCCCGCCGCTTCAAGACCTACGATCCGCAGAGCCAGACTTACGTCGCCAAGGGCGGCGTGCGTCGCTCCTGCCCGTAAACCCAACTTCGTCTCGCGAGGCCGAGAGGCTTCGCGAGACGCTGGTTGAACGCAAAGAAAACCCCGCCCGACCGTGAAGTCGGGCGGGGTTTTCTGTCGTGTTTAAGGGCGTCTGGCTTACTCGGCCGCGACCCGGTGCGGGGCGGTGCTGCCATCCGTGTAGGTCTCGGCCTGGAGGCGCTTATGCGGGGCGGCGCGGCCCGGCAGCGGGGGCAGGGCCTTGGCCTTCTCCAGATCGATCCCGGCGCCCTCGGCGACGCGGCGGCCGTAATCCTCGTCGGCGTGCCAGAAGTGCCAGACCATCCTGAGCTGGATCGGCTCCGGGCACTGCTTCATGTCGCCGACGAGATTCGCGATCAGGTCCTCGCGCTCCCACTCTTCGAAGGAGCGGTAGCGCACGCCGGCCTGGGTGTAGTCGTCCTCGGTGCGGGACGTCTGGTAGCGACCGAGATTGCCGCTGACCGGCTGGTGGTAGTCCTTCGCGGGCTTGGGGGCCTCGCGCAGGCCCTCGGCCAGCGTCGAGGGCTCGTAGTTGATGTGCCGGTTCGGGCCGGTGCCGTCGACCGCGTAGGTCATCTGGCCGTCGCGCTGGTTCGAGTAGACCTTCACGCCGGGCTGCGGCGCGTTGATCGGCAGCTGCAGGTAGTTGGCGCCGACGCGGTAGCGCTGCGTGTCCGAATAGGACAGCGTCCGGCCCTGGAGCATCTTGTCGTCCGAGAAGTCGATGCCGTCCACGAGCACGCCCGTGCCGAAGGCCGATTGCTCGACTTCCGCGAAGAAATTGTCCGGCACCCGGTCGAGCACCATCCGGCCCACCGGACGCAGGGGGAAGTCCTCCACCGGCCAGAGCTTGGTGTCGTCGAGCGGATCGAACGAGAGGTGGTCGTTCGGGCCGTCGGGCATGATCTGCACCGCGAACTCCCATTCGGGGAAGTTGCCGGCCTGGATGTTGTCGTAGAGGTCACGGGTCGCGTGGCCGACATCCTTGGCCTGGATCTCGGTGGCCTGGGCCGAGGTCAGGTTGCGGACGCCCTGCTTCGGGATCCAGTGGAACTTGCAGAGCACCGCCTCGCCCTGATCGTTGACGAGCTTGTAGGTGTTGACGCCCGAGCCTTCCATCTCGCGGTAGTTCGCCGGGATGCCCCAGGGCGACTTCAGGTGCGTCACCATGTGGATCGACTCGGGGTGCTGCGACACGAAGTCGAAGAAGCGCCACGGCTCCTGGCGGTTCGTCACCGGATCCGGCTTGAACGCGTGGATCATGTCGGGGAACTTGATCGCGTCGCGGATGAAGAAGACCTTGAGGTTGTTGCCCACGAGGTCCCAATTGCCGTCGACGGTCTTGAACTTCACCGCGAAGCCGCGCGGGTCACGCTCGGTCTCGGGGCTCTCCTTGGCGCCGGCCACGGTGGAGAAGCGCACGAACATCGGCGTCTTCACGCCGGTCTCGGTGAGCACGCGGGCGCGGGTGTACTTCGAGGCCGGCTCGTCGCCGATGGTGCCATAGGCCTCGAAATAGCCGTGGGCGCCGGCGCCGCGGGCGTGGACCACCCGCTCCGGAATGCGCTCACGATCGAAATGCGTGATCTTCTCGATGAACTGATAGTTCTCGAGCGTCGCGGGCCCCCGCTCGCCGACCGTGCGCGTGCTCTGGTTGTCGCGAACCGGATGGCCCTGACGGGTCGTCAGAATCGGGCGGTTGTCGCTCATGCGTGGCAATCTCCTTGGGGTTCTTCGGCTTCAGATGGATCGCGAGGCGGACCCGCACAGCCTGGAACCGTTCTGTCTCGAAGGTATGACCCAGGCGTCACCCATTGGCAAATGCATCGTCACAAAGACTGTGATAGATGCAGCCTATGAACCTATCCGGCCTGTCCCTCCGCGATCTCGAATATGTCGTCGCCGTAGCCGACGAGAGCCATTTCGGCCGGGCGGCCGAGCGCTGCAACGTCAGTCAGCCGACCCTTTCGGTTCAGATCCGCAAACTGGAGAACGCGCTGGGACTGGCCCTGTTCGAGCGGTCGAACCGCGGCGTTCTGCTCACGGTGGCCGGGCAAGGCATCGTACGCCAGGCCCGGGTGGTGCTGGCGGAGGCGCAGCGTCTCCTCGCTCTGGCGGTGGAGGAGCGGGGCTCGCCGCTCACCGGCCGGCTGGTCCTCGCCGCGATCCAGACGCTCGGGCCCTACTACTTCCCCCTGGTCCTGCGGCTCCTGCGCCAGGAATTTCCGGGCCTGACGCTGGCGCTCTCCGAGGCGCGCACCGCCGAGATCCTCGACGGGCTGCGGGACGGGCGCATCGACGCGGCCCTGGTCTCGCTGCCGGTCGCGGCGGCGGGGCTGACGGTCGCGCCGCTCTTCGTCGAGCCGTTTCGGCTCACCTGTCCGGCGGACCACGCCCTTGCCCACCTCTCTCCGTTATGGGCGGAAACAATCGGCGGGCCCGATCTGCTGCTGCTCGACGAGGGCAATTGCCTGCGCGACCAGACCATCGCGGCCTGCGGGGCGCCGCGGGCGGCGGGGCGGCACGCCACCAGCCTGGAGACCCTCCGCTCGATGGTGGCGGCGGGTGCGGGCTACACCCTGATCCCGGCGCTCGCCGTGCCCTCGGGGCCGGATCCGAGCGGGCTGACGGTGACTCGCCCCTTCGACGGCGAGGGGGCCGGCCGCACGGTCGCCCTCGCCTGGCGCTCCAGCGATCCGCGGGCGAGCGGGCTCGCGCATCTGGCGGCCTTCTTCCGGGCCCATGCCCCGTCGAGCACGCGGGCGTTTCGCGAGGGTGACGACGGGGCGGCGACCGTTCCGGGTTGAAGCCGGCCCCGGCCAGAGCCCCCGGGCTGCCCCGACCTCCCTGTTTCGAACAGCCCAGCGAGGCGCCGCGATCCACCGGCGCGCCGTGCCCCCTGCGAAACCCGCGGCTCACCCGCCCCGACCATCGCCCAACAGCCCCCCGATCCGCTCCGCCGCGAAGCGCTGGCGCAGCCATGCGGCGGCGGGGCCGCAGGGGCGCTGCTTGTGCCAGACCAGTTCCAGGGCGATCGGACAATCGCCCTGGTCGAACTGCAGATCCGGCGTGACGAGGAACGGGGCGGTCTGCGAGGCGGCGATGACGTGGTCGGAGACGAAGGCCCAACCGATCCCGTGCTTGACCATTTCCAGGATCACCCAGTGGCTCTCCACCCACCATACCTCGGCGGCGACCCGCAGACGGCGCTTCTCCGGCCCGTCGCTGCGCGCGGCGACGAGGATCTGGCGATGACGCTTCAGCTCCTCCCACTCCACCCGCGCCTTCGCCAGCGGATGGTCGCGCCCGCAGACGAGCTTGAGCGGCACCCAGCCGATGGTCTGGAAGCCGAGTTCCGTCGGCAGCACCTCCTGGCGCCACATCACGCCGAGATCGGCGGCGCCGGACTGCACCAGGCGGCTGACATCCTCCATCAACGGGAAGAGCAGCTCCAGCTCCACGAAGGGGAAGGCCTGAGCGAACTCGGCGAAGAGGGCGCCCAGCGCGTGCTCCGGATAGATCTCGTCGATGGCGATCACCAGCCGGTTCTCCACCCGCTGTTCCAGACTGCTCGCCAGCCCGATCAGGTGCTCGCGCCGATCGAGCACCACGCGCGCCTCCAGGAGTAGCCGCTCGCCCGCCGGGGTGAGCACCGGGTTGCGGCCCGCCCGGCTGAACAGCGCCACCCCGAGATCGGCTTCGAGATTCGCCACCTGCGTGCTGACGGCGGACTGCGCCTTGCGCAAGGCGCGGGCGGCCCCGGAGAAGGACCCGGCCTCGGCCGCCGCCACGAAGGCCTGAAGTTGGTCGAAGGTGACGGTCATCTATCCGATTGCCAGATACGTCCCAACTTGATGCCCGGAGGATCGCAGATAGAACACCGCGAACCGCTCCTGTTCGCTCGAGAAGACATCGATCATGCGCAGCACCCGCGACCGCATCCGCCACGCCATCCTGTTCGAGGTCATCGGCCTCGCGCTCATCGTCCCTCTCGGGACCGTCCTGTTCGGGCTGCACGCCGCCGAGATGGGCGTGATCGGATTCGGCAGCGCGCTCGCCGCGACGGCGTGGAACTACGTCTACAATCTCGGCTTCGATCACGCGATGCAGCGCCTCGCCGGGCATACGCGCAAGAGCCTCGGCCTGCGGGTCGGACACGCCGTGCTGTTCGAGGCGGGGCTGCTGCTCATCCTGCTGCCCCCGATCGCGTGGTATCTGGAGATCAGCCTGACCCAGGCCTTCGTCATGGATCTCGCGATCGCGGCCTTCTACGTGGCCTACGCCTTCGTCTTCAATCTCGCCTACGACCGGGCCTTTCCCCTGCGGAGCTGGGGTGAGATCGCGGCGCAGCCGACCCGCTAAAGGGTCCGGGGCCACATCGCGGGGTGCGTTTCGGCCCCGCGCCGCTCCGTGACAGACGGCCCGAACCGGTGTAGCGCCGCGCGATCCCTCCGCCACATCCCCGCGACCGTGATCGGCAGACCGCATCTCCTGGGCTGGACGGCACTCGTCGCGGTCTCCGTCCTGCTCGGCTGGGCGCTCGGCCACGCGGGCTTTCCCGCCGCCTTCCTGCTCGGGCCGATGCTGGTCGCGATCGTGTTCGGCGTGCGCGGCGCACCGATCCGGGTGCCGCGGCTCGGCTTCCTGGCCGCGCAGGCAGTCGTCGGCTGTCTCGTCGCCCATTCGGTCACGGGGGAGATCGTCGCGACCCTGCGCTCGGACGGGCTCGTGATCCTCGCCGTCGTGCTCGTCACGGTGGCGGTCAGCGGCGGCGTCGGGGCGGTGCTGACCCGGCTCCAGGTCCTGCCCGGCACCACCGCGGCCTGGGGCTCGTCGCCGGGCGGGGCCGCCGCCATGGTGGCGATGGCCGAGGAACACGGCTCCGACGCCCGGCTCGTGGCCTTCATGCAATATGTGCGGGTGGCGGTCGTGGTGGTCTCGGCCTCCCTGGCCGCGCGCCTGCTCGCCGATGCCGGGGCGGTCGCGGCACGGCCCGAGGGACCGGCGCCCGGCGCATTCGCGGTGGCCACGACGCTCGCCATCGCCCTCGTGGGCGCGGGCGGCGCGACCCTCCTGCGCCTGCCCTCGGCGGCCCTGATCGGGCCGATGCTGCTCGGCGCAGGCCTGCACGCGGCGGGGCTCGCCGATCTCGCGTTGCCGGAGCCGCTGCTGGCCGCAGCCTATGCCGGGATCGGCTGGTATGTCGGCCTGCGCTTCACCCGCGAGACCCTCGGAACGGTGCTGCACGCCCTGCCGGGCATCCTCGCCGCCACCCTCGCCATCGTCCTGATCTGCGCCGTCTGGGCCTGGGGCCTGACCGGGCTCCTGGCGATCGACTACCTCACCGCCTTCCTGGCCACGAGCCCCGGCGGGCTCGATTCGGTGGCGATCATCGCGGTGGGCTCGCGGGTCGACGTGTCCTTCGTGCTGGCGGTCCAGACCCTGCGGCTCCTCGTGGTGCTGGCGACGGGGCCGGTCCTGGCCCGCTGGATCGCAAAGGCCGCGCCGGCAGGGGCCGCCCCGGATCAGGGGCAGACCCCGTGAAAGCGCTCTACCTCGCCTTCCTCAATTCCTGGCGCGGCCTCGTCTTCGGCGCCGACACCGAGCGGGCGATCCGGCTCGAACTCGCCCTGCTGGCGCTCGGCCTGCCCGCTGCGCTCCTCATCGGCGGGTCGCTCTGGGTGCGGGTGGCCCTGCTCGCGAGCCTCCTGCTGATGCTCGGCGCCGAGTTCCTCAACACCGCCATCGAGAAGCTGTGCGACCATCTCCATCCGGACCATCACCCCCGGATCGGCGTCGTCAAGGATCTCGCCTCGGCGGGCGCCTTCCTGACGCAGGGGATCGCGGCGCTGGTATGGGGCGCGGCGGTGATCGACTGGTTCTGAGAACCAGCGCTTGATCGCGCGCGACGGGCGGCTAAAGTCAGGCCATCGACCGAGTGGCAACTAGGGTTCCGGGCGTCAGAGCCGCCGCTGGACCGAGCGTTGCAGAAACCGCGGACGCCGCGCGGCTGCACCCAAGGGACAAAAGCCCAGGGGAGGAGAGGTCGAGATCAACCGGCACCGATCGGTGCCCCGGAGGGTCTCGATGCCTGTTGAATCGCTTCTCCTCGTCGTCCTCGCCGCCTGTCTCCACGCGACCTGGAACCTGCTGGCGAAGCGGGCCGCCTCGGTCGGCCCCGTCTTCGTCGCGGCCTACAATGCCGTCGCCTGCCTCGTCTACGTGCCCTGGGTCGTCGTCCTGCTGCTGCAGGGCGCCGTCACGTGGAGCTGGGCGATCGCGGGGGCTCTCCTCCTCAGCGGCCTGATCCATCTCGCCTACAGCCTGTGCCTCCAGCAGGGCTACCGGCAGGCCGATCTCTCGGTCGTCTATCCCGTGGCACGGGGCACCGGCCCGATGCTGTCGACGCTCGGCGCCGTCCTCCTTCTCGGAGAGACCCCGACCGGCCCGGCCTTGGCCGGTCTGGGCCTCGTCGTGATCGGGATCGGCCTCATCGCGACGGATGGCGATCTCTCCCGCCTACGCCGGCCCGAGGGGCGGGCGGGCCTGCGCTGGGGCACGACGACCGGCGGCCTCATCGCCGCCTACACCGCCACCGACGCCTACACGGTCAAGGTGCTGGGCGTCGCCCCCGTCGTGCTCGACTGGTTCTCGAACCTGTTGCGCTTCCTGCTGCTGGCGCCCCTCGTGATCGCCGACCCGCGCCGCGCCCAGGCGGCGATGCGGGGGCGATGGCGCCTCGCCATCGGTGTCGGGGTGCTGTCGCCCCTCTCCTACATCCTCGTCCTGGCCGCCCTGGCCGAGGGCGCGCCGCTCGGCCTCGTCGCGCCGATGCGCGAGATGTCGATGATGGTCGGCGCCTTGATGGGCATGCTGATCCTGCGCGAGCCGGTCGGGCCGCGCCGGCTCGTTGGCTGCGCCGTGCTGATCGGCGGCGTGGTCCTGCTGTCGGGCGGGTGAGGGGTCGGCGCGTCAGCTCAGCGCCAGCGGCATCGCCTCGACCCCGGTCTCGGCCAAGCCGCGTGATGAGAGCGAGCGCGCCAGGGCCGGGGTCAACCCGCTTCCGTCCGTGAACACCGCCAGCGCCTCGGGCGCGTCCGGATGCGCCGCCGGTTCGCCGAGCAGCTGCACCACCCGGCGGGCGATGGCCGGGGCCGGGTCGATCCAGGCGACCGGCCAGGGAGCGAGGCGCTCGAAGCGGGGCAGCAGCAGCGGGTAATGCGTGCAGGAGAGGCAGACCACATCCGTGCGCCGCCCGTCCGCCCGCTCGACGAAGCAGGGGGCGATCTCGGCGAGGAGATCGGCATCCGCCACCGGCGTGCCGGCCATCTCGGCCTCCGCGTAGCGGGCGAGATGCGTGGAGCCGACGAGGCTCACGTCGCAGGTGGCGGCGAAACTCGCCACGAGGTCCCGCGTATAGGCCCGGGCCACGGTGCCGGGTGTCGCGAGCAGGGCGATCACGCCCGAGCGGGTCATGGCCGCAGCCGGTTTGATCGGCGGCACGACGCCGACGAAGGGCGTGGCGAAGCGCTGGCGCAGGCTCGGCAGAACCACCGTCGAGGCGGTGTTGCAGGCGATCACCGCGAGGTCGGGCTGGTGCACGGCCAGCAGTCGGCCCATCACCGCGCTGACGCGCTCGACGAGCTGCGGTTCGGTCAGGCGTCCATAGGGAAAGGCCGCGTCGTCGGCGGCGTAGACGTAGGCGGCGTCCGGCCGGGCGCGGCGCACCTGCTCCAGCACCGTCAGGCCGCCGAGGCCCGAATCGAACACGAGAATGACCGGTCGCGGGCGCTGCACCGGCCTCGCCATCGGACGTGTCGCCCCTGCCATCAGATCGATCCGCATGACCGTCACCCGGGCCCGTTCGCGGCGAAGTGAAAGGCTCACTCAACGGGCAGGAGGGTTAAGGACACCTCACTGCGGCTGCAAAAAGGCCGCGCTTCGCCCGCTCCGGCGCGGGGTGCGACGAACGGGCCGCGGGTCCGGCGCGTTGCCGATGCACGAACGGTATCTATTTTTGGCGCTCAGCGGGGAAAGAGATTCCAAGAATGGCAGCGGGCGCAGCACTTCCTCACCAGGCCTCCCGCGGCGCGGCGTTCCCCCCGCCCCCGCTCGACGCCCGTCCGGTCGATCGCGACGCCTGGATCGCCGCCTTCCGCACGGTCCGCGACGAGACCGAGCGCCGGGCCGCGCCGCTCTCGCCGGAGGACCAGCAGATCCAGTCGATGGAGGATGCGAGCCCGATCAAGTGGCACCGCGCCCACACGACGTGGTTCTTCGAGCAGTTCCTCCTGCAGGCGCATCTGCCGGGCTACACGATCTACGACGAGCGGCTGCACTACCTGTTCAATTCCTACTACGTGCAGGCCGGGCCGCGGCAGCCCCGCTTCATGCGCGGCCTCATCACCCGGCCGACCGCCGCGGAAACCGATGCCTATCGCGCCCATGTCGACCGCGCCGTGACGGTGCTGCTGCGCGAGGCGTCCGACACGGCGCTCGACGCGGTGCTGCCGATCCTGGAGATCGGGCTCTACCACGAGCAGCAGCATCAGGAATTGATGCACACTGACATCCTGCACGCCTTCGCGCAGAATCCCCTCGATCCGATCTACGATCCCCATTGGGGGATGCCTACGCCGCAGGCAACGCCCGGCCGGTCTGCCTTTGAAAAGGGCATCACCGGGATCGGCCATGACGGCACCGGCTTCGCCTTCGACAACGAGAGCCCACGCCACGACACCCTGATCCTCGGCGGATCGATCGATCGCGGCCTCGTCACCAACCGCGACTGGCTCGCCTTCATCGCGGACGGGGGCTACGTCCGGCCCGAGCTGTGGCTCAACGACGGCTGGCTCTGGGTTCAGCGTGAGGGCTGGGAGGCGCCGGGCTACTGGCGCCGCGAGGCCGACGGCTGGTCGATCATGACGCTGGCCGGGCGCCAAACCGTCGATCCGGCCGGCCCCGTCACCCATGTCAGCTATTTCGAGGCCGACGCCTATGCCCGCTGGGCCGGCCGCGACCTGCCCACGGAAGCCGAGTGGGAGGTCGCCGCCCGGGAGGGTCTGATCGAGGACGCGTTCGGCCTCGTCTGGCAATGGACCCGCAGCGCCTACGGCCCCTATCCGGGCTACCGGCCGCTGCCCGGGGCGCTCGGCGAGTACAACGGCAAGTTCATGTCGGGCCAGATGGTTCTGCGCGGCGCGTCGGTCGCCACCGCCGCGGGCCATGCCCGGATCGGCTACCGCAACTTCTTCTATCCGCACCAGCGCTGGCAGTTCACGGGCCTGAGGCTCGCGGACGCGACGGCCTGATCCCTCTCGATGCCGGCCGATCCTCTGCCGCGGTTCCGTAGGAGTTCCCCGTGACGCTCGATCCCCGCCTGGCGAAATCCAGCCCGGCCGTCGCGCTGGCCGAGGATGGCCTGTTCCTCGCCGATGTGTGGGACGGCCTCGCCGGCACGCCCAAAACCCTGCCGGCGAAGTATTTCTACGATTCGGCCGGCTCGGCGCTGTTCGAAGAGATCACCGTTCTACCAGAATATTACCCGACCCGGACGGAGCTCGGCATCCTCGACGACCGCGGCCCGGAGATCGCCGCTCTGCTGCCCGCGGGCGCCGCCCTCGTCGAGTTCGGCAGTGGCTCCACGGCCAAGCTGCGCCGCCTGCTGCGGCACCTGCCGGGCCTCTCGGCCTACGTGCCGGTGGACGTGTCGGAGGCCTTCCTGCATGCGCAGGCGGAGACCCTGCGGGCGGATTTCCCGGACCTGTCGGTCCAGCCGGTGGCCGCCGATTTCACGCGGTCCTTCGCCCTGCCGCCGAGCCTGTCGGAAGGCGCGCGCGCCGGCTTCTTCCCGGGCTCGACCATCGGCAATTTCGAGCCCGGGGAGGCCACCCGCCTCCTCGACGTGTTCGGCCGCATCCTGGGGGAGGGGGCGACCCTGATCATCGGCGTCGACCTCGTGAAAGATCGCGACGTGCTGGAAGCGGCCTACGACGACGCGGCCGGCGTCACGGCCGCGTTCAACCTGAACCTCCTGCACCGGATCAACCGCGATCTCGGCGGCGCGATCGACCCCGACAGCTTCGCCCACCGCGCCCTCTTCAACGCGGAGGCCTCGCGCATCGAGATGCACCTCGTCAGCCGCCAGGCCCAGACGATCCGCGTCGGCGGGCGTAGCTTCGCCTTCGCGGAGGGCGAGTCGATCCACACCGAGAACAGCTACAAGTACACGCTCGAAGGGTTCCGGGCGCTCGCGGCCCGGGCCGGCTGGGCTCCGGTGACGGCCTGGACCGACCCGAACGGTCTGTTCTCGGTCCACGCCCTGCGCCGGGCGCGCTGAACGCGTCTTCGTTGCGTCACGTCGGCGGCGACGCAACGAAGACGCCCGGACGACGGCATCGGCCGGACCGGCGGCATCGCCGGGGCGGAACGCGAGGCCGTGTCCTGCACGGTGACCGGGCGACGTTGTCCCCGGTCGGCGCGGCCGGCGAGACCAGCCTGTTCCTGGCCGTGGACCACGGACGGTTCACCCTGGGCGCCCGCTGACCATCCCCCGGCCGCACGGCAGCCTCAGCCCCGGGGCCGCGACGCAGACGTCTCGGACAGCCTGGGCAGGAAAACGATCCGTCATACCAAATCCGGTTAATCCCTTTGGGATGGCGGATTTGGGCTTTGCTCAAACGCCGCGCGGGCTTGCCTGATCCAGGCTCCGCTTTGATCAAGCGGAGCCCGGATCAGAGGCGGCAGGCGCCGGCGAGCGCCGCGTTCTCGGCCTCGGTGAACAGCCGGGAGCGAACGTGGAACCGCTTCTCGCGCCCGTTCTCCAGGGAGAACATGCCGCCGCGGCCCGGGACCACGTCGAGGAGGATGTGGGTGTGCTTCCAGACCTCGAATTGCGAGCGCGAGATGAAGAAATCCGCGCCGCCGACCTGGCCGAGATGCACGTCGCCGTCGCTCGTGATGAAGTCGCCGACGGGGTAGCACATCGGCGAGGAACCATCGCAGCAGCCGCCCGACTGGTGGAACATCACCGGGCCGTACTCGGCGGTGAGTTCCGCGATCAGCTGCAGCGCCGCGGGCGTCGCCGTCACCCGCAACGGTGTGCCCGCATTGTCGGCCTGTTCGGCGGTGACGGGATCGATGGCCGGCGCCGCGCCGGGGGCCTGCTCGCTCATGGTGCGTCTCCCTGACGGTCTTTTGTCGCCCGGTTATCTGAGCCCGGGTCGGCGGATGTCCATGATCGAGGGCGTCCGCGCGGCGATCCTATCAGAGTCGTCGGTCGGCCCCTCTTCGACCTTTGTCCGGGCCCGTACGCCTCCCGTGATCGCACTGCGCCCCCCCGGGCGGACCACCGCGCCAGCGCCCCGGCCCGACTCTTGCTCCCGCCCCGAAGCCAAAGAGATCCTCCCAGGATTCCTGATGACCCTGCCTGCCACCGATCCGGCCACGCCCGTGGTGAAGACGACCTGCCCCTATTGCGGCGTCGGCTGCGGCGTGCTGGCCACGCCGGACGGGCAGGGCGGCGTCGCGATCGCGGGCGATCCCGACCATCCGGCCAATTTCGGCCGCCTCTGCTCCAAGGGCTCGGCGTTGGGCGAGACCGTCGACCTGCAGGACCGGCTGCTGACGCCGAGCGTCGACGGGCAGGCGGTGACCTGGGAAGGCGCGCTGGGCACGGTGGCGGGCGGGCTGAGGCGGATCGCGGAGCGGCACGGCTCCGATGCGATCGCCTTCTATCTTTCGGGCCAGCTCCTCACGGAGGATTATTACGTCGCCAACAAGCTCGCCAAGGGCTTCCTCGGCACGCCCCATGTCGACACCAACTCGCGGCTCTGCATGTCGTCGGCGGTCGCCGCCCATCGCCGGGCCTTCGGCTCCGACACGGTGCCGGGCTGCTACGAGGATCTCGATCAGGCCGACCTGATCGTGCTCGTCGGCTCCAACGCCGCGTGGTGCCACCCGATCCTGTTCCGCCGCATGATCGACGCGCGCAAGGCCCGCGGCACCCGCATCGTCACGGTCGATCCCCGCCGCACCCAGACCGGCGAGGAGGCCGACCTGCATCTGGGGCTCCTGCCCGGGAGCGACACCGCCCTGTTCTCCGGGCTCCTCGTCCACCTCGCGGATGCGGGACTGTGTGACGCCCGCTTCATCGCCGAGCACACCGCGGGTTTCGACGGCGCCCTCGAGCGCGCCCGCCAGATCGCCCCGACGGTCGCCGCCACCGCCCAGGCGACCGGCCTCGCGACGAGCGACGTGCAGGCCTTCTTCGACCTGTTCGCCAACACGCCACGCATCGTCACCGCCTTCAGCCAGGGCGCGAACCAGTCCGCCCAGGGCACCGACAAGGGCAACGCCCTCATCAACTGTCACCTCGCCACGGGGCGGATCGGACGGCCCGGCATGGGCCCGCTCTCGCTCACCGGCCAGCCCAACGCCATGGGCGGGCGCGAGGTCGGCGGGCTGGCCAACATGCTGGCGGCCCACATGCATTTCGCCCCCGAGGAGGTCGACCGGGTCCGTCGCTTCTGGCAGGCGCCCAACATCATCACCGGCGAGGGGATGAAGGCGGTCGCGCTGTTCGAGGCGATCGAGCGGGGCAAGATCAAGGCTTTGTGGGTGATGGGCACCAACCCGCTCGTCTCGATGCCGCGGGCCGACCGCATCCGCGAGGCGATCGCCGGGCTCGACCTCTACGTCGTCTCGGAAGCCATCGCGACGAGCGACAGCGCCCGCGCGAGCGGACGGAAGACCGTGCTGCTCCCGGCGCTCGCCTGGGGCGAGAAGGACGGCACCGTGACGAATTCCGAGCGGCGCATCTCGCGCCAGCGCGCTTTCCTGAAGGCGCCGGGCGCGGCGCGGGCCGATTGGGCGATCATGGCCGACGTGGCCCAGCGGCTCGGCCACGGCGAGGCCTTCGCCTACCGCTCGGCCGCCCAGATCTTCCGCGAGCACGCCGCGCTCTCGGCCTTCGAGAACGAGGGCAGCCGCGACTTCGACATCGGCGGCCTCGCCGATCTCTCCGACCGCGCCTACGACGCCCATGCCCCGCTGCAATGGCCGCTGCCGAAGAAGGGCGCCGAGCCGACGGGCCGCGCCCGGCTCTTCGCCGATGGGCGCTTCTACACCTTCGACCGCCGCGCCCGCTTCGTCGCGGTGCAGCCGCCCGCCCTGGCGCAGCCGGTGACGCCGGAGTGCCCGCTCGTCCTCAACACCGGCCGGGTGCGCGACCACTGGCACACCATGACCCGCACCGGCAAAAGCCAGCGGCTCTCGGCCCACCGCGCCGTGCCCTTCGTCGAAGTGCATCCCGACGATGCGGCCCGGTTCGGGCTCCGGGACGGGAACTTCGCGCGGGTGGCCACCGAGGCCGGCACGGCGGTGCTCGAAGTCATGGTGACGGACGGCGTTCGGGCGGGCACGATCTTCGCGCCGATGCACTGGAGCGCCATGACCGCCTCCGACGGGCGCGCCGCCGCGCTCGCCCGCGGCATCCCCGACCCAGTCTCCGGCCAGCCCGAGCTGAAGGCGACGCCCGCTTCCATCGAGGCGGTGACCTACCGCTCCCGCGGCTACCTGCTCACCCGCGCGCCGCTCGCCGCACCCGCCGGCTGGTGGTGGGCCCGGGCCACGGTCTCCGGCGGATCGGGCCTCCTTTTCGCGACCCAGGAAGGCTCGCGGGAGATGGCCCTCGCCATGCGCGGGCTCTTCCCCGGCCTGGAACTCGCCGAATACGTCGATCACGCCCGCGGGCTCTACCGCTGCGCCGTCTACACGGAGGGGCGGCTCGTCGCCGCGCTCGCAGTGGCGCCAGGCCACCGTCGGCCGGACTGGGCGCTCGCCAAGCAGGTCTTCGCCCAGGCCGATATCGACGCGCTGGACCGGCGCACCCTGCTCTCGGGCCGGGCGGCCACCGCCTCGGCGGGGCCGGTGATCTGCGCCTGCCACGGCGTCGGGCTCGACACCATCACGGCGGCCATCGCGGGCGGCGCCGGCTCGGTCGAGGCGGTGGGGGCGGCCTGCAAGGCGGGCACGAATTGCGGCTCGTGCATCCCCGAGATCCGCAAGCTCCTGCCCGAGGCGCTTGCGCGCGACGCCGCCTGAGCGCACTTTCGCCTGCCTTCTCTGCCTGATGCGGAGGAGGTGGAGGCAGGGGGTGCGGAAGGCACCGTCCCGCTTCATCCGGCGCCACCGACATCCGTGGCCCCTCCCCGCCCGGGGGAGGGGGGAGCCTCGGCCGTGATCGGGACCGGCGATCCGGCATCGAGAGAAATGCACGCGTCGTCCGCCATGAGCACATCCCGCCAACCCCGCGAAACCCGCGCCGGTCTCGAACCGCTGGCGGTGCTGCCGGTCTTCGTTCCGCTCAAGGACAAGCGGGCCGTGCTCGCCGGCTCGAACGGCGGCGCCCCCTGGAAGGTGAAGCTGCTCGCCGCCGCCGGCGCCCGGGTCGATGTCTATGCCGAGGCCCCGAGCGAGGAGCTGCGCGGCGTGCCGGCCGAGATCGCCGCGGGCTCGGTGACCCTGCACGAGCGGGCCTGGACGCCGCAGGATCTCCAAGGCGCCGCCTTCGCCATCGGCGCCATGGAGGACGAGGCGGACTGCATCGCCTTCGTCGCCGCGGCCCGCGCCGCGGGCGCCATCGTCAACGCGGTGGACCGGCCGCATCTGTGCGACGTGAAGTTCGGCGCCATCGTCAACCGCTCGCCCCTGGTCGTCGGCATCTCGACCGAGGGCGCCGCCCCGGTCTTCGGCCAGACCGTGCGGGCGCGCATCGAGGCGATGCTGCCCCGGGGCTTCAAGCACTGGGTGGCCGCTGCCCGCGACTGGCGCGAGACGGTCTCGGCCCAGTTCCACGGCTTTTCCGAACGGCGCGGCTTCTGGGAGCGCTTCACCGACCGGGCCTTCGCCGAGCCGGACCGGGCGCCAGTGCAGGCCGACCTCGACGATCTCCTGAAGCAAGCCGAGGCGCTGCCCCAGGGCGGGGCGGTGACCCTGGTCGGCGCGGGGCCGGGCGATGCCGAGCTGCTGACGCTCAAGGCCCTGCGCAGCTTACGCAATGCCGACGTGATCCTCTACGACGACCTCGTCGCGCCCGAGATCCTCGACTACGCCCGCCGCGAGGCCCGCACGATGCTGGTCGGCAAGACCGGGCACGGCCCCTCCTGCCGACAGGACGACATCAACGCCCTGATGGTCTCGCTCGCCAAGAGCGGCAAGCAGGTGGTGCGGCTCAAATCCGGTGATCCGCTGGTGTTCGGCCGGGCCGGCGAGGAGATCGAGGCCTGCCGGCTCGCCGGCATTCCCTGCACGGTGGTGCCCGGCGTCTCGGCGGCCCAGGGCGCCGCCGCCGCTTTGGGCATGTCGCTGACGCATCGCGACGCGGCGCGACGCCTCCAATTCGTCACCGGCCACGACCGGCGCGGCGCCCTGCCGGACGACCTGAACTGGGGCGCGCTCGCCGACCCCTCGGTGACCACCGTGGTCTACATGCCCAAGCGCACCCTCAGGGCGCTCTTGGAGCGGGCGATCGCGGAAGGCCTCGCCCCGACGACGCCTGCCCTCGTGGTGTTCAACGCGACCCGCCCCGGGCAGCAGACGGTGGCCGGACGCGCCGCCGATCTGGCGGAGAAGGTCGAGGCCTCGGGCTTCGAGGGTCCGGCGATCCTGATGGTCGGCGAGGCGCTGGGACGGCGCGAGGCGGGGACGGCGCTGCCGGGTCCGGAGATCCAGGCCGCCGCGTCCTAAGGCGGCTCAGGCGTCCATCGATCGCGCCGTCATCCCGGGGCCGCGCAGTCCAGGGGCGGCACAGCGGAACCCGGGATCCACTGGGGATACTCGGTCGAACCAAGCCGGCGCGCCGGGGCGGGGCGTCCGGGTTCGCCTGCGGCGCCCTGGTTTGACGGCGCGCGATCGCAACCCAGCCGCGGCATCCGGGGGGCTTGCCGGGGCGGGGCGGGCCGTGAAGATGCGCGCGCCCGTGCCGTTGCCCGAAGCGAAGAATCCCATGCGTCCGTCCCGCCGCGTTCTCCTCCCCATCGCCGCCTTCGTGGCGGGTCTCGTGGCCTTGTCCGCCGCGGCCGTCATCACGCTGGTGCCGCAGGGCCGCCAGGGGGCTTCGGCGAGCGGCATCGGCGGCCCGTTCACCCTCGTGAACCAAGACGGCCGGACGGTCACCGAGCGCGATTTCGTCGGCACCCCCTATCTCGCCTTCTTCGGCTTCACCCATTGCCCCGACATCTGTCCGACGGCGCTTCAGCAGATCAGCGACGTGCTCGCGGCGCTCGGCCCGAAGGCGGACCGGCTCAAGGTCGCCTTCGTCACCGTCGATCCCGAGCGCGACCGGCCCGAAACGCTGAAGACCTACCTGTCGAGCTTCGATCCCCGCATCGTCGGCCTCACCGGCAGCCCCGAACAGGTGGCGGCCGCCGTGAAGACCTTCCGGGCCTACGCCAAGAAGGTGCCGGGGCAGGGCGACGACTACACGATGGAGCACACGGCCCTCGTCTATCTCATGGATGCCCGCAATGGCTTCGTCGGCGCGGTCAACCTCAACCGGTCGCCGCAGGAGACGGCGGCGGAGCTGCAAAAGCACCTGTGACGGCCCCGCCGCGCCCGAGGGCGCCGCTGCGGGAGGTGCGCGACAGCCCGTGCTCGGTCTTGTTCCAGCGATGCGGATGCCGGGCGAGTTCGATCACCGCGAGCCAAGCCGCGCCGCTGACGAGCAGGAAGTAGAAGGGCAGTAGGGGCACGAGGAGCGTCAGGTCGTTCCAGCCCCGGCGGCGGCAGCCGACGAAGCCCGGCAGCAGGATCGCCAGGAAGCCGCCGAGGAAGACCGTCCAGGCGCCGGCATGGGTCGCATAGGCCAGCACGCCGTCTTCAGCGCCGGGCCCGCCGAGGATCAGCTCCGCGACGCCCGGTCCCAGCATGAACGGGTAGAACAGGGCCGAGACCACGGTGCCGGGAAGGAGCGCCAGGGCGCACAGGCTCTCGACCGGCCCGAGCCGGCGCCAGGTCGCGAGCGGATGGCGACCATGGGTGAAGCTCGTCTGCAGGAAGCCCTTCATCCAGCGGGTGCGCTGGCGCAGCCACGCCTTGAGCCGCTTCGGTGCCTCCTCGTAGGTCGCGCTCGGCAGATCGCCGACATGGTAGCCCGCGAGCGCCAGCCGGATGCCGAGATCGGCATCCTCGGTGACGTTCCAGGCGTCCCAGCCGTGCAGCGCCCGCAGGGCGCGGGTGCGGAAATGGGTGGAGGTGCCGCCGAGCGGCGTCGGCACCCGCCAGGCCGCCAGCGCCGGCCCCAGCACCTCGAACAGGGCCGCGTATTCGATGGCGAACAGACGCGGCAGGATTCCGTCGCCCTGGTTGTCGATGACGAGGTGGCCCTGGAGGCAGGCGGTCGTGTCGGGGGTCGCCGCGAACAGGGTGGCGGCCAGCCGCAGCTGGTCGGGCTCGATCACGTCCTCCGCGTCGTAGACGACGAGGTGCTCGCCCCGGGCCAGGGGCAGGGCGACGTTGAGGGCCCGCGGCTTGGTGCGCGGCAGGCCATCCGGCACGGTCACCACCTCGAAGCGGGCCGGCAGCGGCACGGCGCCGAACGCGGCGGCGGTTTCCGCATCGTCGGCCTCCAGCAGGAACTTGATGTCGAGCTTGGCCGCCGGATAGTCGATCCGCCCCAGGGCGCGGACGAGGCGGGGCACCACCGCCGCCTCGCGGTAGAGCGCGACCAACACGGTGTAGGTCGGCAGCGCCGCGTCGGGCAGGAGCTCGGGGCGCGGCTTGGTCCGCTCGGTCGCCGCGATGCCCACGGCGGCGAGGCGCACGGTGAGCAGGGCGAGCATCCCGGCCTGGAGCAGGGCCAGCAGGAGGAGGCTGGTCAGCGTCGGCAGCCGCGCGACCAGGAGGACCAGCGCCAGCACGAGGCCGGCCAAGGCGAGATCGAGGGTCTGCGGGCCCGGCCGGCAGGACCATTCCGGCCGCTTCGCCCCGAGCCCGTCAGAGGCCTCCGCGACGATGGCGGCCCCGTGGCGGGCGAACACCGCCGCGCGCAGCCGCGTCGGCGTCGTGATCGCGGGCGGCCGCTCCAGCCGGGCCGCCGCCTCGATCAGCCGTGCGACGGCTGCCCCGCGGGGCGCGGCCACGATCCGGTGGGACGCGGCCGGAGCGAGCGGCGCGGCGCCGGTCGTGAGCACGGCCGGGTAGCGCAGGTCGTCGCCGAGGGGGAGCGCCGCGTCGAGGAAGACGGTGCCGAGATGGCGGGCCAGCGCCCGGTAATAGGCATCCTCATGGAGGTGCCCCTCGTTCAGGAGCAGGGTCGCGGCGTCCGTGCCGATCCGGCGGGCCCGGGCGGCGGCGGCAACCAGCCGGTCGGCGGGGACGCCGTCGGCGGCGAGAAAGCCGATCTCCGGCGGCAGCGGCTGCGCGGCCGCGGGAACGGGGGGCTGGAACAGGGTGGCGGCTCCCCGTGGGCCCGCGCCGTGCTAGGGAGAGCCATGGGCCGAGACCTCTCCACGCACGTGTATCGCTCCGCCACCGCAACCCGCGCGTCAAGGCGGCACCGCGGGCTGCGCGCGATTCTGTTAACAATCATTAACTTTTCCATGGCTGGCGTTGCAGCGGCGCAACAGCCCGCTGCGCCGCCCTCCGCCGCGACGCCGGGCATCTCGATCCCGAACTTCTGGAATCCCCGCGCCCGCGGCGAGCGCGTCGAGGCGCCGCAGACCGGCCGACCCGTCCGCTTCATGACCGACGACGAGTTTCCACCGCTGCATTTCGCGGGACCGGACGGGACACCGACGGGGTTTTCCGTGGAGCTCGCCCGAGCGGTCTGCGAGCGGCTCGCCATCGCCTGCACGGTCCAGGCCCGCCGGTTCGACACCCTGCTGGACGCCCTGGCCGACAAGCAGGGCGACGTGGTCGCCGCCGCGGTGCCGCTGACGCCGGGTCTGCGCGCGCGCTTCCTGGCAACGCGGCCCTATTTCCGCTGGCCGGCCCGCTTCGTGGCACGCACCGATCGCTCCCTGCCCGAGCCCTCGGCCGAGGCCCTGGCCGGGCGCCCGGTCGGCGTGGTCGAGGGCAGCGCCCACGACGCCTATCTCAAGGCCTACTTCCCCAAGGCGACCCGCAAGACCTTCCCAGATCTGGCGACGGCCGAGGGAGCGCTCAAGCGCGGCGAGGCCGAGTACCTGTTCGCGGACGGGCTCAATCTCGCCCTCTGGCTCAACGGCCAGGAGGCGGAGGGCTGCTGCGGCTTCACGGGCGGGGTGTATCTGGAGAACCGCTATTTCGGCGAGGGCATCGGCCTCGTCACCCGGCCTGAGGACGCCGCCCTGTCGCGGGCCCTCGACGACGCGCTCCAGCGGGTCTGGGACGATGGAAAATACGCCGAATTGTACCTGCGGTTCTTTCCGGTGAGCCCGTTCTAGACAATCACCCCGCGAGGCGGGCGCCGGCCCTCCAGGCCTCCCCGCGCCCGGAGTGCGAAGAGCGGGGCGTTGACGGCGCCGTCCGGAAGGAGGGCCGGCGGGACGCGACCGCGCCCTACCGTCCCCCGGCGGCCCGGCGCGGCCAGGCGGCGCCCCGTCCGCCGCCGGCATCCTCTTCGAACAGCTCGGCGAGCTTCTCGGTCATGGCGCCGCCGAGTTCCTCCGCGTCGATGATGGTCACGGCGCGGCGGTAGTAGCGGGTCACGTCGTGGCCGATGCCGATGGCCAGCAATTCGACCGGCGAGCGGGTCTCGATCTCCTCGATCATGTAGCGCAGGTGGCGCTCGAGGTAGTTGCCGGGATTGACCGACAGGGTCGAGTCATCGACCGGGGCGCCGTCCGAGATCACCATGAGGATGCGGCGCTGCTCGGGGCGGCCGAGCAGGCGCTGGTGGGCCCAGTCCAGAGCCTCGCCGTCGATGTTCTCCTTGAGCAGGCCCTCGCGCATCATCAGCCCGAGATTCTTGCGGGCTCGCCGCCAGGGGGCGTCGGCGTTCTTGTAGACGATGTGGCGCAGGTCGTTCAGCCGGCCGGGATTGCCCGGCTTGCCGTTGGCGAGCCACGCCTCCCGGCTCTGGCCGCCCTTCCAGGCGCGGGTGGTGAAGCCGAGGATCTCGACCTTCACGCCGCAGCGCTCCAGCGTGCGGGCGAGGATGTCGGCGCAGGTCGCCGCCACGGTGATCGGCCGGCCGCGCATGGAGCCGGAATTGTCGAGCAGCAGCGTGACGACGGTGTCGCGGAAATCCGTGTCCTTCTCCTGCTTGAAGGAGAGGGGCTGGAACGGATCGGTGACGACCCGGACGAGGCGCGCCGGATCGAGCTGGCCCTCTTCGAGGTCGAACTCCCAGGCCCGGCTCTGCTGCGCCAGCAGGCGGCGCTGGAGGCGGTTGGCGAGGCGGCCGACCACGCCCTGGAGATGGGCGAGCTGCTTGTCGAGGTAGCTGCGCAGGCGCGTCAGCTCCTCGGCGTCGCACAGCTCCTCGGCCTCGACGACCTCGTCGAAGCGCGGGTTGTAGACACGGTAATCGGGACCGGCCCGGTCGTTGCCGCGGTTGGTCGGCGGGCGCCAGGATTCGGAGGCCTCGTCGGATTCGGCGTCGTCGGCCTCCTCCGGGCGCTCGCCGGAGGGAGCGTCGGCGGCTTCGGTCGCGCCCTCGTCGAGCTCGTCGGCCGCCTCGTCGGTCACCTCGACCTCAGCGCGGTCGCCCTGCGACTTCTCCTCGGCCTCCCCCTCGCTCGGGGTCTGCTCGTCGTCCTGGGACTGGTTCTCGTCCTCGTCGGTCTCGTCGTCCTGGTCGAGGGGCGTCTCGTCGGCCATGTCGAGGGAAGAGAGCAGGTCGCGCACCGAGCGGGCGAAGCCGCGCTGGTTCTCGATCGCCCCCAGCAACCCGTCGAGATTCTTGCCCGCTCGCGCCTCGATATGCTCGCGCCATAGCTCGACGATCCGGGCAGCGGCCGGCGGCGGCGTCTGCCCGGTCAGGCGCTCGCGCACCATCAGGGCGATGGCGTCCTCCATCGGCGCGTCGGCCCGGTCGGTGATGGTCTCGTATTTGCCGCCGCGATGGTAGCGGTCCTCCAGCATCGCCGTGATGTTGGAGGCCACGCCCGCGAGCCGGCGCGAGCCGATCGCCTCGACCCGGGCCTGCTCGACGGCATCGTAGACGGCGCGCGCGGCGGCGTTCTCGGGGGCGAGCCGGCGGTGGACGCTCGCGTCGTGGCAGCCGAGCCGAAGCGCCATCGAATCGGAATGGCCGCGCAGGATCGCGGCGTCCTCGGCGGTCAGCCGCCGGGTCGGCTCGGGCAGGCGCGCCTTATCGCCGATCAGCGCCGGCCGGTCGCTGGCATAGGTGACCTCGATGTCGGGCCGCTTGGCGATGGCGCGCAGGCAGCCGGCCACCGAGCGCTTCAGGGGCTCGGCCCCCGGCTCCTTGCGCTCGCCGGACTTGTTGCGGTTGGTCAGGGCCATGGGGTTACGGCATCACCGGAATCGGGGTCGGGAAGCGCCCTGGGAAGCGCGCTCGGACGGGGCCGCGGCGTCGCGCGCGCAGCACCCCCGCCCGCTCGGCGCTGCTCAGCTCAGCGCGACGTTGAGCGCGCTCTCGGGCAGCTCCTTGCCGAAGGCGCGCTGGTAGAACTCGGCGACCAGCGGCCGCTCCAACTCGTCGCACTTGTTGAGGAAGGTGACCCGGAACGCGAAGCCGATATCGCGGAAGATGTCGGCGTTCTCGGCCCAGGTGATGACCGTGCGCGGGCTCATCACGGTCGAGAGGTCGCCGTTCATGAAGGCGTTGCGGGTCAGGTCCGCCACGCGCACCATCCGGCTGACCGTGTCGCGGCCGGCGTCACCGCGGTAATGCACCGCCTTCGACAGCACGATGTCGACCTCGCGGTCATGCGGGAGGTAGTTCAGCGTGGTCACGATCGACCAGCGGTCCATCTGGCCCTGATTGATCTGCTGGGTGCCGTGATAGAGACCCGACGTGTCGCCGAGGCCCACCGTGTTGGCGGTGGCGAACAGGCGGAAGCCCGGATGCGGGCGGATGACCCGCTTCTGGTCGAGGAGCGTCAGGCGGCCGGAGACCTCCAACACCCGCTGGATCACGAACATCACGTCGGGCCGGCCGGCATCGTACTCGTCGAAGACCAGGGCCACGTTGTTCTGGAGCGCCCAGGGCAGGATGCCGTCCTGGAAGGCGGTGATCTGCTTGCCATCCTTGAGGACGATGGCGTCCTTGCCGACGAGGTCGATGCGCGAGACGTGGCTGTCGAGGTTGATCCGCACGCAGGGCCAGTTGAGCCGGGCGGCGACCTGCTCGATATGGGTCGACTTGCCGGTGCCGTGATACCCGGTCACCATGACGCGGCGGTTCTTGGCGAAGCCGGCCAGGATCGAGAGCGTCGTCTCGCGGTCGAAGATATAGTCCGGGTCAAGATCCGGCACATGCTCCTCGGCCTGCGAGAAGGCCGGAACCTTGAGGTCGAGGTCGATGCCGAACACCTCGCGGACGGAGACCTGACGGTCGGGCAGGGAAGCGGGCGTTTCGTCGGACAGCATACGGAACCTCATCGGGGCGGAAGGCAGGGGGGAACTCCCCCGCGCTGCCGCGCATCACATCGTCGAACCTGCCGGGCGGCCGGCCTGGGAACAGGCTTTATTCTTCCATAATGGCCGGCCGCCGGCATCGCCAAGGGGGCGAGCCCGCAAAGCCGGCACCGGCCCGATATAGGCGCTTCCGGCGCAAAGTCCGCCCTGCGCGCCGCGGCGCGGCCCGGCGTCGCGTGCATCCTTCATGCCGGGGCCGTCAGCACATCCCGGCGGCGCGCAGCACGTCGTGGGCGCGGATGATGTCGCGCAGGCGCTCCTCGAAGGAGCGGTCGCCACCGTTGGCGTCCGGGTGGAAGCGCTTCACCAGCGTCTTGTACTGCGCCTTGATCGCCGCGGTGTCGGCGGTCTCGTCGAGGCCCATCACGTCGAGGGCCTTGCGCACCGCCGCGGAGTGGCGGGGGCGCTGCGGCTCGGGCGCAGCCGGCCGCCGGCTCGCGCCGCCGACCCAGTTGGCCCGGAGGATGCCGAGCGGGTCGGCATAGGCCCAGTCGCGCTCCGCCTCGGGCGTCTCGCCCTTCCCGCCCTTGGCGGTCGTTCCGGAGGCGGGGTTCACGCCCATCGACCAGGTCGGCCGGTGGCCGATGATCGCGTCCTTCTGGTAGGCCTCGACCGCGGCGTCGTTCATGCCGTCGAAGTAGTTGTAGGCGGCGTTGTAGGCGCGCACGTGGTCGATGCAGAAGCGGTAATACTCGCCCTCGTGCCGTCGGCCCTTCGGGGCGCGGTAGAGGCCCGGCTGCGTGCAGCCCGGCGCCTCACAGGCCGGCCCCGTCGCCGTGTTCGCGCTCGCCTTCGCCCGGCTTCCCTTGGAGGTCGCCCCCTTCGGATCGTCGCAGGTCGGCTTGATGCGGATGCGGTCGAACAGGGGCGAGTTGAGATCCATGACGGGCCGATTATGAGGGGCGGATGTCCCGACGGAAAGGCCGTCGGGCCTGATGCCGCATGCATCGTTCCGGGGTTGACGCCCCGCGGCGGTCCGACCGCCGCGAGGGGCTTTTCGAAGAGGCCGACATGACCGCGACCCTGAGAGACTGGATCGATTCCCGCCTGAGCGCCGAACTGGCGCCCGCCGCGCTGGAGGTGATCGACGAATCCCACCTCCACGCGGGCCATGCCGGGGCACGGGCCGACGGAGAGACGCACTTCCGTGTGAATGTCGTCTCCAGCGCGTTCGAGGGCAAGAGCCGCGTCGAGCGCCACCGCCTGGTGAACGGGCTGCTGGACGAGGCGTTTCGACGGGGCCTGCACGCCCTGGCTCTGCGCGCCCGCACGCCCGGCGAGGGCGGCTGACGCGGGCCGGCCGGCGGACGGACGGGGAGGGGGCCGTGGCGCTCGACTGCACGCCGCAGATCGCGATCGACGACGCCGAGATCGAGGAGAGCTTCGTGCGCGCCTCCGGCCCCGGCGGCCAGAACGTCAACAAGCTCTCCACGGCGGTGCAGCTGCGCTTCGACGTGCGCCGCTCGCGCAGCCTGCCGGACGCGGTGGCGGTGCGCCTGATGCGGCTCGCCGGCCGGCGCCTGACCGGCGAGGGCGTCCTCATCATCACGGCGCAACGGTTCCGCACGCAGGAGCGCAACCGGGCCGATGCCCGCGAGCGCCTCGCCGCCCTGGTGGCGGAAGCCGCGGTGCCGCCGACGCCGCGGCGCGCGACCCGGCCGACGCTGGCCTCGAAGAAGCGCCGCCTCGACACGAAGAACCGCCGCAGCTCCCTCAAGCGGGACCGCGGCGACCGGGGCGAGGACGGCTGACCGAGTGAGCGGTCTCGCAGGAAGGCAGGCAATCGCACCCGTCCCATGGGCATCGCCTCCGCGTCTCGCGGAGGCGACCGGTTCGGCGCCCGAAAGCGACGACCGTGCTGTGATGACGCGGCCCCCGCTTCAGGGCGGCCCGGCGCCGCCTCAGGCGGCGGTGACCGGGACCTTCGCGGTCGGCTTGGCCTCCGGATGGGCGTCGGGCTGGGGCGCCGCCCAGCCCGAGACGTAGGGCGTGTCCTTCAGGGCGATCGACAGGATCAGCGAGAGAAGGGCCAGGAACGCCGCGAACCCGGCCGGGAACAGGAAGGCCTGCTCGTCGAACCAGTGGTGCAGGAAGCCGCCCAGCACGGCGCCGGCGCTCAGCGATCCCCAGAGCGGCGCCTGGAGCCAGAAGGACGGGGCCGGCTTGTGCAGCAGGATGTTGGCCACGCCCGCGCCGAAGCGCACCACCGTGCCGGTGACGTAGGTGAGGGCGAGGCTTCGGCCCGCCTCGTCCTGCAGGGTCGCGTTCTGGATGCCGAGGGCCAGCACGATCGGATAGGCGTGAAGCGGGAAGGCCTCGGTCCCGAACGGCACCTGCAGGCCGATGCCGAACAGGGCCGCCTGGATGATCAGCAGGACCGAGAGCCGCCACCGGCCCGACCAGGCGGCGATGAGGGTGCCGAGGAAGGCGCCGAAGCAGAAGATCGCGATGACGCTGGCGAAGCGGGCCGTCCCCTCCCAATCATAGCTCGCCACCGCCACGCCGAACCGCGTGGTGTTGCCGCTCATGAACGACATGAACAGCTGTGAGAATTCGAGGAAGCCGATGGAATCGGCCGTGCCCGCCAGACCCGCCAGCATCAGCGCGAAGGGCACGCGTGTGACCGGGCTTGCCGGAAATGCCTTGTTGGTCTCGTCCGCCATCATTCACCTTGGCCACTGCTTCGCGACACAACGGCGACGCCGCAGCGCGGTTGCACACAAATGACAGATCAGCGGCCCGGCGCGATCACGCTTTTTTGCAGGATGAGAATGCGTCCCGGAACGTCCGATCCGCTCTGCCGGCGAATGGCGGCGGGGACGAGCTGGGCCACGGTGAGCCCGGCCTCCCGCGCCACCGCCCGCAACAGCGCGTCCGCGTGGGCATAGCGCCCGTCCGCCCCCAGCACGAGGCCGGTCTCGCCCTCCGGGGGCGATTGCACGGTGAGCACGGCGAGGCCGCCCGGGCGCAGGACCCGGGCGATGCCCTGAAAGGCGGGCCCGAGATCTCCGAGATAGATGAACACGTCGGCCGCCGTGACGAGGTCGCAGGCCTCGGCCGCCGCCTCCGCCAGGAAGGCGACGAGATCCGCCTCGGCCAGGCGCTGGTAGAGCCCGGTGCGACGGGCGAGGGCCAGCATGGACGGCGAGAGGTCGCAGCCCTCGAGGACGCTCACCCGGCCCGCGATGGCCCGCGCCATCAGCCCGGTGCCGCAGCCGAGATCGAGCGCCCGCGGGAAGCGCTCCGGCGCGCCCGGCAGCGCGTCGAGCGCGGCCACCATCATCGCCGGCCCGCGATAGCCGAGGTCGTCGACGAGGTGGCGCTCGAAGCGGGGCGCGTAGCCGTCGAACAGCGCCCGCACATAGGCCGGCGCGATCGCCGAGGCCGTCTCCGCCGCGCCGAGCCCGGCGAGATGGAGCCGGCTGCCCAGGGCGTCGTCGGGATCGAGGGTCAGGGCCTGCGCGAACGCCGCCACCGCCGCCTGCCGGTCGGCGGCGTCGCGGCGCTCCGCGAAGACGGCCGCCCGGGCACGGCCGAGCAGGACCCAGGCGGGCGCATAGAGCGGGGCGATCTCGAGCGCCTGGGTTGCCATCTCGGCGGCGCCCACCGCATCGCCCTCGGCCAGGCAGGCCTCGGCATAGGCATAGCGGCGGTCGGCCAGGAGATCGCCGGAGGAGCGCTGACGGGTCATCGTGTCGGGCCGGTGACGGCGCCCATCGGCGCGCCAGGATGTTGTGCCGCAGCGAGGCAGTCCGGAACGCGGACCCCTCCCGTCGGGTCGGTGCTCTATATCCCACCCGATGCCGCAGAGCGCTTCCGATCTCCTCACCCTCACGCGGGAGGGCCTCTACTGCCCCCTCGGGCGCTTCCACGTCGATCCGGTCCGCCCGGTCGAGCGGGCGCTGATCACCCACGGCCATGCCGACCACGCCCGGGCCGGCCACGGACGGGTGCTGGCCACGGGCCAGACCCTGCGGATCATGGCGACCCGCTACGGCGAGGATTTTTGTCGGACCCGCGAGGAGGCGCGGCTCGGCGCGCGGATGCCGATCGGCGACGTGACCGTGTTCTTCGCCCCGGCCGGCCATGTGCTGGGCTCGGCCCAGATCGCGATCGAGCGCGGCGGACAGCGCATCGTCGTCTCGGGCGACTACAAGCGCGCGCCCGACCCGACCTGCCTGCCCTTCGAGGTCGTGCCCTGCGACGTGTTCATCACCGAGGCGACCTTCGGCCTGCCGGTCTTCCGCCATCCCGACACCCGCGGCGAGGTCCGCAAGCTGCTTGAATCGGTCGCGCTCTTCCCCGAGCGCGCCCACATCGTCGGCGCCTACGCCCTCGGCAAGGCGCAAAGGGTGATGGCGCTCCTGCGGGAGGAGGGCTGGGACCGGCCGATCCACCTGCACGGGGCGATGGAGCGGCTCACCGAACTCTACAAGCAGGAAGGCGTGCCCCTCGGCGAGACCCCAAAGGTGGTGGCCGCGGACCGAAAGACCCTGCACGGCGCCATCGTCCTGTGCCCCCCCTCCTCGATCCAGGACGTGTGGTCGCGAAAATTCCCCGACCCGGTCACCGCCTTCGCCTCGGGCTGGATGCGGGTGCGGGCCCGCGCCCGCCAGAAGGGCGTCGAGCTGCCCCTCGTCATCTCCGACCATTCCGACTGGCCGGACCTGTGCCGCACCATCCTGGAGACCGGCGCCGAGGAGGTCTGGGTCACCCACGGGCAGGAGGACGCGCTGGTCCATTGGTGCGGGTCCCGCGGCATCCGGGCCAAGCCCCTGCATCTCCTGGGGTATGGCGACGATGGCGAGGCCGAACCCGATCCGGATGCGAGCCCGGCTTCGGAGGAGGCCTCGTCGTGAACGACTTCGCCGCCCTTCTCGACCGCCTCGCCTACGAGCCGCGCCGCAACGCCAAGCTCCGCCTGCTCCAGGATTTCTTCGCGAGCACGCCCGATCCCGAGCGCGGCTGGGCGCTCGCGGCGATGACCGGCGGGCTGACCTTCCGCGAGGCCAAGCCCGCCTTGATCCGGGGGCTCGTGGAGGAGCGGGTCGATCCAGTGCTGTTCTCGCTCTCGCACAACTACGTCGGCGACCTCGCCGAGACGACGGCGCTGATCTGGCCGGGTCCGAACGAGGGCGCCGCCTCGCTCGGCCCGCGGGAAGAGGATCGCGACGCCCTCGGATCGACGCGCATGGGCGGGGATGCGCCGGGCCTCGGCCACAATCGGCCGCCCCTCTCGGTCCCGACCCTCGCCGAGGTGGTGGAGACCCTCGCCACCACCCCGAAGCGCGAATTGCCCCGCCACCTCGCGGGCTGGCTCGACGCGCTGGACGAGACCGGGCGCTGGGCGCTTCTCAAGCTCGTGACCGGCAACCTGCGCGTCGGCGTCTCGGCCCGCCTCGCCAAGACCGCGATCGGGGCGCTGGGCGGCCACGAGGCGGATGCGGTGGAGGAAGTCTGGCACGGATTGAAGCCGCCCTATCCGGCCTTGTTCGCCTGGGTCGAGGGCAGGGGGGAACGGCCGGAAAGCCGGAACCCGGCCCCGTTCCGTCCGCCGATGCTGTCGCATCCGATCGAGGAGGAGGCCGACCTCGACGCCCTCGACCCGGAGGCCTTCTCCGCCGAGTGGAAATGGGACGGCATCCGCGTCCAGCTCGCGGGCGGGCGCGACGGGGAGGGGCGGCAGGTCGGAAAGATCTATTCGCGGACGGGGGAGGACATCACCGACGCCTTCCCCGACCTCGCCGAGGCGATCACCTTCGATGGCGCCCTCGACGGGGAACTCCTGATCCTGCGGGAGGGCCGGGTGCAGAGCTTCAACGTGCTTCAGCAGCGCCTCAACCGAAAGGCGGTCACGGGCAAGCTCCTGGAGGCGTTCCCGGCCCATGTCCGCGCCTACGACGTCCTGGCGGCCGAGGGCACGGACCTGCGCCCGCGGCCCTTCGCCGAGCGCCGGCCGCTCCTGGAGGCGCTGGTGCGCGGGCTCGACCATGCCCGGATCGACCTCTCGCCGCTGGTGCCGTTCTCGACCTGGGCGGAGGTGGCGGCGGCACGCGCCGATCCGGCCTCGGTCGGGGCCGGGGCGGATGCGGACGCCATCGAGGGCGTGATGCTCAAGCGGCGCACCAGCGCCTACCTGCCGGGCCGCCCCAAGGGCCCGTGGTGGAAGTGGAAGCGCGCGCCCCACGTCGTCGACGCGGTGATGATGTATGCCCAGCGCGGCCACGGGAAGCGCTCGTCGTTCTATTCGGACTACACCTTCGGCTGCTGGCGCGAGGGCGAGGCGGGCGACGAGCTGGTGCCGGTCGGCAAGGCCTATCACGGCTTCACCGATGCCGAGCTCTCGAGGCTCGACCGCTTCGTCCGCAACAACACGGTGAAGCGCTTCGGCCCCGTGCGCGAGGTCACCCACGGGCACGCGGCCGGCCTCGTCCTGGAGATCGCCTTCGAGGGCGTGCAGCGCTCGACCCGGCACAAGTCGGGTGTGGCCATGCGCTTTCCCCGGGTCAGCCGCATCCGCTGGGACAAGCCGCCCGCGGAGGCCGACCGGGTCGAGGTTCTGGAACGCATTCTGGCCCGCGGCGAGCGCGAGATCGCCCCGGGTGCGGACAGGGAGGCCACCGAATGAGGCAGGCGGGGAAGATCGGACCGCTCGAGGGATTTCAGGCCGGCGCGGTGACGCGGCAGGCGAGCGCGACGCTCACCGTCGCGACCCCGGGCCCGGGTTTCACGGACATCACGGAGGCCGTCGCCGCCTTCGTCCGGGAAAGCGGCCTCCGCTCCGGCCTCGTCAGCGTGTTCTGCCGACACACCTCGGCCTCGCTGACGATCCAGGAGAACGCCGACCCGGACGTGCGGGTCGACCTGATGACGGCGCTCGACGGGCTCGCGCCGCGGCACGGACAGTATGTTCACGGGATGGAGGGGCCGGACGACATGCCGGCCCATATCCGCACGATGCTGACCGCGTCCGGGCTGAGCGTGCCGCTGCGCGAGGGGCGCCTCGCTTTAGGGACGTGGCAGGGAATCTACCTCATCGAGCACCGCGACCGGGGGCACCGGCGCGCCGTGGTGCTGTCGGCGCTCGGCGCCTGAGGCCTTCTCTCGAAGTCCCCGCCGCCCCGTCCCCGGAAGAAGGGGCGCGGGCGGCGGCTGGGTGGCGCTCCGATCAGCGGTCGCGCAGCAGCAGGTAGAGGGCGTGGATCGAGCCCGGCAGGTAGAACAGCAGGCAGAGCAGGATGTTGAGCAAAAACTGAAGCCCGAACCCGCTCGTCATCAGCACCGAGATCGGCGGCAGGAAGAACGCGATCAGGATTTTGACGATGGTCGACAAGGGGTCTGCTCCAAGCGCTTTCGTTGAGGGCGTTCGTTCGGTTCCGGCCATGAACGAAAGCGGAGCGGCTGGGTTCCGTCCGCCGCGATCAACCCTCCCCCGCGGCAGGGGGAGGGCTCGGGGGGTCACGCCGCCCGCTTCAGCGCGTCGTAGAAGCGCCCGCCGGTCTCGGCCATCGTCAGGAGGTTGTCCGGCGGGGTGAACCGCGGGCCGTGCTTGGCCTCGAGGGTCCGGGCGAGGTCCACGAAGGTCCGGGCGCCCATGAAGTCGATGTAGGAGAGCGCGCCCCCGGTGAAGGGCGCGAAGCCGAAGCCCAGGATCGAGCCGACATCCGCCTCGCGCGGGTCGGTGACCACGCCCTCCTGCACCGTGCGGGCGGCCTCGAGCGCCTGCACCACGAGGAAGCGGTGCTTCAATTCCGCGACATCGACCGTGTCCGGGGCGAGCCGCTCCGGCTGGATCTCGGCGAGGCCCGGCCAGAGCGTCTTGGGGCCGTTCTCGGGATAGTCGTAGAAGCCGCGCTTGTTCTTGCGGCCGAGCCGCCCGCGGGTCTCGACCATCTCGGTCAGGAGCCAGCGCTGGCCCGGATCGACCGCGCCCTCGCCGAGCTGCGCCTCGGTGGCCCGCAGGATCCGCAGGCCGAGATCGAGGGCCACCTCGTCGTTGAGCGAGAGGGGGCCGACCGGCATGCCGGCCATGCGGGCCGCATTCTCGATCAAGGCCGGGGGCACGCCCTCCAGCAGCATCCGGTGGCCCTCCTGGAGATAGGCCGTGACGCAGCGGTTGGCGAAGAAGCCGCGGGAATCGTTGACGACGATGCCGGTCTTCTTGATGGCGCGGACGTAGTCGAGGGCGGTGGCCACCGCCCGGTCGCCGGTCGCTTCCCCGCGGATGATCTCGACGAGCAGCATCTTCTCCACCGGCGAGAAGAAGTGGATACCCACGAACTGCGCCGGCCGCTTCGTGGACCGGGCGAGGCCCGAGATCGGCAGGGTCGAGGTGTTGGAGGCGAAGATCGCGTGTTCGGGCAAGGCGGCCTCGACCCGGGCGATCACCTCTGCCTTGACGGCCGGATCCTCGAACACCGCCTCGACGACGAGGTCGCAATCCGCGAGCGCCGCGGTGTCGGGGGTGGCGGTGATGCGGGCGAGCAGCGCGTCGCGGTCGGCGGTCTTGGCCTTGCCGCGGTGGATCTGGCCGGTGATCAGCGTGTGGCACTGGGCCTTGCCGGCATCGGCCGCCGCCTGGTCGCGGTCGATCAGCACCACCTCCATTCCGGCCTGGGCGGTGACGTAGGCGATGCCCGCGCCCATGAAGCCGGCGCCGATCACGCCGACCTTGCGAACCGTCGTCGGCTCCACGTTCTTCGGGCGGCGCGCGCCCTTGTTGATCTCGCCCATGGAGATGAACAGGGTGCGGATCATCGCCTGCGCCTCCTTGGTGCGCAGGATGTAGGCGAAGTAGCGGCTCTCGACCTTGAGGCCGAGATCCATCGGCAGCTGCAGGCCCTCGTAGACCGAGGCCAGGATCGCCTTGGCGGCGGGGTAATTGTCGTGCGTCTCGCGGCGGTAGATCGCGTTGGCGGGCGGCCAGATCATCATGCCGGCGGGGGAGAAGACCTTCCCGGACGGCGCCTTGAATTTCGGCACGTCCCAGGGCGCCACCGCCGAGCCGCCGTCGCGGATCCAGGCCTTCGCCCGCTCGACGATCTCGGCGGCCGGGGCCACCGCGTGGGCGAGGCCCATGGTCCGGGCCATCTGGGGCCGGATCTGCTCGCCCTTGAACAGCATCTGCAGGGCGTCGCCGGTCTGCATCAGGCGGGCCACCCGCTGGGTGCCGCCGCCGCCGGGAAACAGCCCGACCTTGATCTCCGGCAGGCCGACGCGGGTCTTGTCGTCGTCGGCCAGCACCCGGTGGTGGCAGGACAGAGCGAGTTCGAAGGCGCCGCCGAGGCACAACCCGTGCACGGCCGCCGCGAAGGGCTTGCCGCAGGTCTCGAGCTTGCGGAACACGAGGCTGAGGCGCCGCGAGGATTCGAAGAAGTGGCGCATCGCCGCCTCCTCGCCCTCGGAGGCCTTGAGGCGCTCGTATTCGGCGCCGAGCCCCTGGAGCATGGTGAGGTCGGCACCGCCCGAGAAGTTGCTCTTGCCGGAGGCGATGACGCAGCCCTTGATGCTCGCATCGGCGACCACCGTGTCGACGATGCCCTCCAATTCGTCCATCACCGCCATGGTGATGACGTTCATCGAGCGGCCCGGCATGTCCCAGGTCGCCAGGGCGACGCCGTCGGCGTCGGTCTCGAAGCGGAAGTTTGTCGGAGCTTCGGTCATCGCTCTTCCTCGGGCCTCTCGTCGGACCGGCGGGCGCGGGCCGCCCAGTCGGGCTTCGGGCGCCGGATTCCCCGGCGCCCCGATTCGGTCGACCGGCGCTGCTGCGCCGGCGCTCCTTGGCCAGCGCTGCTCGGCCGGTTCTACTTGGCCGGTCTTACTTGGCCGGCTCTACTTGGCCGGCTCTACTTGGCCGGCATCGGCGCGCCGCCGGGCAGGCCGCCGGCGGCGCCGCCCTTCTGGTCGCTGGCGGCGGCGAGCGTCAGCATGTTCAGGAGCCGCGTCACCACCGCCTGGGACAGCAGGTTCACCTCCGACTTCGGATCGGCGTTGACGGCCTGGAACTTCTGGTAGGTCTTGTCCTCGTAGATCGTGTCGAGCTGCTTGAGCTCGTCGAGGGAGAACTTGTCGGCATACTGCTTCGAGAGCCCGTCCAGCAGCTCCTTGCGTTGCTTGTCGAACTCGGCCCGGGCCTCCTTGCGGACGGTCTCGGCCCGGTCCTCGGGCATGGTGGAGACGGTCTTCTCCAGCGCGCTGCCGAAGCCGGTGTCGAGGTTCTTGAGAACCGTCTTCTCGGTGAGCTTCATCGCGACGCCGAGCCGGTCCGCGGCGTCGTCGGCACGGGCTCCGGGCGCGAGGACCAGGGCGGCGGCGAGGCACAGGGCGGCGGTGGTCGTCTTCATTGTGGCGTTTCTCCCGTTGGCGTTCCGGGCCGGCCCTCCCCGATCCCTTCGGGACGGAAAGACCACGGCATGGGAGGCCCTTAACAGCCTTTGTCCGGCGAGGGCAGGGCGGGGCGCGGGCGCCTCGGTCACACCCGCTCGATGATGGTGGCGGTGCCCATGCCGGCGCCGATGCAGAGCGTCACCAGGGCGCGCTCCTTGCCGGTGCGCTCCAGCTCGTCGAGCACGGTGCCGAGGATCATGGCGCCGGTGGCGCCGAGCGGATGGCCCATGGCGATGGCGCCGCCATTGACGTTCACCCGCTCGGGATCGAGGTCGAAGGCCTGCTGGAAGCGCAGGACCACCGAGGCGAAGGCCTCGTTGATCTCGAACAGGTCGATGTCCGACAGGCTCATGCCGGCCCGGGCCAGCACCTTGCGGGTCACGTCGACCGGGCCGGTCAGCATCAGGGCCGGGTCGGAGCCGATATTGGCGAAGGCCCGGATGCGGGCCCGCGGCCGCAGGCCCGCGCCCTCGCCGGCCTCCCGGGAGCCGATCAGCACCGCCGCCGCGCCGTCGACGATGCCGGAGGAATTGCCGGCGTGATGGATATGCGCCACCGCCTCGACCTCGGGGTGGGCATCGATCGCCACCGCGTCGAAGCCGCCCATCTGGCCCATCTGCACGAAGGAGGGCTTGAGCTGACCGAGCGACTGCATGTCGGTCGCCGGCCGCATGTGCTCGTCGCGGTCGAGCAGCGTGATGCCGTTGATGTCCTTCACCGGCACGACCGAGTTGCCAAACAGACCCTCGTCCCAGGACTTCGCGGAGCGCCGCTGCGAGGCGACGGCGTAGGCGTCGCAATCGTCGCGGGTGAAGCCGTATTTGGTGGCGATCAGGTCGGCGGAGACGCCCTGGGGCATGAAGTAGGACTTCACGGCGATCGCCGGATCGACCGGCCAGGCGCCCCCCGAGGCGCCCAGCCCCACGCGGCTCATCGACTCGACGCCGCCGCCCACGGTCATGTCGTGCTGGCCGGCCATGATCTGCGCCGCGGCGAAGTTCACGGCGTCGAGACCCGAGGCGCAGAAGCGGTTGATCTGCACGCCGGGCACATGGGTGCCGTAATCGGCCACCAGGGCCGCGGCCCGGGCGATGTCGCCGCCAGCCTCGCCGACGGGGTCGACGCAGCCGAGCACCACGTCGTCCACCTGCCGCGTGTCGAGGCCGTTGCGGTCCTTGAGCGCGCGAAGCGCCGTCTCGGCCAAGCGCAGCGCCGTCACCTCGTGCAGCGAACCGTCCGGCTTGCCGCGGCCGCGGGGCGTGCGGACGTGATCGTAGATGTAGGCCTCGGGCATCGGTGCCTCCTCGTCTTTCCGGTCGCCGCAGGACCCCTCGCCGCGCCGCGGGAGGGGCGGCCCCCGCAAGGGGGTCGCAAGCGAGGGGCGGCCGGCCCGGACAGCGCCCCCCCTCGCGCGCCTCGCCTGCGCGAGGCACCCTCTCCCGCAAAGGGGGAGGGTTTCGGTGTCGCGATGGCTTAGAACGCCTCGGCCGGGAGCGCCATGGTGGTCTCGGCGCCGGCCTTGATCCGCGCGAGCCGCAGACCCGTCTCCGGCAGCATCCGCTCCATGAAGAAGCGGCCGAGCACGAGCTTGGCGTCCATCCGCTCGGCGTCGCGGCCGTCCGCCTTGGCAGCGAGCGCCGCCTTGGCGATCTTCCCCCACATGTAGCCGAGCACGACCTGCCCGAGCAGGTGCATCAGGTCGGTGGCCCCGGCCCCGGCATTGTCAGGCTTGGAAAAGGCGTTCTGCATCAGCCACATGACGGCGGCCTGAAGGTCGTTCAGCGCCGGCTGGAGCGGCGCGACGAAGGGCGTCATCCCCGCATCCTCGCCGTGATCCTTGACGAAGGTCTGCACCTCGGTGAGGAAGGCCATCATCGCCCGGCCGCCGTCCTTGGGCAATTTGCGGCCGATCAGGTCCATGGCCTGAATGCCGTTGGCGCCCTCGTAGATCATGGCGATGCGGGCATCGCGCACGAACTGCGACATGCCCCATTCCTCGATATAGCCGTGGCCGCCGAACATCTGCTGGGCCTCGACCGTGTTGGCGAAGCCGCGGTCGGTCAGCACGCCCTTCACCACCGGCGTCATCAGGCCGAGGAGATCGTCGGCCGCCTGCCGCTCGGCGGCGTCCTGCGAGCGGTGGGCGATGTCGGATTGTAGGGCCGTCCAGAGGACGAGGGCGCGCGCGGCCTCGTTGAAGGCGCGGATCTGCATCAGGGTGCGGCGCACGTCCGGATGGACGATGATCGGGTCGGCGGCCTTGTCCGGCGCCTGCGCCCCGGTGAGCGCCCGGCCCTGAAGCCGCTCGCGGGCATAGGCGACGGCGTTCTGGTAGGCGGCCTCGGACTGGCCGAGCCCCTGGACGCCGACGGCGAGACGCGCCTCGTTCATCATCACGAACATGGCGTTGAGGCCGCGATTCGCCTCGCCGACGAGCCAGCCCGTCGCGCCGTCGTAGTTCATGACGCAGGTGGCGTTGCCGTGGATGCCCATCTTGTGCTCGAGGGCGCCGCAGGAGACGGCGTTGCGCGCGCCGAGCGACCCGTCCGCGTTCACGAGGATTTTCGGCACCACGAAGAGCGAGATGCCCTTGGTGCCCGCCGGCGCGCCCTCGATGCGGGCGATGACGAGGTGGACGATGTTTTCCGCGAGGTCGTGGTCGCCCGCCGAGATGAAGATCTTGGTGCCGGTCAGGCTGTAGGAGCCGTCGCCGTTCGGGACGGCCCGCGTCTTGAGGAGGCCGAGATCCGTGCCGCAATGCGGCTCGGTGAGGTTCATGGTGCCGGTCCAGGCGCCCTCGACCATCTTGGGCAGATAGGTCTGCTTCTGCTCCGGCGAGCCGTGGACGAGGAGCGCGGCGATCGCGCCCTGGGTCAGGCCGGGATACATGCTGAGAGCGAGGTTGGCGCCGCAGCCGAATTCCTGCACCGCCGTGTTGATCACGTGCGGCAGACCCTGGCCGCCGAACGCCTCCGGCACCGACAGGCCCATCCAGCCGCCCGCCGCGTAGGCGTCGTAGGCCGCCTTGAAGCCCTTCGGAGTCGCGACGCTGCCGTCCTCGCGGCGGGTGCAGCCCTCCCGGTCGCCGGACAGGTTGAGGGGCGCGAACACGTCCTCCGTCAGCTTGCCGCCCTCGCCGAGCACCGCCTGGATCACGTCCGCGGACGCGTCGGCGAAACCCGGCAGGTTGTCGTAGCGGTGGATGGCGAGAACGTCTTCGAGGAGGAACACCGTGTCCTCGACCGGGGCCCGATAGCTCGGCATCGCGTCCGCCTCCCGCCTGTCGTCGGCCGGGCCACCCCATTCCCGCGGCGGCCCACCCGATGGTTCACATATAAACTATCTCGTCCGCGGGTCGCAAGCGCCTCCCGTCCCCGCGCCGACCGGCCGGCGAACAAAACCGTGCATTCGAAAGACCCGAATCCCGATCCGCACGGCCGTGCCGGGCCTCACCTTAACCATGCATTTACCAAGATTGTTAAAGGTCGCTCCTGTCCGGTCCGGTTTCGTGCGGCGCCCCCTTTCGGAGGTCGTCGCCGAGGCGGATCCTGGAAGCTGCCGACATCGGATCTCCGCGAGATGACCAAGCCCGCCCCGATCAGCCTCGACAGCTTCGATCCCGAAGTGCTCGCCGCGGCCCGCGAGGTCGCCAAGCGCGCCGGGGTCCCGCTGGAGACCTGGATCGAGTCGGTGGTCGCGCCCGACCAGCCCAAATCCGCCCATGTCCGCACGCGGCCCGAGCCGTCGCCGGAGCCCGTGGACGCGGAGCGGATGCCGACCGGGCAGGCCCGGCCGGGGGACGCCGCGTGGGCGATCCCAACCCCCGCCGAGCCGCGACCGACGACGACGCTCGAGGCGAAGCCCGACTTGGCGCCCACCGTGGCGCCCGAGCCCAAGCTTGAGCCGAAGCCCGAATCGGCGCCCGAGGCGAAGGCCGCTCTGGCGCGGCCCGCCCCGGCGACGCCCCTCGACGCCGCGCTCGCCGCAATGGCGCAGCGCCTCGATGCCCTGGACCGCTCGCTCGACGAGGAGCGCGAGGCCTCCCGCAGCACCGCCGCGCGGATGATCGGCGAGATCGAGGCCCGG
>NZ_CAKLBV010000048.1 GCF_920984675.1 Methylobacterium sp. Leaf118
CGGCCCGAGCCCGCGACCTCCCCGCGATCCGGCGGCGTCAGGGCGCGTCCGCGCATCACCAGGACGAGCAGGATCGGCGTCCCGACCAGGGCCGTGGCCACCGCGGTCGAGAGGCCCGCCGAGAGGCCGAGCCCTGCCACCGCCCCGTCGGCCGCGATCAGGAGGCCGCCGCCGATGACGGCCGAGAGCGCCACGACCGGGCCGAGGCGGCGCTGGCCCGCCGCCCGCACAAGGTTCGGGGCGATGAGCCCGATGAAGCCGATTGGGCCCGCCACCGCCACCGCGAAGGCGGTGAGCGCGGTCGCGCTCACCACGCCCGCGAGGCGCAAGGGGACCACGGCGACGCCGATGCCCGCGGCGGCGTCCTCGCCCAAGGCCAGGGCATCGAGGCCGCGCACCAGAAATGGAATGGCGAGGAGCGGCGGCAGCAGCCACGGGGCGGCCTCGGCGAGGCCGTCGGCGCCGGATTGGTAGAGCGCGCCGCCGCTCCACAGGGCGAGCCCGGCGATGTTCTGCTCGAACAGAGCGAGGGCGACGGTGACGGCGGCGCCGAGCAACAGGGCGCAGGCCCCTCCGGCCAGCAGAAGGCGCAGCGGCGGCGCGCGCCAGCCCCCCGCCGCGGTGAGCGCCAGGGTCGCCGCGGCGAGGCCGCAGGCGAAGAGCAGTGGCGGGCCCGAGACGGCCGCGAGCGCCGGGATCGTCAGTCCCAGGAGGACGCCGATCTGCGCGCCGGCGGTGACGCCGAGGAGATCGGGCGCGGCGAGCGGGTTGCGCGTCACCGCCTGGAGCAGGGCGCCGGCCGCGCCGAAGGCCGCCCCCGCGGCGAGCCCGGCGAGCACCCGTGGCAGCCGCAATTCCCACAGCAGGAACCGGGCGGCCTCCGCCTCGACGGGGCCGGGGGCGGTGGCGAGCGCCTGAAACGTCGGCCAGAGGCGGGCCAGGGCCACCAGAGCGGCGAGGCCAGCCGCCAGGATCCCGAGTCGCGCGGCGGGAGGGAACCCGGGCCGCGCCGGCAGGGCGGCGGCGAGCGCGGTCACGAGCGGACTTCGCGGGGCCGCCGCTGCGCCGGAGCGAAGGCGGGCACGCAGAGCGGGGCGGCGGAATCCGGATGGTCCAGGCGCCACATCTCGACGCCGTAGACTTCGGCGAGGGGCGCCGGCCGCAGCACCGTCTCGGGCGGACCGTCATGGCAGATGCGACCCTCCCGCATCAGCAGCACCCGGTCGGCCAGCGCCGCCGCCTGATTGAGATCGTGCAGCACGCAGACGATGGTGATGCCGCGCGCGCGGTTGAGGGCTTTGAGCGCTGCGACCAGCTCGACCTGATGGCGCACGTCGAGCCAGGTGGTCGGCTCGTCGAGGAGCAGCACGCGGCATTGCTGGGCGAGCGCCATAGCGATCCAGGCGCGCTGGCGCTCGCCGCCGGAAAGCGCCGCCACTTCGCGCGCCGCGTGCGCGCGCAGGCCCGTGGCGTCGAGCGCGTCGAGGATGGCGGTGCGGTCGGCGCCCGACAGGCCGCCGATCAGCGGGCGGTGGGCATGGCGCCCATAGGCCGCCAGCTCGAACACGGTGAGCCCGGACGGCACCTCGTTGACCTGGGCCAGCATGGCGAGCGCCTGGGCGCGGGCGCGTCGCCGCAACCCGGCGAGCGGGCGCCCCTCGACGAGAACCTCGCCGCCCGCGAGGGGCTGCAACCCGGCCAGGGCGCGCAGCAGCGTCGACTTCCCGCAGCCGTTCGGCCCGCACAGGGCGGTGACGCCGCCGGCGGCGATCGCGACGTCGAGACCGTCGAGGACCCGCCGCGCCCCATAGGCGACGGCGAGGCCTCGGCCTTCGAGAACGGCCGCCCCGCTCATGCCCGCCGGCTCATGCGGCACGCGTCGTCCCGTGCGCCTCGGCCATGGCGACGACGACCTTACGGGGGCCCGCATAGGGCTCGCGCCCGTGCATGATCAGCATGTTGTCGAGCATCAGGACATCGCCGGCCTGCCAGGGGAAGGTCACCGTTTCGGCCGCCAGCACGGCGCGCACGGCGTCGAGCTCTTCGTCCGGGATCGGGCTCCCGTCGCCGAAATACACGTTGCGGGGGAGTTCGTCCTCCCCCACCGTGTCGAGGAGGACCTCGCGCTCCACCGCGTCCAGGGCGGAGACGTGGAACAGGTGGGCCTGGTTGAACCACACGTCCTCGCCGGTGCGGGGATGCCGAGCCACCGCCTGGCAGAGCTGGCTCGTGCGCAGCTCGCCGTCCTCCTTCCAGGTGAAGTCGATGGCATGGTCGCGGCAATAGGCTTCCACGGCGCCGCGGTCCTCGGTGTTGAACACCTTGCTCCACGGCAGATCGAGGCCGTTGCCGAAGTTGCGCACGTAGCGCAGGCCCCTCTGCGCGAACCGGTCCCGCAGGGCCGGATCGAGCCCGCGGTGGATCGCGCGGCTGTCGGCGAGCGGGGTCGCGCCGCCCTCCGGCGCGGCGGTGACGCAGTGGAACCAGATCCGCAACGGCCAGTCGCGGGTGTAGGATTGCTCGTTGTGGAGTGGGATCTCCCGGTGGGCCGGGTACTCGGTCGAGGAATAGACCCCGCCTTCGACCTTGCTGCGCGGCGTCGAGCCGAATTCGTAGGACAGGAGCGGATGGCCGAAGCCCGCCGCGAAGCCGCGGAACGCTTCGACGCTCGCGACCGTGTAGCCGCGCAGCAGCACGCCGCCGGCCGTGCCGAGCGCGTCGGCGATCTCGGACCCGCGATCTTCGATCACGGCGCTCAGCGGACCCGTGCCTTCGAGCACGACGGGAAGGGCGGACGCGGACATGGGCAGCCTCAGCGGTTGCGATGATGGGGCGGGGAGACGGAGGGGCGCGGTGTCATACCCAATCCGGTTGATCCCTTCGGGATGGCGGATTTGGGCTTCGCTCAAACGCCGCGCGGGCTTGCCTGATCCGGGCTCCGCTTTGATCAAGCAGAGCCCGGATCAGGCGGCCGGCCCGTCCATGGCCTCGCGCAGGCTGCGGGGACGCATGTCGGTCCAGACGGACTCGACGTGGGCGAGGCAGGCGGCCTTGTCGCCGCTGACCCCGACCCGGCGCCACCCCTCGGGCACCGGCTTGAAGTCGGGCCAGATCGAGTACTGTTCCTCGTCGTTCACCACGACGTGGAACAGGATGTCGTCCCTGTCGAAGCTCAACGGATCTCTCCCTGATGCGCCGCCGCGCCGCCGGCAGACGGACTCGCAGGGCGGTTCGGGGTGGGGACGAATGGCGCCCGGGGAAATTTAGCGCGCCGGACCCGCACCGATGAATTCCGTTGGGCTGTCAGTTTAGAACAAGTATCATCAAGCGCTGTGGCAATCATTCGGCCGGCGACCGGGTCCTGTATTGACGATCGACCGCTGCCGGCGTCTAACACCGGCCCTCCGCTCCGATGAGCGTCAGTCGAGAATCCCGATCCGCCATGCTGATCTCCGAAGCGACGGTTGCGCTCGCCGACCCCGAGCGCGTCGCCGCCGATCTGATCGATCACATGACCACCCACGACGTCGCCCATGATCGGCACGGGGCCCGCATCATCGTCCATCTCGGGGTCGGCACCGGCATCCTGGAGCCCGTGAACGGCAGGCTGCGGGTCCGGGTCGAAGCCGAAGACGAGGGCGGGCTCGAGATGCTGCGCTCGGTCATCGCCTCGAACATCATCGACTTCGCCGAGGGCGAGACCCCGGCCATCGTCTGGTCGGGCTACGATCCGACCAGCGCGACCTTCTCGAACTTCCGCGAGATGCGGCTTCTCTCCTCGGTCGCGCTGACGCCGCGGATGCGCCGTCTCACCTTCACCGGCCGCGACCTCGGTCGCTTCGCCTCGGCGGACGACCTGCATGTGCGGCTCTACCTGCCGCCGCCCGGCCTGGAGCGGCCCGAATGGCCCCGGCCCGGTCCGGACGGGCGCACGCTGTGGCCGGAGGCGGAGCGGCGCCCGGCCGTGCGCTACTACACGGTCCGCCGGGCCGCGGCCGAGCAGGTCGAGATCGACTTCGTGCTCCATGACGCGCCGGGGCCGGGGGCGCAGTTCGCCCTCACCGCCGAGCCCGGCACGCTCTGCGGCCTGGCCGGCCCCCTCGGCCGCGCCGCGCCGCCTGCCGCCTGGACCCTTCTCGCCGGCGACGAGACCGCGCTCCCCGCCATCGCCCGGATGCTCGAGGCCCTGCCGGCGGAGGCGCGGGGCGAGGTGCTTCTGGAGATGGACGAGGCGGAGGCGGCCTATCCCCTGTCCCCGCCGGAGGGCGTGCGGGTGCGCCGGCTGCGCCCTGCCGGCACCGGGGCCGCGAGCCCCCTGGTCGCGGCTTTGCGCGATCTCGACTGGCCGGACACGCCGGATCTGTTCGTCTGGGCCGGGTGCGAGTTCGCGGTGGCCCGCACGCTGCGGCGGCATCTGCGCGCCGAGCGCCGCCTCGACCGCGACCGCCACCTCGTGGTCGGCTACTGGGAGCGGGGGCAGGCGACGCGGAGCTAGGGATCCCCCGGGGATCGCATCCGGGACGTTTCTCTCTGACCTTGCGACGCGTCCGTGTTTCCCGCCCGCCGGCGGCCACCGCTCGCCACCACCTTCGGACGAGCGTCAGCGCCGGCTCTCGGTCGCCATGCGCAGGGCCAGCGCCGCCAGCACCGTCCCCATGACCCAGCGCTGCGCCGTCAGCCACACGGGGCGCCTCGCCAGGAAGGCGGCCACGGAGCCCGCCGCGAGGACGATCCCGACATTGACCGCGAGGCTCACCGCGATCTGAACCCCGCCGAGGATCAGGGACTGAGCCAGCACCCCGCCCCGCTCCGGCGCGATGAAGTGCGGCAGGAGCGAGAGGTACATCACCGCGATCTTCGGGTTCAGCAGGTTCGTGAGCAGCCCCATCGCGAAAAGCCGTCGCGGCCCGTCCGGGGCGAGCGGCCCCGTCTCGAAGGGCGAGCGCCCACCGGGACGCAACGCCTGCCAGGCCAAGACCAGCAGGTAGGCCGCCCCCGCCAGGCGCAGGGTGTCGTAGGCGAAGGGCACCGCGACGAGGAGCGCGGTGATCCCGAACGCCGCGCACAGGAGATAGACCAGGAAGCCCGCCGCCACGCCCGCGAGCGACACCAGCCCGGCGGCCCGCCCCTGCGCGATGGAGCGCGAGACGAGGTAGGCCATGTTCGGGCCGGGCGTCAGCACCAGGCCGAGCGACACCAGCGCGAAGGCGGCGAGGTGCGCGGCGTCGGGCATCGGCGGCGTCAGCGCGTCGGCGCCGGGTTGAACTGCGGGTCGAGCAAGCCGTCCACCGCCGCGGCGACATCGGTGCCGGCGGGGATGACGCCGGCCTGTTGCAGGGCGAGGCCCGCTGCGCGGATGCTGTCGGCCTGCGCCGGGCCGATCGCCGGCTGGGACAGATCCGTGCGCTCGATCTGCTTGGCGATGACCGCCTCGGGGAGCTTCGTCGCGTTCACGAGGGCGCTCTTGAGGGCGTCCGGATGGGCGACGGCGAAGGTCCGGGCCTGCTCATAGGCGGCGATGACGGTCTTCACCAGGTCCGGGTGCTCCTTGAGGAAGGCCTCGCGCACGTCGAGCACGCCCCAGGTGTTGGCGCTCGCATCCCGGTGGAACAGCACGGCGCCGCCCTCGACCTCCGAGGCCGCCATCATCGGATCGAGGCCGGCCCAGGCGTCCACGTCGCCGCGCTCCAGCGCCGTGCGTCCGTCCGGGTGCTGGAGCAGGACGAGCTTGGCGTCCTTCTCGGTCAGGCCCGCCGCCTGGAGCGCGCGGATCAGGAAGATGTGCGGATCGGTGCCGCGGGTCACCGCCACGCGCTTGCCCTTAAGGTCGGCGGGCCCGGTAATGCCGGTGTCCTTGCGGGTGACGAGCGCGGTCCATTCGGGGCGGGAATATGCGTAGACGACCTTGACCGGGTTGCCGTTGATCCGCGCCAGAAGGGCCGCCGCGCCCGCCGAGGAGCCGACATCGATGGCGCCGCCGTTGAGGAATTCCAGCGCCTTGTTGGAGCCGAGCGACTGCGTCCAGCGCACCTTGATGCCGCGCGGCTTCAGCGCCTCCTCGAGGAAGCCCTTCTCCTTCAGGACCAGGCTGACCGGATTGTAGGTCGCCCAGTCGAGCCGGATCTCGGCCGGGTCCGCCGCCCGCGCACCGGGAGCCGCCCACAGGCAGAGCGCGCCCGCGAGCGCGGACAGAAGGGTGCGGCGGTGGGGCATGCGGCTGTCTCCCTGGGACGTCGGGCCGGCTTCCGCCGGACGCTTGCCGAAGGGCTAAATCAGCGTCGTTCGTTTCGTCAAACAAAAAATTCGCGAAAGAGAACGGCTCGGTCGCCCATAACCGGCCGCTGCCCAAACCGACGCAACATGCTACGGGACGGCCATGTTCGATCCCGTTCCCATTCTGGAAAAGGTCGTCGAGGGTCTCGACCGCGACGCCCGCGAGCCGACCCGGCTGCGCGGCCTTCTCGTGCCCGAACTGAAGAAGGTGCTGGAGGCCGGTCATCGGGACGCCGAGCGCCTGCTCCTGAAGGAGCGCGACGGCGTCGCCTGCGCCCAGCGCCTGAGCCGGCTCACCGACGCGGTGGTGCGGGCGATCTACGACGCCGTGGTCTGGCGGCTCTACCCAAACGACAACCCCTCGACGGGCGAGCAGCTCGCCGTGGTGGCGACGGGAGGCTATGGCCGGGGCACGATGGCGCCGGGCTCGGACATCGATCTCCTGTTCCTGCTCCCCTACAAGCAGACCGCGTGGTCGGAGAGCGTCGTCGAGGCGATGCTCTATGTGCTGTGGGACCTCAAGCTGAAGGTCGGCCACGCCACCCGATCGGTGGAGGAATGCCTGCGCGAGGGCCGCGCCGACATGACGATCCGCACGGCGCTGCTCGAATCCCGCTTCCTGTTCGGCTCGCGCGCCCTGTTCGAGGAGATGGTGACGCGCTTCGACGCCGAGCTCGTCATCGGCTCGGCGGCCGAGTTCGTCGACGCCAAGCTGCGTGAGCGCGACGGGCGGGTCAGCAAGGCCGGCGCCTCCCGCTACCTCGTCGAGCCCAACGTCAAGGACGGCAAGGGAGGATTGCGCGATCTCAACACCCTGTTCTGGATCGCGAAATACACCTACCGGGTGCGCGATCCGGCCGAGCTGGTCCATGCCGGGCTGTTCACGGCGGACGAGTACCGGCTGTTCGAGCGGTGCGAGGAATTTTTGTGGCGGGTGCGCTGCCACCTGCATTTCGTGACCGGGCGGCCGGAAGAGCGCCTGTCCTTCGGACTCCAGCAGAAGATCGCCGAGCGCCTCGGTTTCGGCGCCCGCGGCGGGCTCTCGAGCGTCGAGCGCTTCATGAAGGCCTACTTCCTCGTCGCCAAGGATGTCGGCGACCTCACGGCCATCGTCTGCGCGGAACTCGAGGCGCGCCATGCCAAGCGCACCCCGGTGCTCGATCGCTGGATCGGCCGCTTCCGCGACCGGTTCCGGGCGACCTCCATCGAGGCGGAGGATTTCTGGATCGACAACGGCCGGGTCAACCTGCGGGGCGAGGACGCCTTCGAGCGCGATCCCGTCAACCTGATCCGCCTGTTCTGGCTTGCCGACCGGCACAACCTCCCGATCCATCCGGACGCGACCCGGCTCACCAAGCGCTCGCTGCGGCTCATTACCCATGCGGTGCGCACGGACCCGGAGGCCAACCGGCTCTTCCTCGACATCCTCACCTCGAAGAACGCGCCGGAGACGATCCTGCGCTCCATGAACGAGGCGGGCGTGCTCGGCCGGTTCATCCCGGATTTCGGGCGCATCGTCGCGATGATGCAGTTCAACATGTACCACCACTATACGGTGGACGAGCATCTCCTGCGCTCGATCGGCGTGCTCGCGGCGATCGATTCGGGCCGCGTGCGCGAGGAGCACCCGCTGGCCTCGCGCCTCGTCGACACGATCCATAACCGGCGCGCCCTCTACGTCGCGATCCTGCTCCACGACATCGCCAAGGGCCGGCCCGAGGACCACTCGATCGCCGGGGCGGTCATCGCCCGCAAGCTCGGGCCCCGTTTCGGCCTCAGCCAGGCCGAGACCGAGACGGTGGCCTGGCTCGTCGAGCACCATCTGCTGATGTCGATGACGGCCCAGAGCCGCGACCTCTCGGACGCCCGCACGATCGAGAAGTTCGCGAGCGTGGTGCAGAGCCTGGAGCGGCTGAAGCTGCTCGCGATCCTCACGGTGGCCGACATCAAGGCGGTCGGCCCCGGCGTCTGGACCGCCTGGAAGGGCACCTTGCTGCGCACGCTCTACGACGAGACCGAGGTGGTGCTCTCGGGCGGCCATTCCGAGATCGCCCGCACCGACCGGGTGAAGCTGATCCAGATGGCCCTGCGCGAGCAGCTGGCCGACTGGACCCCGGACTTCTTCGACACCTACGCCGCCCGCCACGGCCAGGCCTACTGGCTCAAGACCGACAGCACGCGCCACTACAAGAACGCCCGCTTCCTGCGCACCGTCGTCGAGGACGGCCGCACCAGCGCCACGACCTACGAGACCGATCCGGTGCGCGGCGTGACCGAGCTTACGGTCTATTCCCCCGACCATCCGCGGCTCCTCGCGATCATCACGGGCGCCTGCGCGACGACGGGCGGCAACATCGTCGATGCGCAGATCTTCACCACGAGCGACGGCTTCGCCCTCGACTCGATCTTCCTCTCCCGCGCCTTCGAGCGCGACGAGGACGAGCTGCGCCGCGCCAAGCGCATCGCCACCGCGATCGAGCGGGCGCTGAAGGGCGAGATCAAGATCGCCGAACTCGTCGCCGACAAGCACCCGAAGGAGCCGCCCAAGACCTTCCTGGTGCCCCCCGACGTGTCGATCGACAACGCCCTGTCGTCCCGCGAGACCGTGGTCGAGATCACCGGCCTCGACCGGCCGGGCCTGCTCTACGAACTGACGACGGCGCTGAACCGCCTGAACCTCAACATCACCTCCGCCCATGTGGCGACCTTCGGCGAGCGGGCGGTCGACGTGTTCTACGTGACCGACCTGACCGGCACCCGGGTGATGCAGCCCGACCGCCTCGCCATGATCCGCGCCGCCGTGATGGAGGTGTTCGCCAGCGACGTCGCCGCGCTCCGGGCCGAGGGGCTCGACGCGCTGGTCGATTCGCCGCCGCCGCGCGAACTGTGACGGTGCCGCGTCGAGAGGCCCGTGAGGCTTCCGGCCCCATGGGGCCTGCCGGCGGTGACCGGGCATGGGCGCGGCACGCCGCGATGCCAGGGCGCCCCGCGGACGCTTGATTTCGGGATTTCCCCGAATGATATCAGCGACGAATTCCCCGTCCCGAGACGAGAGCGCGACCAATCGCATGATGGCTGACGAGAGCGAGAACCCGAACCCGCCGAACGGCGCCGAGGCCGGCGGCGAGACGCCGCAACCGGCCTCGCATGCCGCGGGCCTCGATGCCGAGGCCCTGGCCGCGGCGATGGCCGAGCGCGACGAGTTCAAGGACCGGCTGCTGCGCACCCTCGCCGAGATGGAAAACCTGCGCCGCCGCACCGAGCGCGAGATCACCGACGCGCGCACCTACGCGGTGACGAACTTCGCCCGCGACATGCTCAACACGGCCGACAACATCCGCCGCGCCCTGGAGAGCGTGCCGGCCGATGCCCGCGCCGGCGCCGAGGGGGCGCTGAAGGGCCTGATCGAGGGGATCGAGCTGACCGAGCGGGATCTGGCCAAGACCCTGGAGCGCCACGGCGTGAAGGTGGTCGAGCCGCATGGGCAGCGCTTCGATCCCAACCGCCATCAGGCGATGTTCGAGGTGCCGAATCCCGAGGTTCCCAACGGCACCGTCGTGCAGGTCGTCCAGATCGGCTACGTCATCGGCGATCGCACCCTGCGCCCGGCTTTGGTCGGCGTCTCCAAGGGCGGTCCGAAGCCCGAGGCGAGCAAGGCGGCCGACGCCGCCTGAACGAAGCCCGGCGCCCCCCGTCGTCGGCCGTCCGCGCCGACGGACGATGTCGGAGGCCCCCGGGCCTCCGGGGATCGGGGGCGCCATTCCGACCCCGGATGCCGGGGCTCTGCACCGGCGCGCAGAGCCGGCCCTCTCCCGCCCGCGATTCGTCGTGGGGCGGTCGATCACGGGCCGGACCCCTGTGCCCTCCGGCCCGACCGCGACGCGGTGCTTCGGGGATACGGTCCGGCGGGGCCCAAGGGTCGAAGCGGCTGCGCGATGCTTCGACCCGCCCCGACTGAGAGCCAAACTCTCGACGGAACGGCGCGGCCTTGGGCCTGATGCGCCGATCCCGCCTGTGCGCCGGCAGTTCGGTCCAGCCGACCGGCCCATGGTGCCCCACAGCCCGGCCGGGACCGCGACATCCACAGAAAAATACGTAATCCTGCGGCGGATTGCCGCGGTATTTTGGGGGGAAGCGGCCTAGCCCGCTTTGGTCCCCTCGGACTGGTCCGGTCGCGCTGGGCCAACCGACTGGGGGGCGTCCAGGATGGTGCTGCTCAAGCCATTGAAACAGTTGGATATTTCAATCTAGTTCATCCGTATTCTTAACATTTGAAATATTGAATGGGCCCGAAACCGACGCGGTCTCTGGATGGAAGGGTCTTCCTCAAGCCTGCTGTTTCGGATGATTTCCATGTCTGCGATGCGATTGAATCGCTCGCGCAGCTGGATTTTTCTCGACATGCAACCGCGCATGTTCAACGATGATCACTTGCCCCGGTTCGAGGCTGAGCTTACCGTCAATCAAGTAAGCCCTTGAGAGCGAAGCCTGCACCATGGATACCACCGAACAGGATGCGGAAACTGCGCGTCTCATCACCTTGGCGGCAGATGTCGTCTCGGCCTATGTCAGCAACAACCACGTCCAGAGCGCCGAACTGCCTCGGCTGATCGGTGACGTGCACGAGGCGATCCGCTCGGTGACGTCGAGCGGCAAGCCGTCCGACAGTGGCCCGCCCAAGGCGACGCCGCAGGAAATCCGAAAGTCGGTCAGCCACGACTTCCTGACCTCGTTCGAGGACGGGAAGCCCTACAAGACCCTGCGCCGGCACCTGACCCTGCGCGGCCTCTCGCCGGAAGCCTACCGGGCCAAGTGGGGTCTCCCGAACGACTATCCGATGACCTCGGCGAGCTATTCCGAGCAGCGCTCGGAACTCGCTCGGGCGCTCGGCCTCGGCCAGCAGCGCCGCCGCGCCGCGGATCCCGTGGAGGAGCCCGAGCCCGTGGCCCCCGCCGCGGTCGAGGAGGCGGCGCCGGAGAAGAAGCGCCGCGCGCCCCGCCGCAAGAAGGAAGACTAAAGCCTCGTCTCGACAGCCGGTTTCCGGCTTGTCACGAAACGACGGTGCGGGACACGAACCCAAAGGATCGCCCTGGATACCGATCCAGGGCGATCCTCTTGGCGTGAAGGCGTGTCACAGCCACTTCTTCCAGCGGAAGAACACGTAAGGCAGCACGGCGGCCACCACCATCATGCAGACCGCGGCGGGGTAGCCGAGGCTCCATTTCAGCTCCGGCATCACCTCGAAGTTCATGCCGTAGATCGAGGCGATCAGGGTCGGGGGCATGAACACCACCGCCATGACCGAGAACAGCTTGATGATGTTGTTCTGCTCGAGATTCACGAGCCCGAGGGTCGCGTCGAGCAGGAACTGGATCTTCGAGGAGAGGAAGGTCGCGTGCTCCTCGAGCGATTGCAGATCGCGCAGGGTCGAGCGCACGTCCTCGCGCAGCTCGCGGGGCGCCTTCGAGGTCCGGTAGGTGGCGGAGAGGGAGAGCAGGATGCGCTCCATCGAGACGAGGCTCTCGCGCTGTTTCGAGATCAGGTCGCCCTGCCGGCCGAGCGCCCGCAGAGTGTCCTGAAGGGCGGTGTTGCGGGCCGAGGGGTCGTCCCGCTCCTCGAAGATCTTTCGCGAGAGGCGGTCGATCCGCTCGCCCTGCAACTGCAGCACGTCCGCGGCGCGGTCGATCACCGCTTCGATCAGACCGGCCAGGATCGTCTCGCCGGTGGTCGAGCGCGAGGGCCCGTTGCCGGTGGTGCGCCCGGCCCGCTGGGCATACATCCGGAAGGCCTGCGGCTCCTCGTAGCGCACCGTCACGAGGCGGTTGTCGCGCAGGATGAAGGTGATGCCGGCGAGCCCCGGCTCCTCGGAATCGCTGACCTTGGAGAGGACGCGGCCGGTCATGTAGCGGGCCCCCTCCTCCACGTAGAGAAGTTCGGAGGGCTCGATGTCCTTCATTTCCTCGCGGGTCGGCACCTGGATGCCCATGAAGGTCTCGACCTTCACATCCTCCTCCCGGGTCGGCCGGATCATGTCGAGCCAGACCGTGTCTTCGGGGATCGGGTCCTGCAATTCGAGGGGGCGGCGGTCCAGGAGGGGCTGCGCGCCGCCGGGAACCGGCTGGTGAATGAAGATCAAGGGCGGGACTCGGGGATGGGTGTCTAGTCGAGGGCGCCGGGCGGCGGCTCGCTCGCATCCGGCACGAAGAAGTCCGGCGCAAGGGGCACGCCCGCTGTGACGCGGTATTTTGAAAAGTCCGTGACGCCCTGTTCCGCCAAGACGCTGTCGTCGATGAAGAAGCGGCCCGTCACCGTGCGGGACGGCTTCAGGAACAGGGCATGGGCGGCGTCCGCCACGATCTCGGGCCGGCGGCTCGCCCGCATCAGGGCCTCGCCGCCGAGCAGGTTCTGAACGGCCGCCGTGGCGATGGTGGTGCGGGGCCACAGGGCGTTGACCGCGATGCCCTTAGGACGGAGTTCGCCCGCGAGCCCGAGCACGCAGAGCGACATGCCGAACTTCGCCATCGTGTAGGCGAGGTGCGGGGCAAACCAGCGCTCGGCCATGTCGAGGGGGGGCGACAGCATCAGGATGTGGGGATTGTCGGCCCGCTCCAGATGCGGGATCGCGTGTTTGCTGACGAGGAAGGTGCCGCGCGCGTTGATCTGATGCATCAGATCGAAGCGCTTCATCTCGGTCTGGGCCGTGGGCGTCAGCGAGATCGCGCTGGCGTTGTTCACGACGATGTCGATCCCACCGAATCGTTCGGCTGTCCGGTCGAGAGCGGCCTTCACCGACTCCTCGTCCCGCACATCCACGACCAGCGGCAGCGCCCTGCCCCCGGCCTGCGCGATCGCCGCGGCGGCCGTGTGGATCGTGCCCTCGAGCTTCGGATGCGGCGTGTCGGTCTTGGCCGCGATCGCCACATTGGCCCCGTCCCGGGCGGCGCGCAGGCCGATGGCGAGCCCGATGCCCCGCGAGGCGCCGGTGATGAACAGCGTCTTGCCCTTGAGGCTCAATGCCTGACTCATGCGTCCCTCGCGATCCGGAACCGCTCCGGCTGGCGGCCGTCGGCATCGGTGAAGCCGTAGCGTCGGGCCAGATCCCCGGCATGGAGGATCTGGCCGGCCCGGGCGAGCACCGCGGCATCGGCGGCCAGAGCCGCCAGCGCGCGTCCGGCGTAGAGCGGGGTCTCGGTGGCGAGCGCCTCCTGGCCGAGATCGCGCACCCGCTCGGTGGCGACGAAGCCCGGGGACAGGCCCAGCGCGCAGACGCCGTGGGGCTGCAGCTCCGCCGCGCAGGCCAGGGCGAGCCGGTTCGTCGTCGCCTTGGCGAGGTCGTAGTAGAGGTCGCCGAGATAATCCTCGGTACCGAAGGAGACGAAGGCGATCAGCCCGCCCCGTGCCGACACCATGGCGGGGGCGACCGCCCGGGCCAGCAGCAGTGCCGGGTAGGGGCCGGTGCCCATGAAACTCGCGAAAGGCTCGGCCGAGCGGCGCCAGAACGGGGTGCCCCAGGCGGCCCCGTCGGGATAGCGCTCGCCGTCATAGCCCTCGTTGCCGCCCCAGACGCTCGCCGCCGCCAGGTCGATCCGCCCGAAGCGGCGCAGGGCCCAATGGACGAGTTCGTCCACCTGCCGCTCGCTGGTGTGGTCGCAGAGGTAGTGGTGCCCCTCCCCGCCCGCGGCATCCACCGCCCGGGCCGTGTCCTCGATCGTCTCGGGGCGCGTCTCGGTGCGCCGTCCGGTCTCGGTGGAGCGGGCCGTGACGATCACGGTGGCGCCCGCCTCGCCGAGGCCTCGGGCCAGGCCCCGCCCGACGCCGCGGGAGGCGCCGGCGACGAGGCAGACCTTTCCCGCCAGCGGCCCCGTCACGGCTTGCGCGCGCCCGAGAGGAAGCGGGTGAAGGCGTCCCGCGCCTCGGGCGAGCGCAGCCGCGCCTCGAAGGCCTGGGCCTCCGCCTCGATGGCGTCTTCGACCTCCTGCTGATTCCCGCGCATCAGCCGGCGCGTCGCGGCGACCGCCTCCCGCGGCAGGGCGGCGAGGCGGGCGGCCTGCGCCAGCGCCTGCGCCTCCAGACCGTCGGAGGGGACCAGCGCGTTGGCGATGCCGAGGGAGACCGCCTCCTCCGCGTTGACGCTCTCCGACAGCAGAAGCAGGGCCGAGGCCCGCGCCAAGCCGATGCGGCGGGGCAGCAGGAGGCTGGCGGCGGCCTCCGGCACCAGGCCGAGTTCGACGAAGGGCATGCGGAAGCGGGCCTGGGGGCCGACGAAGACGAGGTCGCAATGCAGGGTCAGGGTGGTGCCGACGCCGACCGCGAGCCCGTCGATCGCCGCGACCAGGGGCGTGCGCGTGCGGGCGAGCTGCCGAATGAAATGCAGGGCCGGCATCTCGAAGAAGGAGCCGGCCCGGGAGGCCTCCACGAAGTCGGCCAGATCGTTGCCCGCGGTGAAGGCACCGGGGAGCCCGGCCAGCACCACCGCCCCGACCGACTCGGTCGCGTCCGCCTCGGCCAACACGCCGCGCACGGCGTCGTACATCGCCCCCGTCAGCGCGTTCTTCTTCTCGGGCCGGTTCAGCCGGATCAGGCGCACGCCGTCCGGACGATCCTCGATGGTGACGTGCCCGGTCATGGTGCGCTCCGCCAAGCTCCCCTCCTCCTTCGGACGGATGACGGGCGTTGTCGAGGGGCGCGATCCCTGCCGGGAAAGCCGGCGCGGGAAACGTCAGGCCGCCGCCGCGCCCTTGGCCCGCAGGGGCCCGACCACGGCGTCGCCGATGCGCAGGCGCAGGCGCTCCACGTCGTCGGCGTTGTTCGAGATCAGGTCGGTCACGTCGCCGTCGACCAGGGCGTCGACATGGCGGCAGCGACGGCGATGCGTGCCCGCGGGGCAGGAGCAGCGCAGATAGGGGCCGTCCCCGCCGTCCTCGTAGGCCACCACGTAGCGGTTGCCGGTGCGACCCCGCATCGAGAAGCGCAACGCGTCCGCCGGACCAAGCGCGGCCGCGCCCGCCACCCGCAGGGCCCGGGTGGAGGTCGACCGGGCGAAGTCGCGGGTCATGTCGCGCCGGGGGGCAGCGGAGGGGCGGATCGGCGTCAATCCGAGGCCGCGGACGAGGTCGGCCACGTCCCGGGCCCCGGTCTCCCGTAGGGCCGCGAGCGCGATCTCCGCGCAGGCATAGGCGTCCTCGCCCGCATCGTGGTGCTCGAAGCGGATGCCGAGGCGGCTGGCGACCTTCGACAGGCCGCAGCCGGCCGGATCGGGAAACAGGCGCCGGGCGATCTGGAGGGTGCAATGGCCGGTCAATGCCGGCACCGGCTCGCCCCAGGCGGTGAGCGAGGCGGCGAGCACGCCCATGTCGAAGCCGGCATTGTGGGCCAGGACGAGCCCGCTCGCGAGATCGGGCAGGAACGGGGCCATGGCTTCGGGGAAGGTCGGTGCCGCGCGCACGTCGGCGGGCAGGATGCCGTGGATGCGGATGTTGCCCGGCGAGAAGCGCATCTGCGGCGGCCGGATCAGCCGGGATTCCCGCCGCACCACGCGGCCCGCCTCGATCCAGGCGAGCCCCACCGCGCAGGCGCTGTCGCGCCGCTCGTTGGCGGTCTCGAAATCGATCGCGACGACCTTCATCGAGGGAGATTAGGGGGCGGAGGAACCGGCCCGCAAGTCGGGATCCCGCGCGCCAGCCCCGACGGGCCGGCGCGGACACCCGTCAGAAGGCGTAGCTGACACCCGCGAGCACGGTGTTGGTCGAGGTCCGGAGCTTGCCCTTCGACCCCTCGGCAGCCCAGCTATAGGACTGCGATCCGAAATCGGCGTAGCGATATTCGACATGCGCGCGCCAGCGATCGAACAGCTTGGTCTCGACGCCGGCGCCGACGGTCCAGCCGGTGCGGGTGTTCGAGGCTCTGTAGGCGGTCCCGAACAGGCCGCTCACCGTGTAGGAGGCAGTCACGCGCTCGTCGAGCAAGGCGAGGCCGCCGGTGACGTAGCCGAGCAGGGTGGGGGTGAACAGGTAGCCCGCCCTCACGCGCACCGTGGCGTCCCATTGATGGCGGACCGAGAGGGTGCCGGTGGCGAGAACGACGGACGGGGCCACGGCGAGGGCGGCGGTCGCGGTCTGCGGCGGCGGCGTGACCGCCCCGAGGAGGCTCTCGCTCACCGTGCGCCGGCCGTCGCCCCACGAGAAGTCGCCGAGCACGCCGACCACGAAGGACGGGCCGATCTGGAGGTCGTAGCCGACCCGGGGACCGCCCACGGGGGTGTCGAGATCGAAGCGGCGGTCGGCCCTCACGGTGCCGTAGGCCAGCTCGAACAGGGTTCCCTTGCCATTCGCCTCGTCGAAGCGATAGCCGCCCTGCACGCCGACATGAAAGCCGGTCCAGCTCGGGAGAACGAGCGGGGCGCTCGGCGGAACGGAGCGGATCGGAAGGTCCGCGGCCGAGGCTCCGGCACTCTCGAACACCATCAGCGTGGCCAAGCCCGCCGCCATCACCGCGTATCGCATGTCAGTTCCCCGCTCGACATCCCCGAGGCGAGACACCGAATGGCGCAAGAATTTACCCGTATGGTTAACGTCCGGTAAATTTCGGCAGGAAACGGCTCCGGTTGTCGGACAGCAACCGTCTCGGCACAGGGAGGGCTGATCGAGACCCGACGGGGCGGGTCGTGGATTTGTTCAGTCGTCCCCCCGCGGCGGCCCATCGATGCGACCCTGCCCGGCCGGCCGTCGGTCCCTCACCTGGGCACCGGGCCCCCGAGCCTTGTTCGCAGAGGTAACGGCCAGAGAGACGCCGTCCCGCCCGCGCGCCGATGGTCTACCCCGCCTCGCCGAGCTGCCGGTCGAAGATCGTCCGCACCTCCCGCCGCTCGGCCTCGAGCTGGGCGAGGAGCGCCCGCGCGTCGGGGAGGTTCGCCGCGCGGGCGAGCCGGGCCTGCGCCACGGGGGAGGCCCGGGTCGGGTCGCCCTCGACCATGAGGCGCTGCCATTGATGCACGTCGTCGAGAAGCCGGTAGGCGCTACCGAGGCGCTCGGCCGCGCCGCATGCGAGGAGCCCGACCTCCGCCGCGCGGGCGAGCACGGACGGGGCATCGCGGCCGATCAGGTCGGGATGCCCGTGGGCATGGGCCAACACCAGGGCCTGGGCCAGGAAATCGAGGTCGAGCAGGCCGCCGGGGGCGAGTTTGAGGTCCAGAGGCCCGTGGTCGCCCTTCTCGCGCTCGACGGTGGCGCGCATCGCCCGCACGGCGGCATAGACCTCCGCCGGGTCGCGCGGGCGGCACAACGCCGCGCGGATCGTCGCCTCGGCTTCCGCCGCGAGGCCCGGATCGCCCGCGACCACCCGGGCACGAGTGAGCGCCATATGCTCCCACAGCTCCGCTTCGTCGCGCTGGTAGCTGCGGAAACTGCGGAACTGGGTCGCGGTCGAGCCCTGGCCGCCGCCGGGGCGCAGGCGCAGGTCGACCTCGTAGAGCGTGCCGCGCCGGGTCGGGGCGGTGAGCGCGGCGACGAGGCGCTGGGTCAGCCGGTTGTAGGCGACCGCCGCGTCGAGGCGCTTCGGCCCGGCGCTGGTGCGGTCCTCCGGGTCGAAATCGTAGAGCACGACGAGGTCGAGATCGGATTCCGCCGTGAGCTGCCGGCTGCCGAGGCGGCCGCAGCCGAGCACGACGAGGCGCCCTCCGGGCACCGCCCCGTGCTCGGCGTCGAACTTGTCCATCACGGCTTCGAGGGCCGTGGTCACGGCCGCGTCGGCGATGGCCGAGAAGGCCTCGCCCGCCGCTTGCGGGGGCACGATGCCCGACAGCAGCCGGGCGCCCGCGACGAAGCGGAGCTGGCGCGCCGCGTCGCGGCTGCGGTCGAGGAAGCCCTCGAACCCGTCGGGCCGGCCGAGCAGGGTTCGGTAATGGGCGCTGACGGCGCCGGGATCGATGACGGGATCGCCGAAATCCGGGTCGATCACCGCGTCGAGGACATGCGGGCTGAAGGCCACGGTGCCGGCGAGCCGCGGGGCGCTGCCGAGAAGGTCGGCGAAGAGCAGCCGCAGGCGCTCGTGCTCGCGCAGGATGGTCAGGAGTTCGACCGCCGCGGGCATCCGGCCGAAGGCGCGGTCGAGATTGGCGAGCGCCGCGTCCGGATCCGGCGTGCCGGCGAGGGCCTTGAGGAGGGCCGGGACCAGTTCGGTCAGCACCTCGCGGGCGCGGGGGCTGCGCACGGCCGCCCGGCGCCCGAAATGCCAGCCCCGCACGGTCTCGGCGGCGGTCTCCGGCTCGCGGAAGCCAAGGCTGCGCAGGGTGGCGAGCGTCGCCGGATCGTCGCCCGAGCCGCTGAAGACGAGATCGCCGACCTCCGAGGAGAGATCGGGGGCGGCCTCGAACAGCAGCGCGTAGTGGGTCTGGACCCGACCCGCATGCTGCAGCAGCGCGGTCTCGAAGGCGAGCCGGTCGGCAAATCCGGCAAAGCGGGCGAAGGCGTCGAGTTCGGCCCCGTCGGTGGGCAGCCGCTGGGTCTGCTCGTCGCGCACCATCTGCAGGCGGTGCTCGATGGTGCGCAGGAAGGCGTAGGCCGCCGCGAGCTCGTCCCGGGCGGTCTCGGAGATCCAGCCATCCGCCTGAAGGGCTGCGAGCATCGCCACCGTCGACCGCCCGCGCAAGCCGGGCCGGCGTCCGCCGAAGACGAGCTGCTGGGTCTGGACGAAGAACTCGATCTCGCGGATGCCGCCGCGTCCGAGCTTGATGTCGTGGCCGGCCACCGCCAGCGCCGCGTGCCCGCGCACGGCGTGGATCTGGCGCTTCATCGCATGCACGTCGGCGATGGCGGCGAAGTCGAAATATTTGCGCCAGACGAAGGGGCGCAGCTCCGCCAGGAACCGCTCGCCCGCCGGGATGTCGCCCGCGATCGGCCGCGCCTTGATGAAGGCCGCCCGTTCCCAGTTCTGCCCCGTCGTCTCGTAGTAAACATAGGCCGAGGCGAGGCTCATGGCGGTCGGCGTCGAGCCCGGATCGGGCCGCAGGCGGTAATCGACGCGGTGGACGTAGCCGTCGCGGGTCCGCTCCTGGAGGAGCTTGGCCGCGCCCTGGGCGAGGCGGGTGAAGAACGGCGTCGGCTCGAGCCCGTCCTTCAGCGGCGCCACCTCCGGGTCGAAGAAGACGATCAGGTCGATATCGCTCGAATAGTTCAGCTCCCGTCCGCCGAGCTTGCCGAGCCCGAGCACGACGAGGCCGGACCCGGCTTGCGGATCGTCCGGGTCTGCCGGATGGAATCGGCCCGAGGCGGCGGCCTGGCGCAGCAGGGCATCGAGCGCCGCGCCGACGGAGGCGTCGGCGAAGTCGGACAAGGCCGCCGTCACCCGCTCCAGGGGCCAGCGCCCGCCGATATCCGCGAGCGCCACGAGGAGGGCGTGCTCGGCCCGGTTCCGGCGCAGGCGCGCGCCGACGGCCTCCAGGTCGGGCGGTCCCGCCGGCCCCGGTCGCCCGGCCGCCCGCTGGTCGGCCAGGAGCCGCGCGTCGGCGGCCTCGGGGGATTCCTGGAACAGCCGCGCGACCCGCTCCGGATCGCGCAGGGCGAGCGACCACAGGAAGGGGGAGTGGTCGGCGAGCGCGAGCAGCAGCGCGCGGGCCGGCCCAGCGCGAAGGGGCTCCGGCAGCGCCTCGGCGATCTCGGCCCACCGGCTCTCCGCCGCGGCCGGGTTCGCCAGCGGCGGAGCGGCGCCGAGGCCGTCGATCAGGGACCGATCGTCTCCGGCTTGGGCATTCTGCCCGTTCTCTCGCCTGGTCATACCGATTCGAAGCGTCCGGAAGCGCCGCCGGTTGGCGGCCCTGCCCATCAAACGCGCAAAGCGGCCAGCTTCAAGGGGCCGGTCCACCCTGATTCTCCCGGCGTCGTCGCGGCTATGCCGCCCGCAGCTTCGTCACGAAGCCGCGCACCGTCTCGGCCAGCGCGTCGCATTCGCCGGCGAGCCGCGCGGAGGCGTCGAGGCAGGGAGCGGCCGCGGCACCGGCGACGTCGGCGGAGCGGGTCAGGCCGTCGAGATGGCCCGCGACGGCGCCGGTGCGCCGGGCGGCGCGCTCGGCGTTGTCGGCGATGGCATGGGTGGCCTCGCTCTGGCCCTCGACCGCGGTCGCGACCGAGCGGGTGATGACGCCGAGATCCTCGATCGTGCCGCCGATCCGGCCGATGGCCGCCACCGCCTGATCGGTCTGATCCTGGATCGCGCGGATCTGGGCCTCGATGTCCTGGGTGGCGCGGGCGGTCTTGCCGGCGAGCGCCTTGACCTCGCCCGCCACCACCGCGAACCCCCGGCCGGAGGCGCCGGCCCGCGAGGCCTCGATCGTGGCGTTGAGCGCCAGAAGGTTGGTCTGCTCGGCGATGGCGCCGATGAGCGTGACGATCTGGTTGATGCGTTGGGCCGCCTCGGACAGGGCGCGCACGGTCTCGTGGGTCTGGCCCGCCTCGTCGGTCGCCCGGCCGGCGACCTGGGCGGCGCGGGCCATATGGGCGCCGATCTCCTGCACGGAGGTCGAAAGGCTGGCGGCGGCGGCGGCCACGCCCTGTACGTCGCGGGCGGTCTCCTCCGAGGCGGCGCAGAGCGCGGTGACGCGCTGCGCCGTGTCGCTCGCCGCCGCGGTGAGATCCTGCGAGGACCGCCGGATGTGGCTCGCCGTGTCCGCGGCCTGCCGCACGAGACGGTCGACGCTGCCCTCGAAGGCCTCGGCCAGCGCGTCCGCCGTGCGGCGGTTGGCGGCCTGCGCCTCGGCTTCGACCGCCACTTGGCGGGCATGGGCCTCGACCTCGGCGGACCGCGCGGCGCCCGCCTCGTTGATCGCGCGGGTCGACAGGAGGAACAGGCTGACGAGCTTGGCGCTGAGCCATGCGAGCACCGCCGTCTCCAGCACGACGATGACGGCATGCAGCAGCACCCGATTGAAATCCGCGCCGTCCGGGTAGACCGCGGCCGGCAGGAGGAGGTTGAGCGCGAGGTGATGCACGGCGGTGGCCCCGGCGGCGGCCATCAGCACGCGCCAGTCGCAATAGACCGAGAGCACCGCGAGCGCGGCGAAGAAGTACATGTGCAGGTCGAGCTGCCAGGCATGGCCCGCCATGGCCTGCACCAGCAATGCGACCATGCCGACGAGGGCGACCGCGATGGTCGCGCGGGTGGCGAGGACCTCGCCCTTCCAGCGCCAGATCGCGGTGGCCGCGGCGGCGAGGCCGAAGGCCGCCATGCACGGCGGCAGGGCCGCGCTGCCGCGCGCCAGCGCGATGCCCAGGACGAGCGGCACATGGAGCCAGATGAGGGCGATCAGACCACGGCTTGCGGCCCGGCGAAGGCTGTCGAGGTCGTGCGATGAGAAAACGGTCATGGCAGGCGGTTCCGGGTAGGCAGGCAAAGGCCGAGGCCCCTGGGGTCGAACAGGAGGACGGAGCCGGCACACCGCAATCGGTCGCCGAAGCCGGGATCGGAAGATTGTGTGACGACGCGGCCGGGCAGGGCACCCACCTGCAGCACGGCGCCGCCCGAGGAGACGGCGGCGTTCAGGCTCGCGGTGCCGTCCCACCCGGGCGGGAACAGAGCCGACCCCGGCCCGCCGGCTCCGGACCCAGCGACGCGGCCCCGACAAGGCTTGCCGCCAGGACGGCCTCCGGCAGGAGCCAGGGCGCGGCGTCGATACGGGGCGCGATCGAAGGCATGGCGTCAACGGCCCCTTGGGGCGGTCCCCTGAGAGGGGCCCGCGCTAAAAATAACATGAGATAAGTTAGTGGGCGTTTCCCTTAAGCCCCCGTTACGCGCAGCGTTGAACGGCCTGACCCGGGATGTATCGCCACAGGCGAGGCCGTCCGGGACATTGACGGCGAAGGTTGTGGGTACACCGATCGGGTCGGCCGCCGAGGTGGACGCTGGCCTTCGGAAAAAATCCAAGCAAAGCCGGCGCTTGGCGGATTCACGCGGAGCCGCTCCTCAGAACGGATGCGGGTCGCCTGTCACGCGGAGGCGGTTCGAGGGGAAGGGCCACGTGGCACGCCGCGGGTCCGATCGTCCGCTGATCGAGCGTACAAGCGGACGGGTCGTGTCAGGGGGACGCGCATATCGGGCGCGGGGTGCGCCGGCCTCGATCAGGGCCAGGCGATCGGCAGCGTCGGGGCCACCCAGAGACGGTGCCGGCCCGACGCGCTCCCGGTTGCCCGAGACGGGCAGGTCCGGCTCCGCGGAGAGGGTCAGGCGCAGGTCCGGCTCCGTGGCCGGCGGCGCGAAAAGTTCAGTCCCCCTCTCGGACGATCGTGCCGGCGTCGAAGGTCCGGGCGCCGGCACGCCCTGTTTGTTCCGGCGTCGTCTCGGCTGGGGCGCTCTCCTCCGAAGTGGACACCGGTTCGGCTCAAGAGAGCGCGACACAACGAAAGACTGAGATCCGTGCTCACGGTTCAACGTGATGGGGCACGGCTCTAGGCTGCCCGCAGGGTGGAGACGAAGCGGCGCACCGTCTCGGCCAGCGCGTCGCATTCTCTGGCGAGCCGCGAGGAGGCGTCGAGACCGGAGGCCGCGGCGGTGCCGGTGAGGTCGGCGGAGCGGGTCAGGCCGTCGAGGTTGCCCGAGACGGCGCCGGTGCGCCGGGCGGCGCGCTCGGCGTTGTCGGCGATGGCATGGGTGGCCTCGCTCTGGCCCTCGACCGCGGTCGCGACCGAGCGGGTGATGACGCCGAGATCCTCGATCGTGCCGCCGATCCGGCCGATGGCCGCCACCGCCTGATCGGTCTGATCCTGGATCGCGCGGATCTGGGCCTCGATGTCCTGGGTGGCGCGGGCGGTCTTGCCGGCGAGCGCCTTGACCTCGCCCGCCACCACCGCGAACCCCCGGCCGGAGGCGCCGGCCCGCGAGGCCTCGATCGTGGCGTTGAGCGCCAGAAGGTTGGTCTGCTCGGCGATGGCGCCGATGAGCGTGACGATCTGGTTGATGCGTTGGGCCGCCTCGGACAGGGCGCGCACGGTCTCGTGGGTCTGGCCCGCCTCGTCGGTCGCCCGGCCGGCGACCTGGGCGGCACGGGCCATGTGGGCGCCGATCTCCTGCACGGAGGTCGAAAGGGTGGCGGCGGCCACGCCCTGCACGTCGCGGGCGGTCTCCTGGGAGGCGGAGGAGAGCGCGGCGGTGCGCTGCGCCGTGTCGCTCGCCGCCGCGGTGAGATCCTGCGAGGACCGCTGGACGTGGCTCGCCGCGTCCGCGGCCTGCCGGACCAGGCGATCGACGCTGCCCTCGAAGGCCTCGGCGAGGGCGTCCGCCGAGCGGCGGTGGGCCGCCTGTATTTCGGCCTCGAGCACCCTCTGGCGGGCATGGGCCTCGACCTCCGCGGCCCGCGCCGCGCCCGCCTCGGCGAAGGAGCGAGCCGACTCGAAAAACAGGCCGACGAGCTTGGCGCTGAGCCATGCGAGCACCGCCGTCTCCAGCACGACGATGACGGCATGCAGCAGCACCCGATCGAAATCCGCGCCGTCCGGGTAGACCGCGGCCGGCAGGAGGAGGTTGAGCGCGAGGTGATGCAGGGCCGTGGCCCCGGCGGCGGCCACCAGCACGCGCCAGTCGCAATAAACCGAGAGCACCGCGAAGAAGTACATGTGCAGGTCGAGCTGCCAGGCATGGCCCGCCATGGCCTGTACTAGCCATGCGACCATGCCGACGAGGGCGATCGCGACGGTCACGCGCGTTGCGAGGACCTCGCCCATCCAGCGCCAGGTCGCGGTGGCCGCGGCGGCGAGGCCGAAGGCCGTCAGGCCCGCCGGCAGGGCCGCACTGTCGCGCGCCAGCGCGATGCCCAGGACGAGCGGCACATGGAGCCAGATGAGGGCGATCAGACCACGGCTCGCAGCGCGGCGGAGACTGTCGAGGTCTTGCGGCAAGCTGAGGGTCATGGCTGGCGCCTTCCGGCAGGGAGACAGAGGCCCAGGCCCTTCGGATCGAACAGGAACAGGGCGCCCGCTGCCCGCAGGCGGCCGTCGAAGCCGGGATCGGGCGATTGCGTGACGACCAGGCCGGGCACGGCGCCGACCTGCAGCACGGCGCCCCCTGCCGTGACCGCTGCATTCAAGCTCGTGGTCATGCCCCACCAGGGCGGGAACAGAGCCGCCACCGGCCCGCCCGGCTGCGCCGTTCCCGGATTCAGCAACGCCGCCCCGAGAAGGCTCGCGGCCAGGACGGCCCCCGGCAGGAGCCAGGATGCGGCGTCGGTGTGGGGGGCGGTGGCGGACACGGCGTCGATGGTCCCGTAGCGCCGTTCCCCGCAGGAAACTGCGCGAAAGATAACATAGGATGCATTGTCGCGCCCCCAAGTCTTAAGGCCCGGTTACGACCTGCGCGTGCAGCGCTCCGTCCCGCGATCTGTCTGGAGATCGAAGCCGCCCGGCGAGACCGGCCCTGCGCGGGGGGCAGAACGATTCCCGCTCCGGCTCAGTCCGCGCAGCGGACCTGTCATCTGTCCGCGCAGCGGACCTGTCATGGGGGGCGCGCGCCGCGCGCGGGGTGCGCCGGCCTCGATCAGGGCCGGGCGAGCGGCAGCGTCAGGAGCACGGAGAGGCCGGGCCGGTTGTCGGCGAGCGTCAGGCTGCCGCCATGCAGGCGGGCGACGGCGTTGACGAGGCTCAGGCCGAGGCCGAAGCCCGGACGGGAGCGGGCCGCGTCGAGGCGCACGAAACGGTCGAGCACCCGGGCGCGCTCGGCCTCCGGGATGCCGGGCCCGCCATCGGCGACGTGGAAGGTGACGGCGTCGCCGGCCCGCCGCGCCGAGACCGTAATCGTGTCGGCACCGTACTTGATGGCGTTGTCGAGGAGGTTCGCCAGCGCCTGCCCGACGAGCTCCCGGTTGCCCGAGACGGGCAGATCCGGCTCCGCGGAGAGGGTCAGGCGCAGGCCCTGCTCCTCGGCCAGCGGCTCGTAGAGCTCGGCCACCTCGCGGACGACCGTGCCGGCGTCGAAGGTCCGGGCGGCGGCGTCGGGGGCGTTGCCGGCCTCGAGCCGGGCGATGGTCAGCAGCGCATTGAACACCCGGATCAGCCCGTCGCTGTCTTCGACGATCCCCTCGATCGCGGCGCGGAGTGCCTCGGGGGTCTCGGCGCTGCGCAGGGCCTCGTCGGCGCGGTTGCGCAGGCGCGTCAGCGGGGTCTTCAGGTCATGGGCGATGTTGTCCGAGACCTGCCGCATCCCGTGCATCAGTTCGCCGATGCGCTCCAGCATCAGGTTGAGGTTCTGGGCGAGCCGGTCGAGTTCGTCGCCGGTGCCGGCGAGCCGCAGGCGCCCATCGAGATCCCCCGCCATGATGGTGCGGGTGGTCTCCGTCATGTCGTCGACCCGCTTGAGCACCCGGCTCGCCACGAACCAGCCGCCGACCACGCCGAGCACCAGAACCAGGGCCAGCGACGAGCCGAAGGTGTTGCCGATGGCGTCGCGCAGCCGGTCGCGCTCCTCGGTGTCGCGGCCGACCAGAAGGCGGAATCCCCCCGCCAGAGTGTAGACCCGCATGATCGCCCGGTGCTCGACCCGGTCGGAATCCGCGCCGCGCTCGTAGGGACCCTCGTATTGTCCGGGCGTCGTCAGGACGCCGACGGGCACGCGGCTGACATTGCCGACGATCTGCTCGCCGGCGGGCGTGGTCACGAGGTAGAGCGAGGCGCCGGGCTCGCGCGCACGCCGCTCCACCACTGCGATCAGCCGCCGCAGGCCGCCGGCGGTGTACTGCTCGGACAGGCCGTTGATCTCGGCCTCGATCGTCGAGACGATCTGATCGTCGAGTACCCGGCGGGCATTCCAGGCGACGTAGCCGAGCCCGACGCTCGCGAGCAGCGCGAAGACGACGAGATAGGCCAGCGACAGCTTGAAGGCCGTCGTGCGGAACACCTTTCCGAGCCGGGCGAGCGGCCCTTCCCGGAGGGCTGCGGCGGTCGGAGTCACGGAGCGGGTGGCTCCTCGGCCCGGACCACGTAGCCCGCGCCGCGCACGGTGTGGATCAGAGGCCGCTCGTAGCCGCGGTCGATCTTGGCGCGCAGGCGGGAGACGTGGACGTCGATGACGTTGGTCTGCGGGTCGAAATGGTAATCCCAGACGTGCTCCAGCAGCATCGTGCGGGTCACCACCTGGCCGGCATGGCGCATCAGGTATTCGAGCAGGCGGAACTCGCGGGGTTGCAGCGGGATCTCGTGGCCCGCGCGGCTCACCCGGTGGGAGAGACGGTCGAGTTCGAGGTCGCCGACCCGGTAGCCGGTGGGCTCGTTCGTGCCCGCGGGGCCGGCCCTGCGCCGGGCCAGCACCTCGGTGCGGGCGAGAAGCTCGGAGAAGGCGTAGGGCTTGGGCAGGTAGTCGTCGCCGCCCGCCCGCAGCCCCTTCACCCGGTCGTCCACCTGACCGAGCGCCGAGAGGATCAGAACGGGCGTCGTGACCGCCTGCTCGCGCAGCGACCGCACCAGGGAGAGGCCGTCGAGCTTGGGCAGCATCCGGTCGACGATCAGCACGTCGTAGGCGCCCTCCCGGGCGAGGGCGTAGCCGTCGAGGCCGTCACCCGCCTGATCGACGCTGTGCCCGGCCTCGCGAAACGCCTTGGCCAAATAGGCGGCGGCCTCGCGGTCGTCCTCGATGATGAGCAGGCGCATGACGGCTCATTCGATGAAAGAGGTGCGCTACGCCCGACCGGGCCCGACCGGGGGACGGGCGCGGCGGGTCCGGTGGGCGAGGACGGACCAGGCCCGCCCTCGCCCGGCAAACGCCGTGCCGGCTCAGGCGCGGGAGGCGCCGACCGTCAGCTCCGGCTTGTGGTTGAGGGTCTGGAAGACGACGCAGTAGCGCTCGGTCAGCTTGAGGAGCTGGTCGAGCTTCTCCTGCGGGGCGTCGGTGTCGAGGTCGAACCGCAGGCGGATCGCCCGGAAGCCCACGGGGGCCTCCTTGTCGACGCCGAGGGTCCCGCGGAAGTCGAGGTCGCCCTCGGCGCTCACGGTGCCGGACTTCAGGGGGATTTCGAGGGCGGTCGCGACGGCCTTCACGGTCACGCCCGCGCAGGCGACGAGGGCCTCGAGCAGCATGTCGCCCGAGCACAATTCGGCGCCGGAGCCGCCGGTGGCGGGGTGCAGGCCGGCCACCGCGAGGGCCCGGCCGGTCTCGACCTTGCAGGCGATGTGGGTGTCGTCGAGCGCGCCCTTGGCCTTGAGGGTGACGACGGCGGAATCGGGGTTGTCGCGGTACTGGCCCTTGAGCGGGGCCTGGAGCGCGCGCAGGGCGGTGGCGTCCATCGGGCTTCCTCTTCGGTTGTTCTTGTCGACGAGGCCGCGACTTAGCGGCTTTTGCGCGTCCGCGACAGGTCAGAACGAGCTGCCGCCGGCGAGTTCCGGGGTCCGGGCCGCGTCGCGCGGGCGAAGCGAGCGGTCGAGGGCGCCGAGGATCGTGCGGGTGGCCGCCTCGCTGGCCGGAGCGGCGGGATCGCGCGGGCGGCGCAGCGGCAGCGCCACGCTCTCGTCGAGCCGGCCGGGCTTCGGGCGCATGACGATGGCGCGGTCGGCGAGGGCCACCGCCTCGGACACGTCGTGGGTGACGATGAGGACGGTGGGGCGCACCTCCTCCCACAGGGCGAGCAGGTGGCGATGCAGGTCCTTGCGGGTGAAGGCGTCCAGCGCCGAGAACGGCTCGTCGAGGAGGAGAACCCGGGGATTGGCCACGAAGGCTCGGGCGATGGAGACCCGCTGCTGCTGCCCGCCGGACAATTCCCGCGGCCAGCGGCCCGCATGCTCGGCGAGGCCGACCCGTTCGAGGGCGTGGGCGACCCTCTCGGCCCGCTCCCGCCGCGGCAGGTCGCTGACGCCGAAGCCGACATTGGCGGCCACATCGAGCCAGGGCAGCAGCCGCGGCTCCTGGAACACCAGCCCGACGCCCGGATGCGGCCCGGTGATCGGCTCGCCGTCGAGGGCGATGCGCCCCGCGCTCGGCCGGTCCAGTCCGGCGACGAGGCGCAGCAAGGTGGTCTTGCCGCAGCCCGAGCCGCCGATCAGCGCGACGATCTCGGCATTTGGGACCGCGAGATCGATGGCCTCGAGGGCGCGGGTGCCGTCGGCGTAGGTCTTGGAGAGGCTCTGGAGGCTCAGCATGGCGGGCTCACAGCGTCTCCCGCGCCGTGTCCTGCCAGCGCACCAGCGGGCTCGTCAGCGTCACGAGCGCCGTGTCGGCGAGCTTGCCGACGACGGCGAAGCTGATGATCGCGGCCAGGATCTGATCGGGCTTGCTGAATTGCTGGCCGTCGACCAGCAGGTAGCCGAGGCCCTCGGAGGCCCCCATCAGCTCCGCCGCCACCACGAACAGGAAGCCGAGGCCGAGCCCGGTGCGGAGCGCCGTCAGGGTCGCGGGCAGCACGGCGGGCAGGAGGATGCGCCGGGCCAGAGCCAGCGGCGACAGGCGGAAGATGCGGCCGACCTCGACGAGCTTGCGGTCCACCGAGGCGATGGCGCCGGCGACGCCGACATAGACGGGGAAGAACACCCCGACCGCGATCAGCGCGACCTTCGGGGTCTCGAGGATGCCGAACCAGAGAATGAACAGCGGCACCCAGGCGAGCGACGGCACGGCGCGCAGAGCCTGGAGGCTCGGATCGAGCAGCCAGCGCAGGGGAGGCAGCGTCGCGGTGAGCGCGCCGAACAGGATGCCGGCGCCCGCCCCGAAGGCGAAGCCCAGGCCGACGCGGATCAGCGTCGCCGCGACATGGGTCCAGAGTTCGCCGGACGCCGCGAGCGACCACAGGGCGGCGCCGATCCGGCTCGGCGGCGGCAACAGGCGCCCGGTGGCAAAGCCGGACGCGACCGCGATCTCCCAGGCCCCCGCGAGGAGGAGCGGCAGCAGCAGGCCGAGCAGCGCGCGCCCGCCCCCGCCGAGAAGGGCCGACCGGCGGGTCGACGCCGCTTTCGCCGGGGCGGCATCGGTGAGGAGGACGGTGGGGCCGCTCATGGATCGAGGTGAGACGTGGCTTCGTCGGCGGTTCGGGCGAGCCCTATAGCATCGAAACGGCCACGCGGCGGAAGGACCCGCGCCGACCGGCCGCGTCCACACAAGAAAACGGGCCCCGAAGGACCCGTGATCGTCGCGTTAGAGCTGCGGAAAAGCCTAGCGGTACGGGTTGCCGTAGCGCGAGACGTAGGAGGTCGGGTCGATCGCGTCGACGAAGGAGAGGTCGACGTTGCGGATCGCGCTCGAGCGGGCGCCGATGAACGGTCCGTTGGTGATCGGATCGGGCAGGATGCCGTTGCCGAAGCGATCGTTACGGCCGTAGACCGGGTTGAGCTGGTTCGAGGCCGCGATGAAGGCCGGGTTGGTGGCCGGGTTCGAGACCGAGCCGTTGCCCTGCTCCACCACGTTGCCGGCATCGAGCCAGGACCGCGGACGGATACGGATCGGCAGGGGCTGGCTCACGCGCACGTAGCCAGGATTGCCGTAGGGGCCCTGCGCCTCGGCGCTGGTCCCGAAGCCGATCGCGGCGAGGGTCATGGCGCCCAGAAGGGCGATCTTGGTCGAGCGCATGGCACACCTTGTTGATTGCGAGGAGACCGTATCGGGTCCTTCGTTAAGAATCCCGCTTTCTGCCGAGTAGACGCGTCAGCGTGGCCGTTGTTCCCGAATTATGGCCGCGCTTCGATTATTTCCGCCGCGTTTTTGCCGCAATCTGGCGGACGACGCCAGCTCCGGCGAGGGCGCCCAGTCCGGCGATCGATCCGGTACGGTCCGAGACCGCCGCCTTGGCGATCTCGTTGGATCCACATGCCTCCCCGCCGCGGGCCGGCTCGGCGCTCGACGGGGCGCCGGCCCCGAGGGTCGCGGCGACACGGCCCGAGAGCGTGATCCGGTCGATGGCGCAGGCGACCGCTCGCGGCTCGGGCGCCTGGCCGAGGATGCCGCAGAGCCAGCCGTCGAGATGCACCGCGCCGAGGTCGAGGCTGCGGAAGCCGGTGCAGGCCCGCGATCCCGCCCCGGCCAGGGTGATCTCCAGGGTCTCGACGGCGCCGAAGCGGGTCGCGACGACACCGCGCTCGCCGGTCCGGGTCACGGCGAGGCCGCGCCCGTCGGCGGCGCGTCGCACGAGGGCGACGTAGAGGCTCGGGGCCACTTCGGCCCGGATGCCGGTATCGGTGGCGGTGACGAGAAAATACGGCGCCTCGATCGCGTCGAAGCCGCCCTGGCTCACCCCGTCCTCCCGCCGGCCGAGGTTGGGGTCCCAGCGCGTCGGCTCGACCCGGGGGGGCAGGTCGGGATCCCTTGCGGCCAGAATCAGCAGGGGCTCGGACGCCGCGACCGCCCGGCGCGCGGCGGTCTCGTCGGCTCGGGCCGCCTCCGCGCGGGGCGGATCGGCCCAGGGGCGCGGCGGCTCGGGGCTGTGGATGCGGTCGCGGGCGGCGAGGGTCAGCCCCGTGATCAGCGCGGCGCAGGCGGCGAGCTTCAGGCCCAGCCGGGCGCGGGATAGGGGACGCGGCCGGTCGAGGCTGCGGACATCGCGCTCGTCCGCGACGAGGGCGTCGGGCTGATCGGGGAACATGCGCGTCCTCCAGCGGTGCGGGGGCCGGGCGGGCCCTCGCTGTGTGCCAGATGTGCCGCGACGCTTCCCACCGGGCGGTTGCCGGCGGCGGCGGTGTCCTCGTGATTCTCGGACGATGGTGAATCGCCGGTTGCAGACGCCCCGCGGCCTCACCGCCGCATCATCGGCCTGCGCCTCACCCCTTGACAGCCGGGGTCGGCCGGCATCTTGCTCCGGCCGCCGAAGCAACCCACCTCGCACCTGTCGGGGCGGGTGCTTCGGCCTATGGATTCCCCGCTTGATGCGCGGCGCCCCCGCCGGTCGATGCGGGGAGCGGGCCGTTCGCTCACGGAACGATCCGGGCCCGCGCAGCGGAGTTGGACAGATGGGTTACAAGGTCGCCGTCGTCGGAGCCACGGGCAATGTGGGCCGCGAGATGCTCGACATCCTGGCCGAGCGCGCCTTCCCGGCCGACGAGGTCGTGGCGTTGGCCTCGCGCCGCAGCCAGGGCCAGGAAGTCTCGTTCGGCGACAGGATTCTCAAGGTCAAAGTCCTCGACACCTACGATTTTTCCGACACCGATATCTGCCTGATGTCGGCGGGCGGCGAGGCTTCGAAGGAGTGGAGCCCACGCATCGGACAGGCCGGCTGCGTGGTGATCGATAACTCGTCCGCCTTCCGCTACGACGCCGACGTGCCCCTGATCGTGCCCGAGGTGAACGCCGACGCGATCGTGGGCTTCACCAAGCGCAACATCATCGCCAACCCGAACTGCTCGACGGCGCAGCTCGTCGTGGCGTTGAAGCCGCTCCACGAGGCGGCCACCATCAAGCGCGTCGTGGTCTCGACCTACCAATCCGTCTCCGGCGCCGGCAAGGACGCCATGGACGAGCTGTTCAGCCAGACCCGCGCCGTCTTCACCGCCGGCGAGGTGGTCACGAAGAAGTTTACCAAGCGCATCGCCTTCAACGTCATCCCGCACATCGATGTGTTCATGGAGGACGGCTACACGAAAGAAGAGTGGAAGATGGTCGCCGAGACCAAGAAGATGCTCGATCCCAAGATCAAGCTCACGGCGACCGCGGTGCGCGTGCCGGTCTTCATCGGCCATGCCGAGGCGGTGAACGTCGAGTTCGAGCGTCCGCTCTCGCCCGAGCAGGCCACCGAGATCCTGCGCAACGCCCCGGGCGTGCTCGTGATCGATAAGCGCGAGAACGGCGGCTACATGACCCCGCACGAGGCGGCGGGCGAGGATGCCACCTACATCTCCCGCATCCGCGAGGACGCCACGATCGAGAACGGCCTGAACTTCTGGTGCGTGGCGGACAACCTGCGCAAGGGCGCGGCGCTGAACGCCGTGCAGATCGCCGAGGTGCTGGTGAACCGCAAGCTCCTGACCAAGGCCCGTCAGGCCGCCTGACCCGCGCCCCTACAGGATCCGCAACGAACAACGCCGCCCTCCCGGGGCGGCGTTGTTCGTTCGGGCCGTGCCCGGAGCCGGGCAGGCCGAGCCTGCCGAGCGATCCCCTCGAGCGGACTCGAGGGATCGTCCGGAGGGCGGGCGCTCACATCCGCTGCGGCGCGGTCCCGCCGAGGTGGAACACCCGGTGGGGCACCAATTCGCCCCGCTCCACGTCGCCGACGGCCACGAGGGTGCCGCCGCAGGTGGCGTAGGCCTTGCCGCCCATCGGGGCATCCTGACCCCGCAGGATCACCGGCTGGCCGCGCATCAGGCGCAGGCCCATGTCGCGGCTCACGGCGACGGACGGGATCTCGTCCAGCGCCGTCTCGACGGGGTGGAGATGGCCCTCGTTGCTCTCCTCCAGATCGGCGACGCTGCAGGCGCCGGATTCGATGAAGGGCCCGACCCGGGTGCGGCGCAGGGCCGAGACATGGCCGTAGCAGCCGAGCATCCGACCGAGGTCGCGGGCGAGCGCGCGGACATAGGTGCCCTTGCCGCATTCGGCGGCGATCACCGTGCGGTCGCCGTCATGCTCGATCACGGAGAGGTGGTCGATGCGCACCTGCCGGGCCACCAGCTCCACCACTTCGCCGTCGCGGGCGAGGTCGTAGGCCCGCTCGCCCTGGATCTTGATGGCGGAATAGCGCGGCGGCACCTGCTCGATCTCGCCGACGAAGGTCGGCAGCGCCGCCTCGACCGCCTCGCGGGTCGGGCGCGCCTCGGACTGGGCGACGGGCTTGCCCTCGGCGTCGTCGGTGTCGGTCTCGACCCCCCAGCTCACCTCGAACCGGTAGGCCTTGCGGCCGTCCATCACGAAGGGCACCGTCTTGGTCGCCTCGCCCAAGGCGATCGGCAGGATGCCCGAGGCCAGCGGATCCAGCGTGCCGGCATGTCCCGCCTTCTTGGCGTTGAACAGGCGCTTCACGATGGCGACCGCCTGGGTCGAGGTGATGCCGACGGCCTTGTCGAGGACGACCCAGCCGCTCACGTCGTTCTTCTTCGGCCGGTCGTGGCGCGGGCGACCCCGCTGCGGCCGGCGTCCGCCTCGCGGCGGGCCGCCACCCTCGCGGCGGGCCTCGCCGCGCGGATCCTGCGGCGCCTCGGCGGCGCCCTCGGAAGTGATTTCGTCCTGCATCCTGTCCTCGATCGACGGGTGTCTTTGAAGGGAATCGTCCCGTCATCGGGCCCGTGGCCGGGCCCGGTCTCGCAAGGGGCGGGAAGCCGCCCCGTTCGTAGATCGCGGGGTGGGCGATCGCCCGGGATCGATCGTCTCGAATCGACCGTGTTGGATCAATCGCCTTCGATCAAACCCCTTGAATCAATCGCCTTGGATCAATCGTCCTGGGCGGGATCCGTTTCGTCGCGCGGGCCGCTCTCGAGATCGCGCTGGACCTTGTCGCTCCGGAGAAGCTGGTCGATGCGCGCGGCCTCGTCGAAGGTCTCGTCGCGGCGGAAGCGCAGCTCGGGGGCGAATTTCAGGCTGACCCGCCGAGCCACCTCCTGGCGCAGCACCTTCCGGTTCCGTTCGAGGGCGGCGATCACCGGCGCCTCGTCCTGGCCGCCGAGCGGCATCACGTAGGCGGTGGCGAGCTTGAGGTCCGGCGACATGCGCACCTCGGGCACGGTGACGATGTGGGAGCCGAGCACGGGGTCCTGGATGTCGCCGCGCTGGAGCACCTCCGCCAGCGCGTGGCGCACGAGTTCGGCCACGCGCTGCTGGCGCTGCGTGGGGCCGGTGGGAATCTGCTTCTGGGCCATCGGATCTTCGAGCGGAGCCTTCCGGCTCGGATAGAAAGGGAACGGGGCCGCGGCTCTCGCCGCAGCCCCGCTGTCCGATGAGCGGTAGGGGAGAACCGCTCAGAGGGTGCGCTTGATTTCCTCGACGTTGAAGCACTCGATGAAATCGCCCACACGCATGTCCTGATAGTTCTGGAAGGACATGCCGCACTCGTAGCCGGCGATGACTTCCTTGGCGTCGTCCTTGAGGCGCTTGAGCTGGGACAGCCGGCCCTCGTGGATCACCACGTCGTTGCGCAGCAGGCGGACATGGGCGCCGCGCTGGACCACACCTTCCATGACCCGGCAACCGGCGATCTTGCCGACCTTCGACACGTCGAAGATCTGCAGGATCTGCGCCTCGCCCAGCCGCTCCTCGCGAAGCGTCGGCGGCAGCATCCCCGACAGCGTGGCTTTGATGTCGTCCACGAGGTCGTAGATGATGCTGTAGTAGCGGATCTCGGTGCCGTCGCGCTCGGCCGCGTTGCGGGCTTCCTTATGGGCCCGAACGTTGAAGCCGATCACCACCGCCTTGGAGGCGTTGGAGAGCGTGATGTCCGACTCGGTGATGCCGCCCACGCCCGAGAGCAGGATGCGCACGCCGACCTCGTCGTTGCCGAGCGCGGTGAGCGCCCCGACGATCGCCTCGACCGAGCCCTGCACGTCGCCCTTGATGATGATCGGCAGCTCCTTGCGGCCGGCGCCTTCCTTGGCCTCGCGCATCATGTCGATGAGCGAGCGGTTCGCGCCGCCGGTGCGGGCGTTCATGCGCTCGCGCTTGATCCGGGCGCGGTACTCGGTGACCTCGCGGGCGCGGGCCTCGTTGGGCACCACGATGACGCGGTCACCGGCATCGGGCGTGCCGTTGAAGCCCAGCACCTCAACTGGGACCGACGGCCCCGCATAGGGGATGTGCCGACCGGTGTCGTCGATGAGGGCGCGGATGCGGCCCCATTCGGCGCCGGCCACGACGATGTCTCCGGTGAACAGCGTGCCGCGCTGGACCAGGACCGTGGCCACGGGGCCGCGGCCGCGGTCGAGCTGGGCCTCGATCACGGTGCCCTCGCCGTCGCGCTTCTCGTTGGAGCGCAGGTTCATGATCTCGGCCTGGAGCTGCAGGCCCTCCAGCAGGTCGGGCAGGCCGTCGCCGGTCTTGGCCGAGACCTCGAATTCGAGGGTCTCGCCACCCATCGACTCGACCTGGATGTCGTGCTGGAGCAGCTCGGTGCGGACCCGCTGCGGGTTCGCGTCCGGTTTGTCGATCTTGTTGATCGCGATGATGATCGGGACGCCCGCCGCCTTGGCGTGCTGAATCGCCTCGACGGTCTGCGGCATGACCCCGTCATCGGCCGCCACCACGATCACGACGATGTCCGTCACCTTGGCGCCGCGGGCGCGCATGGAGGTGAAGGCCGCGTGGCCGGGGGTGTCGATGAAGGTGATGAGGTCACCCGACGGCGACGCCACCTGGTAGGCACCGATGTGCTGGGTGATGCCGCCGGCCTCGCCCTCGACGACGTTCGCCTTGCGGATCGCGTCGAGCAGCGACGTCTTGCCGTGGTCGACGTGACCCATGATCGTGACGACCGGCGGACGCGCCTCGAGATCCTCCTCGAGATCCGGCTCGTCGGAGCTGAGACCCTCCTCGACGTCCGACTCGGCGACGCGGCGCACGGTGTGGCCCATCTCCTCGGCGATGAGCTGGGCCGTATCCGAGTCGATCACGTCGGTGATCTTGTGGATCTGGCCCTGCTTCATCAGCAGGCGGATGACGTCCACGGCCCGCTCCGACATGCGGTTGGCGAGTTCCTGGATGGTGATGGTCTCGGGGATCGTCACGTCGCGGGCGATCTTCTCCTTGGGCTCCTCGTGCCGGTGCCCGCTCATCCGCTGTTGGCGGCGGCGGAACGAGGCGACGGAGCGCGTGCGCTCATCTTCGCCCGAAGTGGCATTGGCGATGGTGAGGCGGCCACGGTTACGGTCGCCGCCCGGGGACTTCGGCGTCTTGGGCGGCGTGATGATCTTGAGGGGCATGCCCGGACGGCGGATCACGCGCTTCGTGTCCGATTCGTCCTCCATCGCCGGAGCGCCGGGACGCGCGGCGGGACGGCCCGCGGTCGCCGCGCCGGCGGGGCGG